>JAEUNZ010000041.1:0-119611 GCA_016790965.1 Dechloromonas sp.
GGTGCTTTCCTCGGCGAGCATTGGGTCATCGCGGCGCTCGGTTTGACCGGCCTGTTCCTTCTGTCCCTGTCGCGGGCGTTGCGGGCATTCAGGGAAAGAGAATGAGCGCTTTCCGGCCGGATGGATGGACGACGCCGGAACCGGTAAATGTCAAGCTAGTTGTCATATCAAGCAAAAGTTCAAGCAAATATTTGCACCTCCTTTTCTAAACTCTCAAATTGCATTTTTCGCTCAGGATTGAGATAAACCTCGTCAACGGGGTTGAAGTTTTTGATCACACCAGACCAGCGCTCAGGGTGTAGATCTTTTGCTCGCAGATAGAGTGTTTTTCTTTGGTCTAAGAGTTCTGTATCTTGACCTGCATGGCGCTGTGCGGGGGTAACAAATTGAATCGCACTATGCCGATGTTCTTCATTGTACCAATGCACTAATTGCGTGACACTGCGGCGCGCTGCGAGTAGATTTTCAAAGGCTGATAAGCTGTGCTCAGGGCGATATTTTAGTGTCTTAAATAATGACTCTGAGTACGGGTTATCGTTTGATACGGCAGGGCGACTATATGATGTTGCAACGCCTAATTTCTGCAAACATGCGAGTAATCCAGCACTCTTCATTGCAGCACCGTTATCGCTATGTAGAACGACCTGATTTCGTGCAATGGATTCACGCAAACAAACATCTGTCATGAGGGCGGCAGCATGCTCGCCGGACTCTTCAGCGTAGACCTGCCAACCCACAATTTTTCTACTAAAAATATCCATCACGAGATAAAGATAAAAGTATTTCCCTTTAATCGTTGTGGGAAGATATGTGATGTCCCAACTATAAACCTGATTAGGCGCAGTAGCATATAAAGCACGAGGTTTAACCCGCACTTGGGGTGGACGAGAAAGCGCTCTATGCCGTAATTGTTTTGCTTGTTTTAGATAGCGGTAAAAACTCGATTCTGACGCAATATAACGCCCTTGATCTGCCAATCTTGGCACAATTTGCGCAGGCGATAAATGGGCAAACTCAGCTGAATTTGCCACATCGAATAACTCAGCTTGCTCAATATCCGTGAGCTTATTTGGCGGAGTGAATTCACGTAGAGTGCGCTTGTCAATGGATTGCGCCTGCTCTTGCCAGCGTGAGATCGTGCGAGGGCAAAGGCCGATAAGTTCGCATGCTTGTTGACGCGTGGCACCGGCTGTCTCTGCTTCGTTAATTAACGTCAAAATGTCTTGGCGCTGTGCAGGGGAATTCATTCTCCCTCGCCCTCCCACAGCGCCTGAAACTTTTTTTGTAGAACAAGCAAAGCAGCCGTTTCCGCCAAGGCTTTTTCTTTTCGTGTGAGTTGCTTTTGTAACTGTTGATTCTCATGCTTAAGCACCCGCACCTCATGCTGGGCTTCTTGCTGTGCAGCGCGAGGATTCGGACTGCAAAAGTCAGTACGCCATTGCTGCAATTGATGCGCAAACAAACCGCGTTCACGACACCATGCAGCCAACTTTGATTCATCGAATAAATAGGTTTCCTGCGGTGGTTCCGGTCGTCTGGACAGCCACCGGGGTGGAATAAGCTAAGGCCGGTGGTTGGGTGAGGGTTTTGACTTTCCCGGATTTTATACAGATTGGCTGGCGCGCTGTGGAGCTTGTGGGCAGCTGCCGGCCTGTGGGCGGGCGGTGGGAAACGCAACGCGTTTTCCACGGGCCGTCCACAGGATTGCGCGCAGCGCAAAGGCGGGAATCGGCGCAGCCGACTGTCCACAAATCCACAGTGCATCGTTCAGGCCGCCTTCGCCGCAGATTGGGCGAGCTGGCCGAAGTACGCCTCGTCCGGCGTCTGCCAGGACAGCGACTGGTGCGGCCGCCGGCGGTTGTACCAGTCGAAGCACTCGATGAGACTTCGTTTCTGCTCGATGCCGTTGGCGGTCGGACGCAGATAGACCCACTCGTGCTTGACCGTCCACCACAGCCGCTCGACGAAGATGTTGTCGTGGCAGCGCCCGCGGCCGTCCATGCTGACGCGGATAGCGTGCGCTTTCAGGACGCCGGTGAATTCCTCGCTGGTGAATTGGCTGCCCTGGTCGGTGTTGAAGATTTCCGGGTTGCCGTACCGGGCGATGGCTTCCTGGAGCGCCGCCACGCAGAAGTCTGCCGTCAGCGTGTTGGACAGCCGCCACGCCAGCACCCGTCGGGTCGCCCAGTCGAGGATGGCGACCAGGTACAGGAACCCTTTCTGCATCGGAATGTAGGTGATGTCGGTGGCCCACACCTGGTTCGGCCGGTCGATGACCCGGCCGCGCAGCAGGTAGGGATAGATTTTGTGTTCGGGGTGGGGCCGGCTGGTGTCGGGCTTGGGGGTGATCGCCCACAGTCCCAGCTTCTTCATCAGCCGCCGGATGTGCCGCCGGCCAACTTCGATGCCTTCCCGGGCCAACATTACCCGCAGCCGCCGGCTGCCGTAGATCGGGTGCTCGGTGAAAATCCGGTCCAGCCGCTTCAGGAGATCGGCCTCCCGGGGCGAGTCCGGCCGCGGCCGGTAGTAGAGGCTGCTGCGCGAGACGCCCAGCAGTTGGCTTTGCCGTTGAAGGGACAGCTCCGCATTCGGCTTGATCATTGCCCGCCTTTCAGCAGCCGGGCAATGGCGGGCTGTCCCGCCAAGAAATCCCGTTCGACCTGCAATTGCCCAATCTTCTGGTGCAGCCGGTCGATGGTCTTCTGCGGGTCGGCGGCGGTCTTGTTGCCCCGCTCGAACAACTCCCCGGCGCGTTTCATCAGCTCCTGCTTCCAGGTGCTGATCATCGTCGGATGCACCCCGTATTCCGCCGACAGCTCCGCCAGGGTCTTCTCCCCTGACAGCGCCGCCATCGCGACTTGCGCCTTGAACTGCGCTCCGTGTTGCTTGCGTTTCACGCCCATGTTTCCTGCCTTCTCGGTTCAATCGGCCTTAGCTTATCCGACTGTCCGAAAAACCGGGACCGCCACATTCAACGAGGGCCGCAACCGCCGCATCGCGCCCGGCGAACTCGGTGGCCGTGTTCATGATCAGGCAGCCTTTGGGACAGTCGGTTCCGCGCGCCTCCTTTGCAACACTGCGCAGGAACTGGCGGAGAAATGACAAACCGCTCGGGGCCGCTGCCAGCGTTCGCATCATGCGGGCGGCCTGGTGCTTGCGGAAGCGGGCAAGGCAGGTCTCGAACAACTGCTGCTTGCTGCCAAAGGCTTGATAGAAACTGCTCTTCGAAAGGTTCATCGCCGCCAGAAGATCCTGTAGCGAGGTGGCTTCGAAGCCCTGACGCCAAAAAACCTCCATCGCCGCGTCGAGCACGGCTTCAGGATCGAATTCAAGTGGGCGTCCAAGACTCATGAATTGATTATTGGACTGATACGTCCATAAATCAAGTACAATTTCACTGAAGTTTTCATTCACGTTCAGCCAACCGCATTTGCTTGCGGACTGGCAACGCCTGCGAGGCAACAAAATGGTGATCACTGAGGCTCGCGAACTGCACCGTGACGTTACCGCAACGCTGACCGAGTTTGTCCGCGCGCTTGCGGCGGCATTTCCGGGCGCCCTTGAACAGGAAGGCAATCGTTACCGCGTTCACGATGCCACGGCCGCGATGGAGTTGCAGATCAGCCCGGGTCCCAATCGAAATATCGCCAGTCTGTCGTTGCCGACACTCGCCGTTATCATTCGCTTTACGGCGGGCGAAGCGCCCGCATGCGCCGCCCTGCTGGCGCATCTTGATCGCTATCTGCATCGCGGCGGCGGTTAGCTAGACGGTCGAACCCCGCAAGGGCTCGGCTGAAGCGGTTTGCGGCGGCATCGGTGGCAGTGACGTAAAGTCATGCAGGACTACGCCTTCCTCCGGTCCGATGGGCGCCAGCCAGGGCTGTGCGGCGAGCGCACGTAGCGTATCCAGGCAACCTGCGGTCCAGCGCTGGACGATTCGCGACGGTGTGAAATCGATATCTTTGGCGTGATCTTCGGCCTCCAGCCTCGGCGCCTGCAGGCGCACGAGGTGGTAGACGCTGCGGCAACCGTTGCCGATGATTTCTCTCAACTCCGGGTCGTTCCGGTCGGTTTCGGGCAGTCGTCGTGCGAGCAGCAGGATGTCGTGGCGGAGTCGATGCAGCGTCTGCTCCAGATGGGCAAGCGTATCGACCCGACTGGCATACTGCACCTCCTTCGCGCGACGGAGGACGTCGGCCAGGGTGGTAGGCGGCGAATCTCTTTCCGGCCAGAGGGTCGCGAGAAAGCACAGGGAATGGCGACGAGGCGTATCGCGCAGCACCCATTCGAGCGGCGTATTGGAGCAAATCCCTCCGTCCCAGTAACGCTGACCGTCGATTTCAACCGGGGCGAAAGCCGGTGGCAGCGCGCCGCTGGCCAGAATGTGATCGACTCGAATCTTGTCGTGCCGCGAATCGAAATAGCGGATCTTTGATGTTTCCACGTTGACGGCGCCTACCGAGAGTCGTACCGGTGACTTCACGAGGAAATCAAAGTCGATCAATTCGAGCAAGGTCTCGCGCAGGGCAGAAGTGTCGTAGAAACTTGCCTCATCCGCATGCACAGGAAGGCCCAGCCCAAAAACGCTGCCAAGCCGCGGGTGAAAAAATGCCGGAACACCGAAGACAGTCGCCGCCATTGCGTTCCAACGATGAAGCATTCCGCTTGCCGACACTTCCTCGACAGGGTCGCCAAATGCGCCGGCTGACCAGTCCTTTCCGATCCTTGCCCAAAATTCGAAGAGGTGTTCCATTCGCCGCTCGGGAGGGTTGCCCGCGATCAGCGCCGCATTGATGGCGCCTATCGAAGTGCCGACCACCCAGTCAGGTTGATGGCCATTCCGTTCCAGAGCCTCGAAAACCCCGGCCTGATAGGCGCCGAGCGCGCCGCCGCCTTGCAACAACAGCACCGTCTGTTTCGGTTCGACAATCGCTTTCGTTTCCATGCCTGCTCCCTCTAGTTCCGGTCGAAACAGCAAAATGCCCGGTCAAAACGATAATTCGGGCCAAGAACGATCCGCTCGAAATAGGAGACGTAGGCAGGGCTTCCGGGTGGCCAGTTGGCGAGGAAGTGTGCTTTCCATTGCAGATGGTCGTAGTCCAGCGGCAGTGCGTCGACGAAATGCCCATTCCACTGATGGCCATACAGCGGCCGAACGGGCGACGGACGCGGCGAGATCCGGGTGACGATGCCAAAACGGCTGCCGAGGATGTTGGGCATGCCGGCCGCGCCATTGTTGGCGACCAGACGAACCCCACCGAAATCGAAACATCGCATGGCCGGAAGGCAGGTGTGGCTGGAGGCAAACACATCGACGTCGGCATCAACGAAGGCGCTGGCGAGCCAGTCCTGATGCTCGGTCGCAAGCAGTGCATCGACATCGAAGCGCCAACCCGCCAGGGCATTGGCGTCGCCGTGGACGACGCCAACGCGCAGATCACCAACGCGGTACCGGGCGATCATCGGCAGCCTTCCCAGCGCGGCGAGAAGGTCGGGATGGCGTGCCGCCGTGCGCTTCAGCGTGGCGTGAATCCGGTTGGACCGTTCGACAACGTCATGACTGACCGTGTCCGGGTAAGCGCAGCCACATCCGGCATCGCCGGACTCATCATTCAACTCGGCTTCGACATTGCCCAGGATCGCGTCGTGACGAAGGATTCTCTCGTTGATCGCACGAAAGCCTGCGTCGTCAATATTGAACCAATTGAAATCACCGTTGAAGCAGATCGTCGTCGCGCCGGACTCCTTTGCCGCCATCGCCTCGACGGCATCGAGCGCGAGCGGGTTGCCGTAAAGCCCCCCGACTGCGTACAAGGTTTCGGCCGATCGTTCGGGCGCCTTGGCAATGGCTCGGGCGCCGTAGTGGTAGCGAAGCGGGCAACTGCGCCCCGCCTGCGTCATGCCGCGATCCCGGTTGTACTCAGGCGGTAGCGCGGCAAGAGCAGTGGCAGGAAAAACGCAGCGGTGCAAAGCAACAAGCCATAGAGATTCGTGCCAAGAAGGACACCGTACTTGCCGCTGCCGATCGCCCAACTCGCCGGAATCAGATTGATCGCCTGCAGGATGCCGAGACCCATTCCGGTCCAGAAAGCCAGATGGAACGAAAGCGGCGAATAGCCGACGCGGTGTGAAAACAGGAAGATCGGCGCCAGTCCGATGACCATCGTACCGCTGATCGTGGTCGCCTTCAGGATGTCGGTTCCGGCGATCATCGGCAGGTTGCCGACCGCCGCAAAAATCACCATCGTCACCAGGCCGATGCTGATTGCCCGCGGAGACGGCGCTCGCCCGGCAAGGAGTGGCAACTCCAGGGCCACCGATTTCGACAGCGACGAGAAGGTTGAGTCGAGCGTTGATGCGGCCGAAGAGATCATCACCGCGACCATCGCGAAGAAGCCGGCAAAGCCGAGACTGCGCGCCACGTCGGCCGGAATGTTGCTGCTCGGCTTCATGCCTTCCAGCCGGGCATGCACGCCGACCAGGCTGAACGCGAGAATCGCCAGAAAGCCCAGAGCGCCGGCAACGATGAAGGCGCGCAACATGGTCTTCTCGCGGGTGATGAAGCCGCGGTCGGTCAGCACCGGATCATGGAAGGGATATGACACCACTTGCAGCAGGGCAACCAGCAGCAGGTCCATGCCGCCGGCGAGCGTGAAACTGCCTTCACTCAACAGGCGAGCCGGGTCATGCGATGGCAGAACCATGGCGACGACGACGCCGAGAAAAAGAAGAAAGACGACGGCCTGAATGACATCGGTGAAGATCGAGCTGCGCAAGCCGCCCTTCAGGCTGTAGAACAGCACCACGGCCGTAAACAGCAGCGCGGCACCGATGAAACCCGCCGATCCTGATTCGCCATAGTAGCCGCCGACCACCGCGGTGTTGCTCCAGACCTCGTTGAACAGCCGGACCAGGATTGCTGCCGAGAAGGCCAGGGCCGCAGCGCGCCCGTACTTGCCGATCAGAAACGGGACGAGACCGGTGGCGCCTTCGCGCGTCCGCAGTCGGTAGATGACCCAGCCGGCGACCGGAATCGACAACCAGTAGGTGGCGTAGGCCAGGCCACCGACGATGCCGTAAGTCGCACCGAGATTGGCGGCGTTGGTGACCGATTTGGCGAAGATCCAACTGATGAAGATGCTCATCATCAACGCCCACTCCGAAGCCGGCCGGCCGTGTTCGTCATGGCCCCGGAAGAATCCGGCGTTGTCGGTGGTCTTTGGCGAGACGACGTACATCACGGCGCCGAAAACCAGCAGGAATCCCCAGAAGAACAGCCCTTGCAGTTCAGTCATGTGGTTTGCCTCGTTCAAGCTTGATCAGACGCCACAGGTCGGGGCGGCTGCGGTTTCGTGGCCCAGCGCCCCGCCGCAACTCGATCCCTGCCCGGCCGTACAGCCATAGCAGTGATCGGCAACGCGAATCGGCCCGCCGTCGAGCGCGCTTGTGGTCGCGTCGGTGATGTGCAGGCGCGTTTTGCGGGCGGTGCCTGCACCATGGATCGACAGCCCGAGCTGCTGATTGAAATCACAGTCGTAGAGGTAGCCCTGCCAATCGACGCTGATCAGATTGCGACACATCACGGCGGCAAGGTTGTCGCTGCGATGGGCGTCGCGCAGGGTGCCCATGTAGCTGTTGAACTGCCCTTTCGAAATCAGCATGCTGCCGAAGCGCTGAATCGGCATGTTGGCCAGCGTGAATAGCTGGTTGAAGACGACGCCGAAGTGTTCGATCAGATGGGTCTTGTAGGCGACTTCGAGCGGCCCCTGCGGCGGTGGCAGGCTTGGCCCCTGTGGATTGAAAACCAGATTGAGTATGAGTCCGCTGCCGGCCTGTCCGTAGCCGAGGGCATTCAGCCGCATGAGGCTGCGGATGCTGGCGTCGAAGGTACCCTTGCCGCGCTGCTGGTCGACGTTTTCTTCGAGATAGCATGGCAGCGAAGCGACGATCTCGACCTGGTGCAAGGCCATGAAATCGGCCATCGCCTCGAATCCGGGTTCTTCCAGAATGGTCAGATTGCAGCGATCGATGACCCTCAGGCCACGCGCTCGCGCCGCCACCACCAGCCGCTGGAAATTCGGGTTGAGTTCCGGGGCGCCCCCGGTCAGATCGATCGCGGTAATCTCGGGGCTTGCCGCGATAAACGCGAGGACCGCGTCGACCGTCTCGGACGTCATTTCTTCCTTGCGTCCCGGACCGGCATTGACGTGACAGTGCAGGCAACTCTGGTTACAGCGATAACCAAGGTTCAGCTGGAGCGTCTCGACCGCGCGCCGCTTGAGGTGCGGGAAGTCGGTGCGTCTTAGCAGAGGAAGGGTGGCGTGCATCGGTTGGACTCCAGTTCGGTCATTGGGCAGCAGCGATCGCTGTTGTACGGTTAGTCGCCACGAGATCGCGATCGCTTACAAGACGGTGAAGGAAATGTTCTCGACGCAGGGTGTAATAGTTCGACGACCTGCCGCGACTAAGGAACATCCGGAAAGAATCGGACGCAAATTCGATTTGAATTGACGTCAACTGTCCGGAGCAGTGCTGCAATCCATCACGACACCCCGGATCAAGGAGACTGAAGATGAACCCACAAGCAAGACCGTTTGCCCTCGCACTGGCCGTCGCCGGCGCCTTGACCCTGGCGATGCCGACCGCCCAGGCGGCCAATCCCTGCAATCCCTGCGCGGCAAAAGCGAAGAACCCCTGTGCGGCGAAGATGAACCCGTGCGCCGCCAAGAAAAACCCGTGCGCGGCGAAAAATCCTTGCGCTGCCAAGAACCCCTGTGCCGCAAGCGACAAGGTCGATCGAAAACTGGTGACTCGTCCCAAGAACACCAAGCTCTATGCCGGGAACGCCGCCGAGTTGGTCAAGGAAGGTGAGCGCTTGTGGAGTGACACCAAGCTGTCGACCAACGGCATGTCCTGCAATACCTGTCATCAGGGCGGCAACTCGTTCGGCGCGAGTTTTGCCAAACCCTACCCGCATCAGGTACAGATGGCGCAGGAACGCGGCGGCATGAAGACCATTCAGCTCGACGAGATGGTCCAGTTCTGCCTGGTGGTTCCGCTCGCTGCGAAGCCTTTGGCGTGGGAATCGAAGGAACTGGCTGCGCTGACCGCCTATACCGCCGAAGTGCAGAAAAACTTCAAGCCGGCCAAGGCTCGGGGCGCGAACCCTTGTGCGGCGAAAAATCCTTGCGCCGCGAAAAATCCCTGCGCGGCAAAGAACCCCTGTGCAGCCAGAAATCCCTGCGCAGCCAAGAAATAGCGGCCTCCCCGCTATGATTTTGTAATTAACTTATACCTCAAGGAGATCTCATGAATTTGAAACCCCTGCGTCTTGCCCTTGGTGCTACGGTGCTCGCTCTGGCCGTTCCGCTCGCCCACGCCGCCAATCCCTGCGCGGGAGCCAATCCCTGCGCCGCCAAGAACCCCTGTGCCGGCAAGTCAATGGCGAAAGACCACGACAAGAAGAAAGCGCAGAAGGCCAAGGCCAATCCCTGTGCCGCCAAGAACCCCTGTGCAGCAAAGAACCCATGCGCAGCGAAAAACCCGTGTGCAGCAAAGAACCCCTGCGCCGCAAAGAAATAATCGGGCCTTGAATCTGCGGGCCGGTTCAGCCGCTTGGGGAAGGAGCGTCAGGCTCCTTCCCTTTGTCTTTGTTTGCGTGCTTGCCGCTTGCGGTGAGCGCGAGGTCACGGCAACGTCCGCTGTCGTTGGTGAGCCCGCCTCCGCGGCTGATCGCGATCTTGCAGTGTCTGCCTTTCTCGCAAAGCACTGGTCGCGTCCGCTGGCGCCACAAGGGAAGGCGCCGGAAAATTTCGGTCCGCAAGAGGCATCGCTGGCACCGGCCGACTGCGGAAATTGTCATGCGGAGCAGTATCGCGACTGGCAGACCGCCTTGCATGCGCAGGCGATGGGGCCGGGGCTGATGGGGCAGTTGGTCAATATGGCGGCGGAAGCACGCGCCGAACATCAGGACTGCATTCGCTGCCACGCTCCGCTCGCCGAACAGGCGGACAGTCTGGCGACGGCGATCGCTGCCGCCGGGCAGGTGAACAGTGGCCGGCGTGAAAAGAACGCGGCGCCGCCCGGACTTCACCAGCAGGGTCTGATCTGCGCCGCCTGCCACCTGCGTGCCCACGAGCGATTCGGTCCGCCACGACGTGACGGATCGGTGCCCGATGCGGCCCAGCGCGCGGCGCTGCCGCATGGCGGGTTTACCGCGACCGATGCCTTCACGGATTCACGTTTTTGCGCCGCTTGCCACCAGTTCGAGCCGGGAGAGTTCGCCCTCAATGGCAAGCTGCTCGAGAACACCTATGACGAGTGGAAAACCTCGCGGCATTCCCGCGAAGGCCGCAGCTGCCAGTCCTGTCACATGCCGGAGCGACGCCATCTGTGGCGCGGCATTCACGACCCGGACATGGTCCGTGCCGCCGTTCACTTCGCACCGGAAATCGACGGTGTGGTCGACGGACGGGTCAAGGCGGCACTGATCGTTCGCAACACCGGCGCCGGGCACTATTTCCCGACCTACGTCACGCCAAAAGTCGTGGTCGAGATCGAGCAGATCGACGCTGCCGGCCGAGCCTTGCCGAAATCGCGCGTCGCCCGTGCGATTCAGCGGCAAGTGCCGCTCGACCTGGCCAATGAAATCAGCGACACCCGTCTGTCGCCCGACGGCGAAATGCGGGTCGAGTATCGAGAGCCTGTGCAGCGCGGCATGACCGCCCTTGTTTTTCGCCTGCGCGTCGAGCCCGACGAGTTTTATGCCCGGTTCTACCGTTCGCTGCTCGCCGGCGACGGTGCAGGACGTGGCCGGCCGATGATCCGTGAAGCGCTCCGGCGCGCCGAGTCGTCGGCCTTTGTCGCCATCGAAGAGCGCCGGTCACTGCCGCAATGAAAACCCTGCGTGGCGATCGCCGATCTGCCTGAGCGCCCGCATGCGTCCCTGGCAACGACTCCTGGCAGTGGGGATTTTCCTTGGACTATTGTTCGCAATATTCGAGTTGTCCGGGCTTCGCGATCATTTCACGCTTGAGTTCCTGCACCAGAAGTTTCTGGAGAACATGGTCACCGGACTGCTGCTGTTCGTTCTGCTGTTTTCCGCCGGCAACCTGATCCAGATCCCCGGCTGGATCTTCCTCGCCGCCGCCGTGCTGGCACTCGGCCGCAGCTGGGGCGGCCTGGCCACCTACCTTGCGGCGAGCGTGTCGTGCGGCGTGACCTTCCTGAGCATCCGCCTGGTCGGCGGCGACGCGCTGCGGCAATTCAATAGCAGTATCGCAACGCGACTGCTCGATCGCCTCGACGCCAGCCCGATCCGCAGCGTGGTCTTGCTGAGAGTCGTCTTCCAGACCGTGCCGGCACTGAACTACGCCCTCGCCCTGTCGGGCGTATCGTTCCGCGATTACATGATCGGTACGATGCTCGGCCTGCCGCTGCCGATTGCTGTCTACTGTCTGTTTTTCGAGGCCCTGGCGCACGTGCTTCATCTGACCTGAGCTGGCGTCTCGATTCAAATCATTCTGATTGCCTTCTCGCCGGACCGGAATATGCCCTACGCAGCAAAAAACCCGAGTGCCTTCAGTCTCGATCGAGCGCTCGCCTGCACGTCGACAGACCAGCTGCTGGCCATGCAAGCGGCCGGCCGCGAAGTCCTCGAATGCCGTCGCGTTCTGCGCAAGGCCGATCTCAACGTGGTCGGTGAAGTTCTCAAGGGGCAGGGAGAGTTCTTCGAACTTGAGCACTATCCGCATGACGACGTCCACGACGAGGAAACCCATAGCCAGTACTACTACCACAGCCATCGCGGTACAGCGAACGAGCACGGGCACTTCCATACCTTTCTGCGCGCTGCCGGAATGGCGCCGAATATGGCGCCGGTCGCCCATGACGGGCCAGAAATCTGGCCAGCGGGCGAGGAGGCCCTGTCGCACCTCGTCGCCATCGCGATGGATGACTACGGCGAGCCGATCGGACTGTTCACCGTCAATCGCTGGGTGTGCGGCGATACGTGGTACTCGGCTGCCGACGTGATCCGCATGGCGATGAGTTTCCGGATTGACCATGCCTTTCCTTCCTGGCCAGTCAATCGCTGGCTGACGGCGATGCTTGCACTCTACTTGCCGCAGATTGAATGGCTCTTGCAGGCACGGGATGCTGCCGTGGCAGCCTGGGCAAAGCGCCATCCGGGTCGCGACGTGTTTGAAGACCGCATTCTGGAAATCACGAGTGAACTACCGCTGTCGATCGACGAGCAGATCGCGGCGGTAGATGCCTTGCTCGCGCGTCGTCAACTCGATGAGGAAAAATCATGAAACGTGTTCTCTGTGAAACAAGTGCAGCCCTTGCCTGCGTGCTGATGCTCGCCGGCAACTCGACGGCGATCGCCGCCGAGCCAACCGTCGTCGAGTTGACCCAGGTCGCCTGCCAGTTTCTGGAAAGCGAGCAGGGCCGGAATCATGGCTTCAAGAGCAGCAACATCAAGGACTGCCAAGCAATCAACGCCAGGTCCGCAACCGAGCGTCTGGCCACGGCGACGCCGCTCAAGCTCAAGCCGGGCAAGCACATCTTTCGCGTCACGAACAAGGATGTTCCGTATGAACTCGGCTTCTGGTTGCGGCCAGCGTCGCTTGTCAAGCGGGTGAGCCTGCCCAGTGTTTCGGGCGGTGGCCTGACGACCGGCAAGACGCAAGACTATGTGATCGATCTCAAGGCGGGGGAATACCTCTACTCTTGCCCCTTGAACACCACGCCGGACTACAAGCTGGTGGTCAAGTGAGACTTGCCAGGGGATCGCCGTGCTGAGTGCGGAAAGACTTGCCATGCAGCGCCGGCCACTGTTGGGCGCCGGATTTCTCGCGACGGTGCTGACGCTCTATCTGGCAGCCGACAGTAGCCGCATGGCGCTCCTCTTCGTCGTCGGCTTGCTGCTCGGCGTCACGCTCTACCACTCGAGTTTCGGGTTTACCGTCGTCTACCGGCGTTTTCTGCTTCATGGCGAGGTAGAGGGCATCCGCGCACAACTGCTGATGCTCGCCATTGCGACCCTGCTGTTTGCGCCGGCACTTGCCGCCGGCGACGTCTTCGGGCGGTCGGTGGCGGGTGCCGTTGCGCCGGTCGGCGTATCGATGTTTCTTGGCGCCTTTTTGTTCGGAATTGGCATGCAGCTGGCCGGGGGCTGCGGCTCCGGCACGCTCTACAACGCCGGTGGCGGTTCGCCGCGCATGCTGGTCGTGCTGGCGGCGTTTTGCGCGGGTGGCTTCTGGGCAAGCCTGCACATGGGCTATTGGCAACAGCTTCCCGAGTGGGAGCCGCAAGCTTATGGCGAACAATTTGGATGGACCCTTGCGGCGCTGGTCCAGTCCGGCGGACTGATGGCGATTTACTGGCTGCTGAGGAAGCGCGATCGCGCGCCCGCCGAGCCGACGGTCGGCTTATGGCGAGGACCTTGGCCCCTGCTCGCCGCCGCTTTTTTCCTCGCCGTGCTCAATTTTGCGACGCTGCTGCTGGCAGGGCATCCTTGGACGATTACCTGGGCATTCACGCTCTGGGCCGCGAAAGCCGCGCTGATGCTCGGCTGGGATCCGAGCGGTACGTCCTTCTGGAGCGCGCCATTCCAGAGGGATGCGCTCGATGCCAGCGTGCTGGCCGACGTTACCTCGGTCATGGATATCGGGCTCATGCTTGGCGCCGGGATGGCCGCGGCGCTGGCCGGTCGTTTCGCGCCGCAATGGCGGATCCCGTTTCGCTCGCTGGCGGCAGCAATCCTGGGCGGACTGGCAATCGGCTACGGCGCGCGATTGTCCTACGGCTGCAATATCGGCGCCTTCTTTTCCGGCATTGCCTCGACCAGCCTGCACGGCTGGGTCTGGATCGTTGCGGCTTTGCTCGGATCGTCGATTGGAATTCGTCTGCGACCCCGCTTTGGATTGGAGAACGAGCCGCCGTCGCGATCGAATCGAGGCAACCCCGGAGCGGGCCGCCGTGCTTTCGGCGCCATGCCAGGGAAAGCAGGCGAATAGAGGATCTCGACATCGTGCTTGCCGGGGTCGCCTTGTAATAGATCCTCGCTTGGCGCGACTAACAGATATGGGAACGGCGAAGCTTCAAATCCAGCATATCCTCGCGGACGGAGTGATCGATGCCCATCGTCGTGAGTGCGATATGCTCGGCCGGTTCGGGCCAAACCGCATACAGAGGCATGCCCGTCGTCAAGGGAGAATCATGGTGAACAAACCACGTACCGCCGGAGAGGCGTCCAAGCCCACCGGGGTTTCAGGCATCAACGCCGACGAGTTCGTCGCACTACGCAAGGACATGCTCCGATTTGCCGAGATTCAGTTGCGCGACAGGGATATCGCCGAAGACATGGTGCAGGAAGCTGTTGAAGCCGCCTTGCGCAGCGCCGCGGCCTTCACCGGGCAATCGAGCCTCAAGACCTGGGTGTTCGCGATCCTGAAAAACAAGATTTCCGATCATCTTCGCCGACAGCATCGCACCGTGACGATCTCCAGCCTGCTCGAAGAGGACGAGGAGTGGGACCAGAAGCTTGAAGCGCTTTTCAACGATAGCGGACGCTGGCGCGCTGAAATGCGGCCGGCATCATGGCCGGATCCTGAGCAATCACTATCGAACAAGCAGTTCTGGCGGATTTTCGAAGCCTGCCTCGACCACTTGCCGACCAATACGGCGCGCGTGTTCATGATGCGCGAGTTCCTTGGCTTCGAACCAGGCGAAATCTGCGCCCAATTGAGCCTGACCACCAGCAATTGCCATGTCATCCTCCACCGTGCGCGATTTCGCTTGCGCAGCTGTCTGGAAACCGGCTGGGGTACCGCGGGAGAACACTCGTGCTGAACTGCAAGGAAATGACTCATCTATGTTCCGAAGAACTCGACCGGAACCTGTCGACGCGCGAACGCATGGCGATGAAACTGCACCTGATGATGTGCACAGGATGCCGGAATTTTCGGGGGCAGATGGATTTTCTGCGCCAGGCGATGCATCGCTATGCCGCGGGGAACGCAGCATCGGATTCTAAAGACGACAAGGAATGATCCGCCTGCTGCTCGCCGGGTTCGTGCTGGTTGCCGCCATCGATTCGCGCGCGGAGATCTCGCTCGGACAGAGAATTGACTGGCCAGCCGTTGTCGATATCAATGGAAAAGCGCACGCGCCCTCCGCATTTTCGGGGCGCGCGGTCGTTGTGGTTTTCTGGGCAAGCTGGTGCCCCTTGTGTCGAACCGAACTTCCCGAGATCAAGCGTTTCCATGAAACGTCGCGGGACAAGGAACTGAACGTGCTTGCGGTGTCGATCGACGAAAATCCGCGTGACGTACGCAACTACCAGCGGCTCGCGCGCCTGCCGTTCCCGATCACCATGCAGACGCAGGCACTGACGAGTGCGCTGGGCGCCGTTGATGCCATTCCGACCACGCTTGTCTTCGATCGCCGGGGCGTTTTGCGATTCCGGCATGTCGGCGCGATCGATGCCGAGCAACTGCACCGCGTCACGGCGCCGTTGATTGGAGGCAATTTGCGACAAGTGTTCAATTCAACAGCACGATGAAGATCGTCGTGCTGATGTTGCAAGGACCGGGGCTGAAATTCCGGACGAATATCGATGCTGCCAGCCCCTTGGATCTTATTTGTCGGCGACAGCTTCGATCGTAAACTGATAGCTGTTTCCGCTGATCAGTTCGACGGTGGGGCGATAGTGCCCGGGCAGGTTACCGGTTCTGAACTGAATGGGTAGCAAGCCGGGATTCGGTTTACCACCACCCGCGCCGGCCGGGTACGCAGCGTGTCTCGAGACTTCGCCGGACAGGACGGGTTTTCCGTTGGACCCCAGGGGGCTACTTGCCTCCTGGCCCGTGGCGCCTTGCGGAGCGGCTCCGATAATGCCGCCGACGACTTTGTCGACCACCGCATCGAGCACCTTGTCGCCGTTGGTGTCTTGCACCAGCAGCCCCCCGGTGTACCGCGGGAACCGATTCAGATCGCGTGGCGCAATGCCGACATTGTTCAGGGAACTGGCCGCCTCGCCCCACAGCAGGAGGCCCAGCGGGTGAGGAACGATCTGATTCGGACGGGCCTTCTGGAAGTCCGAATTCACCCCCGGAGGAAGGTGAAAGTTCGTCGGCGCCAGTCGCGCGATCGGCGGGTCGGCAAGCACCTTGATGACGCCGCCCCAGCTGGCCTTCACGCTCCCATCGGCCGAGACATGCTTGACAGAAACTGGGTATTCGCCCGGATCAGGATTGAGAAACGTTCGACCGCGAAGGTGTATGATTTTTATCCCCGGCGCATTCTGGCCGTCCGTTCCGATGTCCTGAAGTGCTCTAACGGTCATGGCGTGGGCGCCCTGGTCGTAGCCGACGAGGTACTGTCCGGCGAGCTTGACTGCGCCCTGTGGCCATCCCTTGGTCAGTACCAGATTGGTATCGGCGTCGGACTTCACCTGAACCTGATCATTGCGCTTGAATGCCGCAGGCAGTTCAAGCCGGATCGAATCCCCTGAACGCATCGCCAGACCAGGCGTTGCGGGGTTGCCGTCGGCGGTCAGGGCAAACACGTAATCGGTTGCCTGCCCGGCGACATGGCCGTCAAAACTGATCGGAGCCGGCCCGATACCGAGCGAGCGGGCCGGCGTCGTCGGCACGGTGCTGCATGCGGTCAGTGCGATGGCGACTGCGGCACTTGCGGTGGACGTCTTGAACATGAATGGAACTCCTGAGGAGAAGTTGTGGCAATGGATCTTGCCGGCGCCAATCAATCGAGTCGGCACCTCACGGAATCATTGCGCTCTTCCTTAGACGTCATGGATTCTGGTTTTCTTACAGCGGCTGCCCGTCGTCGTCAGATCGAATCGGCAGAGCACGAGCGCCGCTGTAACTGGCGACGAGGAACGGTACAAGGTAGTTGAGCAGAGCATTGCCGACCATCAGGCTGTGGCCGGCGACAAGGTATTCACCCTGGTTGATCAGATTGAGCAGGGTGCCGACGACCGCGCTGACTTTTATTGCGTTGGCGAAGATCTTTGGCGAAACCATGGCTCTGAAAAAGCGTCGCCAGCATTCTCTGTTATTCACGGTGCAACGGATTCACTCAAATTGCGTGCGTCGTCGCGCTGTTTTTCGAGCATTGCGCGTACTTCGCCGGCAGGTTTTGGGCGGCTGAAAAGATAACCCTGAAATTCTTCGCAGCCGTAGTCGCCCAGCAGACGGCGATGCTCGTCGGTTTCGACACCCTCAGCGATGACAGCAAGTCCAAGACTGTGCCCGAGAGCGATGACTGCCCGTGCGATCGCCGCGTCACTGGCATCTTCCGTCATGTTGCGAACGAAAGACTGATCGATCTTCAGCTTGTCGATGGGAAAGCGCTTGAGATAGGCCAGCGAGGAATAGCCCGTGCCGAAGTCGTCGATGGACAGCCTTACGCCGATTTTCTTGAACGACTGAAGCTTCTCGATCGCCGCGCCAACATCATGCATCGCCGCGCCTTCCGTGACCTCCAGTTCCAGCAAGTGTGGCTCCAGCCCATTTTCATTCAGCGCAATACGTACCGTACGCTCAAGGTCCGGATCGACAAACTGGCGCGGCGAAATGTTGACAGCCATCACGACCGGCGGAAGACCCGCATCCTGCCAGTCGCGGAGTTGAGCGCAGGCGGTAGCCAATACCCAGTTACCAAGTTCGTTGATGAGGCCGGTCTCCTCCGCAACGGGGATGAAGTCGGCCGGCGATATCATTCCCTTGATCGGATGCCGCCAGCGAATCAGGGCCTCGACGCCGATGATCCGGCAACTCTCCAGTTCCACCTGTGGCTGGTAAAACAGCTCAAACTCGCCACGCTCGACGGCGCGACGCAGACTGTGTTCGACTTCAAGTCGTTCGAGCGCCAGGGCATTCATCGCCGGCAGGTAATGGATCGCGCCCCCACCACCAAAGCGCTTTGCCTGTTGGAGCGCGGTGTCGGCATTTCGCAGCAGCGCCCCGGCATCGGCACCGTCGTCCGGGAAGCTTGCAATGCCAATGTTCAAGGCGAAGAACAGTTCGCGGCCGTCGACCACAAATGGCGAGGCCATTGCCTGCTGCGCGCGCGCCGCGAAATCGGCAGCGTCGCTCGTCTTTTCGACGCGCGGCAGAAGTGCCGCGAAGAGATCGCCGTCAAATCGGTGAATGCAGCACGCAATCTGACTACTGCCGGCAAGGGGAGCCAGGCGCTCCGCGATTTGCCTGAGGACGAGCTCCGCCACCCCGTGCCCGAGCGTATTGACGAGGGCCTGAAACCGATCGACGCTGATCAGCAGGATCGCGCCCCCACGGCCGGCAGTCGTCGCTTCGCCGAGAAGATCCTGAAAGCGCCGCCGATTGGGGAGGCCGGTCAGGATGTCGTTAAAGGCTTGAAATTCAAGTTGTGCTTCGGCACGTTTGCGCTCAGTGATATCCGACAGATAGACGTGATAGCTGTCGAGATCATCGAATCGGTGAATGACGATGCCGACAATACGTTCGCCGACCGCATATTCCCAGCGCAGCCGGTCGTCGCCGTTTACCCCGATCGCGCTTGTGCGGACCATGAGATCGTCGGGCAACAGGGCCGTCGGCGAGGAAACCTCCAGGGATGTGGCCAGCGCAACGGCGCCAGGATTGGCATAGGCGAGTGTTCCGTCGAGGTGCAGGCTGATCACCGGATTGGGATTGCGCTCCGGGAACAGCGCCAAGCGACGACGCTCCTGAGCCTCCTTGAGATAGGCAGACACAAAGTAGCCAATCACGAGGGTTGCAAGGAGGATCATCACGCTGAATACCGCCACCAGGAAGATGATGTCGCGAAGGCGCGCGGTCGTTGCTTCGCCGCGATTTTCTGCCTGCGCCTGAACTCCGCTGGCAAGAACATCGAGTCGATCGCTCAATGCTGTTGCATTGGCCGACAATCGTTCCATCGTCGTACGCACCTTCGCGATATCGACGTGACTCGAATCCAGCGCACGATCGAGATCGCCGCTTAGCTGCTCGGCGCTCCGTTGCAGATCTTCCAGGACGTCGAGCTGAAGTTTTCCCTCGTGATCGGTGATCGCGGTCCGAAGGTACTGCATGCGAGGAGCCGTTCCTTCGCGCACGACGGCGACACGGGCGCGGAAGCGGTCTCGATCCGTGCTGTTGTAAAACTCGCTCGCGATTCGCTCGCTGTCCGCAGTCGCACCCTTGAGCTCCGCAATGACCCGAAGGGTCGGCAAATCGCGATCGATCAGCGGACGAGCGACATCGAGAACGGCTTCGCTGCGCAAATAGGTCAGCAACGACAAGAGGACTCCCATCACGAGGGCGATCGAACTGAAAGTCCACCAGCGAAGATTCATCGATATAGGCGGCATTGCTTCCTCAAGAGAATTCATCGCTCCTTCTGGCGAAAATCTACGCAGATATGCAATGAAAGAATTGCGGGGGGCTTGGCAGCATCCGACAGCGGCCCCATGACTGACAAGTAGACGTTCGACGACGCCGTGCTCTTACAGGAGCACGAAAGACCGTGCAGTATCAAATCGACGCAGAGGAAGGCGCGATCAGGCCGACAAGACAGGATAATCTCCCATTATCCAATGTAAGAAAGCATGGTTTACGGTTCAGCTTTACTGCGTCCGTAGTATGTAATATCGTAGTATGTATTACGGTACGAAATACGAGGCGACCATGGCCAGAGGCGGCATCTACAAGTCCGAGGTGCTCCGCGCCCGCGACAAGCTCGTGGCGATGGGTCGGTATCCGTCGATCGACGCGATCCGTACCGAGCTCGGTGATACCGGCTCTAAGGCGACCATCCACCGGTATCTCAAGGAAATCGAGGAAGAGGAAGGTGGCGGCGTCGGCAAGAAGGTCGCGGCCAGCGAGGCCATCCAGGATCTGGTGGCGCGCCTGGCAGCACGACTGCACGAGGAGGCCGATACGCGCATCGCCGAGGGCGTCGCACGACACGTCGCCTTGGCACAGCAGCAGTCGGACGCGGCCGCCGGCCTGAGAAAGGAAGCCGAGGCTTTCCGGCTCGAGCTCGAACGTACCCAGCAGGCGCTCGCCGACGAGCAGGCACGCCACCGCGAGACCGCGGAGACGCTGCGTCGTGAAACCTTGACCCGGACACAACTCGCCCAGCAGGTCTCAGACTTGCAAGATCGCGTGGCCGTCGGCGAGCAGCACCGGCAATCGCTCGAAGACAAGCACCAGCACGCCCGCGACGCCCTGAAGCACTTTCGTCAATCAGCCAAGGAACAGCGCGAACAGGAGTTGCGCCAGCATGAACAGCAGGTCCAATACCTGCAGGGAGAGCTTCGAGCCGTAAACCGAACGCTCGCGACCAAACAGGAGGAGGTCGTTCGGCATCAACAGGAGAGCCACCGGTCGACGACTGAACTGGCCCGGACGCAATCCGATCTGCAGCAGGCGCGAAGCGAACTGCGGGCGCTGACGCAGGTCAAGGAGCAAGTGGCGTCGACGGAGCAACGAGCCGACGAGATCGGACGGCGCCTCGTCGAACAGCAAGCACTTGTTGATCGGCTGACCGAACGCAATGCAACTGTGGAGCAGCACGCCACTGAACTGCGGGACCGGGCGCAGGCGCTCGAAATCGAACTGGCCACCGCGCGAGCGGCGTCAATGACTCACGACCAACTCATTGCCGATATCCGCGCGCAATTCGATGTGGCGAAACCGGTCGAGACAACGGAAGCGGCCAAAGGCAGTGGCACGAAACCGCAACGAAGGGCACAGGCTAAAGGTCAAAATCCTGAATCTAAATCAGCGACATAGGCCATTTTTTGCTGACTTTTACATGAATCCCTGCCGACCCTCAAGTTCTCTATCGGCGCAACGGATGGCAGCGCCGTTGCTTCGAGCGTCGTCAACGAGACTTCCGGCATCTAGGCACATTCCCCAGGATGAAACCGATATGATTATTTGACACTATACGGTTAATGTCAAATATTCGTGGCTGTTGGTTAGTTTATTAACGTTATACGTTGTATTATTTGCGCTTAACCACAAGCCGCCCGACCAGTAACGGCCAGAGGAGCCAGGACATGACCACCGAAGCCCAAATCCACGCCGACATCGAGGCTCTACGCGCCCGGATTCCCGATACCCAGGAGCTGTACCGCGAGGTCTGCACTGTGCTCTTCTTCCGCTACGGCGTTACGCCGACGGCCAACAAGCTGTATCAGTACGTCCGAAAAGGCAGCATGTCGGCACCGGCGGAAGCCTTGGCAAAATTCTGGGAGGACTTGCGAGAAAAGAGCCGGGTGAGAATCGAGCACCCCGATCTGCCCGATACACTGAAGGCTGCGGCCGGCGACTTGGTGGCGACTATTTGGATCCAGGCCCAGGCGGCCGCCCAGGAGGGATTGGCAGCCTTTCGGGCCGAGGCCCAGGCTGCTGTCGTGGAAGCGCAAACGGCCAAAGGCGCAGCCGACGATGAACGAATGGCTGCACAGAAGGACCTGGAGCAGGCTCGGCTGTCTGCCCAAGCGGCCGCGGATCGGACCCTGGGCCTGGAGCGAGAACTGGCCGCCGAGCGGGCCGCCAAAGAGGCCCTATCGTCGCAGTTGGAGGCTGCCGGACGCCAGCAGGCTAGCCTCGAAATGGCACTCGCCGAGGCTCGCCGCGATTTCGCGGCGGAACTGGAGAAACTACGCCAGGCCCTGCAGCGGTCAGAAGAACGTTACGAGGCAACGGAAAAGCGCGCCTTGCTGGAAATCGACCGCGAGCGGACAGCGGCTTCCAAATTGCAGAAAGAATTGAGCCAGCTCCGGCAAACACAACAGGAAACCGCGGAGCGGAATCGTGCCGAAATTGCCCAACTACAAGGTGATCTCGGCGAATCCAGGCAAAAGCTTGGTGTGGCCGAGGGGGCACTGAACGAAATGCGGGCTGCCAATCAGCAGCAAGTGGAGCAGTTACAGTCCCTCAGAACCGCGCTTGCGGAGGGCGATACCCACAAAGCGCTGTTGCTGCGCGACTTGGAGACTTGCCAGAGTAACGCTACCGCGCTTGCAGAAGAACTGCAGCAACTCCGTGCGACGCTGCCCGCTGGCGATGGGAAAAGACGTCCAAAAAAGAGCGAGAAAGCCACCAGCGCGTAATTCAATGGCCACGTAAATTCAAATGCTTAGGAGTGTCCGTGGGGGAATTTTTGCTTCATCCCGGCTTTACCCCGACCACTGCCCGACTCATCGGTTTGCTCGTCTTCCTGATCGGTGTCCTGTCCGGCGCGCTGCTGGTCGCCCTGCCCTTCGTCGCCGCTGTCGAAGCCGATCCGCTCGTAATGGGACTCCTCTTTGCCGTCTGCCTGGCCTTTGGGCTGCCGCTGTACGCCTCCGGCAGCGGCCGGGTCGAGGCCTTGCGCATCGCGGCGGCGGCGCTTCTCGGCCTGGGCGTATTTTCCCTGCTCGGGCTCTTCGTGGATGGAACGGGACTCCTTGCGGCCCTTCGGCCTCTCTACGTGCTGTGGCTGATGCTTCCCGCCGGGCTGCTGGGCGGCTTGCTCCTCAACTACTTCGCGGGCGCCCTGGAGCGCATCGACCCCGCTCCCCGTTGAGCCCGGACGGGCGTCGTGCGGCGTGCAGGCACGCCTGTCCCTGCCGGCTGCCAGGCCGGAATCAGCTGTTTCTTGCCGTTGCCGATGAGGTCGGCCCGCCCCATGGCCTTGAGGGCGTCGCGCAGGAGGGGCCAGTTTTCCGGATCGTGATAGCGCAGGAAGGCCTTGTGGAGCTTTCTTTGACGGACATTGCGCACGGCACCGACGGTTTCCCCGCCCTGCCGCTGCAGCTTCCTCAGCGGGTTGCGCTCGCTGTGATACATGGTGGTGGCCAGAGCCATGGGTGTGGGCAGGAAGGTCTGCACCTGATCCAGGCGGAAGTTGTTGCGCTTCAGCCAGAGCGCGAGGTTGAGCATGTCCTCGTCCGTCGTCCCCGGATGGGCGGCGATGAAATAGGGGATCAGGTACTGTTCCTTGCCCGCCTCCCGAGAGAATCGCTCGAAGAGCTGCTTGAAGCGGTCGTAGGCGCCGATGCCGGGCTTCATCATCTTGGAAAGGGGCCCCGCCTCGGTGTGTTCGGGGGCGATCTTCAGGTAGCCGCCCACGTGGTGGGTGACCAGTTCCTTGATGTATTCCGGCGAGCGCACGGCCAGGTCGTAGCGCAGGCCGGAGCCAATCAGCACCTTCTTCACCCCCGGCAGGCTGCGGGCCTTGCGGTAGAGGGAGATCAGCTGGCTGTGGTCGGTCCCCAGGTTTTCGCAAATCTCGGGATAGACGCAGGAGAGCCGGCGGCAGGACGCTTCGATCTTCTCGTCCTTGCACTTCAGGTGGTACATGTTTGCGGTGGGGCCGCCCAGGTCGGAGACGATGCCGGTAAAGCCGGGGGTCTTGTCCCGCATCTCCTCGATTTCGCGCAGCACGGATTCTTCCGAGCGGCTCTGGATGATGCGTCCCTCGTGCTCGGTGATGGAGCAGAAGGTGCAGCCGCCGAAGCATCCACGCATGATATTGACCGAGAAGCGAATCATCTCCCAGGCCGGGATTTTGGCCTCGCCGTAGGCGGGATGGGGCCGGCGGGCATAGGGCAACTCGTAAACGCGGTCCAGTTCCTCGGTGGTCAGGGGCACCGGCGGCGGGTTGAGCCACACGTCCCGCTCGCCATGGGCCTGAACCAGCGCCCGGGCATTGCCGGGATTGGATTCCAGGTGGAAGGTGCGCGAGGCATGTGCGTAGAGGACCGGGTCGTCCTTCACCGCCTCGTAGGCCGGCAGGCGGACGACGGTATGAGCACGGCGATCACGGCGGGCAGCCAGCCGTTCGTCGCGGCTCATCAGCCTAACCACCTGGGCTTGTCCCACGCTGGCTGGGGGCGACGGCACGGCGGCCATGGCGTAGGGGTCAGGGTGATGACCCACCGGCCCCGGCATATCGACCGCCGTGGAATCAAGTTCCTCCCATTCGTCGGAGGGCCGCCAACCCGGCCGCACCATGAAAGCGGTACCGCGGATGTCGCGCAGTTGCTCGACCGTTTCCCCCTTGGCCAAGCGGTGGGCCACCTCCACCACCGCTCGCTCGGCATTGCCGAAGACGAGGAGATCGGCTTTGGAATCGGGCAGGACGGAACGGCGTACCTTGTCCGCCCAGTAATCGTAGTGGGCGATGCGCCTGAGGCTCGCCTCGATGGAACCGATCACCACAGGCACCCCGGAAAAAGCCTCGCGGCAGCGCTGGGCATAGACCGTCACCGCCCGATCGGGGCGCTTGTTGGCCTCGGCGTTGGGGGTGTAGGCGTCGTCGGAGCGGATCTTGCGGTCGGAGGTATAGCGATTGACCATGGAATCCATGTTGCCGGCGGTCACCCCGAAGAACAGATTGGGCTTCCCTAGCCGCTTGAAATCCGCCGCCGAGTGCCAGTCCGGCTGGCTGATGATGCCCACCCGGAAACCCTGGGCCTCCAGCAGCCGCCCGACCAAGGCCATGCCGAAGCTGGGATGGTCGATGTAGGCGTCGCCGGTGACCAGGATGACGTCGCAGGAATCCCAGCCCAAAGCCTCCATTTCCGCCCGACTCATGGGCAGGAAGGGCGCCGGGCCGAAGCGGTGCGCCCAGAATTTACGGTAGGAGAAAAGCGGTGCGGAGGATGCCATGGACCGACGACTCGGCGTTGCGGGGTGCCATTTTCGCACGTCCGCCCCCTTTCCGCCCGGCTGGCCCCTTGGCATAATCGGCCAACCTCCTTTTGGTCAGCTCCCATGCTCCTGCCCCCGTATTCCCGCCTGTCGTGGCGAATCTTCCCGAGCGATCGACCATGAGCGAGGCCAGGATTGCCCTGCTGCCTGTCCGCGTCGTGTCCGGCGTCACCGTCGCCGCGCCCCAGGGGCGTATCGATCACGCCAGCGCGCCGCGTCTCGACACCAGCCTGGAACCCCTCCTCAAGGGTTGCCGGGCCGGCGGTCCGCCACTGCTGCTCGACCTCTCCGGGGTGGAGTACATCAGCAGCATGGGGTTGCGGGTTCTGGTGGTCGCTTCCCGCAGGGCCAATGCCCAAGGGGGGAAATTTGCCGTGGCGGCCTTGCAGCCCCTGGTGCAGGAAGTCTTCTCCATCGCCCGTCTCAACCTGATGATGCCCTGCTACCTGGACGTCGACACGGGCTGTGCCCAACTGAGCGCATGATGCGGGTTGTCTTCTGGGGGACACGGGGCTCTCTACCCGTCGCGCTCACCGCCGCCGAGCTGCGGGCCAAGATCATTGCCGCGCTCACCGCCGCCCGCGGCCGCGATCTGCCGGATGCGGCGGCGGTTGCCACCTTCGTCGACAGTCTGCCCTTCGCCACCGCTGGCACTTTCGGCGGCCATTCTTCCTGCGTCGAAATCGTGGGCGGGGGCGCCGAGCACATCGTCTGTGACCTGGGCAGCGGTGTGCGGCCCCTGGGTCAGTCCAAAATGGCCACCTACGGTGCAGCGCGTCCACAGCTCTACCACGTCTTCCTGTCCCACTTGCACTGGGATCACCTGATGGGCTTTCCCTTCTTTGCCCCGGCCTATATCCCGGGCAACCGCATCGTCATCCATGGTTGTCACGCGGAGATGGAGGAAGCGGTGCGCCTGCAGTTTGCCCAGCCCTGTTTCCCGGTTGGCTTCGAGGCCCTGGGCGCCACCATCGAATTCGACACCCTGCTTCCCGACCAGCCGCGCCAGATCGCCGGGTTCAACGTGACCCCCAAGCGCCAGCTCCACGGCGGCGATTCCTATGGCTACCGCTTCGAGCGTTTCGGCAAGGCCGTCGTGTATTCGACCGACTCGGAGCACAAACTGGAAGACGTCACGGAACGCCAGGGTTTCGTCGAGTTCTTCCGCGGGGCCGATCTGGTGGTCTTCGACGCCATGTACTCCCTGGCCGAGGCTGCCTCGGTCAAGGCCGACTGGGGGCATTCGAGCAACGTGGTCGGAGTCGAACTCTCTCTCGCGGCGGGCGTCCGTCGCCTCGCCCTCTTCCACCACGAGCCGATCCACGATGACGCCCGTCTGCAGAAACTCCTGGCCGAGACCCGGCGTTTCGAGGAAATCACGCGGGAAGACCGCCGGCCCCTGGAAGTACTGTCCGCCTACGACGGGCTGACGGTGGAGCTGTGACGGCGGGCGCCCTCGCACGCTTTTTCCTCTCTCAACGGGGCCGCAGCCTCGCCGCCGCCTTCCTGGCGGTAGCCGTCCTGCTGGTGGTCCAGGCCGACCAGGCCCCACTCCTGCCCCTGCGCCACCTTCTATTCGACAGCTATCAGAGGGTTTTTCCCCGCGAACGCCCCGATCCGGTGGCGATCCTGGTGGATATAGACGAGGCAAGTCTCGCTCGCCACGGTCAATGGCCTTGGCCACGGGATCTCATGGCGACGCTCGTGGATCGCATTCTGGAGGCCCAGCCCAAGGCGGTGGGCTTTGACATCCTCTTCGCCGAACCCGACCGTCTGGGGCCGGCAGCCCTGGCCCGGCGCTACCCCCAGTTGCCCGCCAGGATTTTGGGCAACCTGCCCGATCCCGACCTGGCCCTGGCCGAAGCCCTGGGCCGTGGCAAAACCGTCCTGGCCCTCAGTGGCGAATCCGAAGCGGGGCCCGGAACCCACGTTCCGGCGAGGAGTCTCGTCCTGCGGGGATTCGGGGAAGGTGTCGTCTTACCGGCCTTCCCCGCCGCCATCGGCAGCATCGACCTTCTGGAACAGGCGGCAAGCGGTCTGGCGCTCATCAACGCGCCGCCCGATCAGTCCGGGCGGGAAGTGGAGCGCGGTGTCCTGCGCCGGGTGCCTCTGGTGGCCGAAGTAGGGCCGTCCCGCCTGGCCACCCTGGGCGTGGAGCTGGTACGTCTCGGCACTGGCTCGCCCATCCTGGATGTCAGGACGGATAGCCACGGGATCACGGCAATCCGCGTCAAGGGGCATAGTCTCGAAACCCTCCCCAATGGCGATCTGGCGCTGCATTTCGGGCGGCAGGCGCACGACCGCCACGTCTCCGCGGCCAGGCTGCTTGCCGGCGACGCCGACCTGGAAATATTGCGCGACAAGTACGTGATTGTCGGCTTCACCGGCCTTGGCCTGCTCGACAACGTGGTGAATCCTCTGGGAGAGAAGACCCCCGGTGTCGACGTGCATATCCAGGTCATCGAAAGCCTGCTCACCGGGGAGTCGCTGCGCCGCCCGTGGTGGATGGCGCGCCTGGAACTCGCCGCCCTGGTGGCCCTTGGTATCGGACTTATCCTGGCGGTGCCGGTCCTGCGCCCCGCCTACGCCGCAGGACTCGGCGCCCTTGCCGCCACCTTGCTCACCCTGGGGGGCTTCGTGGCCTTTCGCTGGGGCAACTGCTTGTTCGATTCCGCCACCATCGTCACCCTGCTCAACCCCATTTTCATCACCCTGATCGGCAACAGCCTGGTCGAAGCCGACCGCCGCCGCCGCCAGGCCGAAGCCGAATTGAACGCTAGCCGCGAATCCGTAGCCCGGGTGGCTGGCGAACTCGACGCCGCCCGGCGCATCCAGATGGGGCTGCTGCCCGATCCCGCACAGGTCTTCGCGGGGGATTCCCGTCTCAACGTCGCAGCCCTGCTCGAACCGGCCCGGGCCGTGGGCGGGGACTACTACGAATGTTTCGCCATGGATTCCCGCCACGCCTGTTTCGCCATCGGCGACGTGACCGGCAAGGGAGTTCCCGCCAGCCTGTTCATGACCATCGCCAAAACCCTCACTGGGGCCATGGTGCGCCGCGTGCCGGATCTCGGCGATGCCCTGCGCCAAGCGGAAGTCGAGCTCTCCCGCCACAATCCGGAGATGCTTTTCGTCACCGCCTTCGTCGCCGTCCTCGACCTGGAGACCGGGGAACTGGCCTGCGTCTGCGCCGGCCACGATGCGCCCATTCTCAAACGCGGCCATGAGCTCCTGCGCCTCGACCTGGGCGAGGACTGCGGCCCGCCCGTAGGGGCCTGCGGCAACTACCCCTTCGTCGCCGCGCGCCGCACCCTGGAGCCGGGCGACCTGGTCTGCCTGTTTACCGACGGGGTGACCGAGGCCCAGGACGGGCAACGCTTCTATGGGAGTTTCCGGCTACTGGCCGCCGTCTCTCGCCTTGCGGCGGATGCCGATCCGGCCACAGCAGTCGCCGCCATCCGCGACGACGTGCGCCGTTTCGAGGCCGGCCGCCCCGCCGCCGATGATCTGACCCTCTTGGCCCTGCGCTGGAACGGCCCCGCAAGCGAATTTCAATAAACGCTGATTTCGACCCGCCGATTGCGCGGCTCGGGCACTTCATCGGCGGTGGGTACCAGGGGGTCGCGCTCGCCGCGACCGGCCACCGCAATAAGTTCTTCCTTCACCCCTGCGGCCACCAGGGCCTCGCGCACGGCTTCTGCCCGCTTACGCGAGAGGACGTCGTTATCGGCCAGGGAGCCGACCCGGTCGGCGTGGCCGATGATCTGCACGTCCGGCGCGGCGCGGCTCGCGATCTGCGCCTTGACGCGCTCGAAACTGGCCAGGGACTCCGCCGTGAGCGTGTCCGATCCTTCCAGGAAATACACCAGGAAAATTACCGGTCGCTGCGGTAGGGCTGCCAGGGCGGCACCATAGGAGTCGCCCACGTCACCAGCGGAAGACTCGGCGCGGGAAAGCACGAAGGGACGGCGCACCGTGGCGGCGTAGGGGCGGTCGAGACGCTGTTCCACCCCGTTCCAGGTCACCACAACTTCGCTGGGGCGCCCGTCGGAGGAAGGCAGGAGCACCACGCGCTCGCTGGCGCAGCCGACCAGAGTCAGGGTCGCCGCTGCAGCCAGCACCTTCCGGCAGCCCATCATGGCAACTCCTCCGCGGCTCCGCTCACGTCGATGATGAATTCGGTTCCCCGGACGCCGAGGATTGACGTGGGCGTCCGGAAACGCACGGACTGCGGTGATTCCTTGGCCAGCTTGCCAGAGACCACAGCAACCTTGCCCTTCTGGACGGTCGCTTCCAATTCGCCGGCGTGAGTCGTGCTGTCGAAGACGTAGCGGTCAAGGATCAGGAAGGCATTGGGGCCTGCGGACAGTTGCGTGTTGTCGCGCAGGGTCAGCCCCATGACGCCGTCCCGGCCGGTGCGCAGGCGGTCATTGACTTCTACCGCCGTCCCCGCCGGTGCCGGCATGCGCACGCCGCCCCTTTCGACGGTGACGTCGCCCTGGCTGGTCTTGATGCGGCCGGCGTATTCGCCGGCTTGGAGCGAAAAGGCCGGCAGGGCGAAAAGCACGGCTACCAGGCAATGTGTTTTAATCATGGCTCTCTCCCGGAATACACGAGGCATGGGCAGCCATTCTACGGAAATTTCGGTTCCCGCGCGCTGGACAGAGTTCCCTCGTCTGGTCGCTGCAACGGATGCCTGGGCGGCGGCGGCGGGCCTCGCGGGGCTTTCCGTGCAGCGCCTGCAACTTGCCCTGGAAGAGCTGTTCACCAATACCCTGGAGCACGGCTTCGGCGCCGAAAACGGCAGCCTGGTCCGTCTGGAGATCTCCTGCCAGGGCAACCGTCTCACCCTGCGCTACCGTGACGAGGCCCCTCCCTTCGATACCAGCCTCCCCCGACCCCAGGCGCCGGACGAACTGCGGGTCGGCGGTTACGGCCTCAACGTCCTGCGCACCATGGCCCATGCCTTCCGCTACCGGCGGGCGGACGGCGCCAACGAAACCGAGATCGAGTTTCTTGTCTGAGCGCTCGCAGGCTGGCGCCCCGCCCTACTTCTCGACGAAGGCCCGCTCGATGACGTAGTCGCCCGCGTCGCCGATGTGGCGGGACATGCGGAATCCCCGCCCATCGAGCAGTGCGCGGCAGTCCGCCAGCATGGCCGGGCTGCCGCAGAGCATGGCTCGGTCCTCCACCGGGTCCAGGGCTGGCTGGCCGATGTCGGCAAAGAGCTTGCCGCTCTCCAGAAGATCGGTGATGCGCCCCTGGTTGGGGAAAGACTCCCGCGTCACGGTGGGGTAGTAGATCAGCTTTTCCCGCACCGCCTCGCCAATGAACTCCTGCTGCGGCAGGCTCTCGTTGAGAAAATGCCGATAGGCGAGCTCCGCTACGGTGCGGGCGCCATGGACCAGGACGACGGTCTCGAAACGCTCATAGAGTTCCGGATCGCGGATGACGCTCAGGAAGGGCGCCAGACCGGTTCCGGTGGCGAAGAGAAACAGACGGCGGCCAGGCAGGAGATCCCGCAGCACCAGGGTTCCCGTCGGTCGCCGCCCCACCAGGATGGGGTCGCCCGGCTGTACGTTCTGCAGGTGGGTCGTGAACGTGCCGTCCGCTACCTTGATGCTGAAGAACTCCAGGTAGTCGGCGTAATTGGGGCTGGCTACGCTGTAGGCCCGCGTCACCGGCCGGCCGCCGACATCCAGCCCCAGCATGAGGAACTGGCCATTTTCGAAGCGCAGCCCGGGGGAACGGGTGGTGCGGAAACTGAACAGGCCGTCGTTCCAGTGATGGACGCCGATGACTTCTTCGATGCCGTAGGGGGCCATGACAGGCTCCAAAAGGGATGGGAAACGCCCCCACTCTAGGACTTCACCATCAATCGGACAATCGGATAATATCGATACAAATAATCCACAAAATCGATATGCGCCATAGCTACCGTCAACTCGAAGTCTTCGTCGCCACCGCCCGCGAAGGCAGTCTATCCCGCGCCGCCCAGGCCATCGCCCTCTCCCAGTCGGCCGCCAGCACCGCCCTGGGCGAACTGGAAAAGCAATTCGGCGCCCTGCTCTTCGACCGCATCGGCAAATCCCTGCGCCTCAATGCCCTGGGCACCCAGCTTCTCCCCCGGGCCGTTGCCATCCTGGATCAGGCCGGGGAACTGGAAGACCTCCTGGCCGGTGGTGCCGGCTTCGGTCGCCTTCGGGTCGGCGCCACCCTGACCATCGGCAATTACCTCGCCGTGCTCGTGGTGGCGGAATTCCTGGCCCGCCACCCGGACAGCCGGGTCCATCTGGAAGTGCGCAACACGGCCACCATCGTGCACGACGTGGCCAACCTGGATCTCGACTTGGGCCTCATCGAAGGCCAATGCAATGACGGGGCGGTCCTTACCGAACCTTGGGTGGACGACGAACTGGTCGTCTTCACCCGCCCCGACCATCCCCTCGCGGGCCAGGGAACCGTCCCCCTGGACGCTCTCCTGCGCCAACCCTGGATTCTGCGCGAGGCTGGCTCCGGCACCCGCCAGGCGGTGGAGCAGGCCCTGCGGGAACGCTTTTCCGCCCTGACCGTGCGCATGGAACTGGAACACACGGAAGCCATCAAGCGCGCCGTGGAAGCTGGCCTGGGCATCGGCTGCATCTCCCGCCTGGCCCTGCGAGACGCCTTTCGGCGTGGCAGCCTGGTCCCTCTGGAATGCCCGGAACTCGACCTCCGCAGGGGTTTCCACTTCGTGTGGCACCGCCAGAAACGGCAAAGCGCCGCGGCGAAGGAATTCGTCGCCCTGTGCCGCTCCCTCACCGCCGGCGCGGCACGCAGCGATCAGATTGTGCTGCCGGCGGCGCCTTAAGCGGTGGGTGTTCGGACCTTTGGGCCCTGTACCCACCCTGTACCCAATATCCCGCCGCGTTTCGGCCTCACCCTTGGCCTCGAGCGAGCCTGTACGGCAGCTGCCACCAGAGCTACCCCCTCAATCTGGGGTCGTCTCAGAAAACGGAAAATAAAGCACGCTAAGCCGGTTGCAGTGGCCGTAGCGGCCTGAACTTCCCCGCGCCCAGCTTGGCGCTGTTGCGCCAGACGTAATCGCCGGTCAGGTTGATGTGCTCCCAACCCAACGGCGACAGGTACTGCAACAGCGCGGGATCGTGACCGTTTAGAGTCGTGGTGGCCCGCGCCAGGTAGACCGTGTTCCACAGAACGATGGCTGCCGTCACCAGGTTGAGGCCGGAAGCTCGGTAGCGCTGCTGCTCGAAGCTGCGGTCGCGGATTTCGCCGAGGCGGTTGAAGAACACGGCGCGAGCCAGCGCGTTACGCGCCTCGCCTTTGTTGAGCCCAGCATGCACGCGGCGGCGCAACTCGACGCTTTGCAGCCAGTCCAGGATGAACAGCGTGCGCTCGATGCGACCCAACTCGCGCAGCGCCACGGCCAGGCCGTTCTGGCGTGGGTAGCTGCCGAGCTTCCTGAGCATCAGCGAGGCCGTCACCGTGCCCTGCTTGATCGAAGTGGCCAGCCGCAGGATTTCGTCCCAATGGGTGCGGACGTGTTTGATGTTGAGCGTGCCGCCGATCATCGGCTTCAGCGCGTCATAGGCGGCTTCGCCTTTCGGGATGTAGAGCTTGGTGTCGCCCAGGTCGCGGATGCGCGGGGCGAAGCGGAAGCCCAAGAGGTGCATCAGCGCGAAGACGTGATCGGTGAAGCCCGCCGTGTCGGTGTAGTGTTCTTCGATCCGCAGGTCGGATTCGTGGTACAGCAGGCCGTCGAGCACGTAGGTCGAGTCGCGCACGCCGACGTTGACCACCTTGGTGTGGAACGGCGCGTACTGGTCGGAGATGTGGGTGTAGAACGTCCGCCCTGGGCTGCTGCCGTATTTCGGGTTGATATGGCCGGTGCTCTCGGCCTTGCTGCCGGTGCGGAAGTTCTGGCCATCCGACGATGACGTGGTGCCGTCGCCCCAGTGCTCGGCGAACGGGTGGCGGAACTGCGCGTTGACCAGATCGGCTAGCGCCGCCCCGTAGGTTTCGTCGCGGATGTGCCAGGCTTGCAGCCAGGCCAGCTTGGCGTAGGTCGTGCCGGGGCAGGACTCGGCCATCTTGGTCAGGCCCAGATTGATCGCGTCGGCCAAGATGGTGGTCAACAGCAGATTCTTGTCCTTGGCCAGATCGCCCGATTTCAGGTGCGTGAAGTGGTGGGTGAAGCCCGTCCACTCATCGACTTCGAGCAGCAGTTCGGTGATTTTGACGTGCGGCAGGATCATCGCCGTCTGGTCGATCAGCGCCTGCGCGGTGTCGGGCACCGCCGCATCCAGCGGTGTGATCTTCAAGCCCGACTCGGTGATGATGGCGTCCGGCAGATCGTTGGCCGCCGCCATACGGTTGACGGTGGCGAGCTGCGTTTCCAGCAGCGTCAGCCGTTCATGAAGGTACTGGTCGCAATCGGTGGCCACTGCCAGCGGCAATTCGCTGGCCTGCTTGAGGCTGGCGAATTTCGCGGACGGCACCAGGTAGTCCTCGAAGTCCTTGAACTGGCGGGAACCCTGCACCCAGATGTCGCCGGAGCGTAGCGCGTTCTTCATCTCCGACAGCGCGCACAGTTCGTAGTAACGCCGGTCGATGCCGGTGTCTGTCATCACCAGTTTCTGCCAGCGCGGTTTGATAAAGTCGGTCGGCGCATCGGCGGGCACCTTACGGGTGTTGTCGGCGTTCATGCCGCGCAGCACCTCGATGGCATCGAGCACGTCCTTGGCGGCCGGCGCGGCCCGCAGCTTGAGCACGGCGAGGAATTCCGGCGCGTAGCGACGCAGGGTGGCGTAGTTGTCGCCGATGCGATGCAGGAAGTCGAAATCCTCGGGCTGCGCGAGCTTCTGCGCCTCGGTGACACTCGCCGCGAAGGTGTCCCAGGGGATAACGGCCTCGATGGCGGCGAACGGATCGCCACCGCTTTGCTTGGCCTCCAGCAGGGCCTGGCCGATGCGCCCGTACAGGCGCACCTTGTCGTTGATCGCCTTGCCGGATGCCTGGAACTGTTGCTGATGCTTGTTTCTGGCCGCGTTGAACAGCTTGCCCAGGATGCGATCATGCAAGTCGATGATTTCGTCAATGACGGTGGCCGTACCCTCGATGGCCAGTGCCACCAGGCTGGCATAGCGCCGCTGGGCCTCGAACTTGGCCAGATCGGCGGGCGTCATCTGGCCGCCCTCGCGGGCAATCTTGAGCAGGCGGTTCTGGTGCACCGACTGCTCGATGCCGGCGGGTAGGCCGAGCGCCTGCCAGGCTGTGAGGCGTTCGATGTGTTCGAGCATGTGCCGCGAGTTCGGCTTGGCGGGCGACTGGCGCAGCCAGGCCAGCCAGGTTGTCTTGCCGTTGTCGCGGCGCTTGAGCAGGTCGTCAAGGCGAAGCCGGTGGATGTCCGACAGCGGATCGGACAAGGCCGCGTAGATGCGCCGGTTGGCGCTGGTGATGGCCTCAGCGCAGATGCGCTCGATGGCGTTGATGGCGGGCAGGATGATCGAATGCCGCCGCAGGTGCTCGACCAACGCCTCGGCCAGCACGATGCCCTTGTCGGTCTGCAAGGCCAACTCGGTCAGCGTTTGCACCGCTTGCCGGTAGTGGCTCATGGTGAAGGGCTGGAAGCCGAACGCCGTTTGCAGCTCGACCAGGTGCTCGCGCCGCGTCTGTTCCCGCTGGCCGTAATCGCTTCAGCTCTCGACCGGCGCCTTGAGCTGGTCGGCAACCAGTTTCAACAGCGGCGGGAACGGCGGCTGATCGACGCCCAGAATGATGCCGGGGAAACGCAGGTAGCAAAGCTGCACAGCAAAGCCCAGGCGGTTTGCAGGCCCGCGCCGCTGGCGGATGATGGACAGGTCGGTGTCACTGAAGGTGTAGTACCGGATCAGGTCATCCTTGGTCTCCGGCAACGCCAGGAGGTTTTCCCGCTCGGCGGCGGACAGAATCGAACGGCGCGGCATGGTCAGGTTTCTCGCACGTACTGGTAAAGCGTTTCCCGGCTGATGCCGAATTCACGGGCCAGCTTTGCTTTCTGCTCGCCCGCTGCGACGCGCCGTTTCAACTCGGCGACCTGTTCGCCGCTTAGAGCCTTCTTGCGGCCCCGGTAGGCGCCCCGCTGCTTGGCCAGCGCGATGCCCTCGCGCTGGCGCTCGCGGATCAAGGCCCGCTCAAATTCGGCAAACGCGCCCATGACCGACAGCATGAGATTCGCCATCGGCGAATCCTCGCCGGTGAAGGTCAGGTTCTCCTTGACGAACTCGATCCGCACGCCGCGCTTGGTGAGCTTCTGCACGATGTGCCGCAGGTCGTCCAGATTGCGGGCCAAGCGGTCCATGCTGTGCACCACCACCGTGTCGCCCTCGCGCACGAAAGTAAGCAGCGCGTCCAGCTGGGGACGCTGGGTGTCCTTGCCGGATGCCTTATCGGTGAACAGTCGGTCCACCGCGACCTGCTCAAGCTGACGTTCCGGGTTCTGGTCGAAGCTGCTGACCCGGATGTAACCGATGCGCTGACCGTGCAAGGTCGTCTCCTGTGGGCAATATGTCAGAAAGAAGTCTATGACCCTTGACGGTTGGCGTCAATCTATTCAGAATCTGACTCTATTCTGACGCCTATAACCGTCATACTCTGACATCAGGCTGGGGTATAGCTCAGCCTGACATTCCCCGAGGAATCATCATGCGCGACCACAGGAGAGGCAGGGAAAGCAAGGGGTGCGTTGATGCTCCATAGCGTTCCCCTCATCACCACCATCGCCACGGCCCTGGGGCTGGCCCTCGTGCTGGGCTTCCTGGCTGCCCGGCTCAAGCTCCCGGCGCTGGTCGGCTACCTCTTGGCCGGCATCCTCATCGGCCCGTTTACGCCCGGCTTCGTCGCCGACACCGAGATCGCGGGCGAGCTCGCCGAAATCGGTGTGATGCTGCTGATGTTCGGCGTCGGCCTGCATTTCTCGCTGGATGACCTGCTGGAGGTGCGCAAGATCGCCTTGCCCGGTGCCGTGCTGCAAATCGCCGTCGCTACCGCGCTCGGCGCCGGCGTAGCCGCCGCCTGGGGCTGGGGACTGGGGGCCGCGCTGGTGTTCGGCCTGGCGCTCTCGGTGGCGAGCACTGTGGTGCTGCTCAGAGCACTGGAGGCGAGTGGTGCGCTGGAGTCGATGAACGGACGCATCGCCGTCGGCTGGCTGATCGTCGAAGACCTCGCCATGGTGCTCGTGCTCGTGCTGCTGCCGCCCCTGGCCAGCTGGCTGGGCGGCGCCACGCCGGGCAGTGACGGCGGAAGCCTATGGCAGACCCTGGGCATCACGCTGATTAAGGTGTCGGCGTTCATCGCCTTGATGCTGGTGGTCGGCCGCCGGATCTTCCCCTCGCTGCTTTGGCAGGTCGCCCGCACTGGTTCCCGCGAACTCTTCACCCTGTGCGTCGTGGCCGCCGCCGTCAGCATCGCCTACGGCGCGACCGCCTTGTTCGGCGTGTCCTTCGCGCTGGGTGCGTTCTTTGCCGGCATGGTGATGCGCGAGTCCGAATTCAGCCACCGCGCCGCCGAGGAATCCTTGCCGCTGCGGGAAGCCTTCGCGGTGCTGTTCTTCGTTTCGGTGGGTATGCTGTTCAACCCGATGGTGCTGGTCGAGCGGCCGCTCCAGGTCCTGGCCGTGGTCGGCATCATCGTCGTCGGCAAGTCGCTCGCCGCCGCGGCCTTGGTGCTCGCCTTCCGCTACCCGCTGAATACGGCGCTCACGGTATCGGCGAGCCTGGCGCAGATCGGCGAATTCTCGTTCATCCTGGCCGGGCTCGGGGTGAGCCTGAAGCTGCTGCCGGTCGAGGGCCAAAGCCTGATTCTCGCGGGCGCACTGATCTCCATCGCCATCAACCCGTTGGTGTTTGCGAGCGTGAAGCCGCTCCAGGTCTGGATACGCTCCCGTTCGACGCTGGCCCAGGCGCTGGAACGGTCTGCCGACCCCTTGGCCGAACTTCCCATGTCCACCGATGAAAAATACCTGTCGGGGCAGGTCGTCCTGGTGGGTTACGGCCGGGTCGGGCGGCGCATCGGCGAGTGTCTCGCCGAGCGCAGTATTCCCTACGTCGTGGCCGAGCAGAACCGGGAGGTAGTCGAACGGCTGCGTGCCAAGGGAATCGCGGCGGTCTCGGGCGACGCCTCCGACCCGGCGGTCCTGATCCAGGCGCACATTGCCCGGGCGAGTATGCTGGTGGTGGCCACGCCCGATACCTTTGACGTGCGGCAGATGATCAAGACCGCCCGCACGCTGAATCCCGGCATCGAAACGGTGGTCCGCACCCACAATGAGGAAGAGGCCGGACTGCTGGAGCGGGAAGCGGCCGAGAAGGTTTTTCTCGGTGAGGATGAGCTTGCCAAAGGCATGAGCCGGTATGTGCTGGAGCGGTACGGGAAGGCGTCGTGAATCGCTTGTCGCGTGTATCGCCCCAGCTATGGATCGGCTTCGCGGTCCTGCTGCTGACGATTGCGGTCAGCCTGGCCGGCGATGCGCCGGTGCGCAGCCTCGTCCCCTACGGATTGGCCGTCGCGCCAGCCGCCTGGCGGCACGGCATGGGGGCCGGCTTCCTGTTTGCCGGCCTGGCGACGCTTGCCGCGCTCACGGCCGGCAAACAGGAAGCCGGGGAAGGGCTCTTCACCTACCTCAAGCTGTCGGCCATCGCCGCCGGGGTTGCTCTCGGCAAGCGGGCAAGCAAGAGGCCGCGCCAGCCTTAACGTGCTTTATTTTCCGTTTTCTGAGACGACCCCAATCTGCTCTAAATACTCACCCCCGCAGCGTCTCCAGGGGCGGGACGGCCAGCAGGCGGCCCAGGGTGCCCCAGCCGACGGCGGCGGCCAGCAGGCCGGTCGCCAGGGCGGTCAGGGGGAAAGTGAGCAGGGGCGTTTCCAGGTTCATGTCGAACACCCTGTGGGCGACGACCTGGCCCAGCAGGGCCGCTCCGGCGGCGGCGCAGAGGCCGGCCAGGGCACCGGTGGCGGCGAGTTCGGCCAGCAGGGCGGCGGCAAGCTGGCGGCGCCGGGCGCCCAGGGCGCGCAGCACCGCGAATTCCCGCCGCCGTTCGGCGAAGTCCGCCACCAGGGCGGCGTAGAGCACGGCCAGCCCGGCCCCGAGGGTAAGGGAGAAAATCAGTTCCACTGCGCTGGCCACCTGGCCGATGACGTCCCGGAACTGGCCGATCAGAACGCCCAAGTCGATGAGGGTCAGGTTGGGGAAGCGGGCCACCAGATCCCGGCCCAGGGCCAATTGCTGCGAGGGCAGGTGGAAACTGGTGATATAGCTGGCCGGCTGATCTTCCAGTACCCCTGGGGGAGTGAGGACGAAGAAATTGACCCGCATCGAATTCCAGTCCAGGCGGCGCAGGCCCACCACCTCCAGGTCGATGCTTTGCCCGGCGATGCGAAATTCCAGCCTGTCGCCCACCTTGATCCCCAGGGTGCGCGCCAGGCCCTCCTCCACCGAGGCGACCCGCTTTCCCTTGTCCTCCGCGGCGAACCAGCGGCCAGCGGTGACCTCGTTTCCCGGAGGCAAAGCGTCGCGCCAGGAAAGGTTGAACTCCCGCTCGACCAGACGTTGCGCCCTGTCGTCGTCTGGGTAGTCGGCGGCAGCCACCGGACGGCCGCCGAGGGTGGCGAGGCGCCCCCGCACCATGGGCGCCAGTTCGGCGGCGATGCCGCCTTCCCGCAGCCGCGCGGCGAGGGCATCGCGCTGTTCGGGCTGGATGTTGACGATGAAACGGTTGGGCGCATCGGCGGGAGTCGCCCGCTGCCAGGCCTCCAAAAGCTGGCTCCGGGTGGCCGATACGACCAGGAGGGCCATGGCTCCCAGGGCCAGGGCGACTACTTGCAGGGTGACCGGGCCGGCGCGCCGACGGAGGCCCGCGGCCCCCTGGCGCCAGCCGTAGCGGCTTCCCGCCGGCCAGCGACCCAGCAGGGCGATGCCCAGCCGGGCGGCCCCGGCGAAGAGGGCTGCCGCGGCGGCGAATCCCCCTGCCGCAAGAAGGCCCAGGCGCAGATCTCCGGCGATCCAGACGACGAGGGCGGTCAGCGCGGCAAGTCCCAGGCCCCAGGCGGCCAGCCAGGAGGCCTGGGGCGGATCCAGGTCGCGGCGCAGAACCCGCAGGGTGGGCACCTTGCGCAGGCGGAGCAGCGGGGGGAGACCAAAGCCCAGCAGAAGCACCGCTGCCACGGCGGCGCCCTGGAAAGCGGGCAGCAGCGAGGGCAAAGGCAGACCGTCCCCCAGAAGACTCGCCACCAGCGCGTGCAGGGCAAACTGGATACCGTAGCCCAGGGCGCTGCCGAGGGTCGTGGCCAGGAGCGTCAGCAGGGCGAACTGGCCCAGGGTCAGGCGCAGCAGGGTGGCCTGGGTGGCCCCCAGGCAACGCAGAACGGCGCTGCTGTCCAGATGCCGCTGGCCGTAGCGGCGGCCGGCCAGGGCCACGGCCGCGGCGGCAAGGATCACCGTTGCCATGGCCGCGAGGCCCAGGAAGCGCCGCGCCCGGTCCAGGGTGTTACGGATTTCGGGTCGGGCATTTTCGCTATCCTCGATCTTTTCACCCCGCTCCAGGCGCGGCGTCGCCCAGGTTCTGAAGGCCGCCACGGCGGCGTCTTCTCCGGCCACCAATAGGCGGTAGGTGATGCGGGCGCCCGGTTGCTCCAGGCCACTGGCGGGAAGATCGGCCAGGGACATCAGCAGGCGCGGCGCGAAGGCGAAGAAATTGGCGCCCCGGTCCGGTTCCTGGGCCAGGATCGCCGCCACCCGGAGGCGGACTTCCCCCACCTCGACCGTATCGCCGGGGCCGATCCCCAGGGCACCGGCCAAGCGTTCGTCGACCCAGACGCTGCCGGGAGCCGGAGGCTGAACGCCGCTCCGACCATCGCCGAGGCCGAGGCGCCCACGCAGGGGGTAGGCCGGGCTGACCGCCTTGATTTCCACCAGTTGCGTCGCCCCCGCCGCCCGTACCATGCTGGGGAAAACGCGGGTTTCAGCCAGTTCCAGACCGCGCCGGGCCGCTTCCGCCGCCGGGGCCGGGGACCAGGGGTGATCCGCTACCAGCAGCAGGTCGGCCCCCAGGAGACGGCGCGCTTCGCGCTCCAGGGCCAGGCGCACCCGGTCGCCGAGGAAGCCGACGGCGGTCACAGCAGCCACGGCCAGGACGGACACCAAGACCAAAAGGCGCAATTCTCCCGTGCGCAGTTCGCGCCGAAAAAGGCGCGACGCCAGGCTCATGCCGCGCCCCAGCGGGCCTCGAATTCCCGGGCGTCGGCGGGTTTGCCGTGCAGGAAGCCTTGCAACTGGCGGCAACCGTGATCGCGCAGGAAGGCGGCCTGCTCGGCCGTTTCGACCCCTTCTGCGACGACTTCGAGGCCCAGGCTGCGGGCGAGCGTCATGACCGTGGTGACAATGGCCTCGTCGCCGGTGTTGCGCCCGATGCCGGCGATGAAGGATCGGTCGATCTTGAGCTGCTGGATGGGTAGGCGCCGCAGGTAATTGAGGGAGGAGTAGCCGGTGCCGAAGTCGTCGATGGCGAGGCAGATCCCCAGCTTGCGCAGGCGCTCCAGGAGGCCAATGGCGTCGTCGACCTGCATGACCACCGACTCGGTGATTTCCAGCTTGAGGCGGTCGGGTTCAAGCCCGGTTTCCTCGAGGATCGCCATCAGGCTTGTGATGAATTCAGGCCTTTCGAGCTGCTTGACCGAAAGGTTTACCGACACCTGGGGCAGGTCGAAGCCTTGCTCCCGCCAGGCCATGACCAGGCGGCAGGTTTCGCGTAGTACCCAGGTGCCCAGGCCCACGATAAGGCCGGTCTCCTCGGCTACGGCGATGAAGCGGGCTGGCGGCACCTCGCCCAGTTCCGGACTGTGCCAGCGCACCAGGGCTTCGGCACCGGTAAGCCTGCCGCTGTCGGCATCGACCTGCTGCTGCAGGAAGACTTCAAGTTCTCCATTCCCCTGGGCGCGGCGCAGGAGGTTTTCGATGCGCACGCGTTCTTTTACCCGGTCCGTCATATCCGGCGAATAAAAGTGGAAATGCCCCCGCCCCGCGGCCTTGGCCCGGTACATGGCGGAATCGGCATTGCGCATGAGGGCGCCGGGGTCGTCGCCGTCGTCGGGGAAGACGCTGATACCCACCGAGGCCGATAGATAGAGCTCATGCCCGGCCACCGGGAAGGCTTGTTCGAAGGCGGAGATGATCTCTGCCGCCAGTGCCGCCGCCGGGGCGTGGCCCGGGATGGCCTCCATGAGGCAGATGAATTCGTCGCCGCCCAGGCGGGCCAGCATGTCGATGAGGCGTACCCGGTCGGCCAGGCGGGTGGCGACCGCGACCAGCAACTCGTCGCCTACCGTGTGCCCCAGGGAATCGTTCACCTGTTTGAACTGATCCAGATCGATGAACAGTACGGCCAGACGCTCCTGCCGACGCAGGGACTCCTCGGCGCTCTCCCGCAGACGTTCGATGAAGCGGCGACGATTGGGAAGCCCGGTGAGAGGATCGTGGTAAGCCAGATAGTTGAGCTTGCTCTCGGCCTGGCGCCGCTCGGCCACCTCGCCCTCCAGCAATTGATTGGCCCGCCGCAGGTCGGCGGTACGCTGCTCCACCTGGATTTCCAGAGTCGCGCGAGCGGTTTCCAGCTTGGCATCCTGGATGCGCAGGATCTGCTGCGCCCGGCGCACCACCAGGAACTGGAGCAGGTACAGGAGGGCGAATACCGCCACTACCCCTGCCGTCACCCACCACAGGGTTCTTCCGACCTCGGCAGTGAAGGGGCTGACGTCCTGGGCGATTTCCACCACGGCCTCGACCGCGCCATCGGCATCCCGGAAGGGGACGTAGGTGGTCAGGATGTCCCTCCCCTTCTCCCCGGACGCGGCGCCGGCCATCAGGGCGCTGTTTTCCTTACCCGTCAGGGCGGCCTGAAAGCCCGCCGGAAGGGCGGCGGAAGTCCCTACTTGAGCGGCGTCGCTGGCGAAAACCGCGACCCCTAGGCGGTTATGGACGCGCAGACTGATCACGCCGGTATCCTTCAGGAGCGCTGCCAGGCGAGGGCGCAGCGCTTCCCCGGCCGGCGATGCTCTCAGGGCGGCGGGATCGTGGCCGTAGGATTGGCGGACTTCGTCGGCGTAGGCGTCCCACAGGACATTGTGGAACACCCGGGCGAAAGCCCCGTTGCGGTCCGCCGCCAGGGTGCTCATCTGGCGCTCCGACAGATCGCGGTACAGCGGCCCCAGGGCCCCCGCTGCCAGGACGATCAGGATGAAACTGAGGGTGGAGAAGTAGCGGGAAAGGTTGAACATCACTCCACCAGTTCGGCGAGGCGCGAAACGGCCTCCTCGACGCGGGAAACCGCCACCACCTCCAGCCCCGCGATGGTCTGCCGGGGACGATTGGCTTCCGGCACCAGGGCCCGGGTGAACCCCAGCTTGGCCGCCTCCTTGAGGCGCTCCTGGCCCCGCGGCGCGGGTCGGATTTCCCCGGCCAGACCAACTTCACCAAACACTACAAGTTTCGACGGCAACGGTTGGTTTTTAAGGGAAGATACAATCGCAAGAACCACGGCGAGATCGGCCGCGGGTTCGCTGATGCGCACGCCCCCCACAGCGTTCACGAAGACGTCCTGATCGTAGCAGACCACCCCCGCGTGGCGGTGCAATACGGCCAGCAACATGGCCAGGCGTTGGGGCTCCAGGCCGACGGTGAGGCGACGGGGATTGCCGTGGGCGCTGTCCACCAGGGCCTGGATTTCCACCAGCAGCGGACGGGTGCCTTCCTGGGTCACCATGACGCAGGAGCCCGCTACTTCGTGGCCGTGGCGCGAGAGGAACAGGGCCGAGGGATTGCTGACCCCTTTGAGGCCCCTGTCGGTCATGGCGAAGACCCCCAGCTCATTGACCGCCCCGAAGCGGTTCTTGCAGGAACGCACCAGACGGAAGCTCGAATGGGGGTCGCCCTCGAAGTAAAGCACCGTATCGACGATGTGCTCCAGCACCCGGGGCCCCGCCAGGGAGCCTTCCTTGGTGACGTGGCCCACCAGGATGACCGTGACGCCCAATTGCTTGGCCGCCCGGGTGAGCTGGGCGGCGCACTCGCGTACCTGGGCCACCGACCCGGGGGCGCTGGACAGGGCATCGGACCACAGGGTCTGGATCGAGTCGATGACTGCCACGCGGGGCTTTTCCGCCTTCAGGACGGCAAGGATGGCCTCCAGGTTGATTTCGGCCAGCAAGGGCAGCGTGCCGGTCTCCAGGCCGAGGCGGCGCGCCCTCAGGGCCACTTGCTCGCCGGATTCCTCGCCACTCACGTAGAGCACCGCCTCGGTGGCGGCAAGAGCCGCCAGGGCCTGCAAAAGAAGGGTGCTCTTGCCGATCCCCGGGTCACCCCCGATGAGCACCACTCCCCCGGCCACAAGTCCTCCGCCCAGGGCCCGGTCGAATTCGCCGACGCCCGTCGACAGCCGTTCGGTCTCGCGCGCCTCGATGGAGGCCAGCACGCGCAGTCGGGAACCCGGCGCGATGGGCTGGAAACGTCCGCTGGCAGATTCCTGGACGACCGATTCCACCAGGGTGTTCCACTCCCCGCAGCCGGGGCACTGGCCCTGCCACTTGGGGCTGCTGGCGCCGCACTCGTTGCACAGGTAAAGGGACTTCGCCTTGGCCATGGGTTCAGCGCGCCAAAGGGGCTGCTTGACGGCAATCCCGCCTCTCCCGCGCTGCAGGATCGGGAGCGGTGAAGCGGGCCGGGACAGATATCGGAGGGTTCATCATGCGGGGCAAGTTTATCCAGATCCGCTAAGAAAAGCCGCCACGGCCTGGAATACGGTCGCTGCCGCGGGATCGATGGTGCGCAGCAGGACGGCCAGACCGAAGGCTGCCCCCACGAGCAGAAGCCAGAACAGCCAACTGGCCCGCAGGGCTCCCTCGACCCAGGAGGCTGCCCCGCCCCCCGCCGCCCGGGCCATGCCTACGGCAAGCACGGCTTCCACGCCGGCTTCGAGGAGCGCCGCAGAGGCGGCCCCCAGGAAGCCCCCAATGATCCACCAGAGCACCAGGGCGACCAGGCCGATGACCGCGGCGGCTACGGCAATGCCTATCGCCGGCAGGCAGCCCTCGGCGTCCACCGAGGCCAGATCGGCGATGCCGGAAACGCCATCGCCCACCGTCTCCACCCGGTCGGCCAAGCGGGACGCCGCACTGGAATCCTTGCCTTCGGTGGGGGGCTCGACGTGCTGCGGGTCCAGCCTCACTTTCAGGACATCGAGGCCTGTGGCTCGCAACCATACGCCCACCAGACCCAGAAAGGCCCCGTAGGAGACGACGACGACCAGGGGCAGCCGCAGGCGCAGATCGCTCACGCCCAGGCGCAGGAGCAGATGGCTCGCCAGTCCGCCCACCAGAAAGCTTGCGGCAAGGACCAGGAAGGTCTGGGTGCGCAGCCAACCGGCCCCGCCCAGGCGTCGTTCTAGGTAGCGGCGCAGGGGCTGGCGTTTATCGGCCACGCAGCATGTCCACCGGCACCCTGGCCGCCAAAGCGCAGTACAACTCGTAGGCGATGGTTCCAGCCGCGGCGGCCACGTCGTCGGCGGGAACTTCTCCGCCGGGGCCACGCCCCCACAGGGTCACCGGCGACCCAGAGCCGGCCTGGGGCAGGGCCGAAAGATCGCAGGCCAGCATGTCCATGGATACTCGTCCCAGGGTTCGGGTCAGCCCACCATGCACCGCAATGGGCGTCCCCGTGCCGGCGTGGCGGGGATAGCCGTCGGCGTAACCGCAGGCCACGATGCCCACCCGCAGGCGCTGGGGGGCGACGAAGCTGCCGCCGTAACCCACCGCCTCACCGGCGGCGACATCCTGCACGGCGATGATCTGCGAGCAGAGGCTCATCACCGGCCGCAGGCCGAGGCTCGCCGCGCTGACCTCGGCGAAGGGACTGGATCCGTAGAGCATGATTCCCGGACGCACCCAGCCCACGCGGGTTTCGGGGTAGCGCAGGAGTGCGGCAGAATTGGCCAGACTGACCGCTCCTCGCCACTCGGGCAGCAGCGCCTTCAGGCGGGCCATCTGGGGGGCGACGCCTTCTGGGCCATCGGCCGAGGCAAAATGGGTCATCAAAGTGGTTCGGCCAGGGTCAAGCTCGGACAGCCGCTCCCGCAGCCAGGGGATTTCCGCGGCCGAAAACCCCAGGCGATTCATGCCCGTATTGATCTTCACGTAGAGTGGCGGCAGTGCCCCCCCGCCGTGCAGTAGTGCGAACTGGTCGCGGCAATGCACGACGCAGCTGAGTTCGAGTTCCTTGGCCAGGCGGGCATCGCGGGCGGAAAAGACGCCCTCCAGCAGCAGGATGGGCCGCCGGACCCCGGCCTCGCGCAGGGCTGCGCCGGTCTCGGCCTCCAGGACGGCGTAACCGTCTGCCGCGTCGCCCAGGGCGTCCAGCGCCCGCCACAGGCCGTGGCCATAGGCGTCGGCCTTGAGCACGGCCCAGGTCCCGGCCCCGGCGGCCAGCCGCCGTGCCAATCGGTAGTTGGCCGCCAGGGCTTCCCCGTCGATGACGGCGCGGATCGGGCGGGCCAGATTCAATCTGGAAACCTCGGTTGTACGAGCCCGCTGGTGCGTTCGGGTGGGTACTCGGCGCGAAGCGACGACGCGGCAGGCTGATGCCTGCGAGGAGGCGCGACAATGCCAGGCGCCCGCCCGGATGCGCTAGCGGGCTCGTTGCGAACCCATGCGAAAGGGGAGCGTTTCTGTGGGACGCAGAGTTCAAGGGCAGATGGCATTCCGGGCATCGACAAGCGGCCAACCGAGGTTTCCAGGTTCATACCAGGGTCTCCTGCAATCGTCGGCGCAGGAATTCGCCGCAGGTGGCGACCACGCGGGAACGGTAATGCCCTTGCCGGTAGACCAGACAGACATGCTGCGTCAGTCGAGGTTTGAGGGGAATGGAAGCGAGGCTGCCCTCCCTTACCTCCCGCTCGACCGCATGGGCGAAGACGATGGCGTAGCCCAAGCCGGTTGCCGCCGCGGCCTTCAGGGCTTCGGTACTGCTCGCCTGCAGGACGACCTTGATGGCGTCGGACCCAGTGCCGGCAGCCGCCAGGAAGGCTTCCGCGGCCTGGCGGCTGCCGGAACCCGGCTCCCGCACCACGGCTTCGTAATCCTTGAGGGCGCGGCCGGTGACCGTTCGGCTGCGGGCCAGGGGATGATCTGGGGTGCAAACGACGCGCAATTCCGTCTGGCCGCAGGATTCGCAATCCAGGCCAGGCAACGGCCCCGGCAGGGCGACGAGGCCCAAATCCCAGTCTCCCGCAGCGACGCCCTCGGCTACGGACGTGGAATTGGCAATGTGCAACTGCACCGTCACTTGGGGGTAGAGTCCGCTGAACTCGGCCAGCAAGGCCGGCAGAAGCTGGTCACCGATGCCCGAGGAAGCGCCCACCCGCAGCGCGCCGCGCATGTCATCGGTCATTTCCGTCAGGCGGGTCTCCATCTCGCGACTCAGGGCGAGGATGCGTTCGGCGTAGCCGAAAGCGATTCGGCCGGAGGGCGTCAGGTCGAGGACACCCTTGCCCCGCTCCAGAAGGCGTGTGTTCAATTCCGCTTCCAGTTGCCGAATCTGGAAATGAACCGCCGACTGGCTCATGAACAGGGCTTCCGCGGCACGTAAGAAGCTGCGGTGCTGCGCCAGGGCGTGAAACACCTGCAAGCGCCGGTCGCCCATCCTGCCCCCCGAAGACCAAAAGCTGCTATTCAAACACGTTTGCGCCGGCCGGGAAACCGCCGTGGCAAGGGTGACAAAGGCCGCCGCGGGGCGCCATAATGCCGGCCTAGATCAATTCCCCGTACCCCGTGCAACCGGGGACTCCCATGGAAACGCGCCAGGCCACCATCCTGATCGTTGACGACACGCCGGAAAACCTGACGGTGCTCGGGGAACTCCTGCAGCCGACTTATCGGGTCCGTGCCGCCAACTCCGGGCGGCGGGCCTTGCAGATCGCGGCGGGCGATCCGATTCCCGACCTCATCCTGCTCGACGTGATGATGCCGGAGATGGACGGCTATGAAGTTCTGGGCCGCCTGCGCGCCAATCCGCGCACACGGGACATTCCGGTGGTCTTCGTGACCGCCATGGACAGCACGGAAGCGGAAGAACGCGGCCTCGACGGTGGGGCGGTGGATTACATCACCAAGCCCCTGCGACCCGCCATCGTCCTCGCCCGGGTGCGTACCCAACTCGAACTCAAACTGGCCCGCGACTGGCTGCGCGACCAGAACACCTACCTGGAAGCCGAAGTGAGCCGCCGCATGAGCGAAAACCAGCTCATCCAGGAGGTCAGCATCCATGCCCTCGCCCGTTTGGCGGAAACCCGGGATCCCGAAACCGGCAATCACCTGCGCCGCACCCAGGAATACGTACGCTGCCTGGCCCGGGAACTGCGCGCCGGCGGGTGCCACGCTGAAGCCTTGAGTGATCGGGCCATCGAGACCCTGGCACGCTCGGCGCCCCTGCACGATATCGGTAAGGTGGGCATCCCCGACCACATCCTGTTGAAGCCCGGCAAGCTGACGCCCCAGGAATGGGCGATCATGAAGACCCACGCCGCCTTGGGCTCCGAAGCCATCGCCCAGGCCGAGCGGGACGCAGAGGAGCCAGTCGAGTTTCTCGCCGTGGCCAAGGAGATTGCCCACTACCATCACGAAAAGTGGGACGGCAGCGGTTATCCCGAGGGCCTGCGCGGGGCCGCGATTCCTCTCTCCGCCCGCCTGATGGCCCTGGCGGATGTGTTCGACGCTCTCATCAGCCGGCGGGTCTACAAACCGCCCATGCCCTACGAGGAGGCTCGTCAGATCATCGTGAACGGCAGCGGAAGTCATTTCGATCCCGCCGTGGCGACTGCCTTCGAAGCGGCTTTCGAGCAATTCTGCGGTATTGCGGAGCGTTATCAGGATGACGGTCCGCCACCTGGCTGATCTGACCCTCGCCGACATCATGACCCCGGGCGCCATCGGGGTCGCGGCGGACTGCACCCTGGGCGAGGCTGCCCTCGCCATGAGCCGGGCGCGTATATCCAGCCTGGTGATCCAGACCAACCGCCGCCCGGTGGGCATCCTGACCGAGCGCGACCTGTTGCGTCTCCTGGCCGACCACACCCAGGCCGATCTCGCCGTTGCCAGCGTGATGAGCACCCCGGTGGTCGCCGTGGCCGCTTCGCTGGACTTTCGCAAGGCCTACGAGACCATGCGTCGCCATCAGGTCCGCCATCTGGTCGCGACCGACGTCCTGGGTGAAACCATCGGCATCGCTACCGAAACCGACTTCCGCACTCACCTGGGCCACGAGGTCTTCCGCCACAGCGCCGACCTGGGCGCCCTGATGGACCGCAACATGCCGGTCCTCCTCCCCCAGGCGCCGGTATCGCAAGCACTCGCCCTAATGTTGCGGGAAGAGTGGGATTACGTTCTGGTCAGCGAGAACGGCGCCCCCACGGGCATCCTGACCGAGCGCGACATGCCGCGCCTCTTGACGGCGGGTCGCGATCTGGACCACATGCCTGTGGCCGAGGCCATGACGACTCCGGTCCATGCCGTCGGGCCCGGCGCCACGGTGATCAACGCCCTGGAAGCCATGGACGCCGGCAAGTTTCGCCACATGGCGGTGGTTGACGGGGCGGGCCGCGTGGTGGGCATGGTCAGCCAGCACCGGCTGCTCGAGCGCCTGGGCATGGAAATCATCGAGGAAGCCTGGGAACAGCACGAGGTGCTGGAATCGGTCAAACACGACTTCGAGGACCGCCTTGCCCTGGTGCTCGAGAGCACGGGAATCGCCGTCTGGGAATACGACTTCGCTGCCGACCGCTTCACCTGGAGCCCGACCATGGCAGTGCTGCTGGGTTGCGACCATGCGCAATTGCCCGTATCCGCCCGGGAGTTGCACGCCATCATCCATGGGGCCGACCGGGTGGCCTTCCTGGATACGGCCCGGCGCTGCTACCGCGAGGACCGCATTTTCGACGCCGAATGCCGCCTGTGCCGGCTCGACGGCAGCCACTTCTGGATCCGCTACCGCGCCCGGGTTGCCGCCCGCGACAAGGACGGCCGCCTGGCCCGCACCGTGGGTACCCTGGCCGACATCAGCGAGCGCAAGGCCGCCGAGGCGGCTCTGGTCGCCCGGGAACAGGTGTTCCGCGCCATCGTCAGTCAGGCCCGAGACGGCATCGTGCTCATCGATACGGTCAGCCTCGGTTTCGTCGAATTCAACGATGCCGCTAGCCGTAGCCTGGGCTACAGCCGTGAGGAGTTTTCCCGCCTGCACCTGTGGAACGTGATCGCCGGGCTCTCCAGGGGTGAGGTTCAGGCCCGGGTGAAGGACATTCTCGCCGCCGGCGGCATGGATTTCGACCTGGACCACCTGCACTGGGACGGCTCGATCCGGCACGTGCGCAGTAGCTACCGGGTGGTCGGCGTGGGGGGGCAGACCTTTCTCTCCGCCCTGTGGACTGACGTCACCGATCGCCGTGATGCCGAGGCTGCCCTGCGGGCCAGCGAGAAGCGTTTCCGCGCCCTGTTCGAGGGTATCGCCGGGATTGCGGTGCGGGGCTACGATGCGATGGGTCGCGTGGTGCTCTGGAATCAAGCCTGTGAAAGGCTCTATGGCTACTCGGCCACCGCGGCGGGAGCCCTCGGTTTCGGTGACTTCCTCTGGCCGCCCGAGCGTCGCGATGCGCTGGCGGGGGCTTTCCGCGCCTGGGTCGCGGGCGGCCCCCCCCTAGAGGCCGGGGAATATCCTCTGGTGCGCAGGGACGGCGCACCGGTCACCGTCTTTTCCAGCCCGGTTCTGCAAAGGGGGAGCGAAGGGGCCCCGGAGGTCTACTTCATCGAGGTGGATCTCACCCCTCTGGAGGAAATCCAGTTCCAGTACCGTCTCCTCGCCGATTCGGGCTCGGCGCTCATCTGGACCGCGGACAGCGAGGGGCGCGGCAATTACTTCAACCGGCCGTGGCTGGATTTCCGGGGACGGACCCTGGAGGACGAAGCTGGCGACGGCTGGATTGCCGGAATCCATCCGGACGACCGCCAAGCCTGCGAGGAGACCTATCGCCAAGCCATCGCCACAAGGGAAGCCTTCGGTCTGGTCTTCCGCCTCCTTCGCCACGACGGCGATTATCGCTGGATCATGGACGAGGGCAGGCCCCGTTACGACCGGCGGGGTGAATTCCTGGGTTTTATTGGGCACTGCATCGACATCACCGAAAGCAAGGAAACCAGCCTGGAACTCGAGCAGCACCGGCAGCACCTGGAGGATTTGGTGCGCCAACGTACAGGCGAGCTGGAGGCGGCAAATCTGCGGCTGCAGGCCAGCGACCACCGGCACCAGGCGCTCTACGGCATCTCGCGGCAAGCCGAGGGACTCGATGAGCAGACCCTGGTCGGGCTCTGCCTGGCCGAGGCGGCCCGCCTCTTCGGCAGCCGCCTGGCCTGGCTAGTGAGCTACGACGAGGAAGGCACGATTCTCGGTGTCGAAGGTTATGACCGCGACCGGCGCTTCCATTGCGCCGACTGGATGAGTTGTCCCGACTGCGGTGCGCTGCAGACCCTGGCTCGGCGCTGCTGCGAGGCGCGCAAGCCGCTGGCTGGCGATGTCCCGGGCATCGGGGAAGCTTCTGCCGCCCTCCGCGGCAGCCAGATCGCGGCCCCCGTGGTGGAGTCCGAGCGCGTTCGCGCGGTGTTCGGGGTTTCGGGCCGTGACCACGCCTACAGCGACGCGGAATGCAGCGAGCTGGGCGCAGTGGCCAACGACCTGTGGCGCATCGTGATGCGCCGCCGCGCCGAGATCGCCCTGGCCAGGACGAGCGATGCCGCCAAGGCCGCCAGCCGGGCCAAGACCGCCTTCCTGGCCAATATGAGCCACGAGATTCGCACTCCGATGAACGCCATCATTGGCCTTACCCATCTCCTCCTGCGTCAGATCCAGAGCCCCAAGCAGGTCGACCAGTTGAAGAAGATCGGTGATTCGGCCCAGCATCTGCTGTCCATCATCAACGACGTCCTTGACATCTCCAAGATCGAAGCCGGCAAGGTGGACCTAGACGTCGGCGATTTCTCCGCCGTCAGCATTTTCGACAACGCCATCTCCATGCTGACCGAGCGTAGCGCCCAGAAGGGCCTCGTGCTGACCAAGGTAGTGGAACCCGCCGCCGCCGTGCTCCTGCGGGGCGACCCGACCCGCATCGGACAGATCGTCATCAATTACGCCGCCAATGCGATCAAATTCACCGAAAGGGGTGCCATCATCCTGCGGGCACGGGCCGTGGATGCCGATTCTGCCGTCGTCCGCCTGCGCCTGGAGGTTGAGGATACGGGCGTCGGTATTGATCCCGAGGCCCGGGAGCGCCTGTTCAACGAATTCGAGCAGGCCGATTCGTCCACCACCCGCCGCTACGGGGGAACGGGCCTGGGGCTCGCGATCTGCCGCCTGTTGGCCCAGTTGATGGGGGGCAGTGTGGGCTGCGACAGCGTGCCCGGACAGGGAAGCCTCTTCTGGTTCGAAGCGGCCTTTCCCCGCGCGCCCCACGGGCATGGCGAGGAGCCCCCCCCGCCTCTGGCGAACACCGACCAGATCGAACGGGAACTGGCGTCCCGCGCAGCGGGATGCCCGCTCTTGCTGGCCGAGGATACCCCGGTCAGCCGCGAAGTCATGTTCGAACTCCTCGCCGGCCTTGGATTCCAGACCGATCTGGCCGAAGACGGTGAGGCCGCGCTGAGCATGGCTGGCAAGAAGGACTATCGCATCATCCTCATGGACGTCCAGATGCCGAAATTGTCGGGTCTGGAAGCGACCCGGGCCATTCGCAATCTGCCGGGCTACGGCGAAGTTCCCATCGTCGCCCTTACCGCCAACGCCTTCGAGGCCGACCGCCAGCTCTGCATTGCGGCCGGCATGAACGACCATATCCCCAAACCGGTGGACCCGGCCCTCCTCTACGCGACTCTGTCCCGCTGGTTGCCTGCCACACACCCCGTTTCCCCACTTCCTGCCCCACCGGTGAGTCCGGTTGAGCCCGATCCAACAGGGATGCTGGAGAAATTGCGCGCCATTCCCGGCCTGGGAGCCGACATCGGACTGCGCCGCCTGAGGGGCAAGGTGCGCACCTACGTGCGGGTGGTGGAGATGTTTGCCTCCGAGCACGCGGGCGACGCCGAATCGATTCGCCAATTGCTCGTCGAGGGTCGCAGTGCCGATGCCCGGAGGCAGGCCCACTCCCTCAAGGGCGCCGCCGGAGCAGTCGGGGCACCCCGCCTGATGGAACTGGCCGCCGCCCTCGAAAAAGCGCTGGCCGACGGACACGACGCCGTGGAACCCGCCCGCCTGGCGATGGGAATGGAACTCGGCCGGCTGGTCAGCGCTATCACGGCCCTGCCCTTCGACCAGACACCAGTGGATCAACCTACGGACTGGGCCGGCGCTAGCCGCACCCTGGATGCCCTGGAAACCCTGCTGGCCCAGGACGACATCCGCTCGGCCACGCTCTTCCGCGAGAGCGCGGCCAATCTACGCGCCGCCCTGGGAAGCGACAGCGAAGTTCTGGACCGGCAGATCGCCGGTTATGACTTTCAGGCGGCCCTGCAAACGCTGCGCCGCCTGAGAGGCCATGACGAGCGCCTGAGGCCGGAAAAGGGCTGAAACCAACCCTGCGGCGAAACCATGATATAACCCTCGCCGACAACGAAAACCAAGACCGAGACCGCTTCCGTGCCCTTCGGCTTCTACATCATCATGGCCGCGCAGTTTTTTTCCGCCCTGGCCGACAACGCCCTGCTCATCGTCGCCATCTCGGCCCTGCGGGACATGCACGCCCCGGCCGAATACGAACCGCTTCTCAAAACCTTCTTTACCCTGTCCTACGTGGTCCTCGCCGCCTTCGTCGGCGCCTTTGCCGACTCGATGCCCAAGTGGCGGGTCATGTTCGTCAGCAACACGGTGAAGATCGTCGGCTGCGGCATGATGTTCTTCGCGGTTCACCCCCTCGCCGCCTACGCTGTGGTCGGCCTGGGGGCAGCGGCCTATTCGCCGGCCAAGTACGGCATCCTGACCGAGTATCTGCCCGCGCGCCAGTTGGTGGTCGCCAACGGTTGGATCGAAGGACTCACCGTCGGTGCCATCATTCTCGGGGTGGTCATCGGCGGAACCCTCATCAAGCCGGAGATCGCCAGCACCCTTCTTGCCCTCGACGTTCCCATCGTAAGTACCGGTATCGACACGGCAGGGGAGATGGCCATCACCATCATCGGCGTGCTCTACGTCCTCGCCGCCCTCTTCAACCTCTATGTGCCCGAGACTTCGGTGGACCACAAGCCCCTGAAGCGTAATCCCTGGTATCTGATCCACGAATTCAACCATTGCTTCTTGCTGCTCTGGCGGGACAAGCTAGGCCAGGTGTCTCTGGCGGTCACCACGCTATTCTGGGGCGCCGGAGCGACACTTCAGTTCATTGTCATCAAATGGGCCGAGGTCTCCCTGCAGCTCGATCTGTCCAAATCCTCAATGCTCCAGGGGGTTGTGGCCGTGGGCGTCGCAGTGGGCGCGGCCTGTGCGGCGCGGTTCATCACCCTGCGCCGCTCCGTGAAGGTCATCCCCCTCGGCATCGCCATGGGCCTCATCGTCCTGGTCATGAATTTCGTCCGCGACATCGAACTGGCCATTCCGCTGCTCATCCTCATCGGGGGCCTGTCCGGATTCTTCGTCGTGCCGATGAATGCGCTCTTGCAGCACCGAGGCCACATTCTGATGGGGGCGGGCCATTCCATCGCCGTGCAGAACTTCAACGAGAACCTCTCGATCCTGATGATGACCGGCCTGTATTACGCCATGATCCGGGCGAATCTCTCCATCTACGTGGTTCTGACGCTTTTCGGTGCTTTCGTTTCGGCAGCCATGCACCTCGTCAAACGCTTGCACGAAGCCAACCAGCGGCGCTACGACGACGTAGCCCATCTGGACGACACTCGCGGCCACTGAAGGCGCGGTTCAAAGAGGGAGTTGGCCCTCGGCGGCGGATTCCCGCGCCACGCGGCGGGCAAAAAGCAAATCTTCCCAGGCCTTGGCCTTTTCCGGCAAATTGCGCAGCAGATAGGCTGGGTGATACGTGACGACGACGGGAATCCCCCGGTAATCGTGACTGCGCCCGCGCAGGGACGCCAGGGCGCGGTCGGCGCCCAGGAGGGTGCTTGCCGCGGACCTTCCCAGGAGAACGATGATGCGGGGACGCAGGAGTTCGATCTGCCGTTCCAAGAAGTGTCGGCAGGCACCCATCTCCTCGGCTTCTGGCGTACGGTTACCCGGCGGCCGGCATTTGACCGCGTTGGCGATATAGACCCCCTCGCCCCGCCGCAGCTCAATGCTGGCCAGCATGGCGTCGAGTAGTTTGCCCGCCTGGCCGACAAAGGGTTCGCCCTGGGCGTCTTCCTCGGCTCCCGGGCCTTCACCGATGAACAGCCAGTCCGCCTCCCGGTCGCCGACGCCGAGGACGGCCTGTTTGCGCTGGCGACACAAGACACAGGCTTGGCAGTCGGCGACCTGGCGGGCCAGTTCGTCCCAAGCCCCCGCCGCGGTCATGGGCGCTGGCGCGGCTTCTTCCGTCACGTGTTCCCCGCCGTGTGCTGCGGGGGCACCCTCGGCCGCTTCGGTGCTGCGCAAACGCCAGAGCGGAGCGATACCCATCTCGGCAAGCAGCGTGCGGCGATCGGTCACAATTCCCTCGCCATGACGATGGCGTCTTCACGTCCGTCCGGGGCCGGGTAATACCCCCGCCGCAGACCCACGCGGGAAAATCCGAAATGGCGATACAGGTCGATGGCCCTCCCATTCGAGGGACGAACCTCGAGCAGGAAGCGCCGAGCGCCGCCGCTGCGGGCCGTCTCCATGGCACAACGCAGCAGGCGGGAGCCTATACCCTGACGCTGCTGGCCGGCCGCCACGCCAAGATTGAGCAGGTGCGCTTCGTCGATGACACTCATTACCACCGAAAATCCGACGAGGACGTCGCCCAGTCGCGCGACCCAGACGCTATGGCCAGCCTGGTGGGAATCGAGAAAATTGCCCCGGCTCCAGGGAAAGGCCTGCAGCCCCCCCTCCAGGTCCGTGATTGCGTCGATCTGGTTTTCCCGAAGCGGTTCCAGTTCAAGCGTGGGGCTCCAGGCGGCCGGCACGCTCATGCCCGTCCCCCTTTGGCCAACCGTTCCGCGGTGGTCCGGGCGACCTTGTCCCGCACGTAGAAGGGCGTGGCATCGGCCGCGTCCAGGCCACCTTCCCGCAGCCAGCGCCCAGCGGCAAGCTGCGCCACCGCAGCCGCCGAAGGCATGGCGTCCGCCTGACAGGAAAAACCCGCGGATCGCAGCCTTGCGTAAAGTTCCGGGTAGGCGGCCAGCGCATTGCCGGCGGCCTGCCAGGCGCCTTCGGGCAGAATCAGATCGCCGGGCGCCAGAACGCGGACCCCGTCCGCCAGGCGCAGCTCACTCCTACTGCGGCGGAAAGCGGCGCAATAAATCTCGCCCATGCGCGCGTCGAGCACTGCAAGCACCGCGTCACCCCCGGCGTTCCACGCCAGGGCGTCCAGACTGCCGATGCCTATCAGCGAAAGCCCGGCACCGGCAGCCAGCCCCTGGGCCACGCCACAGGCCACGCGCAGCCCGGTGAAGGCTCCGGGTCCCCGGCCGAAGGCGATGGCATCCAGATCGCCCAGAGCAAGTTCGCCATCCCCCAGCAGTTCCCTCACCAGGGGCAGCAGGGTTTCACTGTGGGGACGAGCGGCGGGACAGTGCCGTTCCAGGACGGTGCCATCCAGGTATAGGGCGCAGGAACCGGCTTCCGTCGAGGTTTCCAGGGCGAGGATTTTCATCGCCCGCCATTGTACAGGAGCCCTATTCCGGGAGCCCGAGCAGGAAAACCATCGAGTCGAGCAGGGGGCCGGGTTTGGAGATGGCGCCGAACCAGCGGTCATAAGTGGCGAACAGTTCGCCGGTACGGTAGATACGCGCCAGTTCGGTATCCACCACCAGGCGGAAATCGGCGTCGTTGCGGCGCATCATGAGGGCATAGGGTTCGTAGGAATACAACTCGCTGCCCAGTTCCCAAGCCTCCTGCTTGCCTGCTGCCAGGATAAGCCCTGCGAGCAGGCCACGGTCCGAGGCGTAGGCGTCGATCTTGCCTTCATTGAGGAGACGCAAACCATCGCCGTGGTCCTTGACTGCAACCAGCTCGGTGGCGAAGCGACCCTTCTCCATGGCCCGTCGCAGCGTGGCCTCCGTGGTCGTTCCAGTGGCCACACCGGTGCGCCGGCCCTTGAGGTCGGCAAGGGCAAAAATACCAGAACCCTTGGCCGTAATGTAACTGCCGCCGTCTGCGAAGGTGAGCAGGCTGAAGTCGACGTCCCGCCGCCGACTGAGATTGGCGGTAGTAGAACCGCACTCGAGGTCGATTTCGCCTTTGCGCAGCCGAGCTACCCGGTTGGCGGGCTCCACCGCCACCCACTTGATGTCCAGGCGGGGCAGCTTCAATTGGCTCTGGATGGCATTGACCACCTTCGAACACAGCTCGATCGAGTATCCGGTGGGCTTGCCATCGTCACCCACGTAGGAGAATGGCACAGACGCGGTGCGATAGCCCAGAGAAATGCTCTTCCTGGCCTTGATCCGACCCAGGGTATCGGCCGAAACGGCAGGTGCGGCAAGAGCGACAGCGGCAGCGACCGCCAGGAAACGCAGCGTGGACATGGTTTTCCCCCGTGGAGTCAGAAAGCTGCTACGGTGCCACAACGAAGAAGAGGGGGCAATCCCGTTGTCGTGAGATGAATTCGCTATGACGAGGCCGGGTCGCTGAACGGCATGCCTTCAAAGCGGCTGCGCGGTTGTCGCTCAGTGCCAGCCGCCCCGTCGGCCGCGTCCTTCGCCGCGCGGCTCTTGCTGGCCGCGCATTTCCTCCCGCAAGCGATGGCGCTCCTCCTGGGAAATCGGGGTCGCAGGCATAGGCTGGTGTCGGCCATCCCAGTTGTCCGGGGGATTCTGTTGCCATTGCTCGCGCATCTGCTGGCGCATTTGCTGTCGCTGTTCCTGCGGCAGGCGGGCGAGTTCGAGGATCTGCGCAGGCGTCTCGGAAGCACTCCGCTCTCGCAGCGCAAGGACGTGTATTTCCAGGCGAAGTCCGCGCGTATCGTCCGGAACATCGGCGCAAGCCTGACCTGCAGCCGTAAGACTTACCACCAGTGTGGTACAGGCGAACGCGAACTTGTTTTTCATCCTCGACTCCGAAGCGGGCCGGATTGGGCCGATGGGGCATTTTCGCCCCGAAACGCCAATGAGGGGTTCTGCGGCGGCGCGCAAGGTGTAAGCACCTGTTGCCACAGCGGAAGCGGCAAAAAGCTTGTTACCATTCAAGCCCATCACCGCTGCTGCCTTTTCAACGCCGCCATTATCCTTGCTGCCATGACCGAACGCCAACACCGCATTCTCGTCGTCGACGACGACATCCGTCTCCGGGATCTCCTGTCGCGCTACCTGGGCGAGCAGGGTTTTGAAGTTCGCGCCGTCGCCGACGCGCCCCAGATGGACCGGGCTCGCACCCGGGAGCATTTCGACCTCATCGTCCTGGATCTCATGCTCCCGGGCGAAGACGGTCTGACCATCTGCCGCCGCCTGCGGGGAACAGGCGACACGACCGCCATCATCATGCTCACCGCCAAAGGCGAGGACATTGACCGCATCGTCGGCCTGGAAATGGGGGCCGATGATTATCTGCCCAAGCCTTTCAACCCACGGGAATTGCTGGCCCGCATCCATGCCGTGCTGCGCCGGCGCGGCAGTACTCCCCCAGGGGCGCCGGAGGCCGAGGTGGAGTCGATTTCCTTCGGCCAGGTCGAGGTCGATATGGCGGCACGAACGCTCAAGCGCGGGGACGAAATCATCGCCCTTACCACCGGGGAATTCGCCGTTCTCAAGGTTCTGCTGCAGCACCCGCGCGAACCCCTGTCCCGGGACAAATTAATGACCCTGGCGCGGGGCCGTGAACAGGGGCCCTTCGACCGTGCTATCGACGTGCAGATTTCCCGCCTGCGCAAGCTGGTCGAGGTGGATCCGGCGCAACCGCGCTATCTCCAGACGGTGTGGGGCTTTGGTTACGTCTTTGTGCCGGATGGCAAGAGCCGCGAATGAACCGAGCGCGGCCGTGGCGATGAAACTCCCGCGTTCGCTGCTGGCGCGTACCTTCTTTCTCATTGCTACTCTGGTCCTACTGACCACCGCCGCCTGGCTGACGCTTTTCGAAAGGGCGGAAGCCGAGCCCCGTGCAAGGGAGACCGCCCAGCTGGCTGCCAGTACGGTCAATCTCATCCGGGCCGCCCTGCTCGCTTCGGCCCCCGAGCGACGCCCCGATCTCTTCGTCGAACTGATGACGCGGGAGGGCATCCGGCTACTACCCGTCGAACCGGACGATGTCCTCGAACCCCTGCCTGACGATCGTTACATCGATCTGGTGCGAACCCGCACGCGAGCCCTGCTGGGGGATCACACCCGACTGTCCTTGGCGGTCAATGAAGTTGCCGGGTTCTGGGTCAGTTTCCGCCTAGACGACCAGGACGAAGACGAGTACTGGCTTATCCTGCCCCAGGAGCGCGCCCTGCGCACCTTCGGCTGGCACTGGCTGGCCTGGGGGCTCCTCGCCCTGGGACTCGCCCTCGCCGTCGCCTGGTTCATCGCTTCGCGCATCACCCGTCCGCTCAAGGCGCTGGGCGTGGCCGCCGCATCGGTCGGGCGGGGCCAGACTCCCGCGACTCTGCCGGAGACCGGAGCGGACGAGCTGCGCAACTTGGCGGCGGCCTTCAACCTCATGGCCGCCGACCTCGCTCGGCACGATCGAGACCGGGCCGAGGTGCTGGCCGGAATTTCCCACGACCTGCGCACGCCCCTCACCCGCCTGCGCCTGGAGGCGGAACTGAGCATTGCCTCGGAAAGCGCGCGGGACGCGGTAGCGGCGGATATCGATCAGATGGAGGCGGTCATCGCCCAGTTCATGGACTATGCCCGTGGCGATGGGGGCGAAGTCCCCGCCCCGGTCCGTATCGACGCCCTACTCGAAGACGTGGTCGGGCGGCAGCGCGCCCTGGGGCGCGAGGTCGCTTGCCGCATCGACCCCCTGCCACCTTGCGTGGGGCGCCAGCGAGCCTTGGGCCGGGCGGTCACCAATCTTATAGACAACGCCTTCAAGTACGGGGCCTCGCCGGTGGAGGTCAGCGCAGGACGTGAAGGCGGCACACTCTTCATCGAAGTCTGCGACCGAGGTGTCGGCATACCGCCGGAGGAGGCTGAAGGGCTCAAGCGCCCCTTCACCCGCCGCGATACCGCCCGCAGCAACGTCACCGGCACCGGTTTGGGGTTGGCCATCGTGGACCGTACCGCCCGCATGCACGGCGGGCGGCTCGATCTCTTACCCCGGGAGGGCGGGGGGCTGCGGGCAAGGCTCAGTCTGGCGTTCGCAGAGGCCAGCGGCCGATGAGGTCGTAGGACGGCCCCCCGGGAAGAAGGCTGGAGCGTGCCAGAACGAAGTCCCCGCATATCCAGGACAGTGGCCTCAGGACAGGGAGCGCCGTGGGAGGGGGAAACTTGCGGGCCAGGGTCATATGGGGAAAGAAGCGGCGGTCGGCATTGGGACCCGCGATGCCCACCGTGCCCAGTTCGCGCCGCAGCGCCATGACCAGATGATCGAGCTCGGGCGGTGTCGTGCCGCCGGCCCAAAGAATGCGGTTGTGCCGCCAGTAGCCAAGACGGTCGAGAGTCCAGGAAAAGGCCTGTGCATTCACTGCAGCGGCGGCCTGCCTTGCCGCTTCCATTTCAGCTGGGGAAAGCTCACCCAGAAACTCCAGGGTGAGATGCAGGGTGTCGGGGCGGTTTGGGCGCCCCCCGGGAAGCGCCCTCAATGCGGTGGCAAGTCCCCGCCGTAGCTTGGAATCGGGCCACAGCGCGAAAAAGCAACGCTGCCCGCGAGGGCCTTCACCGGACATGCTCCACCAAGACCACCGCCTGGGCCTCAATGGCTTCGCCGCGGCCCAGGTAACCGAGAGTCTCGTTGGTCTTGCCCTTGACGTTGACGGCCTCCGGTGGCAGTTCGAGGTCGGCGGCGATGAAGGCGACCATGGCCGGGATGTGGGCGGCCAGGCGCGGCTCCTGGGCGATGACCGTGGCGTCTGCGTTGACCGGCCGCCATCCGGCAGCCAGCACCCTGCGACGTGCCTCGCGCAGCAATTCCCGGCTGTCGGCCCCGTGAAAGCGGGGGTCGGTATCCGGAAAATGGCGGCCGATGTCCCCCAGGCCAGCAGCGCCGAGGAGCGCGTCGGTCAGCGCATGGAGCAGCGCATCGGCGTCGGAATGGCCGAGCAGCCCCTTGGCGTGGGGAATTTCGACTCCACCCAGAATCAGCTTGCGCCCTGGCACCAGGCGATGCACGTCGTAACCCTGCCCGATACGGAAATTCATCGCCGCCCCCTGAGAATGGCCTCGGCGACGGCGAGATCGGCCGGGTAGGTCACCTTGAGATTGCTGCCCTCGCTGGCGACCAAACGGGGCCGCTCGCCCAGGGCTTCGACGGCCCCTGCCTCGTCGGTCACCGAAGCGGTCGCCGCCAGGGCCCGCCGCAGCAGACCGTAGCGGAACATCTGGGGCGTCTGTGCCTGCCACAGGCCCTCCCGGGGCTCGGTGGCCGCTACCCTCCCCTGGCCGTCGGCCCGTTTGAGGGTATCGGCAACGGGCACCGCAAGCAGGCCGCCGACGGGATCGTCGGCCAGGACGGACACCAGCCGCGCCACGTCCTCCGTCCGCAGGCAGGGGCGAGCGGCGTCGTGGACCAGGATCCAGTCGTCGTCGGCAGCGACCATGGCGGCCGCCCGGAGGCCGTTGGCGACACTCTCTGCCCGCGTCACGCCGCCGGCCCGCAGGGTTTCCAGCTTGGGCCCCAAGGCAGACCAGTCACGGCGGCCCCAGCCGTCGTCTTCGGGAGCCAGGACGACCCAGACACGGTCGATGGAGGGACTGGCGCAGAGGGCCGCCAGACTGTGATGGATGAGGGGAAGACCAAGCAGGGGCAGGTATTGCTTGGGCGTCTGGGCGCCGAAGCGGGAACCGCTGCCGGCAGCGGGGACGATTGCGAAATGACGGGCCATGGCTTAATTTTACTGGGAGAGGCCGCTTTATGCGGCAAATCCGCATCCCATCACCGGAGTGGACCATGGTCCCAGGTACGATTCGGCCCCCTGCCGTCGCTGGTGCTTTCTACCCCGCCGAGCCGCGCCGCCTGCGGGACGAGGTGGACCGCTTTCTTGGTCGGGAACCGGAGACTGCTCCCTTGCCCAAGGCACTCGTCGTCCCCCACGCGGGCTACGTCTATTCCGGCGCTGTGGCGGCGTCGGCCTACCGCCTGCTCCGCTCCCGGGCGCAGCACATTCGGCGGGTCGTCCTCCTGGGACCGTGCCATCGCGTCGCGCTTGCCGGATTGGCGGCGCCGTCTACCTCGGCGTTCGCCACGCCCCTGGGGGAAGTGTGCGTCGACCTTGAAGCCTTGGCCGCGGTGGCCGACCTGCCTCAGGTCGTTTTCAGCGACGCCGCCCACCGGGCCGAACACTCCCTGGAAGTCCAGTTGCCCTTCCTGCAAGCGGTCTTGGCCGACTTCCGCCTGGCGCCCTTCGCCGTGGGGTCCGCGGCACCGCAGGCGGTGGCGGAGGTGCTGGAGGCCCTTTGGGGAGGGCCGGAGACCCTCATCGTCGTGAGTTCCGACCTGTCACACTATCACCCCTACCGGGAAGCACGGGAGATCGACAGCGCGAGTTGTCGGCGCATCGTCGCCGGCCATGCCGACCTCGGGCCGCAGGAAGCCTGCGGTGCCCATGCCCTGAACGGGCTGCTGCTCGCCGCCAGGCGCCACGGCCTAGGCATCTCGCTCCTGGACTGCCGCAATTCCGGGGATACCGCCGGCGACCGTGACCATGTGGTGGGCTACGCCGCCTTTGCCCTCCAGGGCGAGCATGATCCTACAAAGCTCAGTTGACCGCTTGTCAGTCCCCGAAATGCTTTGTGCCTTTAACCTCCGCGCACCTCCCCAACGCTCACCCGTCGGGTCCATCGCTACGAGCCCGCTGGTGCATCCGGGCGGGCGCCTGGCTTTGTCGCTTCTCCTTGCAGGCATGAGCCTGCCGCGTCGTCCCTTCGCGCCAGACAACTGCCCGAACGAACCAACGGGCTCGTCCTACCCAGGTTTCTAGGATGATGCCCTACTCTCCTGATTCCGGGCCCCTGCTCCTGGCCCTCGCGCGGGGCGCCATCGCTGCGCGTCTCGGGACCCCCGCGACCCCAGTGGCCGACAGCCCATTCCTGCGGGAACCCGGGGCGAGCTTCGTCACCCTGACCTGCGAAGGCGCCCTGCGGGGCTGCATCGGCAGCCTCGAAGCCCACCGGCCTCTGGCGGACGATGTGCGGGAAAACGCCCTGGCGGCGGCTTTTCGGGACCCGCGCTTTGCGCCGCTGTCGGCCCGGGAATGGCCTGCCGTGCGCATTGAGGTCTCGCTCCTGGGGCCGCGGGAGCCCCTGGCGGTGAGCAGCGAGCGCGAGGCGATCGCCGCCCTTGCACCTGGGGTCGATGGGGTCGTGCTCACAGCCGGCACCCAGCGGGCGACTTTTCTTCCCCAGGTGTGGGAGCAACTGCCCGACCCCGCCGAATTCCTGGCCCGCCTGCGCAGCAAGGCCGGGCTGGGCGCGGCGGCGTGGAGCGCCGACTGGCAACTGGAACGCTACCGCGTGCAGAAGTGGAAGGAGAGCGAGGGATGATGCTCCCGGAAAGCGCCCATCCGGCCCGCTGGTGGCATGTCCTGGACGATGGCCGCGTGCAGTGCGACCTGTGCCCGCGGGACTGTCGCCTGCACGAAGGGCAGCGCGGCGCATGCTTCGTGCGACGCAGGTCAGGCGGCGCCATGGTCCTGACCACCTGGGGCCGCTCGTCCGGCTTCTGCATCGACCCCGTGGAAAAGAAGCCCCTCAACCACTTCCACCCGGGATCGGCCATCCTGTCCTTCGGCACCGCGGGCTGCAATCTGGCCTGCCGCTTCTGCCAGAACTGGGATATTTCCAAGACCCGCCAGACCGACCGTCTGGGTGAAACCGCGCTACCCCAGGCCATTGCGGCGGCGGCCCGCCACCATGGGGCAGCGAGCGTCGCCTACACCTACAACGACCCGGTGATCTTTGCCGAGTACGCTCTAGATGTTGCCGCCGCCTGCCGGGAAGCGGGGGTGCTCAATGTGGCCGTCACCGCCGGCTACATCCACGCCGAACCCCGCCGCGAGTTCTTCGCCGCCATGGATGCCGCCAATGTGGATCTCAAGGCCTTCGACGACCGCTTCTACCATCGCCTGTGCAGCGCCCATCTGAACCCGGTTCTCGACACCCTCCTCCATATCCGCCACCACACGGACTGCTGGCTGGAAATCACCACCCTGCTCATCCCCGGCTACAACGATTCGGATGGCGAAATCGCGGCCCTGGCAGCCTGGATTCAGCGCGAACTGGGCAGCGAGGTTCCTCTCCACCTCACCGCCTTTCACCCCGATTGGAAAATGAGCGATACCCCCGCCACGCCTCCCGCCACCCTCGTCCGGGCGCGCCGCATCGCCCTCGACCAGGGGCTGGCCTACGTCTACACCGGCAATGTCCATGACGAGGAAGGCGGCACGACCCCTTGTCCTTCCTGCCGCACACCCCTCATCGTGCGGGACTGGTACGCCATCCGGCTCGACCGGGTGGGCGCCGACGGAGCGTGCCCGGTCTGCGGCCACCGTATTGCAGGCCGCTTTGGGCGCGGCCTGGAAGCGGGTCGCGCCGCCTTCGGCCCGCGCCGCATCCCGGTCAGTCTGTCGCCCTCATGAAGCGCGAATTCCGCCTCTCACTCCCCCATGGCCATCTGGACGCGGCCCTGGAACTTCCCGAAGCGCCCCGGGGCGTGGTCCTGTGGGCGTCCCTGCACGCCGCCTTCGGTCCCGGGTCGGTCGTCGCCACGGCTCCGGCCCTGGGCTTCGCCGGCATCGCCCTGCGCCTTCTCAATACCCAGGAGGCCGGTTTCGCCGACAGCGCCCACAACACGCCGCTCCTCGCCGAACGTCTGCTGGCTGCCCTGGACTGGCTGGCTCGGGACGCCGATACCGCGGGGCTTCCCCTCGCGCTGCTGGCCGAAGCCGCGGTCACTCCGGCCGCCATCCGCGTCGCCGCCAGCCGGGACCGTCAGGTGCAGTGTCTGGTCTGTCATGGCGGACTGCCGGACGGCGCCGGCCGGCAATACCTGGAGTGGCTGCGCGCGCCCCTGCTCATGCTCGCCGATGCGTCGGATCAGGCGTCGGTCGCGCGCTTCTCCAGGGTTCAAGCCTTGTTGGGAGGTCCGTCGGAACTCCGTGTGCTTCCGGGCGGGCATGGGCCCGACCGCCAGGTTTTGGAATGGATGGCACGCCACCTGGCCACAGCCGCCGGCGATCCGGCTACAAGTGCTTGAGCCCGGCCAGAACCCGCTCCAGTTCCTCGGCAAGGGCCGTCAGTTCGGGATCGATGCCGGCCTTCAACTGGCTTTCCACCGCCGCGGCGCGGCGGCTCAGTTCCTCGGCCGCCACGTTGCCCGCACTGCCCTTGAGGGTATGGGCGAGGCGCACCGCCTCGTCGCGCCTGCCCGCTTCCAGCGCCGCCTTCAATTGCCCCGCCAGGGGCGCGGACTGGTCTCGGAAAAGACCCAGCAGGCGCATCATCACTGCGGTCCTCCCCTGCAGGCGGGCCGTGAGTTGTTCGAGGTCAATGCCGGGATAATCCGCCGAATCCGGCGCGGCCGTGGGTGTCGCGTCCGGTGCCGCCGCCTCAGGCAAGGTGTCGGCAGGCTTGCTCCGGTCCACCACGAAGGGTTGCAGAACCCGCAGGATATCGGCGGCCTCGAAGGGTTTGGTGACGACCTCGTCCATGCCGGCATCGAGACAGGCGCGCCGATCTGCGCTGCTAGCATTGGCCGTCAGGGCGACGATGCGCACATCCTGCCAGACCGGGTTCAGGCGAATGCGGCGGGTGGCTTCCAGTCCATCCAGTTCGGGCATCATCACGTCCATGAAAATCAGGTCGTAGCGCCGGGCGCTCAGCCGTTCCAGGGCCTCGCTGCCGTTTTCCGCCACATCGGCGGATATGCCGACATCGGCAAGGATTTCCAGGGCGATCTGCTGATTGAAGCGATTGTCTTCGGCCAGGAGCACCCGAAATCCCGCCGGCAGGGCAAGATCGCCTTGCGCGGCCGCGGCGGCGGGTTCCTCCGACGCTGCAAGCCGGGCGCGCTCTTCGGCGTCTGCCAGCCGGAAGGAAAGGCGGAACCAGAATACGCTGCCTTCCCCGGGGACGCTGTCCACGCCGATCTGGCCCCCCATGAGGCTGACCAGTTGGCGGCAAATGGCCAGCCCCAGACCCGTGCCGCCGTACTTGCGGCTGGTTGCTGCGTCGGCTTGGCTAAAGGCTTGAAACAGTCGTGCCTGCTGCTCGGCATCCAGACCGATACCCGTATCCCGGATGCGGAAAGTCAGGGTGGCCGAATGCTCGTCGCGGTATTCGCAGCGACAGCCAAGGGTGACGCTGCCCCGCTCGGTGAATTTGAGGGCATTGCCCACCAGGTTGGTGAGCACCTGGGTGAGGCGCAGGGCATCCCCCACCAGGAAGCGCGGCGCCGCTGAATCCATCTCGACCCCATAGTCGAGGGCCTTCTCCGCCGCCAGGGAGTGGGCGAATACCCCAACCTGGGCGACCACCCGGTCGAGACTGAAGGCCGTGTCATCGAGTTGCAGACGGCCCGCTTCGATCTTGGAGAAGTCCAGGATGTCGTTGATGAGCCCGAGGAGGATGCGCGCCGAGTCGCGGATCTTGTGCACGTAGTCGGCCTGGCGCGGATCGAGCTGGGTTCTGAGCGCCCGGCTGGCCATGCCGATGATGGCGTTCATCGGCGTGCGGATTTCGTGGCTCATGGTCGCGAGGAAACGCCCTTTGGCCGCGTTGGCTGCATCGGCTTCGGAACGCGCTCCTTCGAGTTCCCGGGTCCGTTCCGCCACCAGGGCCTCCAGGCGGTTCTTGTAGCTGTTCAGTTCGCTTTCCGCCCGCCGCCGCTCGGTGATGTCGGCCACGATCCAGGTCCGGACACCCATGGGCCGCGCGGGATCGTTGGCCCGCCCGGTGAGTGCCCCCCAGAAAGCCTCGCCGTTGTGACGCCGCAGGTGCACCTCGCGGGAAAGGCTATTTCCATCCTGGAGCGAGGCCGCCGCCTCGCCCCACACGCGCTGGTATTCTCCCGGATCGGCGAATAGCGTTTCCACCGCCCGGCCGTGCATATCCCCTGCGGGGTAGGCAAAAATTTCCTCAAGCCGGCGATTGCACGATACCAGGACCCCTTCATGGGTGACCGCAATCCCCACCAGGGCGTTGTCCAGTACGGCGTTCATTTCCGCCACCAGATGGCGGGACGCAGCCTCGGCCTCCCTCCGCCGTTGCAGGGCGTCGCGGAATCGCAGCACCGCCCGGGCCATGCGGCCAAGTTCATCTTCGCGCTCGACGCCGCGCACCTCGATGCGCAAATCATCGCCGGCCAGTTTTTCCAGAGCCGCCAGCACGCTGTCGAATGGGGCGCTGGCTGCGCGGAAGGCCGCGTACACGCCAAATACCAGGGCCCCGGTAAGCGCTCCGTTGAGCAGCAGGGCCTCGAGGATCAGCTTGGTCAATTCGCTTCTCAGTCTGGCCTGGGACAGGACGATTTCCACCCGCCCAACAGTTAGGCTGCGCTGAGGATCGGAGAAAATCACCATCCGGCTCGCCGCTACCGACTCCTCCGCGAGGGAAGCACCGTCCCCTACCCGGGCGACGACAGCCCCTTCGGCGTCGAGAACCCGGACAGCGGCGACGTCAGGAAGACCGCCCAATGCCCGTGCAGCGCTGCCGACGGCCACCGTATTGAGATCGAAGAGCGGTCTGGCCAGGGACTCCGCCACCACGACGGCAAGGCGATCCGCCTGCTCGCTCAGGCCGGCCTTGAGACCCTCGTAGCGGAGGAAGAGGGTCAGTGCGGAAAAGGCACTGAAGACGAGCCAGACGGAGCCCACGGCCAGAACGGAAAAGCGGAAACGCAAGCTGCTGCGCCACAAGCGCGCCAGACCCTCCAGCGTCATGGCCTGGCTCCGGGGGTGGACTTCAGGCTGCCTTCAAGGCGTTCAGCAAGCTGCCGCGCACCCCGATTGCCCAGGGCCGCCAGGCTGAGCGCCAGATACCCGGGGCGGTCGCTGACCACCGGCTCCGACAATACGACGAGGGAACCCTCCGGGTCGATGCGGGGTAACAGAACCGCGGCGGTCCGCACTTCGAGCAGCGCCGTGCCGATGCGACCGGCCTTGAGCTTGCGCAGGTTCTGCTCCATGGTCTCCGAATTCTGGTCCAGCGTGAGGCCGGCGGCTCCGGCCAGATCCTGCGCCAGAGCCCATCCCCGGGGAACCCCGACTGGCTGCGGCAACGCCGCGGCACCGTGGGCGGCCCGCCAGCCGGGAGCGTCGCCCTGACGCACCACGGCCACGTAGGCCAGCGTTTCCAGGCGCGACTTGGGGTAGTGGGCGAAGGCCTCCCGCTCCTGCCGGTACGCCGCCGGGTAGGCCGCCGCGTAATAACCGTCGGAAAGATCCTTGAGGCAGCGTTCCCAGGCGACGACATGGATCACCACGTCGTAACCCGCGGCGGAAAACAGAGTACGGACCTTGTCTGCCAAGGTACCTGCAACAGGGCCGCCTGGCTCCCCCGCAACCGTGAAGGGCGGCCAATCCGCCGCGCATACCCGCAGGCTGGCCTCACGGGCCGATACCGGCCCGCCGGCCAGCAGCGCCGCCCCGGCCACGGCCAAGAAACCGCGCGTCGCGAAAAAGCTGAAAGTCATGTTTCTCCCCGATGAGCGCACGATACGGCCATTGCCGCCCCCTGTCGAGACTGACAAAAGGCGTAGCGGGCGGCTTCGTCTCGGGGCAGGGGTTTCTCCATCGGCATGCCGATACGCCGGCCGTGGCCCTGGTCCGTCTGGCCGGCAAGCAAGCTCTGGTGGTGGTCACCGGCAGCGCCGGCGACGCCCAGCGGCTGCGGAGGAAATCCCCTGGCTCGCCCCCGAACTGTGGGTGCGCCTGCTGCCAGACTGGTAAACCCTGCCCTGCAACCATTTCTCGCCTCGCCACGACCTCGTTTCAGAGCACCTTGGCTTCCATTGACTCGCATCCGTTCCTGGTTCGACAGGCTCACCACGAATGGAGCAGGCGCTGGTGGCACATCGGACAGCTGTGGGATCTGCACTCTCTGACCCGTGACCCCCCGGCGGTATAATCCCCGCCCCATGCCTCAGCCTGCCCTGCTTCCCGCCCTCTCGCCGCTCCCCAAACCAGGCCAGCGGCTCGATCTCCCTGCCCTCCCCGGTTCCGCCGATGCCCTCGCTCTCGCCCGTCTGGCGGGCAAGCAGCCTTTGGTGGTGGTCACCGCCAGCGCAGGCGATGCCCAGCGGCTGCTGGATGAAATCCCCTGGTTCGCCCCCGACCTGCGCGTGCGCCTGCTGCCGGACTGGGAAACCCTGCCCTACGACCATTTCTCGCCCCACCACGACCTGGTTTCGGAGCGCCTGGCCACCCTGTGGGCCACCCTGGGCGGTGCCATCGACGTGCTGCTGGTGCCGGCGACCACGGCGGTGGTGCGCCTCGCCCCGACGGCTTTCCTGGCCGCCTATACCTTCGCTTTCAAGAAGGGTGAGAAGCTGGATGCCGAGGCCTTCCGCGGTCAGGTGACCCTGGCCGGCTATACCCACGTCACCCAGGTGGTATCACCGGGGGAATATTCCATTCGCGGCGGGCTGATCGACCTCTTCCCCATGGGCTCGGCGCTGCCTTACCGACTCGACCTCTTCGACGAAGAGATCGAGACCATCCGCACCTTCGACATCGACACCCAGCGCACCCTCTACCCGGTGCCGGAAATCTGCCTGCTGCCGGCCCGGGAATTCCCCATGGACGACAAGGCGCGCACCGGCTTTCGCCAGCGCTTTCGCGAGGTGTTCGAGGGCGACCCCGCCAAATCGGGCGTCTACAAGGACGTTTCCAGCGGCATCGCCTCCGCCGGCATCGAGTATTACCTGCCCCTCTTCTTCGAGGAGACGGCCACCCTTTTCGATTACCTGCCCAAGGACAGCGTGCTGGTCACCCACGGTGATGCCGCCGGGGCCATCGCCGGCTTCTGGGCCGATACGCAATCCCGTTACAACCTGCTGCAGGGGGACAAGGCGCGGCCGCTGCTGCCGCCGGCCGATCTCTTCCTCAGCGACGAAGCCTTCTTCACCCTGGCCAAACCCCTGCCCCGCCTGCACATCGGCGGCGCTGCAACCGGCGAGGCCAGCGCCATTCCCAAGGTAGCCGTCGAGCGCCGGGCGGAAGACCCCCTGGCGGCGTTGAAAATCTTTACCGGCGCCTTTGCCGGCCGCGTGCTGCTGCTGGCCGAATCCGCCGGGCGCCGCGAAACCCTGGGCGCCATGCTGGCCGAGCACGGCGTCGCCCCGGCCCCCTGCGCGTCCCTGGCCGAATTCCTGGACGGCCAGCAGTCCCTCGCCCTCACTGTCGGACCGTTGCAGGCCGGCTTCGCCCTCCCTGGGCTGGCCTTCGTCACCGAGACCGAGCTGTTCGCCGGCGCCCCCCGCCGCACCCGCCGCGAGGCCCAGAAGAAGGCCAGTTTCGACAACTGGCTGAAGGATCTCACCGAGCTCAAGGTGGGCGATCCTGTGGTGCATGAAAACCACGGCATCGGCCGCTACCAGGGTCTGGTCAGCCTGGACCTGGGGGAAGGGGCGACGGAATTCCTGGAACTCCACTACGCCAACCAGGCCAAGCTCTTCGTGCCGGTCTCGCAGCTGCACGTGATTTCCCGCTATTCCGGCGCCGATCCGGAAGCGGCGCCGGTCCACACCCTTGGCTCCGGTCAGTGGGAAAAGGCCAAAAAAAGGGCCGCCGAGCAGGCCCGCGACACCGCCGCCGAGTTGCTGGCCCTCTACGCCGCCCGCGCCGCCCGCCAGGGCCATGCCTTCGCCTTCAAGGAGCACGACTACGAGTCCTTCGCCGACGGCTTCGGCTTCGAGGAAACCGCCGACCAGGCCCAGGCCATCGCCGCCGTCATCCAGGACATGCGGGCCGGCAAGCCCATGGACCGCCTGGTCTGCGGCGACGTGGGCTTCGGCAAGACCGAGGTGGCCCTGCGCGCTGCCTTCTGCGCCGTGGCCGGCGGCAAGCAGGTGGCCGTGCTGTGCCCGACCACGCTGCTCTGCGAGCAGCACTACCAGACCTTCGTCGACCGCTTTGCCGACTGGCCGGTGAAGATCGCCGAACTGTCCCGCTTCAGGACCGCCAAAGAATCCACCCAAGCCCTGAAGGAGCTGGCCGAGGGCAAAATCGACATCATCATCGGCACCCACAAGCTGATCGGTAAGGACGTGGAGTTTTCCCGTCTCGGCCTCGTTATCATCGACGAGGAGCACCGCTTCGGCGTACGCCAGAAGGAGGCGCTGAAGTCGCTGCGGGCCGAGGTGGATGTGCTGACCCTCACCGCCACCCCCATCCCCCGCACCCTGGCCATGAGCATGGAGGGCCTGCGGGACTTCTCGGTCATCGCCACGGCGCCCCAGAAGCGGCTGGCCATCAAGACCTTCGTCAGCAACTTCTCCGACGGCATCATTCGCGAAGCCGTGCTGCGGGAGCTGAAACGCGGCGGTCAGGTGTATTTCCTGCACAACGAAGTCGACACCATAGACAACATGCGGGAAAAGCTGGAAAAGCTGGTGCCCGAGGCGCGCATCGTCATCGGCCACGGCCAGATGAACGAGCGCGAACTGGAGCGCGTCATGCGCGACTTCACCCAGCAGCGGGCCAACCTCCTGTTGTGCACCACCATCATCGAAACCGGCATCGACAACCCCCACGCCAACACCATCCTCATCAACCGCTCCGAGAAATTCGGCCTCGCCCAGCTGCACCAGCTGCGCGGGCGCGTCGGCCGTTCCCACCACCAGGCCTACGCCTACCTCCTGGTGCAGGACGCCAAGGCCATGACCAAGCAGGCCCGCCAGCGCCTGGAAGCGATCCAGATGATGGAAGAACTGGGCTCCGGCTTCTTCCTCGCCATGCACGACATGGAGATCCGCGGCGCCGGCGAGGTGCTGGGGGAAAACCAGTCGGGCGAGATGCAGGAAGTGGGTTTCAATCTCTACACCGACATGCTCAACCGGGCCGTGGCGGCGCTGAAGCAGGGCAAAGAGCCCGACCTCACCCAGCCCCTGGGCATCGCCACCGAAATCAACCTCCATGTGCCGGCGCTTTTGCCCGACGTCTACTGCCCGGACGTGCATGAACGGCTCACCCTTTACAAGCGCTTGGCCAACTGCGAAGCCGCCGAGGACATCGATGCCCTGCAGGAAGAGTTGATCGACCGCTTCGGAGACCTGCCGCCACAGGGGCAATCGCTGCTCGCCACCCACCGCGTGCGCCTAATGGCCCGGCCGTTGGGCGTGCAGAAGCTGGATGCCACTTCGGACCAGCTGGTGGTGCAGTTCGGGCCGAACCCGCCCATCGAGCCCATCACCATCATCAACCTAATTCAAAAGAACCGGAACTTCCGGCTGGCTGGGCAGGATCGGCTGGTTTATGTGCGGCATTGCCCGACCTTGGGGGATAAGGTGGGGGCGGCGAAGGAGATGTTCAGGCTGCTGGCCTGAGAGCCTGTGAAAATTTCATTCACCCACGCTCGTCATGCCCCGCTGCGCCGGCTCGGCGTCGCCAATGCTCGCCATAGCCCGAGCTATGGCTGTGCTTGGCGCCTTGATCGTGCGCAGCCGGGCACGCCGCTCGGGCGGGCCCGAAAAATTCACAGGCTCTGATCGCCACGGCCGAGCCACGCCGGCCCGCCCGCAACAAGGCGCCGGGATTGTCGTATCATCGGCCACCCCTTCCCCATTGCCCGACGATGCAGCTTGCTTTCTGCCTGTTCAAGTACTTCCCGTTCGGGGGCCTGCAACGGGATTTCCTGCGCATCGCCCAGGCCTGTCAGGCCCGGGGCAACGACATCCGGGTCTATACCCTGGAGTGGCGAGGGGAGCAGCCCCCCAGCTTCGAGGTAGTGGTGGTGCCGGTACGGGCTTTCAGCAACATCGCCCGCTACGAGAAATTCGTCGCCTGGGTGGGGGCCGATCTGCGGCGGCGGCCGGTAGACCGGGTGGTGGGCTTCAACAAAATGCCCGGCCTGGACGCCTATTACGCCGCCGATGCCTGCTACGCCGAAAAGGCCCACACCCTGCGCAATCCGCTTTACCGCCTGGGGGCGCGCTACCGCCACTTCCGCGCCTATGAGGAAGCCGTGTTCGCTCCAGGGGCGACGACCCGCATCCTCATGATCGCCGCGCCCCAGACCGCCATTTTTCAGCGCCATTACGGCACACCACTCGAGCGCTTCCACCTGTTGCCCCCCGGCATCGCGCGGGACCGCCGCGCCCCGCCGGATGCCGCCCAGCGCCGGGCGGAGTGCCGGGCCGAACTGGGCGTCGGGGACGACGAGTGGCTTCTGCTCCAGATCGGCTCCGGCTTCAAGACCAAGGGGCTCGACCGCAGCCTGCTCGCTTTGGCCCATTTGCCGCCGACCCTGCGCGGGCGGACCCGCCTCTTCGCCATCGGCGACGATGCGCCAGCCCCCTTCCTGCGCCAGGCCAAGGCCCTGGGCGTGGCTGACCGGGTCTCCATCCTGAAGGGCCGCGGTGACATACCCCGGGTGCTCCTGGCTGGAGATCTCCTCATTCACCTCGCCTACCAGGAGAATACCGGCACCGTGCTCCTGGAAGCGGTCGTCGCCGGCCTGCCGGTATTGACCACCGGGGTGTGCGGCTACGCCCCCTACATCGTCGAAGCCGACGCCGGCTGTGTCCTCCCGGAGCCCTTCGCCCAGGCCGATGCCGACGCCGCCCTCCTGCGCATGCTGGAGGACGGCGAGGCCCGCCGCGCCTGGGCTCGCAACGGGCTGCGCTTCGCCGAGACGGCGGACATCTACGGCAATGCCGAGCGCGCCGCCGACCTGATCCTCGCCGCCCCATGAAAACCGTCAGCCTGCTGCCTCCCTTCGATACCCTGTGGGCTGGCAAGGATCCCTTCGTCGAAGTCGAAGGGCTGCGGGGCCAGGTGTTTCGGGAATTGGCCGGCCGCCGGACCTTGCAGACCACCTGTGCCGGCGTTTCGGTCTTCGTCAAGATTCACCGGGGCGTGGGCTGGAGAGAAATCCTCAAAAACTGGCTCTACGGCCGCCGCCCCATCCTGGGCGCCGGTGACGAGTGGCAGGCCTTGCAGCGCCTGCGCGAGCGGGGATTTCCCACCATGGAACCCCTGGCCTACGGGGAGCAGGGCTGGAATCCGGCCCGGCGCCACTCCTTTATCGTCACCCGCGAACTGGCGCCGACCGAAAGCCTGGAGGACCATACCCGCTCCTGGCGCGGGACGCCTCCCCCCGTGGGCTGGAAGCGGGCGCTCATCTGCCGCGTGGCCGAAATGGCGGCGGCCCTGCACAGTGCCGGCGTCAATCACCGCGATTTCTATCTGTGCCACTTCCTCCTGCATCTGGACCCCGCCCCCAGTCCGGACAGCCTGCGCCTCTCGCTCATCGACCTGCACCGCGCGCAGTGCCGTGACCAGGTGCCGCGCCGCTGGCGGGACAAGGATCTGGCCAGCCTTTATTTTTCCGCCCTCGACATCGGCCTCACCCGCGGTGACCGCTTCCGCTTCCTGCGCAGCTACTTCGCACGTCCCCTGCGCGAAATCGTCGCCAGGGAAGCGCCCTTGCTCAGGCACATGGAACAGGAGGGGGAGCGCCTACGGCTGCGCTATCACCGTAAATTTGCCCCGGAGAGAGCATGAACCTGGAAACCTCAGTTGATCGCTTGCCAATGCCCGCAATCCTCTGTGCCCCGGACTCCACGCCACTCCGAATCGCTCACCCTGCGCGTGAATTCCGCTACGAGCCCGCTGGAGCCCCTGGGCGGGCGCCAGCGGGCTCGTCCAACTGAGGTTTCCAGGATGATCCGCTGGTGGTCCGATCCCTCCCTGGCCGGAACTCCGGCGGGGGACGCCCTGCACTCCCTGGACACCGTGTTCGCACTGCACGGCGAACAACTGACCTGGTCCCCTTTGAGCCACGTCCATCGTCTCAGCCTGGGAGGGCGGGTGTGCTACGTGAAACGCTACGTGGGCGACCGGGCCAGTCCGCGCCGTAGTTGGTTCGGCCTGCGCACCCTGATTGCCCCCCTGCGGGTCGAGCAGGAGTGGAAGAATCTGCAGGCCTTCGCCCGCTGGGGACTGCCCACCCCCCGCCTGCTGGCCTACGGTCTGGAGCGCCGCAATGGCCGTTTCGTGCGCGGCGCCCTGGTGACGGAAGAAATCCCCCATACCGAGGATCTGGGCTCCCTGGCCCGCACCGGGGACGCCAGGTTGAAGGACCAGACCTGGGTGGCCGAGGTCTCGCGTCAGCTTGCGGCCGCCACGCGCACCCTGCATCGTGCCGGATTTGCCCACAACGACCTGAAATGGCGCAACGTGCTGGTCGATCGCCACGAGCCGCCCCAGCTCCATTTCATCGATTGTCCCAACGGCGCCTTCTGGCGCGGCCCCTTCCTGCGCCACCGCATCATCAAGGATCTCGCCTGTCTGGACAAAGTTGCCAGGGAGCACTTGAGCCGCGTACAGCGCCTCCGCTTTTACCTGGATTATCGCCAGCATGTGCGCCTGACGCCGGCGGACAAGGCCCAGGTGCGCAAGGTGCTCGCCTACTTCGAGGGCCGCGAGTGAGCGACGGCGCGCCTTCGACGCCCGACTCCCTGGCTGCCGCGGGGCGCAACCTCCCGCCGCAACTGGCTGTAGAGCTTGCCGACGGCTCGCCCTTGACCGTGGGCCCAGTCCTGCGACTCCTGCCGGGTAAGCGTCTGGCTGGCCTCGCACGGCTGGGGGATCGCCCAGTGTTTGCCAAGCTCTATTTCTCTTCCGGCGCGATCCGCCACGGGACGCGGGAGAAGCGTGGCATTCAGGCCCTTTTGGCGGCCGGCATCCCCAGCCCGGCCCTGATTCACGCCGAACCCTGGTCTATCGGGGGCTACGCCGTCGTCACGGCCTGCCTTCCCGACGCGTTCCCCCTGGACGAGGGGTCCGCCGATGAGGAGGTGCTCGCCGTCTTCACCCTCTTCGGCCGCCTGCATCGTGCAGGACTCATCCACCGGGACGCCCACTTGGGCAATGTGCTGAAATCCGGTGGCCAACTCTGGCTCATCGATGGCGACGGCATTGTGCCCGCCACGGAGAACGAGCGCCTGGACAATCTTGCCCTCCTGGCGGCCCAGATGCCAGGCCGATGGCCGGAACTCGCCGAGCGAGCCCTGGCCGCCTACGGCAGCCCCGTTGCAGCAGACAATCTGGCACGGCGCATCGCCCGGGCCGAGGCGCGGCGTCTGTCGGCCTATCTCGCCAAGACCGTACGGGAATGCAGCGAATTTTCCGTCAGCCGCAGTTGGGATCGCTTTACCGTGGTCCGGCGCGACATGGCGGCGCGGCTTGCCGGGCTACTCGCCGACCCCGACGCGGCCATGGCCGGCGGGAACATGCTCAAGGACGGCGGCACCTGCACCGTAGTGCGCATCGACCTCGACGGTCTGCCCGTGGTGGTCAAGCGTTACAACCTGAAGAATTCCCGCCACGCGATCTCCCGCGCCTGGCGCCCCAGCCGCGCCTGGCACAGCTGGATCGAGGCCCAGCGCCTCATCTACTACGGCATCGCGACGCCTCGACCACTCGCGGTGGTGGAAGGGCGCTTCGGCCCGCTGCGTGGCCGTGCTTACCTGGTCACGGCCGCATCGGACGGCAGAAGCCTTCTGGATGCCTGGTCGGCGGACCGACTGCCCCCGGAGGACGAGAGGACCGCCCTCCTCGCCCTGCTCGCCGCCCTCCGGCGCTTCCGCATCGGTCACGGGGATATGAAGGCCAGCAATTTCCTGGTTGGCGGGGGCCGCATCGAACTCATCGATCTCGACGCCGCCTCCCAATTCGGCTCGGACCGGCGCTACCCTCGCGCCTGGCGACGGGACCGGGCCCGACTTCTGGCCAACTGGCCGGCCGCTTCCCCCCTCCATACCTGGTTGGACAGTTCGCTGCCGCAAGCCTAGTAGTCAGTCACATAGGTTCAGCTATGTTCGGCCCGCCCCGCATCCCCGCTCGCTTTGTCGCTCATCCTCGCCATAGCTTCGGCTATGGCTGCGGTTCGCTTCGCGCGATCCGGGCGCGGATGCGCGCCTCGGCATTCACGCAAACCTATGTGACTGACTACTAGTCCCAGTTTCCGCTGGGGATCGTCGTTGCCCCTACAGGGTGGCTGGCACCGGCTCCGATTCGCTGAACTGCATGGCGTGCAGCCGGGCGTAGTGTCCCCCCAGGGCTAGCAGTTCGGCGTGGGTGCCTCTCTCGACGATCTCCCCCTGGTCGAGGACCAGGATGAGATCGGCCCGTTCGATGGTGGAAAGACGATGAGCGATGACCAGCGTGGTCCGGTTGCGGGAGGCGCTCTCCAAGGCGGCCTGGATGTGGCGCTCGGACTCCGTATCGAGGGCCGAGGTCGCCTCGTCCAGGATGAGGATGGGCGCGTCCTTCAGAATGGCCCGGGCGATGGCCAGGCGCTGGCGTTGTCCGCCCGAGAGCAACACGCCGTTCTCACCCACCAGGGTGTCGTAACCTTGTGGAAGCCGTGCAATGAACTCGTCGGCGTAGGCAGCCCTCGCCGCTGCGACAATGCGCTCCCGAGGTGTGCCTGCGAGATCCCCATAGGCAATGTTGGCCGCCACCGTATCGTTGAACAGGGTCACCTGCTGGGTGACCAGGGCGATGTGCCGGCGCAGGTTGCGCAAGCGGTACTCCTCCACGTCGACACCGTCGATCAGGATTTGCCCCGCACCGTGGTGATAAAAACGGGGCACCAGGTTGGCGAGGGTTGACTTGCCGCTGCCGGAGCGGCCGACCAGGGCGACCATCTGGCCCGGTTCGACCATCACGTCGATGCCGCGCAGCACTTCGACCGCGGTGCCTGGGTAGCGGAAACTGAGACCACGGACCTCCAGGCGACCCGCCACCCGATCCCGTTCCACGGTTCCTTGATCGACCTCGGGCGTCTGGTCGAGTTGCTCGAAAATGCTTTCGGCCCCCGCCAGGCCCTTCTGGATGGTGCCGCTGACTTCGGAAAGCTGGCGAATGGGCTTGGGGAGCATCCCCGCGGCCGTCAAGTACGCCACCAAATCACCGGCTGTCGAGTCACCGCGCAGATAGAGCACCAGAAAGAGAACCACCGCCATGGTGGAAAAAGTGACCAGTTGCAGGCTGGGGGTGAAGGTCGCCGAGGTCTTCACCATGCGTAACTGGCGGGCGGTATTGTGGGCGCTGGCCACGCGGAATCGCTCCGATTCATAGGGTTCGCCACCGAAGCTGCGCACTACCCGGTAACCCTGGATCATTTCCGAGGCCACATGGGTTACATCGCCCATGGCCGCCTGTATCTTTTTGCTCTGCTTGCGGAACTTGCGGCTGGCGTTGCCCACCATGAGGCCGATGATGGGCAGGGTCAGGACCATGACCAGGGTGAGCTTCCAGTTCAGCCAGATAAGGTAGGAAAAGAGGAAAAGGATGGTCAGTCCCTCCCGGATGATGACCTTGATGGCGTCCGTAGCCGCACCGGTGACCATGGTTACGTTGTAGGTGATGCGGGAGATGAGGTGCCCGGAGTTGTGATTGTCGAAATAAGCGTTGGGCAGGCAGAGAAGGCTGTCGAACAGCGCCCGGCGTAGATCGTCGATCAGGCCGAGGGAAACCTTGGCGAGATAGTAGTTGCCCAGGAAGGAGCCCAGTCCCTGCCAGGCGCTGATGATGACCACCAGGAGTGGCACGGCGACCATCAACTCGGCCGAGCCGATAAGCGGGATGTTGCGTATCGTGGTCGCGGCGGGCAGCGTCAATCCATCGACGAAGTACTTCATGATCCACGCCAACATCGGCTGCGACGAGGCAAAAATGAGATATCCGATGATGCTGACCCCAAAAGGGGCAAGAAACGGCTTGAGATAGGCGACGAGCCGGAGATAAATTTTCAGGGAACTGGATTCAGTCTTATTGGATGTCATGCCGGTATGAACTGGACAAAGAAGGCCTGTGTCGCTGCCCGCGCATTCTACGCCTTCCCCGGTCCCCGGGCCGCCGAAGGCGTTCGGCACAACGAGGGAAAATTGCGTGCCTTGTGAGAGAATCCGGCGGTTCGAATCATAGCCCGCGGATTGGATTCCCTGCTTGCAGCTCGACCCAGTGATTGCCCTAAGCCCCCCCTTCCTGACCGACGATGCCACCTGCTGCGGTCGGCCGCGGGAGCAGCGCGATCCCGCGCCTCCGCATAGGACCTCCCCGCCTGGCGGCCCGGAGGTCCGTTGATTTCCCTCTCTGCCCCACAGTACGAAGATCTGGCCCGGGGATGCGAGATCGTCGAGGCCGACGGCTTCGGCCCCAAGGTGCTACGTTGCCCGGACGGGACCATGCTCAAGCTTTTTCGCCGCAAGCGCCTGCTGTCATCGGCTCTGTTGTTCCCCTACGCCCGTCGCTTTGCCGACAATTGCCGCCGCCTCACCGAGTTGGGAGTCCCCAGTCCTACTATCCTGGCACTGTATCGGGTTGCCGCCATCGAACGTGACGTCGTCCACTACAGCCCTCTCCCGGGAAACACCGTGAGGCAGTTGATCCGTGAGGGCCTTGCCCCGGGGCAGGAGGATGCCTTGCGGACTGACCTGGGGCAGTTCGTCGCCCGCTTGCACGGCAGCGGTATCCTGTTCCGCTCGCTGCACCTGGGAAACGTGGTCCTTACGCCCAGCGGTACCCTGGGACTGATCGACGTAGGCGACATGGGCATCCGGCGCGGCCCCCTCGGGGAAAGCGCGATCCTGCGCAATTTCGACCACTTGGGCCGCTACCCGGACGAGTGGGCCTGGCTGGAAAGAAATTCGCTCTTCGCGCATCGATACCTGGAGTGCTCCCGACTCACCCCACGCACGCGTGAGGCGGCCAGAGCGTATTTGACCGCCGTCTCCCCGACTAAAGCGCCACGAGAACCCTGATGAAAGCCTTTGCAGCCGCCATCCTGCCCCGCACCGACCGGTTGATTTCCGACTGGATCGGACCCGCAAGCGTTTTTCTCGTCTGTACCGGGCTGCTGTGGCTTCCAGAGCGGGGACTGTTCCCGAAACTCGCCTACCCGGCGGTCCTCAGCGCAATCATTCTCGTGGCATGCCACCCCAAGGCAATGCTCGATTGGATCCGCCAGCCAGTCGGTATGGTCCTGGCTCTGTTCGCCGGCTATTTCGCCCTCACTCTGGGGTGGACGGACAGCGACGAAGCACCTCAGGCACTCATCATGCGCCAGACGCAGGTCGTGCTCTGGTGCGCGCTCGTCTTCCTGCTTGCCCGTGCCAACTTCGAGCGCCTGCGCGGAGCGTTGATGCTGGCTGCAGGACTGGCCTCCCTTGCGGCCGTCTATGAGGTCACCCGATTCTTGCTGGTTGGTGCCAGTGCTCGGCTGGCGAGCGAGGGGGCACTTAGCAATCCCCTGCTCATTTCGCATATCTACGGCTTTTTCGGAGCGCTATGGCTGGGCTGGCTTCTGACCGACTCTGCGGGAGGCTCTCGACTCACCCGGATCACGGCACTCGTCCCCATCCTGCTGTTGCTCGTCTTCACGGGCTCACGTACGCCCCTGCTGGCGACCCTGGCCACGGGGCTCTGGCTGGCAGCGGCCATTGGCGGGCGGCGCGCCGCCTTGCTCCTGGTCGGGCTCATTGTTGGCTGTGGAGCGATCGTCGTCCTTTTCCAGGATCTGGTGCTCGCCCGGGGCCTGTCCTACCGCCCGGAAATCTGGGCCAATGCTCTGAACCAGGGCCTACAGAAACCGTGGTTCGGGCATGGGCTGGGGGCACCACTGACCATCCAGTTACCGGATTTCTCCTACGCCTTCCGTGACCCCCACAATATGACCCTTTCGGTGTTCTACCGCGGTGGTTTTGCCGGGGTCGGGCTGTGGGTCGCGCTATACACTGTGGCTCTCGTCGGTGCCTTGCGGCACCGTCGCGACCGCTTCGTCGTGGTGGCCTCAGCTGCCGTGGTTTACGGACTGGTCGCAGGTATGACCGAGGGTGGCGCCCTGTTCCCCCGCCCCAAGGAGCACTGGTTCCTGATCTGGATTCCCCTGGCCTTCCTGATCGCCGCCATTGACCGGAGCACCCGCCTTGTTCGGCTTCCTTGACTCGCTGCGGCGCCGTTTGGCGCGGCGCCAGAAGCCCCCCAAACTTCTGCGTGCCCAGGCGAAGTTCCGGGAACGCCATCCGCAGTACGAAATCGGCCTCGGCAGCTACGGTATGCCGATCATTCACGATTGGGCCGAAGGGACGACCCTGCGCATCGGCGCCTTCACTTCCATCGCCGACCAGGTGCACATCTTTCTCGGTGGCCACCACCGTACCGACTGGGTGTCCAGCTTTCCCTTTCCCGCATTCGTCGAAGAAGCGCGCTCGATCACCGGCTACGGGGGCAGCCGCGGTGACGTCATCATCGGCAACGACGTTTGGCTGGCTACGGGCTGTGCAATTCTCTCCGGAGTCACCGTGGGCGACGGCGCGGTCGTGGCTGCCTACAGCGTGGTGTCGCGCGACGTCGCCCCTTACGAGATCGTGGCCGGAAATCCGGCCCGCAACATCGGGTGGAGGTTCGACGCAGGCACCAGGGAGCGGTTACTGCAGACACGCTGGTGGTCCTGGCCCGAGGCCGAACTGCGCCAGATCACCCCCTTATTGTGCAGCGACCGTGTCGGGGATTTTCTTGCCTATGCGGCCAAGCGCGATCAGCGGCGCTCTGGAGAAAACCAATAACGCAGGAGACCCTTGAGAGTCCGCCGGTTCCAACGCTTGATGGGTAGCCGGGCCAGGAGTTCCGCGGCGAAAGCCTTGTCGCGATTCGCGGCCTTGACGAACATCGAATTGAGGAGTCTGTCGCATACGCGCCGGTACTCGGGGTGTTCGCTGTAATCCGCGTAGATACGCAGAATCGCCTCAGTCATGAAGCGGATGTTCTTGTAGCTGTTGGACGGGTGCTTGCGATAGCGGGCGAGCACTGCATTCAAGGCATCCACGGCGTATCCCGACCGGGCAATCTTGAGCTGGATATAGAGATCTTCCAGGCGAATACCCGGATCGAAACCACCCACCGCTTCGAAGGCCTCCCGCCGGATGAGCAACGTTGGAGCGGGAACACAGGGTTTGCGTTCGAGAAAGATGTCGTCGAAACTCAGACTGCGGTAGGGAACATCCCGGTTCTGCTCGCGGTCTGGAAACAAAGTCCCGTCACTGCGCATGAGTTCCATATTGCCGCCACAGATACCGACTTCCGGGTGGGCAGCCATGTAATTCACCTGAATGCTAAGGCGCTCGGGAAGCATGACATCGTCAGAACCGAAGGGTACGAGGAATTCCCCGCGCGCACGAGCGAAGGCTGCATTGAGGGTTGCGGTCAGGCCGCGGTTATCCTGGACGATAAAATCAAAGCCGTGAATCGCCTGCAGGCGGCGGATACGTTCGGCACTGTCATCCGAGGAGCCGTCATCGATGACCAGGAGTTCGACCCGAGGGTAGGTCTGGGCGAGGATGCTGGTCAGACACTCCTCGATATAGGGGCCGTGGTTGTAACACGCGACCACTACCGTCACCAGGGGGAAGCTCATTTCCGTTTCCCCTGCACGGTCGAAGGCAGGTTGTCCTCCACCAGACGGCGGTAGCTTTGCTGGTAGGCCTCCAGGTCGAAGTGCTCACGCAGATAGGCATAGGCCTTGCGGCCCGCAGCCAGCCTACCCGCAGCCGGCATTGCGAGATAGTGGCGCAGCCCCTCGCTCAACGCATCCACATTCCCCGCAGGCACCGCGACACCGCCAGCGCCCTCGACGATAGGCTTGAGCGCCGGAATGGCGCTCGTAACGACCGGCAAACCGGCGCACATGCCTTCGAGCAGTGCCCTGGGCAATCCTTCGCTCAAAGACGGCATCACCCAAAGATCGAAAGCTCTGGCATAACGCGCTGCCTGACTTCGAAATCCAGGCAGGATCAATTTGTCCGCGATGCCGAGTTGTGCTGCCTCCTGCCTAAGCCCTTCCTCTTCCTTGCCGTCGCCGATGATCATGAGCCGTACAGCGGGAAACTCACGATGCAGGCGCGCGAAGGCGCGCAGCAGGAAGACGTGGCCCTTGACGCGCACCAGGCGCCCGATTGAGCCCATGACGAAATCGTCCCGGGCCAGCCCCAGTTCGTCACGCGCGGCCTCGGGTGACAGGAAGGCCGCTTGGGTGGCGTCGATGTCCAGTGCGTTGTTGATGGGGAGGGTGTTCGCCGCTGTGAAGCCGCAATCGAGCCGAAGCAGATAGTCGCTGACGGCCGAGGAGACGCCGACGAAGCGCCAACGGGGATCGATAAACCAGCGGGCCAGCCGCCGACGCCAGAACCCCTTGTACTCACCGATTCCGTGCGATATTCCGATACAAAGGGGAATGCCCAGCCAGCGATTGCTCTGCATTACGAGACTTACCGGCTTGTAGCGGTTGCAGATCACCACGTGAAAGTCGTGCTGCCGGCAATAATCCAACAATCGATGTCTGAGTCTGAGGCGCATTCCCTTGAGGGCACTATCGGGTAAGTCGAAATAGACGACCTTGTCGGCAGCGCTTGGCGGGTGGCGTGAATCAGGCGCCCCCTGGAAAAACAAGGAGGTCACCTCGTAACGATCCTTGGGGAAACCTCGAATGATCTGCTCCGCCAGATCGTTGGAGTCGTGCGAACGATCATGGCATTCCGGCTGGATGATGAGGATGCGGATCCTGGAAGCGTCGGCCATCAACGCTCCATCAGAGGCAGCATCTGCCGGGCAAGGCGGACCCTCCAGGTGTGATCGGCTAGAAAGCGCTGGTGCCCCCGCAGCGCGATGGCTTCCCGCTCCTCCTCATGGACTAGAAAATACTCGACCTTTTCGGCCAGTTCCCGGCTCGAACGGTAGGTTTCGATTTCCTCCCCGGGACGGAACAGTTCGCAGATTTCCTCCGTATGCTCCGTCAGCAGGAAACAACCTGCCGCCACCGCTTCGAAGATGCGCAGGTTGATGCCGGTCTCCGCCCCGTAGAAGTCGCTGCGGGTGATATTGAGAACGATTCTGGACTGGGCGAGCAGGCGGTGTAATTCCTCTCCCCAGACCGGACGGTCCTCGATCCGTGCGCGCAGGGCCTCCGAAATGAGCGCATGGTTCCTCCGCCAACGGTTGCCTCGCACGGTCACCCGGTCACGAATGCCCTCAAGGAGCAATATCCGCCGCAGGTCGGCAGAGCCGACGAACAGGACGTCGATGGACTCAAGCTCCCGCACTACGCCAAGGGGTCTCGCGCCGAAGGGCACGAAGTGGGCATCGAGACCACGGGTCTCCCGAAACATCCTCACCGCGACCGCAGAACAGGAAAGGATGCGGTGGTACGCCGGCAGTTCATTTTCAATGAAATAAACGAACTCGCGCTTGCGCGCATACAGGTTGCAGGAATCGGTGTCGTAGAGAACGAGACCGGCGCCAGCCTGTTCTGCCAGGACCCTCAGATAGGCCGGATCGAAAAACTTGTAGATGAATCCGACGACCAGAATCTGGGTTGGCCGCTCCTCCCCGATCAATCTCCGCAAATCCTTCTCGACCAGACGAGGCGAACAATGGAACGCCTGCCCGCCCCTGGAGCCCTTGACGAGTTTTGACCACGCCGAACGAAGCCCATGGAAAGCCTTGCGTCGACCTTGAAGACAATCGAAGTGGACACATGGGACGCCGAGTTCGACCAAGGTTTCGCACAACTCAAGGCCGAGTGGTATCCCCGCGATGCCATCGAGGACGAGGAGTTTCTGGACTGCACTCATGGCGGTGGCAGGGCGGAAACGATGTCGTTCTCGGAAATGAAGGGTCGCCAGATCGCCCCCCTTGGGCCGGGAAGCGTAAAGCGCGGACAAATGACTTTCGCGGGCAGCCAGTCTGGGCGCCAATGAAAGCGAGCATTCCTCTTGCGGTAGATGGTCACCACCGGAACGCCCAGAAACGAGGCCAAATGCCCGTTTCCTGAGTCGTTTGCGATCACCGCTCCGGATTCGTAGAGGTAGGCGCCAAGTTCACCAATACCCTTGAAGCGAGGCATCTCAAACCGATTGCCGACACGCGCACGCCACTCGTCGTACCTGGATGGTGCGACGACGATTTTCGGATCGTACCCAAGGCCGCACAATCTCTGACACAGGCGAAGAAAGGATTCAGGAGCCCATTCCTTCTTCTCCGGGCCGGCCGAATCAGGACTCACGATAATGCGTTGGGGATATGCTCTCCGGACAAGCCCCGATGGCGGAGACAAAGGGACCGAGCGGCTCAGGTGCTCCAGACCCATACGCCTCCGCATGTAGTCCAAGGTAATATCGACCACACTCTCGTCCCCTAGGGGGCGGTCCCGAATCGACCCTCCGCAATCCAGCAGTCCGCGCAGGGCAGCGAATCTGTCTTTGGGGAGCGTTTGGCGCTTGGTTTCGGTGAGGTCGAAGCGCCAATCGATGGGGGCCTTCTGGCACACGAGAAGCCATTGACGCCGCATTTTATCGGTCACCTCGGGATTCATTGTGGCGCGGACCTGGGGAGGCGGGCTCATGATGACCAAGTCGAAGCCTTCCAGTGCGTGGGGCAAGGAATCTGAAATCAGTGAGGGCCGGGTTTCGAGTTGTGGAACCCAACGCCCCAACTGGTGCCCGACGTCGCCAAAGTAGGTGACCGCAAAGCCGTTACGGAGCAGATTCTCCGCCATCATGAGGTAGATCAGTCCGTCACCGAGTGAGTTGTAGGCAAGCAGTGCGATGCTTGCCCTGCCACATCCGGCGCCCCGTGGACCCGCCCCCCCTCCCTCCAGGCAGGCGCAGTCACCCCTAGCCGATGGGGAGCTCAACACGACAACACCTTCTGGACCAGGGGCAAAGAAAAGAAACGTTTCCGCGCGGCCTGGTCCGAAAACTTTTCCTCCAGCGCGCACCCAAGGGTTCCCGCCGAAGGCACCGCGAAAAAACGCATCAACATTCCAGCAAGCGCGTGACTATCCCCCAGGGGAAAAAGGCTTACGGGGTCGTCGACCACCTCAGGCGCGCCGCCACAGGCCGTGGCCATTACCGGCACATCGGCGGCCATGGCCTCCAACAGCACCATCCCGAAGGGCTCATGGTCGGAACTCAGCACAAACAGATCGAAAGCCTTGAAGCAACGGCGAGCCTCCGGAATCTGGCCGAGAAAGCGGACCGACGCTGCGATGCCAAGGGTTTCTGCCTGGCCTCTGAGTTTCCCCTCCAAGGGACCGCTGCCGGCAATGGCGAGTAAGGTTCCGGAGGGAAGTGCCGGCAGGGCGGCTGCAAAACCTGCAATGAGAGTCGCCTGATCCTTGTCCGGGTGCAGGCGCCCCACATTGCCGATGACTGGAACCCCCTCGGGCAGGCCCAACTGCAGCCGGGCCTCAGCCCGGGGAAGCAGGGACCGGCGCGCTGCCTCGACATCGAGTCGATTGTGCAGGGTCTCGATGCGATCCTGGGGCCAGGCGGGGAGACAGCGTCGAATGTCGTCGCGGACCGAATCCGACACGGCGAGCAAGGCGAGGCGCCGGCGAAAGGCGTTGGCGAAACACCGCCGGGAGGCCCGCTTGTAGTCGCCAAAGGCGTGGTGCACACCGATCACCGGGAGTCGGGTGGCCAGGCAGGCGATGTAGATCGGCTTGGCGCGGTGGGCGATAACCAAGGCAATGTCGCGGCCGGCAAGCAAGCGGCGCAACGCCCGGATCGCGCCCAGCTTCAACCCGGCGACCTCTTTGGCCGAATATCCCAGGAATGCAACTTCGTCAGATTCCGCTCTAAGTACAACCTCCCCGGACGGCGCACCGGTGAGGTAAACCGTCAGAACCTTGTAGGGCGAACCGCGAAAGAGCGCGGCGTATTGCCGCGTCACGTCGGCAAAGGGGCCGGAATAGCCGTGGCAGAACTGGAGAATCCAGCGACCGCTCATGACCACCTGTACCCGGAAGTGCCTCCGGCATCAATGCAGCGGACGCGCGCTCGGTACGAAACCCGGAAAACGCTCCACCGGCAGAGTACGCGGCACGGCAGCATCACGACTTCATCACCAGAATATCCTCCATGATCAGAACCCGCAGATCCGAGCCGAGGAACATGTTGAGCGCGTCGGTGGGCGAGCAGATCATGGGTTCGCCACGGCGGTTGAGGGAGGTGTTGAGGACGACGCCGTTGCCGGTCAGGCGTTCGAGTTCGACCATGAGGTCGTAGTAACGAGGATTGAATTCGCGCTTCAGGACCTGGGCGCGGGAAGTGCCATCCTCGTGCACCACTTCCGGCACGCGGCTTTTCCATTCCTCGGACACTTCGAAGGTGAAGGTCATGAAGGGTGCGGGATGATCACTGCCCAGCATTTGGGGCCCTACCCGGTCGAGCATGCTGGGACAGAACGGACGCCAGCGCTCGCGAAACTTGATCTGCTCGTTGATGCGGTCGGCGACCCCGGGAACGCTGGGACAGCCGACGATCGAACGCCCGCCAAGGGCTCTGGGACCGAATTCCATGCGCCCCTGGAACCAGGCCACCGGATCGCCGTCAGCCAGGAGCCGGGCGATGCGCCTGGGGACTTCCCGATCGCCGTCGGCGATGCGCTCCCAGCGGGGAGCCGACGGGTGGCGGACGCAGGCGGCAATGACATCCTCGTTGCTGTAGGCGGGCCCCAGGTAGACGTGCTCCATCTTCTCCACCGGGACGCCCCGCTGCACAGAAACGTAGGCGGCAGCGCCGATGGCGGTCCCCGCGTCACCGGAAGCGGGCTGGACGAACAATTCCTTCAACTCCGGCCGGGCGATGATCTTCTGGTTGAGCTTCACGTTGAGGGCGCCGCCCCCGGCGAAGGCCAGACGGCCGGTCTCCCGCAGGATGTCCCCCAGGTAGTGGTCCATCATCTTCAGGGACAGATCCTCGAAGAGCTTCTGCATGCTGGCTGCGTAATGGATGTAGGGGTCGTCGGCGATGTCGCCATGCCGCATGGGGCCCAGCCAATCGATCAATTTGGGGGAGAAGTAGTAGCCCTTGCCCTTTTCCTTGTAGCGTCGGAAGCCGATCACGTTGGCGTAGTCGGTATTGACCACCAACTCGCCATTCTCGAAGCTGGCCAGGCGGGAGAAGTCGTACTTGTCAGGATTGCCGTAGGGCGCCATGCCCATGACCTTGTACTCCCCGTCGAGCATCTCGAAACCGAGATACTCGGTCAGAGCACCGTAGAGTCCGCCCAGGGAGTCCGGATCGTAGAATTCCTTGATCTTGTGGATGCGGCCGTGCTCGCCGTAGCCGAAGAAGGTCGTCGCGTACTCGCCCTTGCCGTCTATCCCCAGAATGGCAGTCTTCTCCCGGAATCCAGAGCAGTAGTAGGCACTGGCCGCGTGGCTCAGGTGGTGCTCCACCGGGACGATCTCGGTCTGCTTCAGATCGAAGCCCAATTGCGCCAGACACCACTCGATGCGCTTGCGGTAGCGGGCATAGCGGCGGTTGCCGGCGAAGATCGCGTCCAGTGCCCGATCCGGCGCATACCAGTAGCGGCAGGCATAGTGCCAGCGGGCCTTGTCAGAGAGCGGAATGGGCGCGTAGGGAATGGCCACCACGCCGATGTCCTTGGGCCTCAGGCCGGCAAATTCGAGACAGAACTTGGCCGCTTCATAGGGCATGCGGTTCTTGGCATGCTTGTCGCGGACGAACCGCTCTTCTTCCGCCGCTGCGACCAGGAGACCATCGACGTAGAGCGCGGCTGATGGATCGTGGGTCAGTGCGCCGGAGAGCCCAAGAACGTTCAGTGCCAAAATGGTTTCCTATCGACGGGTTCGGGGTGAGCCGCAGGACTCCTGGCGGCGGCAGAGGCCGCAAGTATACTGTTTTCCCACTCAGGCCGGCTTGCCGGACCCGCGCAGGGCGAGCGCATGGGCGGCCAGTAGCGCACGCCAATCCCCGTCGTCCCAAAGGGACTGATGCCGGGAAAGTTGGTCCAGATCGTGGGCCGCCGCCCGCCAGGGGAGCATGGGTCGGCGCAATTTCTCCAGGTCGATGAGGGCGACTTCCACCTGAGCACCCTGCCCCCGCACCATGATGTGTTTGTCGTACAGGCAACTGTGCTGCAACCGGGCGCGATGCAGGATGCCGATGACCGCCCCAACTTTCTCGGCCAGTAAGCGGCGGTCTGCCACCGCGTCGGCCTCGAGGGTGTCGAGGGACACGAAACCTTCCAGGGCCTCGGTCACCAGAATTCCCGCGTACCCGTCCGCAGTACGCCCGCTGCCCCGGAAAACCGGGTGCGGCACGCGAATGCCCAGGCTCTCCAATCGAAGGATGTTGCGATACTCCCTCTCTGTCGTCGGCTCACCCCGGGGGCTGGCCAGGGAGCGATGCAGGTGGTTGCACTGCTTTTTCACGTAATAGAGCCGGCCTCCCAGGGTCGCACGCAGCATGCCGCTCCAGCCTCCGCGGCGCTGATTGGGTTCCTCGACCCAGTTCCCCGGGACGGACCACCACGCCTCGAAGGATTGCGGCAGGTCGGCGACAGGAGATTCGACGGTACTGGGCATGGCCTTTCCTAGTAGATGCGGGCTTCGCCTTGCGGGCGGGTCTTAAAGCGACGGTGAACCCAGTAGTACTGGGCCGGCATGGTGCGTACGGCGGCTTCGATCCAGGCGTTCATGCGCGCCGTGTCGGCATCAGGATCCTCGCTGGGATAATCGGTCCACGCTTCTTCGAAACTGACTTCGTAGCCCAGGCCCCCCGGGAGCAAGCGGGTGAGGCAGGGAACGATGGTGGCTCCGGCCAAGCGGGCTAGGCGGGGCAACCCGCTGACCGTTGCGGCGGGAATGCCGAAGAACGGCGCGAAGACGGCATCCCGGCGCCGCGCGTTCAGGTCAGGAAGATAGTAGAAGGGACGGCCTGCCCGCATGGCCTTCACGGTGGCCCGCGTGCCGTCCTGCCGCGATAAGAGCAACTGGTCCCCAAAGCGACGACGCCCCCGGTAAAGAAGGCGGTCGAAGACGGGATTGCTTTGCGTCGCGTACAGGCTGATAACGTCGAAACGCCGGCTCACCGCGACCCCGCCAGCATCGAGGCCAAGAAAATGCGGTGCCAGGAGAATCACGGGCTTGCCGGCATCGAGCAGTTCCCGCACCCGGTGGGCGTTGCTAGCCCGGACAAGGCGATCCAGTCGCTCCGGACTACCCCACCAGAAGAGCCCCCGCTCGATCAAGCTGCGTCCCAGGAGTTTGAAATGCTCGAGCACCAGCGCTTCGCGCTCCTCGGCACTCAGTTCAGGGAAACACAGTCCGATATTGGTCCTGGCCACGTGGCGGCGCTGCTTGCCAAAGCGGTAGAGAATACCGCCCAGAGCCCTTCCCACCCGGGACAGCACGCCCATAGGCAAGAAATGCAGCAGCCACAGGCATCCCGCCACGAGCCAGCTCAAGCCATTGCGTACCCTGCTCATTTCCTGTGGCCCGCAACTGCCGCCCCGGACGCTGCGCCGCCCGGAGGAGCGCGGGTGGCCCCCCTGTCAAAAAGAAGCGGAGTTTACTACCGAAATAGAGCCGCGGCCCGACAGCGAGCCCCTGGGGCAAGGCCCGCCTTGAAATGCCCCCAGGGCGTCTGGTCGGGTACGGCCGTCGCAGAGGTCCCGGCTGCGGTATCCTGCCCACGAGGCCTGACTAAGCCCCGGACGTTTCCGGTAGGCACGCTGCAGCAGGCCCTTGTCGTGGAGCCGCGATGCCGGACCCGAATCTCAAATCGCTCTTCCTTCTGGATCCGAAGATCCATTTCCTCAACCACGGATCCTTCGGAGCCGTTCCACGGCCCGTCTTCGCCGCCTGGCGCCGCTGGCAGCGCCGTCTGGAAAGGCAGCCGGTGCGTTTTCTAGGCCGTGACCTCGAAGGGCTGCTGGCCGGGGTGCGCCATCGTCTCGCCGCCGAGTTCGGGGCTGTGCCGGAGGATCTCCTCCTGGTACCCAACGTCACCTATGCCGTCAATCTCGTCGCCCGCTCCCTGGCGCTGGACCCGGGTGACGAAGTATTGGCCAGCGACCAGGAGTACGGCGCCTGCGATCTCGTCTGGACCCGGGTATGCGCGGCTCAAGGAGCCCACTACCGCAGGCAGTCCCTTCCCTTCCTCGCCGCCGACGACGGCGCGCTGGCCGATGCCCTGTGGTCCGGGGTGACGCCCAGGACGCGCCTCATCTTTCTCAGTCTCATCACCTCGCCGACTGCCATCCGCTTGCCCGTGGAGGACATCTGCCGCCGGGCGCGGGCGAGCGGTATCGCGGTCCTGGTTGACGGCGCCCACGCCCCGGGGCAAATCCCTCTTCACCTGGACGCCCTTGGCGCCGACTACTTCACCGGCAATCTGCACAAATGGGCCCTGACGCCCCGCGGCGCTGCCTTCCTGCACGTTCGGCGCGACAGACAGGAAGCGCTGCAGCCCCTGGTCGTCAGTTGGGGGGACGAGAACGGAACTTCGGCCAGCCTTGCGGCCCGCCTGCAATGGACGGGGACCGACGACCCGAGCGCCCTGCTGGCGGTCCCTGCGGCCCTGGAATTTGCGTCCGACCATGACTGGGCGACGGTACGCAGGCAGTGCAGTCGCCTCCTGGCCGAGGTGCTGGAAGAAATCGACCGGTTCACCGGGCTCCCCACCCTTCACCGCTCTGGCGCCGAATTTCCGCTCCAGATGGGGTCGGCCCTGCTGCCGCCCGCCACCGATACGGCGCTCCTCAAGAGACGCCTCTACGATGAGCACCGCGTCGAGGTGCCCATCATCGAATGGTCGAACCGGATCCTGTTGCGGGTTTCCGTCCAGGGCTATAACGACGGCGGAGACGCGCTGGCGCTCCTCGCAAGCCTGCGGGCGCTGCTCTGACGCCGCCCGGAAATCAGGTTCAGGGCCTCCGGCCGGCCACCAGGGGACACTCCCCCGCTTCCAGGGGCCGGAAGGCCACGTCACCCGGTATGGTCTTGAGGATGCGCAGATAGTCCCAAGCTTCGGAAATTTCGGCCGGCTTTTTCACCTGCAACAGATGAACGTCGTGCACCATGCGGCCATCGGGACGCAGGATACCCTTGCGAACGACCGCGTCCCTGATCGGAATTTCCCGCAGGCGGGCGACCACCGCGCTGCTTTCCGTCGTTCCCGCCGCCGCCACCGCCTTGAAATAGTGAGTCAAGGCCGAATAGACGCCGGCCTGCAGGTCGGTGGGCATGGCTCCGGTGCGTTCGTAAAAGCGGCGCGACCAGGCGCGGGATTCATCATCCCGGTTCCAGTAAAACGCATGGGTAAGCCGTAGTCCCTGGGCCAGTGGCGGCTGCATGACATGGACGTCGGTGAGGGTCGTGGCGACCGCTGCCAGGGCGATCTTGCCCCGGCTGACCCCTAGAAGATCGTAGGCCTGTCGCACCGAAGCGATGAGGTCATTGCCGGCATTCACCAGGCCGATCACGTCGGCGCCGGACTGGGCCGCCTGACGCAGCTTGCCAAACAGATTGGGCTCGCCGAAGGCGTGGGTGACGCTCTCTAGAACCGTCCCGCCATTGCTCTGGATGATGGCGGTCAGGGACTGCTGCACATCGCGGCCGAACTGATTGTCGACCACGACGAGATACCAGCGCCGCGCACCCAGGCGGGTCAGTTCCCCGCCGATGACCTGATTAAAGGCGTAGCCGTCGTACATCCAATGGATGGCGTTGGCCGCACAGGCCTTGCCGGTGATGGCAGGCGTCATGACCCCGTTGTAGAAGGTCAACAAATCGCGATCCCGCAGGGTATCCTGCACTGCCAGGGCGGTGGGCGAACCCACCACATCGGCGATGACCCGTACCGTTCCGGCGTCGGCCCATTCCCGGGCGATGCGCGCCGCTGTGGCGGGGTCATTACCGTGGTCGGCAAAGACCACCCGGATCGGCCTCCCAAGGGCCATCCCCCCCACATCCTCGATGGCCAGGCGAGCGGCAGTTACGGACCCGGGCCCGGCCAGATGGAGGTAGCTCCCCTTCAGGTCGAGCAGTAGTCCCACCCCGATGGATTCATCCGCGGCGCGCGCCGAGCCCGCAACCACTTGCAGGTAGGCCATTGCCGCAAGTGCGAGAAGACGAAGACAGGGGCGCAGAGATTTTCCGTTCATTGATCCGGTCGGTGGTGACGGGACGTTTTTTATCTATTATGTGCGAACTTTGACATTGGGGTGTTAACAGCAGGGGCCATGGTTTCCGGCAGACCTTTTCCCGTCCTTTTCCTGTGTGGCATCGCCGTCATCGGCGTGGCGCTCCTGGGCGCATTCGTCCATTACAACGGAATTCACAACCAGTTCCTCGCGGCCAATTTCGACAGCGTGCATGGTGCACGCACTCTGCTCAAGGCCCAGTCCTTCCTCAAGCAAGCCCAGGGCAAGCTGGAGCGGGCCAATCAGCCGGGAGGCGACACCGAAGCCTTGCTGCGCCAGGCCACCGACGCGCTCTTCCAGGCGGCCAGCTACGGTGCGGAAGGCAGCGACGATGCCCAGCACCGCCGCTCTGAACTGACCAGTCGTACGCGCATCGTCCATAAGCAGCTCGAACAGTTGCTCGTGTCCGGGTCCGGGCCGGCAATCGCTGCGAGCCTTCCCATCCTCATCGCCCAGGTGCGCAGTCTGGGTGAGGAGTTTGGTACGGCAGAACTCGAACACTGGAGCACGCTGTCTTCCCTGAATGCCGAACTGGCCGTGCGCATGGAGCAGTTACGCCTCTTCATCGCCGCGACCATCATCGCCTTCATGGCCATCATGTTTTTCCTGGCCCGCTCGCTCCAGCGAACCCGCCGCGCGGAGGCGGCTTTGCTGACGGCCAAATCGGATACCGATGCGATTCAGCAGACCACCCTGGACGCGGCCACGGTCGGCATCATCTACGTGGATATGGCCGATGCCGCGCAGCCGCGAGTCGTGGCCGCCAATCGTCAGATGTCGGCCATGGTGCGCCAGTCCCAGGAACAGTTGATGGGCATGTCGCTTTCCCGGCTCTACGCGGACGTGGGGAGTTTTCAGACCGCAGCCGCGGAATTGCGGCGGATCCTATCCACCGAAGACGTCGTGCGCGGCGAGCACCTGATGCGCCGCGCCGACGGCAGCGTTTTCTGGTGCGCCCTGTCAGCCAAAGCCATCGATCCGGCCAACGCCGCCCGCGGTATCGTCTGCCTGCTGGAAGACGTCAGCGAGAAGAAGCGAGCCGAGGAGGAACTTGAAAACGCCAGGTTGGAAGCAGAAGGCGCCAACCGGGCCAAGAGTGAATTCCTGGCCAACATGAGCCACGAAATCCGCACCCCCTTCACCGGCGTTCTGGGCATGCTGGAACTCCTCCTGCAATCCCGCCTCCTGCCGGAACAGCGACGCCACGCTGAACTCGCCCACCGCAGCACCAAGAGCCTGCTGGCCATCGTGGATGACATCCTCGACCTTTCGCGCATCGAGAACGGCAAGCTGGAACTGCGGCCGGTGACGACGGAGTTGCGCACCCTGGCCGAGAGCATCGTCCAGTTCCACGAGATCCAGGCGCAGACCAAGGGGCTGCGAGTCGAGCTCGACATCGACCCGGCCCTGGCCGATTTCGTGGTGGTGGACGGCCTGCGCCTGCGCCAGGTGCTCGACAATCTGATGGGCAATGCCCTGAAATTCACCGCCCAGGGCCGGGTCCAGCTTGCCGTGATCGCTGCGGAATCCGAGCCTGATCGGTGCCGCGTTCGCTTCACCGTTTCCGATACCGGAATCGGCATTGCGGTGGCTCAGCAGGCACGCATTTTCGAGAAATTCACCCAGGCCGACGGATCAACCGGCCGGGTTTATGGGGGGAGCGGCCTGGGGCTTGCCATTTCCCGCCAGTTGGTCGACCGCATGGGCGGTGAAATCGGCGTCAGCAGCGTCGAGGGCCAGGGCAGCCGCTTCTGGGTGGAACTCGACCTCCAGGTGGTGCCCGCCCCCCGCTACCGCGAGCCGGAGACCGGCGGCGTTCCTCCGATACAGCTCCCCGACGGCGTGACCGTCCTGCTGGCCGATGACAGCGAGACCAACCGGGAGGTCCTTGCCGGCTTGCTCGAAGGGTTTGGAGCGCGGACGGTTCTCGCCGAAAACGGCGAGGAAGCGGTCCGCCTCGCCGCCTTGGAGAACCCCGACGTCATTCTCATGGATATCCAGATGCCCGGCCTGGACGGCTACGAGGCGACCCGCCTCATCCGGGCCGCGGAAGCCCCGGGCCGGCGCATCCCGATCATCGCGCTGACCGCCCACGCCATGGCAGGGGACCGGGAAAAGTGCATCGCCGCGGGTATGGACGATTACCTTTCCAAGCCTGTGGCCCATGAAGCCCTGGCTGCCTCCATTGCCTTGCAACTGGCCTATGTTTCGCCCCAGGCCGTGCTGGGCGACCCCCCTGCACAATCCACACCACAGAGATATCGGGGAAATGTCCTCTTGGCCGAGGACGACGAATCGATCCGCACCGCCTGCCGGGGCCTGCTCGAACACCTCGGCTGCCGGGTGCTTGCAGTGGGCGACGGCGCCGAAGCCCTGGCCCTGTTCGGGTCCGAAGATCTCGATCTCATCCTTCTCGACTGCCGCATGCCCGGCCTGAGCGGCCAGGAAACTGCCCGCCTGTGGCGCCAGCGGGAATTGGAAGAAAAGCGCATGCCGACCGCCATCATTGCCCTCACCGCCCTGGCTTCCGATGAGGATCGTGCCCGGTGCCTTGCGGCTGGCATGAATGACACCCTGCCCAAACCCTTCAACCAGGCGGCTCTCGAGCGCTTGCTCGACGCCTGGCTGGGGGCAGAAGTCCCAAGGGACGGCAAGACAGGGTAAACTCGCAGCTTTCCGCGACCGGGGCGCCAGCGCCCTTCCGAACGAGAACATGCCATGACCACCCCCAATCTCGAAAACGTCAACGTCAGCGCCTTCGACGCCATGCCCAGCCCGGAGGAATTGCACGCTCGCCTCCCCTTGTCCGCCCAGGCAGGAAAGACTGTCAACCAGGGTCGCGACATCCTACGTCGTATCCTGGAACGCAAGGATCATCGTCTTTTCGTCGTCGTCGGCCCCTGCTCGATCCACGATCCCAAGGCTGGTCTCGACTATGCCCGCCGCCTGCGCGACCTGACCGCCGAGATTGGCGACACCCTCTATCCGGTGATGCGGGTCTATTTTGAGAAACCCCGTACTACGGTGGGCTGGAAGGGCTACATCAACGATCCTTTCATGGACGATTCCTTCCGCGTAGACGTGGGCATGGAAAAGGCCCGCGAGTTTCTCCTGGCCGTCAACGAACTCGGGCTTCCCACCGGCACCGAAGCCCTGGATCCCATCTCGCCCCAGTACTACGGTGACCTGATCGCCTGGACCGCCATCGGCGCCCGCACCACCGAATCTCAGACCCACCGCGAAATGTCCTCCGGCCTCTCCACTCCAGTGGGCTTCAAGAACGGCACCAGCGGCGATCTCGCCGTGGCGGTGAATGCCATTCTGTCCGCCTCCAAACCCCACTCCTTCCTGGGCATCAACGGCCAGGGCCGCGTGGCCATCGTCCGCACCAGCGGCAATCGCCACGGTCATGTGGTGCTGCGTGGGGGTGATGCCCGCCCCAATTACGATACGGTGTCCGTCTCCATGGCCGAGCAGGCCCTGGTCAAGGCCAAGCTGCCGGCCAACATCGTGGTGGATTGCTCCCATGCCAACAGCAGCAAGAAGCCGGAACTGCAACCCCTGGTGATGGCCGACGTGGTCAATCAGATCCGCCTGGGCAACAAGTCCCTGGTCGGCGTCATGATCGAGTCCAATATCGAGGCCGGCAATCAGTCGATTCCCGCCGATCTCAGCCAATTGCGCTACGGCTGTTCGGTCACCGACGCCTGCGTCGACTGGGCCACCACCGAGAAGATGCTGCGCGACGCGGCGATCATGCTGCGCGACGTGCTGCCCGAGCGCCTGCCCTCCTGATCCCATGCCCCTGATTCGCCCCTTTGCCGCCCTGCGGCCGGCCCCCGGCCGCGCCGCCGACGTGGCCGCCCCGCCCTACGACGTTCTCTCCTGCGACGAGGCCCGCCAGCGGGCCGCGGGCAGGCCTTTCAGCTTTCTGCACATTTCCAAGGCCGAAATCGATCTGCCACCGGAAACCGACCCCTACGCGCCAGAGGTTTATGCGCGGTCCGCCGCCAATCTGGCGAACCTGATCGGCAATGGCGTCCTCCTGCGCGACGCCACACCCCGTTACTACGCCTACCGGCTGACCATGGGAGGCCACGTCCAGACGGGACTGGTCGCCGCCGCCTCGGTGGCGGATTACGACAGCAATCGCATTCGCCGCCATGAATTCACTCGGCCGGACAAGGAAGACGACCGGGTACGCCAGATCGAGGCCCTGAACGCCCAGACCGGCCCGGTATTGCTCGCCTACCCGGAGTGCCCGGCGGCCGACGCCGCCATCGCTGCCGCCACTGCGGGCGAGCCGCTTGCCGACGTGATGGCGGATGGCGTGCGCCATACCACCTGGGCCATCGACGACCCAAGCGCCATCGCCAGCATCAGCACCGCCATCGACGCCCTGCCGGGCCTCTACATCGCCGACGGACACCACCGTTCGGCGGCGGCTTCCCGCGTCGCCGCGGCGCGCCGTCAAGGCGGCGCGCCGGCGGGTCCGGCCGAGGCTTTCCTGGCGGTCATGTTCCCCGCCCACGAAATGCGCATCATGGACTACAACCGGGTCGTGCGGGATCTCAATGGCCTCTCGCCGGACGTCTTCCTCGCCCGCGTGGGAGAGACCTTCGCCATCGAGCCGGCGCCCGCCGCCTTCTCCCCAGAGATGCCGGGAACTTTCGCCCTCTACCTCGCCGGGCGCTGGTACCGTTTGCGTCTCGATCCCTCCCGCATTCCGGCCCATGATCCGGTGGCACGGCTCGACGTCAGCCTGCTGTCGGACTACCTGCTGGGCCCCGTCCTGGGAATCGCGGACCTGCGCCGCGACAAGCGCATCGACTTCGTCGGCGGTATTCGGGGGCTGAGTGAACTGGAGCGCCGCGTAGACAGCGGCGAGATGGCCGTCGCCTTCGCGCTCCACCCGACGCGCATGGCCGATCTCATGGCCGTGGCCGACGCCGGCGAAGTGATGCCGCCAAAATCCACCTGGTTCGAGCCAAAGCTCGCCGACGGACTGCTCTCCCACGTCCTGGATTGACGGCATGCGGGGACACACTCGACCCCGCCTGCCCCAGAGTCCCCTACTGCAGGTCGTTGGCGTAGCGCCGGAGGTCATCCAGCGCGATGATCTCCAGCGCCGCCTGATTGGTGGCCGTCAGCACCACCCGGGGCGCCTTGCCGGCCCGGAAAGCCTCCAGCCAGCGAGCGGCGCATAGGCACCAGCGATCCCCGGGATTCAGCCCGGGAAAACCGAACTCGGGACGCGGCGTGGACAGATCGTTGCCCCGTTGCCGCGAAAATTCGAGGAAATCGGCACTGGCGACGATGCACACCGTGTGGCTGCCCAGGTCTTCCGGCCCCGTATTGCAACACCCGTCCCGGTAAAATCCGGTGCGTGGCCGCTCGCTACAGGGCATCAGCGGGCCGCCGAGCACGTTGAGCTGGCCGCCTCGGCCGGGCCAATCGCGGGGTTTCACGCGACCTCGTCGATCCAGGCCTGCTGAATGGCTTCGAGGATTTTTTCGCCGCAATGCTTGGGATCATCGTCGAAACCCGGCAGCGCCATGACCCAATCCCGCAGGTCCACGAAGTTGACCTTGAGCGGGCTCTTGTCCGGATAGGCCTCGGAAAGCTCGATGGCGATGTCGTTGATGTCGGTCCATTTCATTTGCGATGCCCCTCCTTCGCCATATTGATGCTGTACTTCGGGATCTCGACCACCAGCGATGTGGCACCGACGGCCGCCTGGCAGCCCAGGCGGGAGTTCGGTTCCAGACCCCAGGCCTTGTCCAGGAGATCCTCCTCCTCATCCTCGGCGGGTTCCAAGGAATTGAAGCCCTCGCGCACGATGACGTGGCAGGTGGTGCAGGCACAGGACATTTCGCAGGCGTGCTCAAGCTCGATGTCGTTCTCCAGGAGGTTCTGGCAAATGGACTTGCCGGGCTCCGCCTCGATCACGGCCCCGTCCGGACACAACTCCACATGGGGCAGTACGACGATCTGGGTCATTCTTCACCTCCGGTCTTGATGTCATCCACCTTGCGGCCGGCAAGCGCTCGCTTGACGCTTTGATCCATGCGGCGGTGGGCAAATTCCTGGGTTTCGTAGCCCAGGTCGTCCATGGCCAGGTTGATCAGGCGGCGGTTGTCGCCGGCCATGGCCTCGCGCAGTTTTTCGATGGCCACCTTTATCTTGCCAATCTCGGCCTCCGACAGCAGGTGCGGATCTTCGGCCAGCGCGGCTTCCGTCGCCTCGATCAAGCGGCGGGCCTCGACCCGGGCTTCGGTGAGGGCACGGTTGACGGCGTCGTCCTTGGCGTGCGCCATGGAATCCTGGAGCATGGTGGCGATTTCGTCATCGGAAAGGCCGTAGGAGGGCTTCACCGTGACGCTGGCCTCGACGCCGGTGGTCTGCTCCCGGGCAGCCACCGACAACAGACCGTCGGCATCAACCTGGAAGGTAACGCGGATGCGGGCCGCCCCGGCCACCATCGGCGGAATGCCACGCAGCTCGAAACGGGCCAGGGACCGGCAATCGGCCACCAGTTCCCGCTCGCCTTGCACCACGTGGATGGCCATGGCCGTCTGGCCATCCTTGAAGGTGGTAAATTCCTGGCCCCGGGCGGTGGGGATGGTGGAATTGCGGGGGATGACCTTCTCGGTCAGGCCGCCCATGGTCTCCAGGCCCAGGGAAAGCGGGATGACATCGAGCAGCAGCCAGTCGTCCTGGCCGGTCTTATTGCCCACCAGCAGGTTAGCCTGGGTGGCGGCGCCGATGGCCACCACCTTGTCCGGGTCGAGGTTGGTGAGGGGTTCCTGGCGGAAGAAGTCGCCCACCGCCTTCTGCACCTGGGGCATGCGGGTGGCACCGCCGACCATGACCACACCCTTGATGTCTTCGGGCCGCAGGCCGGCATCGCGCAGGGCCTTCTTGACCGACTGCAAAGTCTTGGAGACCAGGGTCTGGGTAATGCCGGCGAAGGAAGCGACCTCGATGCGCAAATCGACGATCTCGCCTGAGTTGAGGCGCACCGTGATCGGGGCCTCTGGTTGATTGGTGAGAAATTCCTTGGCCTCCCGGCAGCGCATCATGAGCAGGCGGGAATCCTCGGCGGACAGCGGTTGCAGCTTGGCCTGCTCGATGGCCCAGCAAAAGAGGCGATGGTCGAAATCGTCGCCGCCCAGGGCGGAATCTCCGCCTGTGGCCATGACCTCGAAGACGCCCTTGGTGAGCTTCAAAATGGAGATGTCGAAAGTCCCACCACCCAGGTCATAGACCGCATAGACGCCCTCGGCAGCATTGTCCAGGCCGTAAGCGATGGCTGCTGCCGTGGGTTCGTTGAGCAGGCGCAGGACGTTGAGGCCAGCGAGGCGCGCCGCGTCCTTGGTGGCCTGGCGCTGGGCGTCGTCGAAATAGGCGGGCACGGTGATGACGGCGCCCACCAACTCGCCGTCCAGAGCCGCCTCGGCCCGTTGTCGTAGGGTTTTGAGGATATCCGCGGAGACTTCCACCGGGCTCTTTACCCCAGCCACGGTTTTGACCTTGACCATTCCCGGCGCCTCGATGAAGTCGTAGGGCATGGATTCGACGTGGGCAATGTCCTTCAGGCCTCGCCCCATGAAGCGTTTGACCGAGACGATGGTGTTTTTGGGGTCTTTCGCCTGCTGTTTCTGAGCCTCGTAACCCACATCGGTACTGCCGTCAGCGTGATAGCGCACGATGGAAGGCAGCAGAGGGCGCCCCTGCTCGTCGTTGAGCACCTTGGCGAGCCCGCTCCTCACCGTGGCGACGAGGGAATTGGTGGTACCGAGGTCGATACCGATGGCGAGCTTGTGCTCGTGGGGGGCCGCCGACTCTCCCGGCTCGGCGATTTGAAACAGGGCCATGGCTATTCTTCCAGCGACGCCAGGGCGTCGTCGATTTCGTGCAACAGTTTTTCCAGAAACATCAGGCGGCGCACGGCCTCGCTGGCACCGTCCAGATCGCCCGCCTCGTCCAGGAGGTGGCCGAGTTCGTCATAGCGGCCGGCGATGTCCGCCCGCAACCGGTGGTGCAGATGCTCCAGTTCGTGGTGCTCCCGCGCGCCCCTGGCTTCGGCAACGGCCTCCCGCCACTCCATCTGCTGCATGAGAAACTCGGGCGCCATGGCGGTATTGTTCTCGGCCTGGACGTCATGGCCCGCGAGATGAAGCAGATATTTGGCTCGCTCCAAAGGCTTCTTCAAAGTCTGGTACGCCTCGTTCGCCTGCGTCGCCCACTGCATGGAGAGGCGTCGCTCCGCATCGCCTGACTGGGCGAAACGATCGGGGTGCACCCTCCCCTGGATTTCGCGATAGCGGACGTCCAGATCTGAGAGGTCAAGCCGGAAGGCCCGCGGGAGTTGAAACAGGGAGAAGAAGTCGGCGGTGAGATCCAAGGTTTTTCGGTGCCTACAGATTGCGATAACTTAAAAGCGAAGTCGGGGTCAGGCCGAAATCCCTTTCAACTGAGCCCTTCCGCCCTGGGCCCTGTTGAAGCACCAAGGTTTCGACAGGCCCGATTTGAGCCACCGAAGGGCTCGGCCCGAAGAAAACTCACCGGACGGAATTGGCGCCCGACGACACCCCGCCTTGCCGGGCCCTATACATTGAACGATTCGCCGCAGCCGCACTGATCCTTGACATTCGGGTTATTGAACTTGAATCCTTCGTTCAGCCCCTCGCGGGTGTAGTCAAGCTCCATTCCGTCGAGATAGGGCAGACTCTTGGGATCGACGAAAACTTTGACCCCTTTGCTCTCGAAAATGAGATCGTCGCCAGCGCTCTCATCCACGAACTCAAGCTTGTACGCCATCCCGGAACATCCGCTGGTGCGCACCCCCAAGCGCAAACCGATACCCTTTCCCCGCTTATTCAGATAGTCGGCAACATGCTTCGCCGCCTTGTCGCTCAAGGTGATGGCCATGTTCAGTCCCCGTGCTTCTTCTTGTAATCAGCGACGGCCGCCTTGATGGCATCCTCGGCCAGAATGGAACAATGGATCTTCACCGGCGGCAGGGCCAGTTCCTCGGCGATTTCGGTGTTCTTGATCTCGAGGGCCTGGTCTACCGTCTTGCCCTTGACCCATTCGGTGACGAGGGACGATGAAGCAATGGCGGAACCGCAGCCGTAGGTCTTGAACTTGGCATCCTCGATGACGCCCTGCTTATTGACTTTGATTTGCAGCTTCATCACGTCGCCGCAGGCGGGGGCTCCCACCATGCCGGTGCCGACACCCTCATCTTCCTTGGTGAAGGTCCCCACGTTGCGGGGGTTTTCATAGTGATCGATGACTTTGACGCTGTAGCTCATGGCAGTCTCCTTAGTGCGCAGCCCACTGGACGGTACTCAGATCGATGCCTTCCTGGACCATTTCCCAGAGGGGTGAAAGTTCACGTAATTTCCCAATTTTCGTATGCAACAATTTGATTGCATAGTCAATTTCTTCTTCGACAGTAAATCGCCCCAATGTAAAGCGAATCGAACTGTGCGCGAGTTCGTCGTCACGGCCAAGGGCCCGCAGGACGTAGGAAGGTTCCAGGCTGGCCGAGGTACACGCGGACCCGGACGACACCGCCAAGTCCTTGATGGCCATGATCATGGATTCGCCTTCCACATACGCGAAACTCATGTTGAGGTTGTGGGGCACCCGCTGATGAGCGTCTCCATTCAGATACACGGCGTCAATATCGGAAAGTCCGGCAAGCAGGCGGTCTCTCAGGGTACCGATGCGCAAGTTCTCCGCGGTCATCTCTTCCCTGGCGATGCGAAACGCCTCGCCCATGCCGACGATCTGGTGGGTGGCCAGGGTACCGGAGCGGAAACCCCGCTCGTGACCGCCGCCGTGCATTTGCGGTTCTAGGCGGATGCGAGGCTTCCTGCGCACGTAAAGGGCGCCGATTCCCTTGGGGCCATAGGTCTTGTGGGCCGAGAAGCTCATCAAGTCGACCTTGAGGCTGGCAAGGTCTATGTCCACCTTGCCCGTAGCCTGGGCGGCATCCACGTGGAAGATGACGCCCTTCTCGCGGCAAATTTCGCCCAGTTGCGCAATGGGTTGCACGACGCCGATTTCATTGTTGACGAACATCACCGAGGCTAGCACGGTGTCGGGACGGATGGCGGCCTTGAAGGCCTCCAGGTCCACCAGGCCGTTTTCCTGGACGTCCAGGTAGGTCGCTTCGAAGCCCTGGCGCTCCATTTCACGTACCGTATCGAGCACGGCCTTGTGTTCGGTCTTTACCGTGATGATGTGCTTGCCTTTGGTGCCAGCGTAAAAATTGGCGGCACCCTTGATCGCCAGATTGTTGGATTCCGTGGCACCGGAGGTCCACACGATCTCCTTGGGGTCGGCATTCACCAGGGCGGCGACCTGTTCGCGGGCCGTTTCGACCGCAGCCTCCGCTTCCCAGCCGTAGCTATGGGAACGGGAAGCCGGGTTGCCGAATTTTTCCACCAGGAAGGGAATCATCTTTTCCGCCACGCGCGGATCCACCGGGGTGGTTGCCGAATAATCCAGATAAATAGGCAGTCTCATCGTTTCTCTCGTCTCGTCGGAAATGTTTCTGGCAAGCTCAGGCCGCCATGGCAGCAAGTCCCCGCAGGCTTCCGACCGTAGCCCCCAGAGTTGTCAATAAAGCGTCCACGTCGGCTTCGCTATTGCAGGCCCCGAAGCTCACCCGGACTGCCCCTCGGGCGACGTCGTCGGGCACTCCCATGGCTGCCAGCACGGGGGAAGGCTCAGGATCCGCACTGGAGCATGCCGACCCACTCGCCACAGCGAATCCGGCCCGGTCGAGCTTACCGACCAGGGTCTCGCCATCCAATCGGGCAAAGGCGAAGAAAACGGTGTTGGGAAGACGCTCTGCCTGAGATGCAAAAATCGTCGCACCCAAACCCGCGAGGCCACGCTCCAATCGATTGCGCAGCCCATGAAGGCGAGCCGACTCCGCCGCCAAGCACGATGCAGCTCGTTCGCAGGCCAGTCCAAAACCGACGATAGCGGCCACGTTCTCCGTTCCGGAACGCAGATTCCTTTCCTGACCGCCGCCGGCAATCAGGGGCCGTAATTCTACACGCTTGTCCATCACCAGGGCCGCGACCCCCTTCGGCCCGCCGATCTTGTGCCCTGACACGGTCAGGGCATGGACTCCGGCACCATTGAGCACCCGGAAATCGAGCGCCACCTTGCCCAATGCCTGTACCGCGTCACTGTGAAACCAGGCGCCGTAAGACTGCGCTGCTCGGGCCAGGGCGGCAATGTCCTGAACGACGCCGGTTTCGTTATTGGCCAGCATCACGGATATGAGGCGTGGCCTCAGTGCCAGGGCCTCGGCCCAGGCCTCCGGGACGAGATGGCCTGCGGCATTCACTGCGATGTTCTGAATCGTCCAACCCAGGGGTGCCAACTGGGCCACAGCCCTGGAGACTGAAGGATGCTCGGTCGCACCGACGGCAACAACCCCGGGGCGCAGACCGGCCGCAGCGCCCTTCAGGAAAAGATTGTTGGCCTCGCTGCCACCACTAGTAAAGACGACTTCCGTCGGATGAGCCCCGACGGCCACCGCCACGCGCTGGCGCGCCTCGTCCAGGGCGCGCCGAGCCTCCCGGCCATACTCGTGGCGACTGGAGGGATTGCCCCAGGATTCCCGCAACCACGGCAGCATGGCCGCTAGAACGCCTTCATCGAGAGGCGTGGTCGCGTTGTGATCGAGGTAGACAGGTCTGAACATGGTCTTAGCGAAGCGGACGCCCTAGCCTCGGCTCCCTCCCCTCGCTCGCCTGACGGGAGAAGGGTGGAGGGCGAGGCGAACTGAATGAAAAGTGTCGCGCATGGGTTGGGAGGGCATCAGGCCAAAACCGCGAGCTTGTCGCGGGATGCGCGACCCCCGCTCTGGTTTGATTCCCGGCGCTGATCGGCCAGGACCGTCACAGCCGCCGGGTTCTGTTTGTCCTTTTGACGACTGACCAAGTCTTGCAGGGAAACGGAAGCAAGATAGTCGTACATTTTGGCATTCAGGGTCGCCCAGAGTTCGTGGGTCATGCACCGGTGCTCGTCCTGGCAGTTCTCGCGCCCCCCGCACTGGGTCGCGTCAAGGGGTTCATCCACTGCACGGATGATGTCCGCCACAGAAACTTCGGCCAGGGAACGGGCGATGCAGTACCCCCCCCCGGGGCCACGAACGCTCTCGACAAGGCGGTGGCGGCGCAATTTGCCAAACAACTGCTCCAGGTAGGACAGGGAAATCCCCTGGCGCTCACTCACGCCAGCGAGGGCCACGGGGCCACCGTCCCCGCGCAGAGCCAGATCAATCATGGCGGTAACGGCGAAACGCCCTTTGGTCGTCAAGCGCATGCTTGCTCTCCTGAAAATAACCTACTGTTCTTGTCAAGAATATCTGGCCGCCGCCACATTAGTCAACCATTTTACTCAAGTATTTCGGATCGAAGCCGTCGGCGGCTTGGACTTGTTCGTCGCACTTGATCCCGGCTTCGTCCAGTTCCTTGAGCAGCATGGCGAGGCGGCGGTCGGTTTCCGCCGCGTGATCCAGCAGACCATGGATCGCCTGGGCCAGCGGGTCGTCCTGATCCCGGGCCACGGCATAGGCGGAAAATCCCATTTTCTCGGCCTGGGCGGCCCGCTGCTGGGCAGCTTCCGAGGTATCGACAAGCCGGGCCGGATTGCCCACAGCCGTCGCCCCCGGTGGGACTGCTTTGGTCACCACAGCATTGGAACCCACTTTGGCGCCGGCCCCGATCACGATGGGTCCGAGAACCTTAGCCCCAGCTCCCACCACCACGCCATCTTCCAGGGTGGGATGCCGCTTGCCCTTGTTCCAGGAAGTACCCCCCAGGGTCACGCCGTGGTAAAGGGTGACTCCGTCCCCGATGACCGCAGTCTCGCCGATCACCACACCCATGCCGTGATCGATGAAGAAACGACGGCCGATGGTTGCGCCGGGATGGATTTCGATGCCGGTGAAAAAGCGCGACAAATGGGCGACGAAGCGCCCGAGCCAGCGCAGGCGCCTCTGCCAGAGCGCGTGGGCGATACGATGGAGAATCAGGGCATGGATGCCGGGATAACAGGTGAGCACCTCCCAGGCAGACCGAGCCGCCGGGTCACGGTCGAAAACCGACCGGATGTCTTCACGCAATTGCCCAAGAAACATGACGCAAGAATCTCCCCTGTGCTGTTGTGGGCGAATTGTAAAATACTCGACTGAATTTGTCAGTTATTTCGCCGCATCAAGGCGGGAGCCCTTCACCGGTGCGCATCCCCGATGACAATCGGGCCACGATGCCTCAGAATCCGCGCTGATCCTCCGAAAATTCCTTTGCCGGGCCGCCCCCAGCGATTCGAACGTGCCGGGCACCCGCTGCTCAAATTGCCTGCGCCCCAGGAAAAGTCATGACGAATCCTCCCGCCGATAACGACAAGGTCGGCGACGCCCTCAACGCCCAGCGCTTCCAGATGCTCGAAGACATCGCCAAGGAACTGGCCGGCGACGTTGTCTTCCCGACCTATTTCGACGCCGCTTTCCGCTTGCGCAAAGCCTTGCAGGATACGGACCAGCCCCTGGCCAGGATCGTCGGCGTCATCGCCCTGGAACCGCTCATCGCCGCCCGGGTGATGAAGCTCGCCAACTCGGCCATGTACGGGGCCGGATCGACGGTGCGCGACTTGGGCGCGGCCATTCAGCGCCTCGGTCTCGAAACCGTGCGCACCACCGCCCTGGCCATCGCCATGGGCCAGATGCTGCGTTCCAAGGAGTTGGCCCCCTTCGCCGAACTGACCCGGCTGCTGTGGGACCACACCCTGAAATCGGCCGCCGCCGCCCGTCTCCTCGCCAGGGCCCAAACCCGCATCAATCCGGACGAAGCCCATCTCGCCGGACTGGTGCACGACCTGGGGGCTTTCTACATGCTCTATCGTGCCGCCCAGTACCCGGAATTGCGCGCCCGTCCTGATACGGTCAAGTACCTGATCGTGCAGTGGCACGAAAGTATCGGCGTCAGCCTCTTGAACGCTCTCGGGATGCCGGAAGACATCGTCGAGGCCACCATCGACCACGACCAGCCGCGCCAGGCGCTCAATACGGTGCGCACCCTCCCGGAGATCGTCTACGTGGCCAACGTACTCGCGGGCGCTCATTTCGAGTGGCTGTACCAGGACATAGATCCGGAGGCCGGCGAACCCGGCATCATCCGCCGCAATTTCGCCGCCCTGCTTCCCCAGATCGATGCCGATGCGGAGTCGATGCGCTCGGCGCTGAGCGCCTGAATGCCCTACCTTCCGTGCCCAGTCCCCTGCTGGGTGGCCGCCAGGATGCCGCGCAGGATGTTGATTTCGTCTTTTTCCAGCCCTGCTCTACCAAAAAGCCGCCGCAACTTCGGCAGCAGCCTACCCGGATGCTCCGGATTGTAGAACCCGGTATCGGTCATGACCCGCTCCAGGTGGGCATAGAAGCCTTCGATCTCGGCCAGGGTGGCCGGCGGTGAGACGAAGGGCGTCGCCTCGCGCAACTCTGGCGGACGACCCGCCCAGGCTGCCATGCGCAACTCGTAAGTCAGGATTTGCACGGCCGCTCCCAGATTGAGCGACGAAAACTCGGGATTGGCCGGAATAGTGACGGATTCCTGGCAGCAGAGCGCTTCCGCATTGCTCAGTCCATTGGTCTCGTTGCCAAAAACCAGGGCCACCTCACCCTCCTTGGCGATGGCGAGGATCCGGCTGGCGGCGTCCCGCACCCCCTGGGGGGCAGGCCCCAGATCTCGAGCCCGGGCCGTCAGGGCCACCGCATGGACCGTTCCGGCGAGGGCCTCGGAAAGGGAAGCAAAAACCCGCGCCTCCCGCAGGAGATCGACAGCCCCGGTAGCCCTGGCATCGGCCTCTGGGTCTGGAAAAGAGCGCGGCGCAACCAAAATCAGGCGCCTGAGCCCCATGGTTTTCATGGCGCGCGCGGCGGCGCCGACGTTGCCCGGATGGCTGGGACGGCAGAGCACGACGGCAATGCGGGCCAGCAGATCGTCCGCTTTCATAGTACAATTAACGGGTTATAACAATCGGCGACACCCGTGAAGACCCTGGTCCGCGGCGGGGTCGCCAGCTCTTTTCCAATATGCATCCCGCCCTCAACATCGCCATCAAGGCCGCGCGCCGCGCCGGCCAAATCATCAACCGCGCCTCGAACGACCTCGACCTCCTGAAGGTCTCCGCAAAACAGCCCAACGACTTCGTAACCGAGGTGGATCGAGCAGCTGAAGCGGCCATCATCGAAATCCTGCGCGAGGCCTATCCCAACTACGGGATTCTAGCAGAGGAGTCCGGCGAGACCGCCGGCAAAGGCGCTCGGGATGCAGAGTTCCAGTGGATCATCGACCCGCTGGACGGAACGACGAATTTCATCCATGGCCTACCCCAATACGCCATTTCCATCGCCCTTGCCCGAACCGGAACGGTCGAGCAGGCCGTCGTCTTCGACCCCAATCGCAATGAACTCTTCACGGCCGGCAAGGGCGCCGGCGCTTTCCTGAACGACCGGCGCATCCGCGTTTCCCGGCGGACCAAACTCCAGGAAGCACTGATCGGCACGGGATTCCCCTATCGCATGTTCGACAATGTCGACGCTTACCTGGCAATCTTCAGGGAACTGACCCAGAAGACCGCCGGGTTGCGCCGACCCGGCGCTGCGTCCCTGGATCTTTGTTACGTCGCCTGCGGGCGCTATGACGGATTCTGGGAGTTTGGCCTGTCGCCCTGGGACATGGCAGCCGGAGCCCTGGTCATTTCCGAAGCCGGCGGCTTGGTGAGCGACTTGAACGGGGACCCCGGTTTCCTGGAGAGCGGCAATATCGTCGCCGGAACTCCCAAGGTCTTCGCCCCCCTGCTGCAACTCATCGCCAGCCACAAAACCTCGCGCCTCAAAGCCTAAGCCTGTGGCGACATCACCAGAATCCGCGCCAGCCGCCTCGACCCTGCCCACGGCTCGCCTCCCCCTGATCGACGCCCTCAAGGCGCTGGCCTCCCAGTTGGTCCTGCTGCACCACTTTTCGGCCTATGGTCCCCTGTCCCAGGCGTTTGAGGGTTTCGCCCCCCAGCTTCAGGCATGGCTTTATGACTACGGTCGCATCGCAGTCCAAGTCTTCCTGGTGGTGGCGGGCTTCCTCGCGGCGCGCAGTCTTGCTCCCGGAGCCCGGCCAGTAGCTTTCAACCCGCTGCAAGTCATCGCAAAGCGCTACCTTCGTCTGGCGCCCCCCTTTGCGGCGGCCTTGCTCCTCGCAGTCGCCTGTTCCGCCCTGGCCCGCCACTGGTTGGACGACGACGCCATCCCCGCCAGCCCCACGCTCTTGCAATTCCTGGCCCATTCCTTTCTCGTGCAAGGGATACTGGAATTCGACGCGCTTTCCGCCGGGGTCTGGTACGTGACTATCGATTTCCAATTGTTCGTCCTGTTCGCGCTCGTGCTCTGGAGCGGACGCAAGTTCGGCAGCGCAAGGCTGAACCTTGCGCCCTTCCTTGTCGCCCTCCTGGCCCTCGCCTCGCTCCTCTACTTCAATCGGCTGGCTTCCTGGGATGACTGGGGTATTTATTTTTTCGGTTCCTACGCCCTGGGCGCCGTCTCATACTGGGTTTCGGACCGCTGCCGCCCTGCATTTCTGCTGGGCGTGCTCTGGGCGTTCGGCATTTTTGCCCTAGCCCTGGATTTCCGCCTGCGCATCGCCGTGGCGCTGACTGTGGCCCTAGGTCTCGGTGCCAGCCGCAGGCTCGGCCTTTTTCATCGCTGGCCGGATTTTCGCCTCATGGAATACCTTGGACGAATTTCGTTCTCAGTCTTCCTGGTCCACTTCCCCATCTACCTGCTGATGAACGCCTTCTACGAGCGTTTTGGGTATGACAGTCAGACCCTGGCCCTGGTGGCTATTGTCGCAGCCTGGTCGTGCAGTATCTTTGCCGGGCAAATATTCCATCACTGTGTCGAGAGCCGACCCACGAGTTTCTGGGCCACACTCGTTTTCGAAGCCAAAGCGACGCTGGCGGTGCGCCTGGGATTTCGCTGAGCCGGCCTCCCGCGGCACGACGGGGGGAATCACCAGGGCGCCCGGCAACGCTTCGGGAGTTCTATGGTCGATGTGCCTTGAACCTCTCACCTTCGATCAACTCATGCCAATCTGCGGCGACCATCAAGATTGGCTGAACCTGGTGGTCTAGACCTGACAATGCACTCGTGAGGGAAGCTATGCATGCGTCGACAGGAACCCTACTCCCGACACGAGCGACGGTCCGGCCGTTGCCTCGCGAATCCACCGATGGAATCGAATCGCCGCGCGGCTCGTCCAGCACACGCTCGATGGCCATACACAGCAACGCTTGGAGGCGGAGGCCTGATTTAAGGTCTCGAGAATGTCCGAGAAGCTCAGGGTAACGAGACCTCGGGCTGCTCAATGCGGCAGATACCCCTGTCGGCACGTTGCTTGATGGATATAGCCACCGTCAATCATTCCCACTCGATTATTTCCGAGGGCCGGAAACCCTCATAAAACCTAGATATTTGTCTGCGCACAATGGCGTCTACCGTCATTTTTACCGTCAGGAAAGTAGGGCTTTTCCGGGTGTGGAAAATTGACCCAGTTTGACACGTATCGTTATACAGAACTTGCAAGCCCCCGGATGTCGGCCCGCACCAACTTCGTTGTTCGCCAGATGCTGCCGTAGTCCATTAGGAAGCGCGAGGGCTGCTGCCGTCCGCGCACATCGGACAGGGTGCGGCTGACACCACCTTGCGGATTAGTTTGGCCATGATCGGCTGCACCAATGTCAGCGCTATCCCAACCTCGCCCTGCACGATGTGGACCAGCGGCTCACCGCGGCAAGCGAAGACCTGGTGCGTTCGCGGCCGCCCGCCATGCGGACAGCGTTCCGTTCGCTCCACATACACAATGGCTTGATGGACACTGAACCCAGGACCCGGTGAGTAGCCGTTGATGGCGGATTCGTCGCGTACCCTACCAATCGTGATGCACTGCAGTTGCGCCGCCGCAATCTCAATGTAGGTACTGTCGGGCGCAGTTACCTGTTCCCCTTCAAACAGCAACAGGTCCATCCTTTCCCCCGCACTACTCTGCCCCGAGACCGACATCCGCGTGATGACGGCAGACTCCCCCTGCAATTCGACCCAAATCTGGCAAATCCCGCTGAGGGCGAGAGTCGAGAGTTTGCCGTCCGAGACGGCACCAAACAGTTCCGGGAAATAGGCGACGTTGAACAAGCCACCCGTCGATTTGCCAGCCATTTTCGAGTGCTGATCCGTGTAGTCCCGGCTCAACACGGCCACGGCCTCTAGCGCATTGACCACAACCGCCTCGGCGTGTTCAAGGGGATTGGCATAGGGGTCGGGCAGTTCCGCCGCTGGCGATTGCCGAAAAATGTCCAGCAACGGCGTCTTCCCAGCTCCGATTGATACGATCCGGCCGAAAAACGGTGAATCGGCGGCTTGCCCGCCATGCCAGTAATAGCCAACCTCGCCATCGGTCTCACGGGTCACCAGGATGAAACTCACGTTTAGGCCGTTTGCCGCGATGAAATCCGTCACCTCGACGTGGATCTCGTCCGAATAGCCAACGACAAGGGTCTTCAATTGGATGTATTTGAGCAGTCTTTCCGCATCAGGAATCAGGCCGGCGTACAGCAGCAGCGTCTGCGGGCAGGCCATCCATTGTTTGAGGGCTAACCCCGATGGCGAAAAACCATCGATCCCGGGCCGGCATTCGTTGCTGCGCAAGGGCGTCGTAATCGACACGACGTTCGGGGCCTCCGGCGAGCGGCGGGTGCTGATCAGAGCGTCGGTGACTGCGACGGGAAAAGAGTCAGCAAACAAGAGCGCGGCGACTGTCATAGCTTCATGCAATTGTCAAAATTTGCGAGATTCTAGTGTGGTGAGTCAATAAATCGTTGAACTAATATGTTTTTCGCATCTCTGAAGTATCGTACGATCGGTACGGGGAGGATGCGATGGGCGGCAGAGCAAAGGCAATCGTGTTGAACGATGCGGAGCGCGAACAACTGGAAGCGTGGGCGCGGCGCCGGAAGACGGCGCAGGCCCTGGCATTGCGTTCGCGTATCGTGTTGGAGTGTGCGACGGGCATGGATAGCAAAGTCGTCGCGCAGCGCGTTTCGGTCTCGCAGCAAACGGTGTCAAAGTGGCGCAACCGCTTTGCTACTGATCGGCTGGATGGATTGCTCGATGCGCCCCGGACCGGTGCCCCGCGCACGATTGACGACGTCCGCGTAGATGCGGTGATCGCCCGAACGCTCGAATCGATACCGAAGAATGCCACCCACTGGAGCACGCGCACCATGGCGCGTGAGATGGGCCTGTCGCAGTCGGCCGTCAGCCGTATCTGGCGCGCCTTCGGCCTGCAGCCGCACCGGCAGGAAACCTTCAAGCTCTCCACCGATCCTCTCTTCGTCGAGAAGGTGCGCGACATCGTCGGGCTGTACCTGGACCCGCCGGTCAAGGCGATGGTCCTGTGCGTCGATGAGAAGAGCCAGATCCAGGCACTCGACCGCACCCAACCGATTCTGCCGTTGGCCCCAGGCATCCCCGAGCGGCGTACGCACGACTACATGCGCCACGGCACCACGACGCTGTTCGCTGCGCTGGACATTGCCAATGGCGATGTGATCGGCGAACTGCACCGGCGCCATCGCAGCACCGAGTTCCTGAAGTTTCTGCGCACCATCGAGACGTCTGTTCCGGCTGACTTGGACGTCCATCTGGTCATGGACAACTACGGTACTCACAAAACCCCTTCAGTGAAGCATTGGTTTGCCCGCCATCCGCGCTTCCATGTTCATTTCACGCCGACCTCGGCCTCGTGGATCAACCAGGTTGAACGCTGGTTCGCCACGCTGACCGAAAAGCAAATCCGTCGTGGCACACATCGCTCGACGCGCGAACTCGAGCGCGCTATCCGCGATTACCTGCAGCACTACAACGCAGACCCCAAGCCTTTCGTCTGGACAAAATCGGCCGACGCCATTCTTGCCAGCATCGAACGCTTCTGTCTGCGAATTTCTGATTCAGGACACTAGCGCACGCCGAATAAACTTTGCTTTCAACCCGAAACATCAACTGCCGTCGCGTTCGAAACGGCCGCCCCCATGATGGTATCGGACGCAAAGACCATGCGCCTTAAGCCTCCCCAGCAGCGGCACCGCCCAGACGGACATCCCGCCCGTATCCGTCAAGCCCCGGCTACTGCTTGCGCAGCATCAACTGGATCATCGCGAACAGGCGGTGGAACAGGTAGTCGACGTGGTCGACATCGATGACCGGGACCTGGTGGACTTCCGAGTGCCGGATGAGGTGACTGTTGCCGATATCGGTCAATTCCTTCGCTTCGTTCTCCAGCCGTGCCCGCAGGCTCGGCTCTCGAGTGACGGCATCCAGGATGATACGGATCGAGCGCTTCTTGTCATTTGAGTCGGCCAGGGACTTCAGGCGCTCCCAGGCATCCCACAAGCGCTCCAGGGCTTCGCGGCGCACCCCTGGGTCCGGGTCGGAGAACTTCGCCCGGCACTCTTCCAGCATGGTGTCCAGAATTCTTTCGCCCGTGCGGAAAAGCGTGCGCTTCAGTTGTTCGCCGAGAACCGGCGGCAGCACCCGCACGATGCGCCCGTCTGACAGCATCTCGTAGGCGAGGCCGTTGCGCGCGAAAATCCGGTTGATTGTGGCGCGAAACTCGGCTTGCCCGGCGCTCTGGTCGAAGGTCAGGTGATAGTGGCTGAAGAACTCGTGGTGCTTGCCTTGAATCGGCCTTGCCACTGAATCATGGACGAACTCGATGAAATCGAGGATCAAGAGCGTGTCGGGGGCAAACGCTTCTTGCCGGGCCAAGAAGTCTTCTTCGACCGTCTGCATTGTCTCCAACGGCCAAGCGAGCCCCGGCATCTCCGCCCGCACGGCGGCGGCCAGAGCGTCGGCATCGCACCCGCACACGATCGGCCCATCCGGGCAGCGCTCCGGAAAGCGCACTCCGAAGGCGCCGCTATTGACGAGTGCCTGGACGGCCGCCGCCACACCCGCCCACACTGTGGGCGAAATGACCTCTTCGGTACGCGCCCGTGGGCCGTGCTCGCGATCACTGAAGTAGTCGTTCATGCCGGCGCCTCGCCCGTCGGCATTGCCGTCGCTTCAACTGGGAGCGCCGAACCCACGGCCGGTGACGGTTCGCGGACTTCGCCCCCTGCCCCGCCTGCGCCGCGAACGTGCAGCAAATTTGGGTAACCCTTTTCGCGGAAGCTCTCGACCGCCTTTTCAGTCAGTTTCCACGCCTCGCCGCCGATACGGACGATCAGTTCGTTCCAGACGCGCTCGAACGCGCGGAGGGCGTCGTCGTTGTTGAAGCGAATGCCGGCCGGCAGCAAGGGGGCGATGTCCTCGACGAGGCTGCGCTGCAACTTTTCCAGCATACGTTGCTCGGCTACGGCTCGGCTGATGGACTTTTCCTCGAGCGCCAAGTAATGGTCGAAACATGCGATGACACGGCCCGGATCGAGCCCCAATTGGTCCAGGCCATGCTCCAGGTCGAAAAGATCACGGTTCTTGCGCCGCTGCAGTAAGGCGCGCAACTTGGTACCGAACAATTCCTCAGGCTCGAACGAGGCGATACTCGTCTCCCCCTTGTACCAATCGTTAGTGACCGCAAAAGGATAGTGCCGGATGCCCAGTAAGTTCTGGTGCTCTCGGGTATTGATTTCGACTTTGAGCTTCAAGGTCGTCTGGGGATCGGCTTCCGGGGCGAACTTGAAAATAAGATGCATCGAGTGCCCGGCCTGCTCGCGCCCGCACTTTCCGAGCCAGGCCAGCGACTCCCGGATCGCATCGACGGTTTCACCGATCGGCTCACCCTGGATCTGCACCAGGTCGATGTCTTCGGAATAGCGCATCGGCGCCTTGAAGAGCAGCTTGTTGATCGCGGTGCCGCCTCGGAACGCGATCTTGCCCTGCAAGGCTGGTGCATTGAAGAGGTCGCACAAGGCACGGCAGATGATCAGGTCCTGTTCTATTTGCCGGGGATCGGGCCATGGCGCCACCGTGCTCCAGGCCTGGATATGGGCGTTAGGAATCAAAAGTCGATCTCCACGGGCTCATTGATGACCAGTTTCCATTTCGTGTCCTTCTCGTATAGTTCGGCCATGCTGGCGAACAGCGGCTTCACCGCCGGATCGAGTGACACGGGTGTCTTGACTCGGGCTGCGAATGGCGCCAGCGCCTCGGCTTGGCGCCCGTGCCCCGCCCGTTCCAGCAGGTAGCCGAGCCGGCGCACCGACGAGTTCTCGTAGGCGGCGGCGGCTTCGGCTAATACCCAGGGCTCCGCCTTGGCGCCGACATCCTTGACGATCTGCGCCACCCCGCTGATGCCGGCGGCCTTATGAAAGTAGCGGGCGCAGTCGAGCAGGGTGAGTTCGACGCCGGCGACCTGGGCAAAGCCGGCCTCGCTTTTCATCTGGGCAAGACGCTCCGGTTGGTTGAGTTGGGAGAATGCCTTCGGCGCCTGGTAGACGAACTGCAGCCGGTGGCGACCGATCTCGAAGTCGCGCAACTGTCGGGGTGCCACCACCTGGAAGATCATTGCCGCCTGGTGCGAGGCCCCGTGAAAGGCGGCGGCACGCAGCAAGGAAATGCGGTAGTCGACCCCTTGGTGCTTCATCAAGGGGTCGATCCAACGCACGGGATCCGGGGCACCTGACAGTTGGTCCTCGGGGCGCAGGATCAGGTAAAAGCCGTGGCGGGGATTGGCCAACTTGCGCTTCTTGACCAGCCGGGTGATGGCCGCGGTCAGCGCCTCGGGATTAAGGTCGAGTGCCGACAGCGCCTCCTCCCGTGAGAAGTGGGCGCGACCGTGAAGCAAGCGGTCATCGATGAAATGCTCAAGGCCAGCCATTTCCGAATCATACGCAAAACCCGACAAAAAACACAGGTTTTTGCATATAACTTGGGGGCAGGAAGACCCCGCCCTACCCGCCGCTAGTCACGACATATTCAGCAGGTTGGGGCCCCGGCCCAGCTTTCGCCCACAATCGCTCTACGCTCGACAGTTGAACCGTGCTGGGACGCGCCCAAGCCTCGGTACTGGCTTCCGATGCAGCGTAAGATGGCCTCTTCGTGTTGGCGGCGCCCACCTTAGCCCGATCACCGCGGATTTCGGAGGTCAGGCGTCATCCAACCACGCCATAGGCACGAGCTTGACCCCGTTGCGCCACTCGGGCAAACCGACGACCCCATCGATGTCGCCCCACACGTCGCGCGACGCATGGTCGAGAACGATGAGCTGCAAACCGCCTTTGACATCCAGAGCCACACGCCCCATCACCTCGAACGCCTGTCGAACGGCGTCCACGTCTTCGTCCCGCAGTTGGGGCTCCTCGACCTCCTCGTCTTCCTCGTCCTCCGGCCGCGCCACGATGCGCTTTGGAAAGTACACTTGGCTCGGCTGATCTAGCACGAGGAATGCAGGGACGGGCCCCCTGCGCTGCGACAGGAAGAACTGGTGGAGCGCAAGCAGTACCGCTAGGTGATAGGAGAGCCAGTTGGAGCCACTGCCAATCTCCGACAGGTAGTCGTCACGTTCCGGGCCACGCACCTTGATCGTCAGGTCGTTGATTTCCAGGGAGATCGGATCGTTCGGGCTCTCGACATCGAGGTGCGGTAGGAGCCGGCCTGCGTTGTTGCTGATGGCGTGCAGGGCCCGGCGCTTGCGCGCTTCGACATCCTGCTCGCGCAGCTCGGCCTCCAGCCGCTGCACCAGTTCCCTTAGGCGCACGACCTCCTCAACGAGTTCGCTGTCGCTGCCCAACCGCTGATGCAGGTCCAGCGAGGACTCGAGGTTGCCGACGAACCGCTCGGCCCGTTGCGCGGCAAACTGCCGCTGGCGCGCTTCGTCCGAACGCCCCGACAATGCGCGCTTTCGAATCTGGACTGAGCGCAGTCGCTCTGTCGCCTGTCCGACCTCCGCGGTCACGCGCTGCAATTCGCGGTCGAAGGCCGCTGGCAACTCCTTGTCAACGCCAGCTTCGGCCTCGACTTCCTGCAGGCGATCTGACAGCACCGCCAGCTTGCGCCTTGCCGAGTCCGTGTGGCTGCCGCACATCGGGCAGTCGGCCCCGTCGTCTGTGTGCGATACCAACCAGCTCGACAGCTGCAGGCGTCCTCGCTGCAGCACGAGAGCAGCCTGATATTGGTCGACGCCGACGTGCATGCGGTTCATCTCGCCGAGTCGATGACGCAAGGTCGTCAGTTCACGCGACACGTCGCGCTCCTCGACCTCAAGGTCGCTAAGTTCGCGCAACGCGTCCGAGATGGTCGAGGTGCTCACCGACAGCGTGAGATCCGTGCGCGCGACGACTTCTTCCAGCCGCTCGATCATCTGGCCACGCGACAGTTCCTGCTCCGGCTTGGCGGCTAGACCCAGCTCTTGGGCCTCGCTAAACTTCGCCTTCAAGTCGGCCAGCCAGCGCGCAGACACTTCCTGGGCGTCCCTAAGTTCCCGCTCCTTACGGCGCAGTTCCTGGCGCGTGCGTCCGAGCTCAAACTGCTTAGCCATCAGCGCCGGCGTCACTGCCCCGAGCACATACGGGAAGATTTTCCGGAGCTTCTCCCGGTGCTCGTAGGTATTGGCCTTGAAGAACAGCACATCCGGATTGGCGACAACGTTCTGCGGCTGGAACGTGAACGCCGCCAGATCGCGGAAGCTGGGGCGACCGTCGAACCCCGTCGACTCATCGCCGCCCGAGAAGTCGAGCTTGGACAGGCCCGCGAGTTCGTCGAGCAGTCGCTTCACTGCGTCCGCATTGATGTTCTTGGCAATGCGACGCGGGATATCCGTGATCCGCTCCGCTTCGAGCAGGTACATGTCATCGGTACTGCGCTGCGCACCGGGCTCCCGCCGAGCCAGCAGCTTGTCGCCCTGCGCGGTCGCCACCACGACACCGAACCACTCGCAGTACTTACGAATGGTCTTGACCGGGATCGAGCATGTCCCTGCACCCAGGCAGTAGTCGATGATCGGAATGACGGCGGACTTGCCGGTTCTCGACGCGCCGCTGATGACGTTCACCTTCCCCAGTTGGAACTGGAGCCGGCGCGGCTCGAAGTTCGGGTTGCGCGGCCAAAGCACAATTTCGCGAATCTGTAGATACATTAGAGCCTTACCTTCAGCGTTGTCGTCACCTCGTGCAGCGTCAATTGGCCGCACCACGCGCCGAGCTTTTCTGCATCGGCCAGGAGTTGCTTCACTTCATCCGGAAGACCGCGCGCCTTTGTGCGCGACAAGGGAATCGCTTCGCCACCATCGGACAGCTGGATCAGGTGCCCGGCCGCTGCCAGTTCGATCGATTGGAGGCTGAGCGCGCGCCAGCGGACTGCACGCTCGTGGACCTGGAGGAGAAGGTCCTGCTTCGATATCTGCGAGTCCCCGAATTTTGAAGCGAAGGCCCGAAGCCCAGAGCTGGACCGGGTGCGCCGGAGAAGCTCAGCCGTCGCCTGGTGCAACACAATGGGCAGCACAAGAAACAATAGCGGCAAGCGCGGCAAGTCGCCCTCGGGATGGGCTTCGACGTAGCCGCAGCAAAAGCGCCAAAGGACGGCAGCGCCGAGCGCCGGATTTTGTATGTTCTGCGCTTCCCGGGCCAGCATCGTCACGCGGCCTTCTTGACCTTGAGCTGCTGCTCGTAATCCGGGTGCCATCCGATCGACATGTCATCGGCCAGCCGGTGAAAACAACCCGGAAGGAAGTGGTCCGGCGGCTGCATGGCCTGCAGGGGCACGGTGAGATCCATGCAATCGGAGTACAGCGCCTGTCCCTGTAGTTCGCCTGGCTTGCTGCCATGGTCAATGCCACAGGTGCGTCGCTTGTTCTTCCAACTCCGCTTCAGCGTGGCGTCCAGATCATCGAACGAGGACACATCGACTTCCCCACTGAGGGCCCAGGTGGTACGGTCGGCTGCGGCCATCAGATAGTCGCTCACGGCCTCCAACTTGTCCTCGAAGGGAAGCCCGATGAGGTCCAATTGCTGAACAAAGACCCGCGGCAATTGGCCGCGGGACTCCTCCTCGCTCGGCGGCTTGGCACGGCTCAGCAGCACCGTGTCTCGATCGACCTTGCGCAAGTAGGAGGTGTACCAGTCATGGAACGCGTCACGGGCAATGACAGCCGGCCGTCCGGCCTCCAACAACTCATCCACGCGCCGCTTCACGACGCCGCACATGTGGTCGGCGATGTCGACGACCTTTGTGGCGGAAACCGGATGGGTGCGAATCACGGCCTCGATGTCGGCCTGGGGACTCCCGCTGCCATGGGTCAGCTGGAAGTTGCAGATGATCCGCTCCAGGCAGGCCGGGTCTGCATTGAACACGCGCTCCAAGTAGGGGGCGATCTCGTCAGCCACGGAGCTTTTCAACGCGAAATCCGGCGAGTTTCCCCACAAGGCCTCGCGCGCTTTCGCAATGGCCGCCCGCGCTTCCTCCAGCGTACGGGCATTGGCGAATGCCTCGACGAGCTGGCCGCCGACCGGACGGGAGACATAGATCTCGAAGACCGTCTTCTCCAGGTCGCAATCGGAATCTGTCGCCAACGTCGTCCAATTGGACAGCGTCTTCCACAGCGACTTGGCGCGATCGGCGACTGGATTAGCGGTCAGCGCACTCTTGCTCTGGATCAGGCGCGTACCCTTGTCTGCGTGCTGCTGCGCCACATCGTCGAGGAACTCCATACTACAAAAGCTCCCGGCGGGCGCCGCCAAGAGAAGTTGCGTCATGCGCGTGTACTGGAGACCATAGCCCAATGCCTGGCCCGGCACCTCAGTTCTTCGATTTTTGGAGCGGGAGGATCCGCCGCGTTTCGATGTCGCCATTCAGTTCGTCCTCGACTGATTCGAATATCATTTTATAATGGATAACTTGTTGCGGCATATGGTTGAGTTGGCGCAGCGCCATGTGCCGGCCGAGTATCTTGCCCTCGTCCCCTTGTAGCGCACCGTGGCCGCAGGATTCCGGCGAAACTGATCGAGCGATGCACCGATTTCGCTCAGGGAAACCGACGGTCGCATTGCCCGCGGAATGCGCACGAAAGACACGTCTTCCGAGACTGGGGCCGGTGCGGCAAGACACGACCTGCGAGAATGTCTTCCCGCCTTCTGACCAACGCAACCACCTGCTCGCCAGTCATCAATTTGACGAAATGCGCGATCGGTAAGGCTCGCCGGGTCGGCGCCTTCACCATCACATACCCGTAGGAGGCCACCGACTGCCCCGTCTGCCCCATCACCGTCATCCTC
>JAEUNZ010000016.1:0-95348 GCA_016790965.1 Dechloromonas sp.
GACACCCACGGCGCCGCAGTGATTGACCCGGTGTGGGTCCTGCTGGAAGAAGCCTACCGCCGCACCGGCCCGGTGCCCACCTGCCTGGAGCGGGATTTCAACATTCCCGATCTGGAAGAACTGGTGCGGGAAGTGGAAGTGGTCGCCGGCATTGTCGAGCGCCATGTCGCAGGCCGCCGGAGCGTCGCATGAATGCTGACCTCCTGCCCTTCCAGAAATTCCAGATGGCCTTTGGGCGGCGCATCCGTGACCCGAGGCGCACGGGCAGGCCCTCCGGCGTGCCCGCCCGGCGCATGGCCGTTTACGAGGAACTCCTGTTCAACAACATCACCGGATTTCTGGACGCCTGCTTCCCCGTTTGCCGGGCTATTCTGGGCGAAGCGCGCTGGCGGCGCCTCAACCGAGCTTTCTTCCGGGATTGGCGCAGCCCCACGCCCTGGTTTCGGGAGATTCCCCGCGAATTCCTGCGTTACCTTCAGGAAGGCTCGGTGTGCCAGCCCCTGCCGCGCTGGTTCGGTGAACTCGCCCATTACGAATGGGTGGAACTGGCTCTCGACATTTCCGACGCCCCCACGCCGCCCCATGTGCGCGAGGGCGATCTTCTCACCGGCACGCCGGTGGTCAATCCGGCCCTCTTGAATCTCGCCTACGCCTGGCCGGTCAATCGCATCGGTCCCGCCTACCGTCCACGCAAGCCGGAAGCCACCTATCTCATCGTTTTCCGCGATCCGGCCGACAAGGTCGCTTTTGCCGCCAGCAATCCCGTGACGGCTCGCTTGCTTGCCCTTCTGGGCGAAGGCATGACCGGGCGGGCTGCCTGTCTGGCCGTAGCGGGCGAAATTGCCCATCCCGATCCTGAATTTCTCGTTACCCAAGGCGGCAGCGTCCTCGAAGACCTTCGCCGCCTGGGAGTCATACTCGGAGTCAAACCATGAAAACCCTCATTCCCAAGGGGCTCGAAACGCTCGACCTCGTCGGTCTCTGGATCGGCCTTCTCAGTCTACGCATCCTGCTGGGCTGGGATTTCTTCGAATCAGGTCTGGAGAAATTCCACGGCGACAACTGGTTTGCAGACATTCAGGAGCGTTTCCCTTTCCCCTTCAGCCTGGTGCCCCCGGAAATCAGTTGGCAGATGTCCACCTGGTTCGAGTTGGTCGGCGGTGTGGCGCTGGTGCTGGGCATCGCCACCCGGTTCTTCTCGGTTTCGCTCTTTGTCCTCACCATCGTTGCCATTGCCAGCGTGCACTGGCCCGATTCGTGGGGCACCCTGAGTGAGCTGTACCAGGGTTACGGCTTCACCGACAAGGGCTTCGGCAATTTCAAACTGCCGGTGCTCTTCCTGGGCATGCTGCTTCCCCTAATCTTTGCCGGGCCGGGACGCCTCAGCTTTGACTATTGGGCGCGGCGCCGTTTTGCTGCGGGCGAGGGAAAAACGGCCCGGGTCCAAGGCGTCGGCCAGATCGCAGCCCAGGGGTAGGGGGTCGCCGTCCAGGCGGCTGGCCAGCAATTCTGCCATCAGCCCGGACCACACGATGCCGCGCGCGCCGTAGCCCTGCAGGCACCACAGGCCTTGCAGGCGGACCAAATCCACCAGACGGGTGGCCGTACGTGGCGCGGAAAAATCTGGCACTGCGCCCGCCAGGGGCAGGCGGTCGGGTGAAGCGGGGCGGAAACCCACACGGCCGGTGAGGGTCTGGGCTGCGAGGCCCCGCGCAAAGCCGGGCAGCATCATTTCCAGGCGGGCCAGATTGTCCTGGTGGTCGGTGATGCGTTCCTCTGTTTCCTCATCCTCCAAGGTGAAAGAAGCGCCCGCCAGATGGAATCCATCCACCGCAGGCGTGGCGTAGCCCAAACTGCACAGCACCACATCGAGGGGGGGCGTCGTCCCTCGGGGTAGATGGCTGACCTGACCCCGGGCGCGCTGTTGGGGCAGGCGGGCAAATAGAGACAATTGCGGCGCTTCCGCACCGGCTGCGACGATCAGATGGGGTGCCGCCGCCAGGACGTGGCCTTCGGCATTCAGGACGAGCCACTCGTCAGCGCTCCGCTCCAGGCGGGTGGCTGCCTGCCCGAAGCGCGTCTCGATCCGCTCAGGGAATGCGGCCAGGGCCGCAAGGCACAGGGAGGCCGGCTGCACCCAGCCGCCTGCGGGAAACCACCATCCCCCCGTATTCACCGGCCAGCCCAGGCGACGGGAGGCGGTCTCCCGGTCGATGAATTGGAGGAATTCGGCCGGGGGAAGCAAGGTGGTGACGGTGCGCCGCTGAACTTCCTCGTGGGCGGCGTCCCGGGCCAGATGCAGCACGCCGCAGGGGTTCCAGCGTACGGCATCGCCCAGGTCACGCAACAGCGCCCGGGTGGCCAGGAAACCGGCCCGGGTGAGGCGGGCGAGGCGGTTGTCGTCCACGCTGGGCAGGGGGCGCAGCACCCCGGCCAGGTTGCTGGAAGCGCCCTGGCCCGGTGCGGCATTGCGCTCCAGCACGGTTACCCGCCAACCGCGGGCGGCGAGACGATGGGCCGCAGTGCAGCCGGCGATGCCGGCGCCCAGGACGACGGCGCGGCGGTCTGGCGGAAGTTGGCGGGTGGCGGGCTTGCGCGAACGGTAGCGGCCCACCAGCATTTCCCGCTTGCCGGCGAAGCCGGGGCGCTTTTCCAGGTCGAATTCGGCGGTGCTTAGGGCATCCCGAACTCCACTGGCCACCGACCAGGTCGCCAGGGTGGCGGCAGGGGCGGCAAGGCGGGCCAAGGTGCGGCAGAGTGGCGAAGACCACAATTCCGGATTCTTGGCCGGCGAAAAGCCGTCCAGGTAGAAGGCATCCACGGCGGCGTCGATCTTCTTCAACACCTCGACGGCATCGCCGAAGACCAGGGTCAGGATCACCCGCCCCCCGGCCAGGTTGAGGCGATGGACACCGGGCACCAGGGGCGGCCAGCAATCGCGTAGCGCTTTCGCCAAGGGGGCGAATTCCGGCCATGCCGTCTGGCTTGCTTGCAGATCGGCGGAGGAGAGCGGGTGCTTTTCCACCGAGACGAAATGCAGGCGGCGGCAACGCTGTGGGTCCGCTTGCCAGGCGGCCCAGGTGGCGAGAAAGTTCAGGCCCAAACCGAAGCCGGTCTCCAGGATGACGAAGCGCTCGCGTCCCTGCCAGCGGGTCGGTAGGTCGTTGCCGCCGAGGAAGACGTGGCGGGCCTGTTCCGGGCCACCGTGGGCGGAGTGATAGACATCGCCGTAGGCGACGGAAAAGGGTGTGCCTTCAGGGCCGAGTTCGAGACGGGCAGCTTCGAGCCACATCAGCGGGGGGCACGCGGAGGGCGTGATGAGGCGTGCTTCTCGTCACCCACCGCTCGACCGGTCGAAGCCCATCTCGAACCGCTCTTTGACGGGCTCTCCGGGCGAATGGTGGGCGGGGGCGGTGGCATGCGCGCAGCCGCCGCATCAATGCAGAAGCTTGTTGGCGGCCGACCGGTTTTCCGTGGATGTCCGCAATGGCTCTCCGTAGGGCAGTTCGAGATCCCATTGGGCGTTTTCCGCGCCCGCCCGCAGCATGGCGCACAGGGCGTGGAGGAGGTCGGCGTCCAGGGCGAGGGAGAAGCTGCGCTCCCGGGGCTCTTTGAGGGTCAGCAGGCAGCGGCCCGGTCCGTGAGGCTCCACCTTGGCTTCGCCGGGCAGAAGGGGCTGGGCACCCAGTGGCAGACTGGGATTGTCCAGGCGGTAGGGATCGCCGAAGGCGCCGGTCGGTGCGCCACCCGAGGTCGGGGCGGGGCGGTCCAGGTGGCCGGCCAGGACGTTCATCAGGCGGGGCCACAGATCCCTTAGGAGGCGCCGGGTGACGAATACGCGCACTTCCTCCTGAGTGTTCGTGCCGATGCGCAGCAACAGGCGATCTTGAACGGGGTCGGCAGCGACCTGGATCTGTTTGATCTGCATGGACTGATCAATTCCTGTCGCGGTTCAGCCGTGGCACGAAGATGAGCCGAAGGCAGTGTGATCTGCACGGCGAGGCGAAGTCGACAAAGCCATGGCTGGGCTGCGGCCGGAATTACTCCGGGCGCATCTGGGGGAAGAGAATCACATCCCGAATGGCCGGGCTGTCGGTGAGCAGCATGATCAGGCGGTCGATGCCGATGCCGCAGCCGCCGGTGGGGGGCAGGCCGTATTCCAGGGCGCGGATGAAGTCGGCGTCGTAGTACATGGCTTCCTCGTCGCCGGCGTCCTTGGCCTGGGCCTGGGCCGCGAAGCGGGCGGCCTGGTCTTCGGCATCGTTGAGTTCGGAGAAGCCGTTGGCGATTTCGCGGCCGACGATGAAGAGCTCGAAGCGTTCGGTAATCTCCGGGTTGCTGTCGGAGGCGCGGGCCAGGGGGGACACTTCCACCGGGTAGTCGATGATGAAGGTGGGCTCCCAGGTCTGGGCTTCGGCGCAGGCTTCGAAGAGCTGCAGCTGCAGGCTGCCCAGGCCGCCGGGCTTGACCGGCTCGCCGAAGGCCTTGATCTTGGTCTTGAGGAACTCGGCGTCGGCCAGCTGCGCGTCCGTGAATTCCGGATGTTCCTTCTGGATGGCCTGAAGAATGGTCAGGCGGTGGAAGGGCTTGGAAAGGTCCAGCACGCGGCCCTGGTACTCGAACACTTCCTTGCCCAGGGCCTCGCGGGCGGCGTGGCGCAGGAGGCCCTCGGTGAAGTCCATGAGGCTCTGGTAGTCGGCATAGGCCTCGTAGAACTCCATCATGGTGAATTCGGGGTTGTGGCGGGGGCTGAGGCCTTCATTGCGGAAGTTGCGGTTGATCTCGAAGACCTTCTCGAAACCGCCCACCACCAGTCGCTTCAGGTACAGCTCCGGGGCGATGCGCAGGAACTGCTGCATGTCCAGGGCGTTGTGGTGGGTGACGAAGGGCTTGGCCGCGGCGCCGCCGGGAATGGGGTGCATCATGGGCGTCTCCACTTCCATGAAGTGGTGGCTCGTCATGTAATTGCGGATCGAGGTGACGATGGCGCTGCGGGCACGGAAGGTGGCGCGGGTCTCCTCGTTCATGATGAGGTCGACGTAGCGCTGGCGGTATTTCATCTCCTGGTCGGCGAGGCCGTGGAACTTGTCCGGCAGCGGGCGCAGGGACTTGGTCAGCAGGCGCACCTCGCTGGCCTGGATGGTCAGCTCACCGGTCTTGGTCTTCATCAGGGTGCCGACCACGCCGAGGATGTCGCCCAGGTCCCAAGTCTTGAAGGCGGCGTAGGTGTCCTCGCCCACCTTGTCGCGGGCCACGTAGATCTGGATGCGCCCGGAAACGTCCTGGAGGGTGGCGAAGGAAGCCTTGCCCATGACGCGCTTCAGCATCATGCGGCCGGCCACCTTGACCTCGACGGGCAGGCCCTCCAACTCCTCGGTAGATTTTTCGCCATAGGCTTCCAGCAACTTGGTGGCGGTGTTCTCCCGCTGGAAATCGTTGGGGAAGGCCTTGCCGGTCTGGCGCCACTCGGCGAGCTTGGCTCGACGCTCGGCGATGATGTGGTTTTCGTCCTGGGGGGCGGGGGCGGTGGTCTTGTCGGTCATGATGGGGTCAGGGGGCAAATAATGCGCAGGAAGGGCCAGGGCCGCCGGGGCGGCGATTGTGGCACATGGACTATCGCGTGTCACCACCGGGGTTTGGGGCGCGGCCTTGCCACAATCCCCGCCAGCGCCGGGTGCGGGGCAATCGCGTCCGTGCTGCGTATCGCGACGGATTCGGGCTTGGCGGACTTCCGCAGCCGAGGAAGGGGGATCTCGGTCTCGGGCCACAGGGGATCAGGCATGTGCACGACATCAGGGAGCGGCACGGGAGCGCATCGTCCGGTCGGTTATGGAGAACGAGTCCATCGGCCACCCAGGTCGCGTAACCGGGAAGCGTGCAAATTGACTCTACAGCCTGCCGGCAACCTGTTTTGCCGCTTTGATGGCGATGTCGCCAGCGCCAGGGCCTTTGGTCCAGGCCTGGATTTGCAGGGCGTTGGCGCCTTTCAAGAACTTCAACGTGGCCACCTGGGCATTGCCGCCGAGCGTCTTGGTATCGAGTATGGCGCTTTCTCCTATCCCGGCCGGGGTGCTGATCTTTGCGGCAAGAGGGCCGGACTTGGCCATCTCGCGCGTCATTTCCGCAGCGTTGGTGTGAAACGACTTCGCATCAGCCGCCGACCCGAGGGTGTGGACGGTGAGTTGGACCCCGGCCTCAGGCGGCGCCTCGGCACTGCGCAGGTCATACCCTTTGGGGAACCAGCCGCAGACGGTGGTGTGATCGCGCCCGTTTTGGGCGGTGGGTGCGGTTTCGGCCTTGAAGTTCTCAGGCAGGTTGGCGCCCGCGAGGGCGGCAGCATCCTGGGAGGTCATCAGGGAACAGGCGTTGGCAGCCGCGGCGTCTGCGGAGGCGAGAAGCGATGCTGTGAGGAGCAGAGGTGTCGCGAGAAGTGTGGCAAGTCGGATCATAGTGGGTCTCCTTTGAGAGGTGAGAGAGGGGCTTCCAGGGTGGCGTCCGCAAGTGCTTGCGGCCCGTCCAGCGCGCCGCCATGGGACGGACTGTTGCAACGGCGAACGAAGGCAATGAAGTCCTCCGGCGGTAGCGGTGAGGCGAAAAGGAAGCCCTGCAAGCGTTCGCAGCCGGCCCAGGAGAGGAATTTCTGCTGCGCGGCGCTCTCCACGCCTTCGGCGACGGTCTTCAGTCCAAGTCGGCCGGCCAGGGCGAGGACGGCTTCGACCAGGACATCGTCGCTGCTGCCGGAACCGATGCCCTGGACGAAGCTGCGGTCAATCTTCAGTTGGGCTACAGGAAAGCGCTTCAATTGGCTGAGAGAGGCGTAGCCGGTTCCGAAATCATCTATGGCAAAGCTCACTCCACGCTGGACCAGACTGGTGACCGCAGCTTGGGCGTAGGCGAACTGCTCCAGGAGGCAGCTTTCGGTAATTTCCAGTTGTAGCAGTCGCGGAGGAAGGCCCGAGTCCCCGAGCGCCTTGAGCACCGTGTCTTCCAGATGGGGAACTCCGAACTGGCGGGCAGAGAGATTCACAGAGACGGGGATATCGCCGAGTCGGAGCTCCTGCCAGGCCCTTGCCTGGTGGCAGGCTTCTGCCATGACCCAGGCGCCCAGGGGCAAGATGAGGCCAGTTTCTTCCGCGACCGGAATGAAACTCAGGGGCGATATCAGTCCTTCCTGAGGATGCTGCCAGCGCACCAGCGCTTCTGCCCCGACGACGCGGCCAGTGGCGGCATCGACGATGGGTTGGTAATGAACGCGGAGTTCCTTCTGATCCAGGGCACGGCGCAGGCCGGCTTCGATTTCCAGGCGCGCCGTGATAGCTGCCTTCATCTCCGGCGAAAAGAAAGCCATGGCATTGCCGCCCTGCGCCTTGGCCTCGTACATGGCGGTGTCGGCGTACTGCAACAGGGCCGCGGCCGAATCGCCGTCCCGCGGGAAGACGGCGATTCCCAGGCTTGATCCGACGGAAAGGGCCTGGGCCCCGATGTCGACGGGAACTGCCAGGGCCTCGAGGATTTTGCGCGCCACCGGGACGATGTCGTCCACCTCGGCCATGTCGGCCAGGACGACGACGAATTCGTCGCCACCCAGGCGGGCGACGGTATCGTCCGCACGCACACAGCCCTTGAGGCGCTTGGCTACCGCCTGCAGCAGGCGGTCTCCCTGACTGTGGCCCAGGCTGTCATTGATGGTCTTGAAGCGGTCCAGGTCGAGAAGCATGACTGCAGCGATGCGCGTGGAACGTCGTGCCTGGGCCAGGGTCTGCGCCAGGCGCTCGGCAAGCTGGTGGCGGTTGGCCAGTTGGGTCAGCGCGTCGACGCGGGCCTGGTGTTCCAGGGCTTCGGTATTGCGGGCGATTTCCAGGCGTTGCTGGGCGAGGGAGTCGGCTAGGCGATCGAGGGCTTGCATGACTTGGCCGATTTCACCCCGTGGATACGGCGCCCCGATCTGGGGGCGATAGTCGCCCCCGTCGAGGCGGGAGATGGCAGCCATGAGGCGGGCGGTTTGTCGGCGGACCGCGACTTCGGCAAAGGCGATAGCCACGGCGAGACAGGCGAATCCCAGAAGCACCAGGATGACGGCGGATTCGCGCGACTGCCGGACAGCCCTGGCGCTGAGAGAGGCTTCCGGGGCAACCAGGGCGACGCCGACACCTGTATCCCCATAGCGCGATAGGAGGGCCTTGGCCCAGAGCCTTGGGCCGTCTCTTGTGGGCAGGCGGGTGGTGCCCTCGGCAGGTGACAACATCAGGCTGTGGGCTGCCGCGTCGACTGCCAGGCGACCGGCCGGGTCGTTGCCGTAGTCGAGGATCACCGAAGCGTCGCCATTCCACACCTGGAGATGCATGGCACCGTAAGGCAGGGTGCGAGCGATGTCCCGACCGAAGATTTCCATGTCGAGGGAGGCCAGAAGAATGTACTTCAGGCCGCCATCGGCTTCCCGCACCGGGTAGGCTACCTGTAGCACGCCTTTGCCCGTCAGGCGGCCGATGACCAGTTCGGCCACCGGACCCCGGGAGACGAGGGCGCGGCGAAAGTAGTCGCGGTCGCGCAGATCGAGTTTGCGGCCGGTACGCAGGGAATCGCAATGCAATTGGCCGTCGGGGCGGATGGTCAGCAGCCCAGTATATTGGGGGCGCTCCTTCAGGACGTCGGCCAGAAAGGCAGAGCAGCGCGCAGGGTCGTCTTCATCCAGCAGGGGAACACGCCCCAGGCCGAAAAGCAGCTGTCCGGTCGCAGCGACCCGGCCATCTAGTTCGTCTGCAACGGCCCGGGCGCGGTGACCGAGGTCGGCTTGTGCCAGAGCCAAGGTCTCGGCCCGATACTTGAATAACATCCAGGCCACCGTGAGCATGGGCAGCAACGACGCTGCCAGGACCAGGAGAAGGATGCGGGTGCGTAGGCTCAAGACGTGTTTTTCGACAGCGTGGGCCGTACCCCTGCCGCTATTGCCCCAGTTGCGCTCTGCACGATGAGCGCGTGTTGGGTGCAAGCGGGACTACTCTGTTCGTTCTCAGGAGGGGCTGAAGCATGTTTGGCGCTGGCCATATCGGCGAATCCGTTCCAAGGACAACATGTGGCGGACATTGATGTCAATGACAATAGCCCGCGGCCTGCCGTGGGAGCCGGTGAAAATTCCTTTCGCACTCGCTCATGTCATGACCACCGGCATCCGCCCGGCGTTGCCAACGCTCGTCATGATCCGCGCCATGGTCGTGCTTCTCGCTTTGAACATGCACCCATGTACCGGCCGTAGGGGCGAGCGTCGAAAAATCACGGCCCCCGACGTGAAACGCCGCGGAAGTTTATCCCGTGGCCGTTCGGGGGCTTACAGCTTGCTTGCCATCTGCTTGGCGACCTTGATCAAGGTGTCACCGGCAGAAGCGTCCCGAGTCCAGACCTGGATATAGGCAATCGCGGCACCCTTGAGGAATTTCAGGGTCAGGACGTAGTTTCCATTCAGTGGCTGGCGAATGAGATTGGCCGTATCCCCTATCCCCGTAATGGGGACGGCAGCCCCGGATCTGCCGGGGGTGTTCACTTTGCCGGCCATCTGGTTGCCCCGCTCAAACAAGGCACGGGCCTCTGCCGGGGACTGCATGTTGCGCAGGGTGAGCAGAACTCCGCTTTCCGGCGGGTCTTCTTCCACACCATAGCGGTATTGCTGTGGGAACCAGCCGCATACCGATGCCTGGGGCTGGGCCGCAGCAGCTCCGGGACGCGCGCCCATGTGGTAGTTTTCGGGCAGGGCTGCCCCAGCGATGGCTGCGGCCTCTTGTGCGGCAATAAGTGCGCAGGCGTCGACGGCCAGGGCGCCACCAGGGAGGGTAAGGCACGCGATGAGTGTAAGTGCGGCGGGCAGGGGCTTCATGGACGGACTTCCTGAAAGGGAAAGAGTGAATGCAGTCTCATGCTCTATGGATTGTACTCCGTCGCGGGAGTCGGCGAACTGCGAGGAATGGCTTATCAACGGATTTTCGGCAAGGGGTCCATCGGCTGCCATTGCCCGTCAATGAACCCCTCCAGAGGACGGAAGCGCGCCTTGTACGCCATCTTGCGGCTCGCTGCGATCCAGTAGCCAAGGTAAAGGTAGGGCAGACCCAGGGCGGCGCAGCGGCTGGCTTGCCAGGCGATGTTGTAGGTGCCGAAACTGGCGCCAGCGACATCGGGGTCGTAGAAAGTGTAGACGGAGGAAAGTCCGTCCTTCAAGACGTCGATGACACTTACCATGCGTGGTGCCATGGTGTCTGAAAATTCAACCAGACGGGTATCGACGCGACTTTGCAGCAGGAAATGGGCGTATTGCTCGTGGCTGTCCTCGTCCATGCCGCCTCCTGCGTGGCGGGCGTTCTGGTAGCGGGTGTAGAGGGCGTAATGCTCGTCGATAAAGACCAGGGGCAGTTCCCGTACAGCAAGGCTTATGTGGCGCTTGAGGGCGCGGCGCTGGGCGCGGTCCGGGGCGAAATCGGCGATGCGCAGGCGCACCGGGATGCAGGCCCGGCAATGGTCGCACCAGGGGCGGTAGGTGAAGATGCCGCTGCGGCGAAAGCCTAGACGAACGAGTTCGCCATACACATCGCTGTCGATCAGGTGGGTGGGGGTGGCGACCTGGGAGCGGGCCTGCCGGTCCGGCAAATAGCTGCACGGGTAGGGCGAGGTGGCGTAGAACTGAAGCAGCGAGAGCGGCAGGGCCGAGTCATTGAGGAAAGCCATATCATCGCCCGCTAGTTGGCGAGGGACTACGGACCCAGGGATCGGCTGGGGTTGCCCAGGGGCCACGGTGGCCTGGGGCAGCAATCAGGATGCCGAGGCGGCGCAGGAATTCGCTGCGGGGGATGAGTCGGGCACCGAGGGAAGCGAGGTGGTCGGTGTGCATCTGGCAGTCGATGAGGGCGATGCCGCGGTCCTTAAGAGCATGGACAAGAAATGCGAAAGCGGCCTTGGAAGCATCGCTACGCCTGGAGAACATTGATTCGCCGTAGAACATTCCCCCGATCGCCAGGCCGTACAAGCCACCCATCAGACCGCCTTCGCAGTACGCTTCGACCGAATGTGCCCAGCCGAGTTCATGCAATCTTGAATAGGCGTCGATCATTTCGGGACAGATCCAGGTTCCTGCCTGGCCAGGCCGAGGAGTTTGGGCGCAGGCCGCAATAACTGAAGCGAAATCCGTATCGACGCGGAGGGCGTAGCGCCCGCTGCGCAGGGTCTTCAGGAGGGAGCGGCTGATGCGCAGTTCTTCGGGAAACAGCACCATGCGCGGATCGGGGCTGTACCACAGGGGATGTCCTTCCAGGGTGCCCCAGGGAAAGATGCCGCGGCAGTAGGCGTCGAGGATGCGGGCGGGGGAGAGGTCGCCCCCCAGGGCGAGCAGACCTCCCAGGTCCGGCGGCGCCGTCTCGACCGGGGGAAAGGGGTCGAGGGGGCCCAGGCAGGGGATCATCCCCGCGCCGCGGTCTTGAAGGCGATGACGTGGTCTGCGTCCAGCCGAATGCCGATCTTTTCGCCCAGGGCATGGTTGTGGTGGGAGGGCACCAGGGAAAGCACCTTGGTGCCGCTGTCCAGACGCAGGGTGTAAAGGATGTCGGCGCCACGGAAGGCCTTGTGCAGCACTTCGGCCTGCTGCGGACTTCTGTCGTCGTGGACTACATCGTCTGGCCGCAGCAGCACTTCCACGCCGCAACCCTTGCCGCAGGCCCCGCAGCCCAGGCTGCACTCCACCGGCACGCCGGACTCGAGCACGCCGAGCTCCACCTCCACCCGCCGGGCATCGAGCACGTTGCCGCGGATGAACACCCCCTGGCCGACGAAATCGGCGACGAAGCGGTTGGCTGGCCGGTGGTAAAGGTTGTAGGGGGAGTCCCACTGCTGGATGCGGCCTTCGTGCATGACGCCGACTTCGTCGGCCATGGCGAAGGCCTCGTGCTGGTCGTGGGTGACCAGAATGGCGGTCATGCCTTCGCTCTTGAGGATTTCGCGCACTTCGATGGACAGGCGTTCGCGCAAATCCACGTCCAGGTTGGAGAAGGGCTCGTCGAGCAGCAGCAGTTGCGGGCGTGGTGCCAGGGCGCGGGCCAGGGCTACCCGCTGCTGCTGCCCGCCGGACAGCTCGTGAGGGAATTTTTGCCCCTGACCGGCGAGGCCCACGGTGGCGAGGAGTTGCTCGACCCGCTCCCGACGCTCCGCCTCGGGGGTTCCGGCAAGTCCAAAAGCCACGTTGGCGGCGACGGGAAGGTGGGGGAAAAGGGCGTAGTCCTGGAACACCATGCCCACCTCGCGGCGTTCCGGCGGCACCCGGCTGCCGGGGCGGCTCACGGGGAGCCCATGGAGGCGGATCTCACCCCCCGCGATATCCTCGAAGCCAGCGATACAGCGGAGTAGGGTGGTTTTGCCACAGCCCGAAGGGCCCAGGAGACAGGCGATGGTGCCCGACTCCAGGTGAAAGTCAATTCCAGCGACGACCGTATGGCTCCCGTATCGCTGGACGACCTGGGTAAGTTCGAGTTGGGACATGGCAGCGATTATAATTCGCATTCCTTTTCATGACCGCTTCCCGTTCCTTTCCCTTCCTGACACTGGCTGCCGTAGTCATCGCGGTCTTGGCCGCCGTGCCAGTGGCCAGCGTGGCCCTCAACCTCTTTGCCGGAGGAACCGGCGCTACCTGGGCTCATCTTGCCGGGACGGTCCTGGGGGATTACGTGCGCAACTCGCTCCTGCTCTGCCTGGGAGTGGGGCTTGGCGTCGCCGCGGTTGGGGTGGCCACCGCTTGGCTCACTGCCATGCACGAATTTCCAGGTCAGCGGTTTTTTGCCTGGGCCCTGGTCTTGCCCCTGGCAGTGCCGGCCTATGTAATGGCGTACGTGTATACCGATTTCCTGCAGTTCGTCGGGCCGGTACAGACCCTGCTGCGCGATACCTTCGGCTGGCAGCATGGCGACTACTGGTTTCCCGATATCCGCACCCTGCCCGGGGCCATGTTGATGTTCGTCTGCGTGCTTTATCCCTATGTGTATCTGCTGGTGCGCAATGCCTTCATCGAGCGGGCGGGGGGCATGCTGGAGGCGGCTCGTACCCTGGGTCTGGGTCCGTGGCGGGCCTTCTTCACTGTTTCGCTTCCCCTGGCCCGGCCGGCGGTGGCGGCAGGCGTGGCCCTGGCTCTCATGGAAACCCTGGCGGATTACGGTACCGTGGCCTATTTCGCGGTCAATACCTTTACTACCGGCATTTACCGCGCCTGGTTCTCGCTCGGCGACCGGGTGGCCTCGGCGCAACTGGCTGCCATGCTCCTGGGCTTCGTCCTGATTCTGGTCCTGCTGGAACGCTCCTCGCGTGGGCGGGCTCGCTATCACAACACCACCGGGCGCCAGCGTCCCCATCACGGCGCACGCTTACGCGGGGGACCGGCCTTCCTGGCCTTTTCCGTCTGCCTCCTGCCTTTCTGCCTTGGCTTCCTGCTACCGGCGGCGCTTCTGCTCAGGATGGCGCTCACAGAGGGAGATGCCCAGTTCGGCGCGCGCTTCCTGGTGCTGGCCCGCAACAGCTTCGTTCTGGCTGGAGCCACCGCCCTGGTGGCGGTCAGCCTGTCCTTGCTGCTCGCCTACAGCGCCCGCCTGTCGAAGTCTCTCCTGTCCGTCGGACTCAATCGCCTGGTGGGCATGGGCTACGCCGTGCCCGGGGCGGTCATCGCAGTAGGGGTGCTGATCCCCGTCACCCGCCTCGACAATTGGCTGGCCGGCCAGTGGCAGGCCTGGTTCGGTGAGAATCCCGGCTTGCTACTCACGGGTGGAATCGCCGCCCTGGTCTACGCCTATCTGGTGCGCTTCATGGCCGTCGCCCTGCAAACGGTAGAGGCGAGCCTGGCCAAGATCACGCCGGCCATGGACGATGCTTCCCGCAGCCTGGGAGCTGGGCAGGCGGAAACCCTGCGCCGGGTCCATGTGCCCATCCTGCGCGGTAGCCTGTTCACCGCCGGGCTGCTGGTCTTCGTCGATGTGATGAAGGAATTGCCCGCCACTCTGGTGATGCGCCCCTTCAATTTCGACACTCTGGCCACCCAGGCCTATACGCTGGCATCCGACGAACGCTTGGCCGAGGCTTCCACCGCCGCCCTGGCCATCGTTGCCGTCGGGCTGCTCCCCCTGATCGCCCTGTCGCGCCAGATTTACAGTTCCCGCAAATGAAAGCGCCCCGCCGAGGCGGGGCGCCGACCAGGCGACCGGGGATTATCCTAGCAACCTCAGTTGGCCGCTGGTCAGTCCCCGCAATGCCTTGTGCCTTGGACCTCCGCGCACCTCCACGACGCTCACCCGTCGGGTCCATTGCTACGAGCCCGCTGGCGCATCCGGGGGGCGCCTGGCTTTGTCGCTCCTCCTTGCAGGCATGAGCCTGTCGCGTCGCCGCTTCGCGCCAGATTCCCGCCCGAACGCACCAACGGGCTCGTCAAACTGAGGTTTCTAGAATTACTTGAAACCGGCACGGTCGAAGATCATCTGGGCTTTGGCCTGGTACATGGCCAGATTCTTCACCGGCAGCTTGTCGGCCTTGAACTTGCCCAGGGCGTCGAGGGCAGGGTTGGCGACCCTGACGCTATCCACAGCCGGCCACTCGTTGTTGCCGTCGGCAAAATAGCGCTGGGCCTCGTCGGAGGCCAGATATTCCAGGAACTTGACCGCAGCCTCCTTGTGGGGCGCGGTCTTCAGCACTCCGGCGCCAGAGACATTGATATGGGTACCGCTGCTGGCCTGGTTGGGCCACACGACGCCGACTTTTTCCATGAGTTTTTGCTCTTCCGGTTTGGCGGAGCGCAGCAGACGGGCCACATAGTAGGTGTTGGAAATGGCCACCTGGCACTCGCCAGCGGCGACCGCCTTGATCTGATCCGTATCGCCGCCCTTGGGGGCGCGGGCGAAGTTCGAGACGACACCCCTGGCCCATTCCTCGGCCTTGGCCTCACCCTGATTGGCGATGATGGAGGCCATCAGGGACAGATTGTAGGGGTGGGAGCCGGAGCGGGAGCAGACTTTGCCCCTCAGGGCCGGGCTGGCGAGATCGTCGTAGCTGCGAATCTGGTCGGCGTTGACACTCGTTTTGTTATACACGATGACCCGGGCGCGGGTGGAAAACGAGAACCAGTCTTCGGTGCGTAGGTGGGCCGGGATGCGGGATTCGAGAAGCTTCGACGTCACGGAAGCGAAGAGGCCCAACTCGTGGGCCTTGGCCAAGCGTGCGGCATCGACGGTGAGCAGAATATCGGCCGGGCTATTGGCGCCTTCGTTCCGGATGCGCTCCAGAAGTTCGTCTTCCTTCCCCTCTATACGATTGATCTTGATGCCGGTTTGTTTGGTGAAGTTTTCGTAAAGCGCTTCGTCGGTTTGGTAGTGACGGGCGGAATAAAGGTTGAGAGCCTTATCTTCGGCCTGGGCGCCAGCAGCGACAGTCAGGACGAGGGCGGCGAGAGTGAGGCGGGACTTCATGGAAGGGCTCCTGCGGAAATAGGTTAGGTGCGGGCCGCAGTCTACCGAGAGTGAATGAGGATGTAAATGAGAATGCTTATGAATCACTGTCCGAAGAACTAGGCGAACCTACTCGAAATCCCGGCGCAGGCGCTCGATTTCCTCATGAACCCGGGAGAGATTGTTGCTATGTACCCGTGTTTCACTCAAGAGCGGTGGCACTCGCCGCGCCAGATCTGCCAGGGCCTCGACCGCTGGGCCTTCGGCACTGGCAAGGTTCCGGGCCGGCGGAGGGCGACGCCAGTTCGGGGACCAGATTCCCGCTGCCCTGAGGAGCCTCTTGACCCGGTTACGCTGCCGCTCTCCCAAGGAATGCAGGCGCTCAGCGTCAAATACTCGGGGCAGATGCTGGGGCCGATAGTCCAAATTGACCGTCTGACACCAGTCTCGCCACTTGAACTCAAGAATGTGGTCATAGGCGCTGACGGGGATCCAAGGGACCCGAAGGGCGTCGGCGACAATGGCGCCGTGCATGGCCTCGCAGAGCACGACACGCGACTGGCGTATGCGAAGCAGCGTCTCGTGGATATTGGCTGCGGGATCCAGGTAATTGACACTGGCCAATGTGCACAGGTGCTGCCAGTCCGCCATGCGGGTGCTGACGTGATGGGGCATGTAACTGACGGGGTAGCGCTTTTCGGGTTCCGGTGTTGCGAGGAGCGTCGCAACCAGGATGGCCGGATCGGTGATCGCCAAGCGGGAATCGAGCCCAAGCCGGTGGGCAGTCAACGGACCTCGGACAAAACGAAAACGCCAGCGCGCGTCGATTGCAGGCATGCCGACGTAGCCCAGCCCGGCACCGAAGACCAGCTTGCGGGGCGCGGCAGGAACGGCCGAATTGATGACCGTCCCGATGCCCAGAAACAACTCCTTGTCATCGCCATCCAGGATTTCGGGCAGCAAGCTGGTCCAAATCCAGGGATTGAGATCGTCTCCGAAATTGCCTATCGGGTCGCGATAGTAGTAGAGCTTCATGGGCGTTCAGGAATGTGCCCAAGCAGATTGACGAGGAGGCCAAGCCATGAACTTGCGGTGCGGCGACTCCGGGCCCCGAAGCACCACGTAGTGCACCGGCGGGAGAAAGCAGGAGCACCGGCTCCCGGCCGTGATCCACACTCATCTGAACGACGGAGAGACGACGCAAAGCAAGGTGCGCTGCGAGGGCGCACCACCGCGCTTATTCCTGGTCGAGAACTCGCCGGGCGCCGTTGAAGCGCTTGACCCAGTAGCTGCTCTGCATGCTCTCGACCCGGACTTCGGCTCCAGGTTTGGGGGCGTGGAGGAAGTGGTTGTCGCCGAGATAGATGCCGACGTGGGAGAAGGCACGCTTCATGGTGTTGAAGAACACCAGATCGCCAGGTTTAAGCTCAGAAGCGTCGACATGTTCGCCGACTTCGCTCATTTCCTTGGCAGTGCGGGGAAGCAGGGTGCCTAGGGTTTCCTTGAACACCAGGCGGACGAAGCCGCTGCAGTCGAGACCGCTGCTTTCGTCGTTGCCTCCCAGGCGGTAGTTAACGCCCACCAGCTTGAGGCCGTGCAGGATGACATCCTGGGCGGCGTTGGTGTAACGTTCCAGCAGGGAAGGGCCTTCGTCGCTGGGCTTCTGTTCTGCGGCCTGGCTCGCGAGTGGACCGCACACGAGGGCGGCGGCGAGCAGGAGGGGAGCAGAAATACGGGCGAAAGATTTACGCATGGGGCCGGAGTGTATGTGAAAAACTCCACAGCGTAAAGACTTGTGGTCAGACCACTTTGGGTGTTGGCCAGAATTCGTAATTATGAATACAATTAACGGTCCTAGGAGACGAAAATGAATCCATTCAAGGCCCTGCTGATCGAGGACAAGGACGGGAAGACCGTCGCGGGCTTTGTCGACCTGGAGCAGGACGCCCTCGATGCGGGGGAAGTCACCCTGCGGGTGGCCTATTCGAGCGTCAATTACAAGGATGCCTTGGCCGCCACCGGCGCCGGGCGCATCATCCGCCGTTTTCCCTGTGTGGGTGGCATCGACATGGCCGGGACGGTGGTCCAGAGCGCCGACCCGCGTTTTGCGCCAGGCGACCGGGTCATCGCCACCAGTTATGATATCGGCGTCGCCCGTCACGGCGGCTACGCGCAAATTGCCCGGGTTCCGGCGGACTGGGTGGTGCCCCTGCCTTCGGGGCTTTCGCTCTACGAGGCCATGGCCCTCGGCACCGCCGGGTTCACCGCCGCCCTGGGCCTAGTGCGCATGGAGGAAAACGGTCTCGCCCCGCAAAAAGGGCCTGTACTGGTCACCGGGGCTACCGGGGGGGTTGGCAGTCTGGCCATCGACATGCTGGCTGCCCGGGGTTACCGCGTTTGCGCCCTGACCGGCAAGGATACTGAAGCTGACTATCTGAAGGAATTGGGTGCGAGCGAGATTCTTCTGCGCGCCAGTGTCGACCTCAGCCGCGTGCGCCCCCTGGAACGGGCGCGCTGGGCGGGGGCGGTGGACAATCTGGGGGGCGATTATTTGGCCTGGATCGCCAGCAGCATGGAGCCCGGTGGGACCGTCGCCAGCATCGGCCTTGCTGCAGGCATGAATCTCAATATGACGGTGGCGCCCTTCATCCTGCGGGGAGTGAGTCTTCTCGGCATCGATTCCGGCTATGTCGGCGAACCTTACCGCCACGGGGTCTGGCAGCGTCTGGCGACGGACCTGAAGCCGCGTCATCTCGCGGGACTGAGCCGCAAGGTCGCCTTCGCCGATCTGCCGCAGATCTTCCCGGAATTCATTGCCGGTCGGGCCAAGGGTCGCATCGTCGTCGAGATCGGGGGTGAGGCCCATGGCTGATCTGCCCCGGGTTCTGGTGGTGGACGATTCCCGCCTGGTGCGGGCGTCCCTGGTGCGCAGCCTGCAGGGCCACTACGAGGTGCGGGAAGAGGGAGACGGCGAAGCCGCCTGGCAGACGCTGGTTCTTGATCATTCGATCCAGGCCGTCATTTCCGACTTGCAAATGCCCAAGCTGGACGGCTATCAGTTGCTGGAGAAGGTACGCACCTCCAAACTGCGGCGCTTGCAGGAACTGCCCTTCATCCTGGTTTCCGGCGAGGAGACCGAGGAAGAGCGGCAGAAGGCCAAGGGCATGGGGGTTTCCGACTTCATCAGCAAGGGAAGCGGCGCCGCGGAAGTGTTGACCCGCCTCGACCATTTGCTTGAACTGACGCGCATCCGCCAAAGCCTGGGCGATGGTCGCGAACAGATGGTGCAGGACCCGACTTCCGGGCTGTTTACCCGCAAATACCTGGAGATTCAGACGGCACAAGCCATGGCCCAGGCTGCCCGGCGCGACAGTGAAGTGAGCGTCATGGTGCTGGGATTCGATGCCTTTCCCAGTGTCTGCGAGCGCCTTGGGACCGTGGGGGCAGAGCAAGTGGGGACCCGTTTTGCCAAGTTGCTGGCAGCCAAGCTGCGCCGGGAGGATGCCCTCGGGCACTTCGCGGAAGGCCAGTACGCCATCGTTTCGCCGGGGACTTCCCCCATTTTGTGCGCATCTTTTGCCAATCGGGTGCGGGAGGCCATCGAGGTGGCCCATGTGGCGGCCCATGGCCAGCGGGTCATCCTGACGGTCAGTATCGGCGTGGCCAGCGTTCCCGACGATGCTGCGGTCTCGGCCGTGGCCCTCCTGGAACTGGCCGGCCAACGCATGGAAGAGGCCATGGCGGCCGGTGGCAACCGCATCGTCGCCGGGTCCAAGGGCGGCGGCGCCCGCCGTTTGGGCCTCCAGCATGCCCTGGAACTTCTGGCTGCGGAGCGGTTCGAGACCGTTCTGCCCCATCTCGTCCACCTCGGGCAGCAGGTTCTGCCGCTGATCCGGCTGATGGACAAGGAATTCGGTTTGAATCTGCCCCTGGCGGATATCGAACGTCGTTTGGGCCAACGGACGCGAGCAGAAGAAAAGTCCGGGCCAGAGATCGTGACCAGCGTGCAGGATCAACGAGAGGGAAACCCATGAGCACCTACAAGGAATTTCACCGCCGTTCCGTCGAACAACCGGACACCTTCTGGAGCGAGCAGGCGCAATTGATCGATTGGCAAGAGCCTTTCACCCAGGTCTGCGACTACTCACGGCCGCCTTTTGCCAAATGGTTCGTGGGCGGCAAGACCAACCTTTGCCACAACGCGGTGGACCGCCACGCGGCCAAGCGCCCCGATGCCCGGGCTCTGATTTACGTGTCCACTGAAACCGACGAAGAAAAGATCTACTCCTTCTCCGAATTGCAGCGCGAAATCGAGCGCATGGCGGCCATCTACAAGAGCCTGGGGGTCAAGAAGGGCGATCGCATCCTCATCTATATGCCGATGATCGCCCAGGCCACCTTTGCCATCCTGGCTTCGGCCCGTATCGGGGCCATCCATTCCGTGGTCTTCGGCGGTTTTGCCTCCGGTTCACTGGCCACCCGCATCGACGACGCCAAGCCCGTGCTCATCGTCTCGTCTGACGCCGGCATGCGGGGCGGCAAGGCCGTGCCCTACAAGAACCTGCTGGACGAGGCCATCAAGCTTGCCGAACACAAGCCGGCCAAGGTGCTGATGGTGGATCGCGGCCTCGTCAAGGGTTTCAACACCGTCGCAGGGCGCGATGTGGATTACGCCGCGCTGCGCGCCCAGTTCATGGATGCCAAGGTGCCCTGCGAGTGGATGGAGTCCTCGGAGCCGTCCTACATCCTCTACACCTCCGGCACCACCGGCAAGCCCAAGGGCGTGCAGCGCGACACCGGCGGCTACGCTGTGGCCCTGGCCGCCTCAATGAAGCACATCTACTGCGGCTATGAGGGCGAGACCTACTTCTCCACCTCGGACATCGGCTGGGTGGTGGGCCACTCCTACATCATCTACGGGCCCCTCATCGCCGGCATGGCCACCGTGATGTACGAAGGCACGCCCCTGCGCCCGGACCCGGGTATCTGGTGGCAGATCGTCGAGAAATACAAGGTCAACGTCATGTTCTCGGCCCCTACCGCGGCCCGGGTGCTGAAGAAGCAGGATCCGGCCTACATGCACAAGTACGACCTGTCCTCCCTCAAGCACATCTTCATGGCCGGCGAGCCGCTCGATCAGCCGACCCACGAGTGGTTCCAGGGCGAACTGAACAAACCGGTGATCGACAACTACTGGCAGACGGAAACGGGTTGGCCCATGCTCTCCGCCATCCATGGCGTGGAAAAGACGCCGATCAAATTCGGCTCCCCCAGCTTCCCGGTCTATGGCTACAACCTGAAAATCTTCCGCGAGGACGGCTCCGAGTGCGATGCCAACGAGAAGGGCATCGCTGCCGTGGTGCCGCCCTTGCCGCCGGGCTGTTTGTCCACCGTCTGGGGCCAGGACGAGCGCTTCGTCAGCACCTACTTCAGCCTCTTCAAGGAACCGCTGGTCTATTCCTCCTTCGACTGGGCGATCAAGGACGACGACGGCTATTTCACCATCCTCGGCCGCACCGACGATGTCATCAACGTCGCTGGCCACCGCCTGGGAACCCGGGAGATCGAGGAGGCCATCCAGGCTCATGCCGCCATCGCCGAAGTGGCCGTGGTCGGTGTCGAGGACAAGCTGAAGGGCCAGATGCCCATGGCCTTTGCTGTGGTCAAGGACGCCGCGAGGATCGCCACGCCGGAACTCACCGCCGCTCTGGAAAAGGAAGTGATGGGTACGGTGGACGGCATCCTGGGGGCCATCGCCCGGCCCGCTCGGGTGCATTTCGTCAGCGGCCTGCCCAAGACCCGCTCCGGCAAGATGCTGCGCCGATCGCTCCAGGCCCTGGCCGAAGGCCGCGACCCCGGCGACCTGACCACCATCGACGATCCTTCCACACTAGAGAACATCAGGAAGCTGCTGGCGGGCTGAGAGCCTGTGATAATTTCATTCACCCCCGCTCGTCATGCGCAGTTGCGCCCGCTCGGCGTTGCAAATGCTCGCCATAGCTCGAGCTATGGCTGTGCTTTGCGCCTTGATCGTGCACAGCTGCGCACGCCGCTCGGGCGCGCCCGAAAAATTCACAGGCTCTGAGAAATTCCTATGGCAACATGAGCACCCGCGCTGCGGCGCGGGTTTTTTTTGTGCGCTCGCTGACTATGGCCTGGTTAATCACCAATTTCATCGCCGCCTTCCTGCTGCCGCCCCTGAACGGCATCCTGCCGCTGGTCCTGGGGCTGCTCCTGCGGCGTCGCTGGCCGCGGCTGGGAAGGGGCATGCTCGTGCTGGGTCTGCTCAGCCTGGTGGTGTTCTCCCTTCCGGTGACCGGAAAATACCTCATGGCCGGACTGGAATATCGGCATCCGGTCCTCTCCCAGGGCGCATTGGCCGGGCTGGATGTCGATGCCGTGGTCGTCTTGGGCGGCGGCCGCTACCGCCAGGCACCCGAATTCGACGGCCGGGATGAAATTCGCCAATTGACCCTCGATCGGGTGCGCTATGGCGCCGTGGTGGCACGGACCTCCGGCAAGCCCATGCTGCTTACCGGGGGGAAACCGGATGGGGAGGGCCTGTCCGAAGCCGAGGCCATGCGCAATGCCCTGCAACGGGATTTCGCCTTCGCGCCGACCTGGCTGGAGGGTGCATCCGCCAATACCCGGGAGAACGCACTGTTTTCCGCGCGCATCCTGCTGCCCCAGGGCAGGAAGCGCATCGCCCTGGTCACCCATGCCTTTCACATGCCCCGGGCGGTCGCCTCTTTCGAAGCGGCTGGATTCCAGGTCACGCCGGCGCCCACCAGCTATTTTAGCAATCGCCTTCCCCCCAGCATCCTGGATTTCCTGCCCCGCTACGACGCGGTGAAGACGAACGGTCTGGCCCTGCACGAGTGGATCGGGCTGCTCTGGTATCGCCTGCGGGGCTAAGGGCAGCGTCGTTCGCCCGAGGGCAGGGGGTTCCGCAATCCAGGGGTTCGCATGTGGGGCGATTTGTCCGGTTTTGGCAGGGACATAGGAGTGTATTGCACCCTGGGGTTCCGCCTGGATTGTCCCGGGCTCGCGTTGAGGCAAATGCCCCGCCCGGAAATCAGCCAGTCAGCGGTTTGACCACCCGCTTCACGGCGGTGTCGTCGGGATGGGGGTGGATGGTGAAGCCCAGGCTGGCCATGAGCTTGAACATCTTGCTGTTGGAGGCCAGGACGTCGCCCACGACGGCGCGGTAGCCCTTTTGGCGGGCACAGTCGATGAGGGCGGACATCAGCTTGCGGCCGACACCGCACTTCTGCCAGGCATCGCCGACGGCCAGGGCGAATTCGACCGATTCGCCGTCCGGGTTGAGTACGTAGCGGGAGACGCCGATCTGGGTTTCCTTGCCGGTGTCGTCGCTGATGGTGGCCACCAGGGCCATTTCCCGGTCGTAGTCGATCTGGGTGAAGCGCACCAGCATGGTCCGGGTCAGTTCGCGGATGGTGTCCATGAAGCGGTAGTAGCGGGATTCGTCGGACATGGATTTGACGAATTCCTGCTCCATGTCGGCGTCTTCCGGCCGGATGGGGCGGATATTGACCGTGGTGCCGTCGTTGAGCTGCCAATCCTGGATGAGATGGACCGGGTAGGGGTAGATCGCCATGTGGGCATAGCGGTCGCCCGCCGGGGCCAGGGCGTGGTCGATGACGATGCGGGCATCGGCGGCGATGGCTCCGTTTTCGTCGACGATGAGCGGATTGAGGTCCATCTCCATGATCCACGGCAGTTCGCAGACCATTTCGGAAATGCACAGCAGGACTTCTTCCAGGGCGTCCAGGTCCACCGGCGGCATGTTGTGGAATTCGCCCAGCAATTTGGAGGCGCGGGTGGAGCGGATGAGGTCCTGGGCCAGGAACTTGTTCAGGGGGGGCAGGGCCACCGAGCGGTCGTGGAAGACCTCGACGTCGAAGCCGCCGGCGCCAAAGGTGATGACCGGCCCGAAGATGGGGTCGCGCAGGACGCCGATCATCAGTTCCCGTCCGTGGGGGCGGGCCAGGAAGGGCTCGATGGAGACACCGTTGATGCGGGCATTGGGATGGCGCTTCTGCACCGTTTCGATGATATCGTGATAGGCGTTGCGCACCGCCGGGGCGTTGTTGATGTTGAGGCGTACGCCGCCGGCATCCGATTTGTGGGGCAGGTCCGGGGAATCGACCTTCATGGCCACCGGAAAGCCCAGTTGTTCGGCCAGAAGCAGGGCCTCGGTGGCGGTGCGGGCCACCATGGTCTGGGCCACCGGCACGCGGAAGGCGCGCAGGATGGCTTTGGATTCCATCTCGGAGAGCACCTTGCGCCTTTCGGCCAGCAGGGCTTCGATGAGCATCTTGGCCCCTTCGCATTCGGGGCGGCCGTGCTGGCGGGTGGGTTCCGGCGTCTGGAGCAGTAGCTTCTGGTTGCTGTAGTAGGTGGAGATGTGGTGGAAGAGGTCGATGGCGGTCTCGGGCATGCGGAAGGCCGGAATGCCCGATTCGGTGAGCAGGCGGCGGCCGGCGAGCACCTGCTCTTCGCCCATCCAGCAGCAGATGAGGGACTTGGACGATTCCTCGCTCACCGCCACCACGGCCTTGGCCACTTCCAGGGGCTCGGTCATGGCCTGGGGGGAGAGCATGACTAGGATGCTGTCCACGCCGGGATCCTTGGCCACCGCCAGGATGGCCTCCTTGTAGCGGTCCGGGGTGGCGTCGCCCAGCAGGTCCACCGGGTTGTTGTGTGACCAGTTGGTGGGCAGGCACTTGTTGAGGGCATCCATGGTCGTGTCGGCCAGGCGGGCCAGGGGAATGCCCAGGTCGCCCGCCCGGTCGGCGGCCATGGCGCCGGGGCCGCCGCCGTTGGTGACGATGGCCAGCCGGGTGCCTTGGGGGCGGAATTTGGAAGCCAGGGCCTTGGCGGCGTAGAACAGATGGGCGACGCTGGCCACGCGCACCACGCCTGAGCGGCGCACGGCGGCCTGGAAGACCGCGTCGGCCACGGCGGCCATGCCGGAATGGGTCTGGGCGGCCATGGAGCCCGCCTCGTGGCGGCCGGCCTTCAGCAGGATGATGGGCTTGATGCGGGCGGCGGAGCGCAGGGCGCTCATGAAGCGGCGCGAGTTGCGGATACCTTCCACGTACATGAGGATGTAGTGGGTGCGGTTGTCGTAGATGAGGTAGTCGAGGATTTCGCCGAAATCCACATCGGCGATGCTGCCCAGGGAGATGACCGAGGAAAAGCCCACGTCGTTGGACTTGGCCCAATCGAGGACGGCGGAACACATGGCGCCGGACTGGGACACCAGGGCCATGTTGCCTCCCTTGGCCGTGACCCGGGCGAAGGTGGCGTTGAGACCGAGTTCGGGCCGGATGATGCCCAGGCAGTTGGGGCCCAGGATGCGCACATTGTAGGAGCGGGCCACTTCGAGCATCTTGCGTTCGATGGCGGCACCCACGTGGCCGGATTCGGCAAAGCCGGAGGAAATCACGATGACGTTGCGCACGCCGCTGTTGCCGCACTGCTCGATGATGCGGGGCACTGTCTGGGGCTTGGTGGCGATGACCGCCATGTCGACCCGGGCGCCGATTTCCTCGATGGACTTGAAGCACTCCTGGCCGAGCACCCGCTCGTACTTGGGGTTGATGGCGTAGAGCCGGCCTTTGTAGCCCGAGGCCAGGATGTTCTTGAGGATGACGTGGCCTACGGCGGTTTCGCGTTCCGAAGCGCCGATGACGGCCACCGATTTGGGCTCGAAAAGCGTCGTCAGGTAGTGCTGTTCCAACATGATGGGCCCCGCGGCGAAAATTTGATCCATGTAATTGTGCGGCGCACAAATGATACCATGGCCACAGCCTCAATCTTAGATGAAATCTTCGTGAACCCTGATGGGGTGGTCCCTGGCGCCGGATTCTCCGGCCCATTTCCGGAGCCCGTAATGAGCGAACACAGCGATCTTGGCGCCGCGGCGCCGCCTTCCCCCTGGGTCGTCCGCCACGCCGCCGCCTTCGCCCCGGGGGCAAGCGTCGTCGATCTAGCCTGTGGCAGCGGCCGCCATGCCCGTTTTCTGGCGGCGGCGGGCCATTCGGTTGTGGCCGTGGACCGCGACGCCGAGGCCTTGGCCAGCCTCGCCGGTGTGGCGGGCGTCACATCCCGCATTGCCGACCTGGAGGGTGAAACCTGGCCCTTGGGCGGGGCGGGTTTCGCGGGCGTCGTGGTGAGCAATTACCTGTGGCGGCCCCGGCTGGACGATGTGCTTGGTCTGCTGGCACCGGGGGGTATTCTCATTTACGAAACCTTCATGGCCGGCAACGAGCGCTACGGCAAACCTTCGCGCCCGGATTTTCTCTTGGCCTCGCAGGAATTGCTGCGACTGGCGGCGCGCCATGGGCTCACGGTCCTCGCCTACGAGGAGGGCTATTGCGCTCTTCCCAAGCCCGCCATGCGTCAGGCCCTCTGCGCACGTCGGCCAGGCTGAAGGATCGTTCCTGGCCCATGGCGAGCCCCGCGCTGCGGAGGGCGGCTCCGAGAACTGCCCGGTGGCGCCAAGGGCGCAGGCCTCGCACCGCACAGTGGGCGGAGTGTGTCTGCGAAGGGGGCTGGCCCCGCGCACACAATGGTGTCAGGCGGTGGAGGGGGGTACCCCCGTCGGCGCGGATCGAGCGACGTGCTCCGCCAGCCGGGCGATGCCCGCATCGGAAAGATCGTCCCAGGGGAAGCGCAGGGGGTCGGTGAACCCGGCGAAATTGACGCCCTGGGAGCGGTGGTAGAGGGGGTCGTAATGCTCTTCCAGCAGGGCAGCCACCAGGGCGGGCCAGTGGCCGCCTTCGGCCAGGCCGGCCCAGCGGGCCAGCGTCTCGTTGCTTTGCAGACCCTGAAGCGCGGCCAGGCGGGTCTTGAGCCAGGTGGGGTCGAGGGTGAAGTAATCGTAGTCCCGCAGCAGGAAATCGACCCGGGCTTGTGGCGTGGCATCAATGTAGACGCAGTCCCCGCGACGGATCGCCTGAAGCAGGCTTTCCGGGACCTGCAGGCGCCCGATCTTGCGGCTTTCCGCTTCCACGTAAACCGGGCGCGCCGGATCCAGGGTCGCCAGAACCTGGAGCAGGGCACTTTCGAAGCCTTTCTGGTTGGGCTGGGGCTGGCCAGGCAGGACGCCCAGGACCGATCCCTTGTGGCGGGCCAGCCCCTCCAGGTCGACGATCTGCTCGCCGAGGGACCCCAGGGCCTGTAAGGTGCGCGTCTTGGCGCTACCGGTAGGGCCGCACAGGACGCGGAAGGTGAATCTATCGGGGAGCGTTTCGAGGCGTTCGATCACCGTGCGGCGGTAGGCCTTGTAGCCCCCTTCGAGCTGGCCGGCATTCCAGCCCACGGAGCGCAGGACGGTCACCAGGGCACCGCTGCGCATGCCGCCGCGCCAGCAATAGACCAGGGGTTTCCAGTGTTTGGGGCGGTCCTGGAAGCGGGCGAGAAGATGCTCGCCGATATTGCGGGCGATGAGGGCGGCCCCCAGGCGTTTTGCCGCAAAGGGAGAGACCTGCTTGTAGAGGGTGCCCACCTCGGCCCGCTGGGCGTCGTCGAGCACCGGGCAGTTCACCGCGCCGGGAATGTGATCTTCCGCGTACTCGGCGGGGGAACGAACGTCGATGATTTCCTCGAAATGCGCGATCTCGGCGAGGGCGGCGAGGCTCCCCCGACCCGGATTGCCTGCCGTAGCGCTCATTTGAGCAGCGGGGCCAGGGCGGGCCACACGTTGTCCAGCAGGCGGGGCTGGGCTTCGGCGGTGGGGTGCAGCATGTCGGCCTGGAACCAGCGAGCATCGCCGGCGATGCCGGCGAGCAGGAATTCCACCAGGGGGAGTTTCGCGGCGGTGGCCACGTCCCGGTAGGCGGCCTGGAATTCCCTGGCGTAGGCGCCGTAGTTGGGGGGCATGCGCATGCCGACGAGCAGGATGCGCGCGCCGGCGCGGCGGCTCATGTCGATCATCGCGGCGAGATTGTCCTTCATCTCGCCGACCGGCAGGCCGCGCAGGCCATCGTTGGCCCCCAGGGCGATGACGACCACGGCGGGGCGGTGCCGGCTCAGGGCGGCCTCCAGGCGGGAACGGCCGCCAGCCGTGGTTTCTCCCGAGATGCTGAGGTTGGCGACGCTATAATCGAGGCGCTTTTCGCCCAGTCGGCCGGCCAGGAGGGACGGCCAGGCGGCTTCGGCGCGGATGCCGTAGCCCGCCGAGAGGGAGTCGCCGAAGACCAGGATGGTCCCGGAGGCCGAAGCGGCGGTGGAGAGTAACAAGGACATCAGGAGCAGAAAGCGGCGCATGGCGGATCGGATCATGGTGGAAGCGGCCAGCCTGGGCCGGACGGTGGATGGCGGGGGGCGGCCCCTCGCGATTTTGCAGGATATTTCCTTCACCGTCATGGCCGGCGAGAGTGTCGCCGTGGTCGGTGCTTCCGGTTCCGGCAAGTCGACCCTGCTGGGCCTGCTGGCTGGCCTCGATCTGCCCAGTACCGGCCGCGTCGTCCTCGACGGAACCGACCTGGGCTCCCTGGATGAGGACGCCCGGGCGCTGCTGCGAGGCCGGCTCCTGGGCTTCGTCTTCCAATCCTTCCAGCTCCTGCCTTCCTTGACCGCGCTGGAAAACGTCATGGTTCCCCTGGAACTGGCCGGGATTCCCAGGGCTGCGGCGATCGCCCGGGATTGGCTGGATCGCGTCGGCCTCTCGGAGCGGGAGGGCCACGCGCCCCGCCATCTATCGGGCGGCGAGCAGCAGCGGGTTGCCCTGGCCCGGGCCTTTGCCCCGGGGCCACGGCTGGTGCTGGCCGACGAGCCCACCGGCAATCTCGACGCCGCCACCGGCGCCCAGGTCATCGATCTGATGTTCGAGTTGAACGCTCACCAGGGCACCACCCTCATCCTGGTCACCCACGACGAGGCCATCGCCTCCCGTTGCGACCGCCGTCTGCGGCTGGCCGGCGGCCGTCTTGTCTGAGAAATTCCCTTCGCCCCCGAGCGGCGCGCCCGAGAAATTCACAGGCCCCGAGCGCCCGGCTCCCGCTGCCGATCAGCGGCGTTCCTTCTTCTGGGTTACCAGACTGCGGCGCTCCTCGTCCGAGTAGGCGTAGACGATGCGGCCGTTTTTCACTTCGCCCATGAAGACCATGTTTTCGGAAATGGCCTCGTGGTCTTCGGCGGTGAAGGGGCGGTCGTATACCGTGACCACGCCGTACACCGGCTTGGCCAGATTCTCCAGGGCGGCCCGTACCTTGGCGCCGTCGGTGTCCGCCGCCTGGAACATGGCGGATACCAGGAGATAGAGCGAATCGTAGCCCTGGGCGGCGGAGACGGCCGAAGGAATGCGCTTCGACTTGTTGGCGGCGTGATAGGCCGAAATGAAGCCGGTGCGACGGGAATTGTTGGCTTCCTCGATGAAGGTCTGGGGCATGCGGGCGCCTTCGGCGTTCTTGCCGGCGGCTTCGAGGAAATTGGGCAGGGAAAGGGTCCAGCTGCCAATCATGGGCACCGGCCAGGCCAGCCGGGCGCGCTCGTTGGCGATGGCGGCTAGATCCGGTCCCAGGGCGTAGGTGAGCAAAGCCTGGGCGCCGGCGCTGCGGGCTTCCTTCAGGAGAGCGCTCATGTCCGCCGTCCCGGGGGCGAAGCGGCCCACGAAGACCGGCTTGATCTGGTGGCGGTCCAGTTCGGCGATCAACTGATCCTTGCCGAACTCCCCGTAGGGGGTCGAATCGTGGAAGATGGCGAGCTTCTGGAATTTGCGCCTATCCACCGCGTCCCGCACCACGGCGGCGGCCTGGATGCCGTCGGCGGCGGAATTGCGGAAGACGTAGTTTTCCTTGTGCTCCGGCGGGACGAACTGGCGAGTGACCTTCACCCCGGTGGCCACGTTGTTGATGACCGGGATGCGGGCGTCCTGGTAAGTCTTCTGGGCGGCGAGGGCGACGCCGGTGTTGATGAAGCCCACGGCAGCGACCACCTTGTCCTGGTGCACCGCTTCGGTGGACACCTTTTTGGCGGTTTCAGGATCGCCCTTGTCGTCCTTGATGATCAACTCGAGGGGGCGTCCGAAGAGGCCGCCCCCGAGATTGATTTCCTCTGCCGCCAGCTTGACCCCTGCCAGCATGGACTGGCCCATGGGGGCCGAAGGCCCGCTATAGGGGCCGGTGACGGCGATGCGCACCGGGTCGGCACCCCAGGCGCCGGTGGTGACAGTGGCAAGGAGGCAAAGCGCCCCCCACAGCTTGCTTGATGCCATGGCTGTACTCCCTGTTTATGACAAATGATATTTTTCGAATATTCTGCGCCAAGCGCGATGCCTTGGCAAGATGTCGCAGGAAGGGGCGGGTCCGTCAGTCGAAGAAGAGGCGGCCCCCGAGTTCGTAGTAGTTGCCGGAGCTCGCCTCGACCGCGGTGGCCCCGTTGGGTCGCAGCAGCGCCGTGGAGCGGGAGTGGGTGGCGGAGGCGCCGATCTCGAAGCGCTTGATCGGCCGGTAGTTCAGGTCGAGGCGGGTGCTTTCCTGCTTTTGATCCAGAACGGTGATGGTGCGCTGGCGGGAGAGATCCACCGACCAGCGCTCGTCGGGCTGCCAGTGCAGCCCTAATCCGGCCGAGCGGTCGGGAAAACTGACCAATTCGAAGACAGTGTTGTTGGGGCGGCGCACTCGGCGCAGGATACTGCGGGCGACATCCACCGGATCCTTGTCGTAGCGGTAGCGCTCGACGTTGAAGGAGACGCCCCAGGTTTCGCCCAGATCCTGGGCGATGCCCACGCTTTCCCGGTCGAGTTGCGGCAGACGGCGGTTGAGGGCGCGACGCACCAGGGGGCGACCGGTGGCGGCCCGATAGTCCAGGGTGCCGTAACCCAGATCGACATGGGTGCCGAGGCTGCCCTTCCACAGGGGAGCGATGTTTACCGAAAGCGCGTAGTCCTCGCCGCGAGTATTGAGAATGTCGCCCTGGGTATCGCGATGGTGCGCACTGGCCAGGAGCCAGTCGGTGGGGGTCCAGTTGAGGCCGGCGGATTTCTCGTCGGCGATCTGGGTCCCCTGGCTGTAGGCGACGAATCGCTTCACGTCGAGATTGATCGGCAGCATCGGCAGATCGGCCGAGGCGCCCAGCTGGTAGGACCGGTAACGCTCGGGGCCGGTGCCGAGCCGCGCTTCGGTGCTGAGTTCGGCGTAGGCGAGGCCGCTGAAAAAGACGAGGGCGACGAAGGGCAGCCGGGCGGATGAGGAGAAGACGTGCATGGGCTTCAGTCGTTACGGTGCTTGAATTTGCGGATCATGCGGTGGTTTACGCGCGGATGTCCTTCCCGGGGGCTGTCATCGTCCCCAGCGGTGTCCCGGGCCCGGGCGCGTTTTTCGCGCACCCGCTCCATGGCGTCGGCCAGGGCTTCCTTGCGCTGGGCGATGCGTTGCTCGATCTTGAGCGGGCGGTCCTGGAACAGATCGGGAATGTCCTGCAGGAGACGGCCCGCAGCCCGGCGATCCCGCGGCAGGAAGCCTACCCGGCCGGCCTCGACCTCGATCTCGCCGTGGTCCGAGAGAATCACCGTGGCGCCTTCGTAGACCCGGTTATAGACGCCGGCCTCGTGGCTGCCCGAAGCCGCGTCCAGTTCCAGGACTTCGTGGTCGGTACCGCGGATGCCTATGGTGGCAGTGGGCGTCCTGAGACGGTAGGCGTCGCGGCGGAACTTGGCCAGCCAACCGGTGATGGAACGCAAGGCGCCGCTTACCAGGGAAAGATGCATGCGGTCATCTTCCCCTTTGCCGGCACGATAGGCGTCCACCTTGAGGGTGGTATTGGGCCGCAGGGCGAGGAAGCCCTCGTCTGCGGTGGCCAGGTGGAGCTCCGATTGGGCACGGGTGACCACCGTCTGGCCTTCGTACACCGTGCTGCCGACGGCAAGCGCCGTGGTGGCGCCGGCGGCATCGACGACATGGGCTTCGCCGTGCAGGGCATCGACGGTGGCGAAGGCTTCGGCCCCCACGGCCGGGTGGGCCAGGACGCAGGCGGAAAGGAGGAGGAAAAGGAGTACTTTCAAGCGGAACTCCGAGGCAAGGGCCAGGGGCCTCATGTTATCCGATTTGCCCGGGTTGGGCCTGCCACGCACCGCCCTCGCCTGTCTGGCATCGCGGCCAAGGGGCAGGGGAGAGGGACGTGGAGCGTAGCCGGATCATGCGATGCGAAGGGCATCGCCCAGGGCCACTGCCGCTCGCCGCCCGCTGCGTACGGCGCCCTCCAGGGTGGCCGGATATTCGGCCCAGGTGTGGTCGCCCGCCAGAGCGACGGCGGGATGGGCGGTGCGGTAGGGCAGGCGGGGGCTTCCCGGGCGGCACGAGAAGGTGGCGCGTCGCTCGCGCAGGGTCCGGTGCCAGGCCGGCGGCCTGGGGAAGCCGATTTCGCGGTGCATCCGCTCCGCCAGATCGGCGTCGGTCAAATCTTCCCAGGGGCCGTGGCCGCTGAGGACCGCCGCCAGGATGCCATTCCCCCGATCCACCACCCACTGACCGAGGCCACCGGCCAGGGACAGCAGGGGGAAAGGCAGGGCGGCGTCGGCGTCGTAGCCGAGATAGACCGTGGCGATGGGCTCGAAGGCCAGGGCCGGCGGCGGGGCTTCCGTCGGCAGCAGGGCGCCCAGGTGTTGGGGGGCTACGGCGATGACGGCTCCGGCAAAGGCCTCTCCGTCAATGCGCACCTGGTCGCCGTCCGGATTGAGAGCGTGCACCCGGCGCCCAAAGCGCAGTTCGGCGCCCCGGGCGGCCAGCCAAGCGACGGCCGGGTCGGGGAATACCGCGCTGAGGTGGACCCGGGGCAGGAGCAGGTCGGTGTCGCCTCCGCGGGGGCTGCCCAGGCTGTCGCGCAGGACATTGGCGAAAACCTGGGCCGATGCACGCCCGGCCGGGGTGTTCAGGGCGGCGAGGCAGAGCGGCTCCCAAAGGCGTTGGCGCAGGATGCCGGTCTGCCCGGCGGCGTCCAGCCAGTCCGCCACGGGGGTGTCGGCGGCGAGGACGAACTTGCGTGCTTTCAGGCCCTGCATCCAGAGGGCGGTGGCCAGCTTCTCCCCGGCCCCGACGCCCCGGGCGGCGAGGAGCCCCCAGGCGAGGTTGAGGGGGGGCGGCAGGCGAGGAAGGGCGAGGGAAAAGCCCGCGTTGTCGGTGACCCGCAAGGGATGCCGGTCGAAGAGGGCTTCCGGTTCGGCCCCCACCCGGCGCATCAGGGCGAGGCATTCGCGGTAGGCGCCCAGGAAGAGATGTTGTCCGTTGTCCAGGGGCGGGCCATCCCGGGTGGCGGCGCGGCGGGCGCGGCCGCCGGGCTGGCGGCCGGCTTCGAAGAGGGTGACGGCGGCGCCAGCCTCGACCAGATCGACGGCGGCGGCCAGCCCCGCCCAGCCGGCACCGACCACGGCGACCCTCAGGCGCGAGGGCATGGGGCTCGCTTCCTCATCTGGACGCCACGCCGCGAGGTGGGCGGGCATGGGTCATCGAGCAAAACCCAATTTCCACCCCATTTCCCCCGCTCCTACCGCCTCCGCCCGCGTTCCGGGCAGGCTTCTAGGGAGCCCGGCTGCGCCTTGGGGGTGCTGCGCGTCTCTCACGCGAAGATCCAGGTCTTCCAGGCGATCCAGAGCTTGCGCACCGGGGTCAGGGCGATGCGCTGGTGGAGCACCCGGTAGTTCTCGGCCGCGATTTCGGTGAGCAGCGTGCGGTAGATGGCGGCCATGATCAGGCCTGGTCGCTGGGCCCTGCGGTCGGTGGCGGGCAACTGGGCGAAGGCCTGTTCGTAGTAGCGCTGGGCGCGCTCGACCTGGAAGGCCATGAGGGCGGAGAAATTGTCCGAGTAGCGGGAATTGAGGATGTCCGCCGCCGGGACGTCGAATTGCTTCAATTCGTCCATGGGGATGTAGATGCGCCCCCGCCGGGCATCTTCGCCGATGTCGCGCACGATGTTGGTGAGTTGGAAGGCCATGCCCAGATCGTGGGCGTACTTGAGAGTCTGGCGGTCGCGATAGCCGAATATTTCGGCGGCCAGCAGGCCGACCACGCTGGCGACCCGGTAGCAGTAGAGGGAAAGGCCCTTGAAATCCAGATAGCGGGATTGCGTGAGGTCCATTTCCATGCCGTCGATGATTTCGAGCAATTGCTCCGACGGCAGGCTGAAGCTGCGGCCCACGTCCTGCAAGGCCAGTCCTACCGGGTGCGAGGCCTGGCCCTCGGCGACGCGCCCCACTTCCTGGCGCCACCAGACGAGCTTGGCGGCGGCGATGGCCGGGTCGTGGCATTCGTCCACCACATCGTCCACCTCGCGGCAGAAGGCGTAGAGGGCCATGATGGCGCGGCGGCGCTCGACGGGCAGGAAGAGGAAGCTGTAATAGAAGGAGGAGCCGCTGGCGGCGCACTTCTCCTGGCAATAGCGGTGGAAATCCATGGCTACATTGTAAGGGAGCGGCCGGCCATCACTAGCCAGTCACGGGGGCCGAGGGTGGGTCGGTGGCGCCAGGCGTCGCCGCGCACCTGGGCAAGACGCTCCAGGATGCGCAGACCGCCCTGGACGGTGAGGCGGATTTCCCAGCCCAGGCGCCCGGGCAGGGCGCGCACCAGGGGCGCACCGCGCAGCAGCAGGGCGCGGCTGCGCTCGATCTGGAATTCGAGCAGGGCGGCGAGATTGCCGGCGCACGCTCCGGCAGCGATCTGGGCCTCGTCGACGCCGAAGCGGCGCAAATCCTCCTGGGGCAGATAGACCCGGCCCTTGTCCCAATCCACTTCCACGTCCTGCCAGAAGTTGATGAGTTGAAGCGCCGTGCAGATGCAATCCGACTGCTCTAGGGATTCGGGCTCGCTGCGGCCGAAGAGGTGCAACACCAGCCGGCCCACCGGGTTGGCCGAGCGGCGGCAGTAATCGAGCAGTTCCGGAAAATCGGCGTAACGCTTCTTCACCACGTCCTGGGCAAAGGCGTCCAGCAGGTCGCGGAAGAGCTGGAGCGGCAGCCCATGGGCGGCGACGATGGCGGCCACTTCCTCGAAAAGGGGCGTGGTGGGCCGAAGCCCCGCCGCGATGCGGTCCAGTTCGGCCTGGTAGGCGGCGAGGCCCGCCAGCCGGGCGGCGTCGGAGGCCTCGCCCTCGTCGGCGATGTCGTCGGCACTGCGGGCGAAACGGTAGATCACCTCGATGGGTTTGCGTTGCGCCTGAGGCACGAGAAACGAGGCGACGGGGAAGTTTTCGTAGTGGTCGACCGGCATGGCGGCGGCAAGTATAGCGATGTTAGAATCCGCCGGCCTGCCCAGGTGGCGAAATTGGTAGACGCACCAGATTTAGGTTCTGGCGCCGCAAGGCGTGGGGGTTCGAGTCCCTTCCTGGGCACCAGCGGGCGGCATGGGAGGCCATATGGGAACGGTCGGCAGGCGCTTGGGACGGGTGGCGATAGTGGTCCTGGGGTTTGTGCTCGCGGGGGCTGCGCACCCCACGGCGCCTGCGCCCGCGGAAGCCCGCAGCATCGGGGACATTCTCGCTCTCCTGGATAAGCACCCGGTCGATTCCCGCCGTCTCGACGAGGCGCGCCGCATCCTGGAAGCGGCAGCCCCGGCCGAACTCACCGGCACCGACATAGCCGAATTCCACTTGAAGCGCGCCCGGGCCGCCCGGGAATTGGGGCTGGTCGGGGCCGAACTGCGCGAACTGCGCCGCTGCGTCGAACTGGGGGGCGGCCGGGAACCCTACCGTGCCTGGGCGGAATTGGGAGGGGCGGAGTATGGCGGAGGCAATTTCCGCAATGCCCTCTCGGCCACGACCCGCGCCCTGGAGGTGACTCCGGAGAACGTCGCGGGTTTTCGCCTGGTCATGCACGCCCAACTCTCCGAGCCCTACCGGCGCCTGGGGGATTTCGCCACGGCCCGCCGCCACGTGCGCGACGCCGAAGGATTGCTGACCCGGCTCAAGGGTTCACGCAACTGGGTCTGGTACCAGAATACCTGGAGTGCCTTCGTCGAGGACGCCTTGGGGCGCACCTTTTTTTCGGAAGGGCGCTACGCCGAAGCCGAGGCCCGCTTCCGCCGGGCCCTGGACTTGCGCGAGAAAGCGGTGCAGGACAATCTGGCCATGCTGGCCAGCGGCACCTCGACATCTCCCCAGGTCACCGTCGAGCAACACCGTAATCGTCAGGAGGCCTGGCTGGCCACGGCATTGCTGGAAGAGGGGCGCGTCCACGAGGCCGAGGTCCATGCCAGGCGCCTGCTCCTGCGCAGCCTCGAACGCTTCGGTCCCGAGAGCCTGCACACTAATCTGATGATGATGCCCCTGGCCCGCGTCCTCCTGGAGCAGCGTCGCACCGGCGAGGCCCTGAAACTCGCCGAGCGCGTGCTGGCCAATCTGGAGCGGCTGGGGGTGCCGGCGACCGCGTTGCCGGCGGTGCAGTGGCGGCGGCTGCGGGCCAATGCCCTGGTCGTGCAGCGCCGCTGGCCGGAGGCCTTGAGCCAATTTGAAGCGCTGCGGGCGGTCCTGGCCGAAGATCCCCAGTTGGCCGATACCCTGGGCGCCCCCACCCTGGGTTGGATTCGGGCCCTGATCGCGGAGAAACGCCTGGACGAAGCGGTGGCGGAAAGCGCCCTGCTGGCCAAGCGAAAGCGTGAGCAGATGGGGCCCGGCGCCTTCGACGCGGCCGAAGCCCTTGGATTTCATGGGGTGGCTCTGGCGGTGGCGGGAAAGAACGAGGCGGCGCTTGCCGCCTTTCGCGACGCCCTGGCCGTCCTGCTGCCCAAGGTGGCGGAAACCACTGATCGCTCCGGGGGGCGCTTCGCTCGCCTGAGCTATGTGGTCGATGCCTACCTCGGCCTCTTGTCCCGCGTCCGGGGCACGCCCCTGGAGGGTGCGGCGGGCATCGATGCCGTCGCCGAGGCTTTTCTGGCCGCCGACGTGCTGCGGGGCCAGAGCGTGCAGCAGGCCATGGCCGCCAGCGCGGCCCGGGCGGCGGCGGGCAAGCCGGAGCTCGCGGCGCTGGTGCGGGACGAGCAGGACGTACGCCAGGAGCGCGATGCCCTGTACAAAATCCTGGCTGACCTCCTTTCCCGGCCGGCGGACCAGCTCGTCCCGGGGATCGTCGCCGACATGCAGACCCGGGTCGCGGCCCTGGACGACCGCCATCGCAGCCTGCGTGACACCCTGGCCCAGCGATTTCCGGATTACGCCGACCTCATCGCGCCACGGCCCGCGACTCTGGCCCAGGTTCGGGCGGCGCTGCGACCGGGGGAAGCGCTGGTCAGCATCCTGGCCAGCGAGGATCGCAGTTTCGTGTGGGCCATCCCGGCGGGAGGAAACCCCGTCTTTGCCGTGGTCGAACGGGGACGGCGCGACATGGAGCGCAGCGTGCGCAGCCTGCGCCAGGCACTCGATCCTCCGGAGGGCGACCTCGACCGCTTGCCGCCCTACGATGGTCAGCTCGCCCACCGGCTATACCGCGAACTCCTTCTGCCGGTGAAGGACGGGTGGCAGGGGGCCGAGCATCTGATCGTGGTGGCCGGTGGAGGCTTGGCACGATTGCCCTTCGCCCTGCTGCTCACCGGCGAGCCACCGCAATCCCTGGCAGGGGGAAAGCCCGACTACGCGGCCTGGCCCTGGCTTGCACGTCAGGTGGCCACCAGTCAACTGCCCTCCGCCGCATCGCTCATCACCCTGCGGCGCATGGCGCCCGCGGCCGAGGGACGCCGTGCCTTTGCCGGCTTTGGCGATCCAGATTTTGCTGGCGACGGTGCTGCGAAGCCCGGGGCGAGTTCCCGTAAACTGCGTGCCGTGGCTCTGCCCCCCGCGTTGCGGGACCGTGCCCTGCGGGGCGAGGAGGCCCTCTGGCCCCAGTACGCCCAGTTGGCACCTCTGCCCGATACCCGGGATGAAATCCTGGCCCTGGCACGCAGCCTGGGGGCCGACCCAAGCAAGGATGTCTTCCTCGGTCCGGCGGCCAGCCGCAGCAATGTCCTCGGAGCCGACCTCTTCCGCCGCCGCGTGCTCGCTTTCGCCACCCACGGTCTGCTGCCCGGCGAATTGCCCCGCGTGGACCAGCCGGCCCTGGCCCTGGCCAACCCGCGGGATGGGGGCCATGGCCTGCTGACCCTGGACGACATTCTTGGACTGCGGCTAGACGCCGACTGGGTGATTCTTTCGGCCTGCAATACGGCAGCGGGGGAAGGCGAGGGGGCAGAGGCCCTGAGCGGACTGGGACGTGCCTTCTTCTATGCCGGCGGGCGGGCGCTGCTGGCCACCCATTGGCCGGTGGAATCCGTCTCGGCGCGTCGGCTGGTGGTGGCCATCTTCAACGCCCAGGCCGCCCAGCCCGGCATTTCCCGGGCGGAAGCCCTGCGCCGCGCCATGCTCAAAACCATGGCGGATTCCGCCCCCGGCGGCGGGTCCTACGGCCATCCCCTGTACTGGGCGCCCTACGCCCTCATCGGCGACGGCGGCTCTTGATCTGCCCTATGGCTGCTCGGTCAGCCATAGCAAACTTCAATGGATTTTTGCCCCGGGCAAAACACTCTGAGAGCCATTCAGCGTCGGCGAGGAGTGCACTATGGTGACCTTGCAGGAAATCATCGATTTTTCCGAAATCGAGCGCGGCCAGGTGGAGGCCATTTCGGAACTCGAGCACATTCCGGAAGTCGTGGCGGCGGAACTGGCTCATGAACTGATACGCACGCCCCGCGGCGTGTTCCGGCTGCACAACTTGTTCCGCGAGGCCATCGAGCGGGCAGAATACGGATGCAGTCGCGAGCGGGTGCGCCGGCTGGAACGCCTTTATAAGGATTTTTCCCGCCGCTTCCCGCAACCCCGGGTTCTCTGAGAGCCTGTGAACATTTCAATCACCTTCGCTCGTCATGCCAGGCTGCGCCCGCTCGGGTGCGCCCGAAAAATTCACAGGCTCTGACTCCCCCGCTTGCGGCGGCGCCCCCCTTACTCCAGATTGAAAAAACTTCGGATGCGTCCGACGATGGCGCCGCCCAGGCCGGCCGGGGCGACCTTGCGCCGGGGGTCGCCGTTCGCCGCGGCGGCTTCGTTCTGCTGTGAGCGGGCGGCCAGCACGGCGGAAAGCTCTTCGGCGATGGCCGGCCGGTCGGCCATGATCTCCGCCAGGCCGGTCTTGTCCAGGCGATAGCATTCCACGTCCGTGACGGCGTGCACCGAGGCGGTGCGGGGTTCGCCGGTGAGCAGTCCCATCTCGCCGAAGAAGTCGCCGGGTTTCAGCCGCGCCAGGGCGTGCTCCTCGCCTTCGGCGTCGCGGCGCACGACATCGGCCTCCCCTGCCAGGATGATGTACAGCCAGTGGGCGATGGCCCCCTGGCGTGTGAGCACGTCGCCGGCGACGAAGGGGGCATAGACCAGGTGTTCGGCGACCCGCCCGCATTCCTCGTCGGTCAGTTGGGTGAACAGGCTCACCGAGCGCAGGGCGTCCATGCGGTGCTGCAATTCCCGCGATTTGGTGGCGCTGCGCAGGGCGGCGTTGTCCTTAACTAGGTAGCGCATTTCCTCGGGCAGGGCGAGCCGCCATCCCGAGCGGCGCAGGGCGGCGTAAATGTGGGAGCGGACGGCGGAATCGGTGGGGTCGTCGGGGGCCGGATCGTTCATCCAGTAACGCAGGGCGTAATGACCGTAGCCGGGGCCGAATTCCATCAGGACACAACTCACCGGCCGCTCCCGGGACACATTGGGGATATTGGCCTCCCGCACCGCCCCTTCGACCGCGGCCACCACGCGGGCGGGCTGGGCGACGTAGCCGACGTTGAAGTGGAGCGTGCGCCGCCACAACCGGGTGCCCTGATCCCGGTCGCCGATGACCCAGACCTTGCCCTTCATGAGGAGACTGTTGGGGACCACGACGGTTTCCCCGTTGCGCGTGCGGATGGCGGTATAACGCCAGCGGATGTCGGTCACCTGGCCGGAGACGTCGTCGATCTTGACCCAGTCGCCGATCTGGATGGAGCTGTCCAGTTGCAGAGCCAGGCCCCCCAGGATGTTGCCCAGGGTGTCCTGCATGGAAAAGGCGATGACCGCGGTGATGACGGCCGAGGTGGTGACGATGGACGACAACTCGACGCCGGACTGGGAAAGGCGGATGAGGCCCCAGGCCACGTAGCCGATGATGACCACGATATCTTCCAGGATGCGCGGCGGTGTCACGTGCAACCGTGGCAGCAGGACGCGGAAGACGAGCAGGCCCACCAGACGGATGACGCCGATGCCTAGGCCGAGTAGCAGGATGCCGTGCAGGACCGCGGCGGGTCGCGCAGCCCCCGAAGCGGCGAGGAGGGCGGCGCCCAGGTTGCCCAGGAGGCAGAGCAGGGAGAAGACCAGGGTTTGCCGCACCACGGTGCGACCGTCGCCGCCGGCGGGCAGGAGCACCAGGCCCAGGGCCAGGGTGGCAAAAAACAGGTGAAGGGTTTCGTCCCCGGTGTAGAAGGCCGTGAGGGCTGGAAGGAGAGGATTGTCCATGGCCGTAGTGCAAGGGTTTTCGGGCATTCTAACCGCAAGCGGGGGCAGCCCCGCGGTTAGAATCGGCAGCCCGGAGGGAGCGTGTGCGATGGAAACGGTGGAAGCAGTCGTGATCGGTGCTGGCGTGGTGGGCCTGGCCTGCGCTCGCGCCCTGGCCGGCCCATTGGCCGGCGACGTCCTGGTGCTGGAGAGGCACGGGAGCTTCGGCATGGAAACCAGTTCCCGCAACAGCGAGGTGATCCACGCCGGCCTGTACTACCCCGGCGACAGCCTCAAAGCCCGCCTGTGCGTCGAGGGCAGTCGCCGGCTGCGGCAGTATTGCGCCGACCGCGGCGTGGCGCATCGATTGTGCGGCAAGCTCATCGTCGCCACGGCGATCGAACAGGAGGAAGGGCTGGAATCCCTCCTCCGCAGAGGGCGGGCCAATGGCGTCGCCGGATTGGTCCTGCTTTCCGGGCGCGAGGCGCAGGCACTGGAACCCGCGCTGGCCTGCACCGCGGCACTCCTTTCGCCGCACACCGGAATCGTGGATAGCCACGCCCTCATGGGGGCGTTCCTGGCCGATGCGCAGGCGGCGGGGGCCAGCTTCGTACCTGGATGTCCGGTACTCGGCGGGGCGGTGGAGGCGGAGGGAATCGTCCTGGAGGTGGGCGGGGCGGAGCCCGTCCGCGTCAGGGCCCGCCGGGTGGTCAATGCGGCGGGGCTGGCGGCGCCCGACCTGGCAGCCCTGCTGCGGGGCTTCCCCGCCGAGCGGATTCCCGTGGCCCGCTACGCCAAGGGGAACTACTTCGCCTGCCGCGGACGGGTGCCCTTCTCCCGGCTCATCTACCCCGTGCCCGAGCCAGGTGGGCTGGGGGTGCATCTCACCCTGGATCTCTCGGGACAGGGGCGTTTCGGGCCCGATGTGGAATGGGTCGAAAAGCCTGACAGCACGGTTGATCCCCATCGTAGCGCCGCTTTTTACGGGGCTGTGCGGCGCTACTGGCCGGGGCTCCCCGACCATGCCCTGGCCCCCGCTTTTTGCGGCGTGCGCCCCAAGATCGTCGGCCCTGGGGAGCCGGCGGCGGATTTTCAGGTACAGGGGCCGCGGGAGCACGGGATTGCCGGGTTGGTCAATCTCTTCGGCATCGAATCGCCGGGACTCACCGCCAGCCTCGCCCTGGCCGAGCATGCCGTCGGCCTGCTCGGCCAGGCCTCGCGCGGGGGCTGATGGCGCCGTGGTCCGCGGGGGCTTTCTGCTGTAAAATCAGCCACCTTTTTTTACGCTCGGGCCGCTGACCCGGGCTCCGGCGGGCGAGGCTTCCCTCGCAGCCTCTCTACGGAATCCCGGAATCATGTTCGACGCAGTCCGCAACAACAAGAGAATCGTCCAGATCTTCCTCGCCCTCATCACGCTGCCCTTCGCGCTGTGGGGCGTCGATGCCTATGTGCGCAACGTGACCGACGACGGGGTGGTGGCCAGGATCGGCGACGTGAAGATCACGCCGCAGCATTTTCAGCAGGCCCTGCGGGAGCAGGAGGAACGCATCCGCAATCAGACCGGCAGCTTCGATCCCAAGCTCTTCGACAACCCGGAGGCCCGCAAGGCGGTCATCGACGACATGATCGATCAGCAACTCATCCTCCTGGAAGCCTCCAAGAAGCGCATGATCGCCAGCGACGCGGCGGTCAGCCGCGCGATCGCCAATATCCCCGCGCTCCAGGTGGACGGCAAGTTTTCCCTGGAACGCTATGAGCAGGCCGTCAAGGCCCAGGGTTTGACCATGGGGGGCTTCGAAGCCCGCGTGCGGCAGGATCTCACCCTGCAGCAACTCGCCGGTTCCATCGGCCAGACCGGCATCCTTTCCCGGACGGTCACGGAAAAGGTGCTCGCCCTGCAGGCTGAGAAGCGCGAAGTGCAGGAGTTCCGTTACGCGGTGGATGACTGGGTGAGCAAGGTCAAATTGGAAGACGATGCGGCACGCAAGTATTACGACGCCAATCCCAAGCAATTCGAAATCGCCGAGCAGGCCCAGGTCGAATTCGTGGTCCTGTCCCTGGATACGGTGAGCGCCCAGGTCAGCGTCCCCGAAACGGAAGTGAAGGCGTGGTACGACGGCCACAAGAGCCGCTACGGCACGGGCGAGGAGCGGCGCGCGGCTCACATCCTCATCGGCCTGGAAAATTCCGACAAGGCCAAAGCCAAGGCAAGAGCCGAGGCAGTGCTGAAGGAAGTCCGTGCCCAACCCGCGGCCTTCGCCGATCTGGCCAAGAAGTACTCCGCGGACCCGGGCTCCGCGGCCAAGGGGGGCGATCTGGGCTTCTTTGCCCGGGGCGCCATGGTCAAGCCCTTCGAGGATGCGGCTTTCAACCTCAAGCAAGACGAAATTTCCGGCGTGGTCGAATCCGAGTTCGGCTACCACATCATCAAGCTCACCGGCATCCACGGCGCCAAGGAAAAACCCTACGCCGATGTCAAGGGCGAAATCGAAGCGGAACTGAAGCGGACCACCGCCACGCGCAAATTCGCCGAAGCGGCCGAGGCCTTCACCAATATGGTCTATGAGCAGTCCGACAGCCTTGCCGCTGTGGCGGAAAAGTACAAGCTGGAAGTGCGCAAGACCGCCTGGTTAACCCGTCAGCCCAATCCTGCCAACGGACACTTTGCCAACGAAAAGCTCCTTGCCGCGGTGTTCTCCGAAGATGCAGTGAAAAACCGCCGCAACACCGAGGCCATTGAGGTCGCTCCCAATACCCTGGTGGCCGCGCGGGTGACCGAGCACAAACCCGCCGCCCTGCGCGCCTTCGACGAAGTAAAGGGTGCCGTCGAGACCGTCCTGCGCCGCCGCGAGGCCCTGGCCCTGGCCGTGAAGGAAGGCGAGGCGCGTCTCGCCGAACTGCGGCGCGGTGAAGACAAACTGGCCTGGGGAGCGGCCAAGACCATCTCCCGTCTGGATGCCCTGCGGGTGCCTCCCCAGGCGGTTCCTGCCATCCTCAAGGTGGATGCCGCCAAGCTCCCGGGATACGCCGGCGTCGAACTCCCCGACCTGGGCTACGCCCTGTTCAAGGTGGTCAAGGTCCTGCCGGGCGAAAAGCTGGATGAGGCCCGCCGCCAGTCCATGCTGCGCCAGTACACCACCCTGGTCCTGCAGGAGGAGGTCAAGGCCTACCTCGCCGGTCTGCGTTCCCGCTACAAGGTCGAAATCAATCAGGCCGCCCTGGAGGCCAAGGAGAAGTAAGCCCTCCGCGGGGCGGTGCCACCTCGCCCCATGGCATACGAAAACGCCGGCCCGCGGGCCGGCGTTTTTTCTCGCATCTTTTCCCGTGGCGCAGGATTCCAGGCCGCGGGCGGCCGGTCAGCCCGGCAGCGGCTCCGGATTGCCCAGGGCGGTGGAGTGCATGCCACCGTCGACGTAGAGGATTTCCGCCGTGATGCCGCTTGCCAGGTCGGAGAGCAGAAAGGCCGCGGCGTTGCCCACTTCCTCGATGGTCACGTTGCGGCGCAGGGGGGCGTGGTGGGCGTTGTAGGAGAGCAGCTTGCCGAAGTTGCCGATGCCTGAGGCGGCCAGGGTCTTGATCGGGCCGGCGGAAATGGCGTTGGCGCGGATGCCTTCGGGCCCGAGGCAGAACGCGAGGTAGCGGGTGGCGGCTTCCAGGCTGGCCTTGGCGAGGCCCATAGTGTTGTAGTTGGGCATGGTGCGCTCGGCGCCCAGGTAGGACAAGGCGAGCAGCGAGGCGCGGCGGCCCTTCATCATGGGCCGGGCGGCCTTGGCCAGGGCGGGGTAGCTGTAGGAGGAAATTTCGTGGGCGATGCGGAAGGCGTCCCGCGTGATGCCTTCCAGAAAGTCGCCCTCGATGGCCTCTGCAGGGGCGAAGGCGATGGAGTGGACCAGGCCGTCGAGGCCGTCCCAGCGGGTGGCGAGGTCGGCGAAAAGCTTGTCGATCTGCTCGTCGCTGGCGACATCGCAGGGGAAGACCAGGTCGCTGCCGCATTCGTTGGCGAACTTGCGTACCCGCTCCTCGAAGCGTTCATTCTGGAAAGTGAACGCGAGTTCCGCACCTTCCCGGTGACAAGCCTTGGCGATGCCATAGGCGATGGAATGCTTGGAGATGAGGCCGGTGATGAGAATCTTTTTGTCGGCGAGAAAGCCCATGTGATGTTCTCCCTAGGGGGTTAGCCGGCCGGATTATATCGGAATTTGTCGGCCCGTCTGTTGCACTGCCGCAGAGACGGGCGACCAGGGCCGGGCGGGCACGGCGCCCGGCCTGGATCAAAAATTGGGGTAGGCCGGCCCTTCGCCGCCCTGGGGTGCGACCCATTCGATATTTTGGGCGGGATCCTTGATGTCGCAGGTCTTGCAATGCAGGCAGTTCTGGGCGTTGATGTGCAGGCGCGGGCCTTCGGGGGTCTCCACGATCTCGTAGACCCCAGCCGGGCAGTAGCGCTGCTCAGGCGCGTCGTAGCGGGCGAGGTTGAGGCTTACTGGCAGCGCGGGATCCTTGAGTTGCAAGTGGCAGGGCTGGTCGTCCTCGTGGCGGGTGCCGGAGAGGAAGACCGAGGACAGGCGGTCGAAGCTGACGACGCCGTCCGGCCTGGGGTAGGTAATCGGCACGCAGGCCGCAGCAGGCCGGGTGCGCGCGTGGTCGGCCTGGTGATGATGCAAGGTCCAGGGGGCGCGGCCGGCGAAGATTTTCTGGTCGATGCCGAAGAGCAGGGAACCCCATTTGAGTCCGCGGGCCAGGAGGGGCTTGAAATTGCGCGCCCGGTAAAGTTCCTCGTGCAGCCAGCTCTGGCGGAAGGCTTCCGGGTAGGCCTCCAGTTCGTCGTGGCGGCGCCCGGCGGCCAGGGCATCGGCAAGGGCGTCGGCGGCCAGCATGCCGGACTTGAGCGCCGCGTGGCAGCCCTTGATGCGGGCGGCGTTGAGAAAGCCGGCGTCGTCGCCTACCAGCAGGCCCCCAGGGAAGACGAGGCGGGGCAGGGACTGGAGCCCCCCCGCCGCCAAGGCTCGGGCGCCGTAGGCAACGCGTCTTCCGCCGGCCAGGTATTCCCGGATTTGAGGGTGGGTCTTGAAGCGTTGGAATTCTTCGTAGGGCGAGAGATAAGGATTGGCGTAGCCCAGACCGACGACGAAGCCCACCGCCACCTGGCGGTCGGCCTGGTGGTAGAGGAAGCCCCCGCCGTAGGTATCCGGCTGCAGGGGCCAGCCGGCGGTATGCAGGACCAGGCCCGGGACGTGGCGCTCGGCCGGGACATCCCACAGTTCCTTGAGACCCAGGCCATAGACTTGCGGATCGACCCCCTGGCGCAGGCCGAAACGGGCCTCCAGGCCCTTGCCCAGGTGCCCACGACAGCCTTCGGCGAAGACCGTGTAGCGGCCAAGAAGCGCCATGCCGGGCTGGTGGGCGGGCCCCGGGGTGCCATCCCGGCGCAGCCCCATGTCGCCGGTGGCAACACCGACGACCCGGCCCGCTTCGTCGAACAGCACTTCGGCGGCGGCGAAGCCCGGGTAGATGTCGACCCCCTGGGCCTCGGCCTCTCCCGCCAGCCAGCGGCACAGATTGCCGAGGGAGATGACGTGGTTGCCCGCGTTATGGAAGCACTCCGGCAGCAGCCAGCCGGGAACGCGCCGGGCGGAGGATTCCCCGAGAAAGTAGAAGCGGTCCTCCACCACCGGGGTGGCCACCGGGGCGCCGCGCTCGGCCCAATCCGGCACGAGTTCGTCGAGGGCACGGGGGTCGAAGACGGCTCCGGAGAGGATATGGGCGCCGATCTCGGCCCCCTTTTCGATCAGGCAGACGGAAATGTCGCCGCCCATCGCCTTGGCCCGCTGCCTGAGGCGCAGGGCCGTGGCCAGCCCGGAGGGGCCGCCGCCCACCACGACGACGTCGAATTCCATGGTTTCCCGCGCCATCCCGTGCTTTCCTCGATTGTCGACCGCCGGGCGATACCGTACAGTAGGGCCATCGCGGGGACAAGCCCGCCGCGGGCTTGTCGCCATGCACAGCGCAAAGAAACTCATCCATCGCACGACCATTCCCATCCGCTGGGGCGACATGGACGCCTACGGCCACGTCAATAACACCCTCTATTTCCGCTACATGGAAATCGCCCGCATCGAATGGCTGGAAGCGGCGGGCTACGGCCTCGACCCGGACGGCGAGGGGCCGGTGATCGTCAATGCGAGCTGCACCTTCCTCATTCCCCTGACCTATCCGGGATCGGTCGAAGTGCTGACCTATGCCGCGCCACCGGGGCGCTCCAGCGTGCAGACCCGGGTCGAGATGCGTCCCAGCGGCAGCGAGGCCCTCTACGCCGAAGGGGCCGCCAAAGTGGTGTGGATGGATCATCGCACCGGCCGCAGCGCCCCTTTGCCGGCGCCCCTGCGGGCACTCCTGGAAGCGGAGTAAACTTCGCCCCCTGCATCCCCTGGGAGATTGATATGAAAGCATTCGGGGCCACCCTGGTCGTCCTTCTGTTGAGCGCCGGCCCCGCCGCGGCGGGGAGCCTGGACGGCGACCGCTACGTCGCCGAGCGCTACGGCCGCCTGGAGATATCCGCCCCTGCCGGGCGCTGGGAATTCTTCGACCGGGAGGGCGGCATCGCCTCCGACGAGGGCGGTCCGGTGGTCGACCTGCAACTGCGCCAGCCGGTGGCCGGCCTGCGGCCCACGCTGCGCATCACCGGCGTGCGCAAAGGGGATGCGACGGTGAGCGCCGACAGCATCCTGCGCACCAGCCGCGAGGCCTTCGTCGAGGCCGGGGGCGAGTTGGGGCCCATCCTCGTCAACTCCACCGGGGGGCGGACGCAGCAGTCCTACGAAGGACGCATCGCCCCGGGAGGCCAGGCCGCCCGCAGCCGGGTCGTGCTCCTGGAAGGACCGCAGGCGTTCTTCCTGCTCCAGATGGTCGTGCCGGCCGCCGCCTTTGACGAAGCCGCCCGGGAATTCGAGCACTTGCTGCCCACCATCGCCTATTGAACCTGGAAACCTCAATTGACCGCTTGTCGAAGCCCGAAATGCCTTGTTCCCCGGACCTCTGCGCCACTCGGGGCTCCTCACCCACCGGGTGGCACCGCTACGAACCCGCTGGCGCATCCGGGCGAGTGCCTGGCTTTGTCGCTCCTCCTTGCAGGCATGAGCCTGCCGCGTCGTCGCTTCGCGCCAGACACCCGCCCGAACGCACCAACGGGCCCGTCCAACTGAGGTTTCCAGGTTGAAGCCTACTGAAAGCCCGTGAATATCGTGTCGAAACCCGCCCCCCGCGCCCCTTGGCGCCCGAAATCTTCGCCGACGCCGGACCATGGGTAAGCGCAAGGTCTGGGAACGCCTTCTGTCCGCCGAGCGGCCCGGGGCCGGCGCGGCGCCCAGCGCCCGGGAGCGCACCGCCTACCAGCAGGACCACGATCGCATCGTCTTCACCTCCGCTTTCCGGCGCCTGAAGGACAAGACTCAGGTCTTTCCGCTCTCCCGTTCCGACTACGTGCGCACCCGCCTCACCCACAGTCTGGAAGCCAGTTGCGTCGGGCGTTCCCTGGGGGCTTTGGTGGGCCGGGAAATCATTGCCCGCCATGGCCTGGAACATGTCGAGGCGGCGGATTTCGGCGCCATCGTCGCCGCCGCTTGTCTGGCCCACGACATCGGCAATCCCCCCTTCGGCCACGCCGGCGAGGACGCCATCCGGGAGTGGTTCCGTGGTTCCGGGCTGCTCGAACGCCACCCCTTTACCCCCGCCCAGCGCGCCGATTTCGAATACTACGAGGGCAACGCCCAGGGTTTCCGCATCGTCACCCGGCTCCAGTCCCCCGCCAACCCGGGCCTGCAATTGACCGCCGCCGTGCTCGCTGCCTTCACCAAGTACCCGCGCCCTTCCTGGGTGGGGGAGGAACTGGACGGCAAGAGCGGCAAAAAATTCGGCTACTTCCAGCAGGACGCCGAATCCTTCCGCCAGGTGGCCGCCGCCACCGGGCTGGTGCCCCGCATTCCCGGCCTTGCCTGGCGTCGCCATCCCCTGGCCAGCCTGGTGGAAGTGGCCGACGATACCTGCTACCTGATCGTCGACCTCGAAGACGCCGCCCGGCTGGGCTTCGTGCCCTACCGCGACGCCGAACTCCTTCTCGGCGATCTGGCCGGCGACAGCGTCTCCGGCGGCCGTCTGGACCGCCTGCACGACCCCAAGGAACGCCTCGAATACCTGCGGGCCAAGGCCATCGGCCGGCTGCTGGAAAGCGCCGCGGCGGTTTTCCTGGAGCACGAGGGGGCCATCCTGGACGGGCGCTTCGACGACGAACTCCTCTCCCGCTCGCCCCTGGCCGTGCCGCTCCAGGCGGTGCTCAGACTGGCCAAGGAAACCATCTACGTCGCCCGCCCGGCCCTGGAAATCGAAACCGCCGGCTTCCAGGTCCTGGGGGGGCTGCTGGAGCTCTTCACCCGGGCCGTGGAGGCCGGCGCGGGCGCGGTGCGCATGACCACCCGGGAGCGCATGCTCCTGCAACTGCTGCCGCGGCAGTTCCTGGGCCACGCCGGCGAGCCGGACCCGGATCCCTACATCCGCCTCCTCCAGGTCGCCGATTTCGTCGCCGGAATGACCGATTCCTATGCGGTGGATCTCTATCGCAAGTTGAAGGGGATCGACCTGCCGAGCGATTGATCCGGACCGGGGGGTGCGCTGGATGATTGGCGTCGGTTGTACTAACATTGCTGCACTTGAGCCAAGAAATGAGGCGCCCCCATGACCACCATTGCCCCTTCACCTGCCGCCCGCTCCGCCCGTTTGGGGCTGCGCGCCACACCGGAACAGGAAGCCGTACTGCGCCGGGCTGCCGAAGTGGCGCACAAATCCCTGACGGATTTCATCCTCGACAGCGCTTGCCTGGCCGCCGAGCAGACCCTGCTGGATCAGCGCCTGTTCATGGTTTCCGGCAATCAATATCAAGCCCTGATGGCGTTGCTGGAGCGCCCCGAGAAGACCAACGCGGGCTTGGGCGAGCTGTTCTCCCGCAAAGCTCCCTGGGATGCCGGGTGAGCCTGGGGCGCCCCGAACCCCTGGGGGCCCAGCATCGACTCGAAAGCTTTGACTGCGGCAAGCCTGCCCTGAACGACTGGTTGTTACGCCACGCCCGGCAAGCCCAGGGCAGCGGCTCGGCCAAAACCTTCGTCGTCGCCGACGATGATCGCGTCGCCGGCTACTTCAGCCTGACCGTCGGCCAAGTCGATACCCTGGAAGTGCCCGAGCGCGTGCGCAAAGGGATGGGGCAGTACCCGGTGCCGGTGGTCATCCTGGCGCGTCTGGCGGTTTCCGCTCCGGATCAGGGGCGCGGCATCGGCTTTGGCATGCTTCAGGATGCCATCCGCCGCACCCTTCTCATCGCCGAGCAGGCCGGTCTGCGGGCGATGCTGACCCATCCCATCGACGAGCAAGCGTCGAGCTTCTACACCCGCTTCGGATTCATCGCTTCTCCAGTCCGCGAGCGGCAATTGCTCCTGCTGCTCAAGGATGCCAGGCGTTGGGCGGACGGGTGAAAGCATGCCGGCTTGAACAGGCCGAAATCGGCGTCCTCGCCTTACCGGGGGTTGTCGATAGCGCCGGGTCTTTCCGGGGTCACCGAAGCTCATTCGCGGCGACGGTCGAACGCACGACGCCACCCAGCAGCTTGATTAAATTCCGTTTCGGTTCGAATCGTACGTGGAGTTTGGCTGGGTAGTCGCCAAACTGCTGGAACTGGCTCTGGATTTTCATCAGCCTCCCCATCTTGCCAATCAAGTTGACCGGGCCGTCCGATCTTCGGCAATCCGACCGCGTCCACCAGCCCACTCTCAATGGGCCGCGGTTGCCGAAGCCTGGGCGAGCCGGGTTGCGATGGCTTCGATCCAGGGGTCCAAAGGCATCTGGGCGTCCAGATTCCAGGGGTGTTCGCCGAAGAGGGCGTCGCCGCTCAATTCGCCCAGCTTGCGATAGCTCTCGAACTGGGATTCGTCGAACCACTGGTCGGCGGTGGTCTGGTGGGGGAAGCGTGGGTGGGCGGCGTGGTAGTGGCGGATGTCGGCGGGTTCCTGGCCGGTGACGACGGGTTTGACGTAGACCAGTACGCCGCGGTGGCCGTCGGCATAGGCGATGGTGCCGCAGACGTGGCGGCGGCGCCCCTCAGCCCTGGTGAGGGGTGTGAGGTCGATGCGGATTTCGGCGCCGAAATCGTTGCGGCACTTGCGCACGGCATTGCCGAGATCTTCGAAGGCGAAGGGTTCCGGGTCGCAGCCCGCGTCGCAGACCACGATCAGGCGGCAGCGCCGGCGCACCAGTTCGTAGAGGCCCAGGTTTTCGAAATGGCCGCCGTCGGAAAGATTGACGAAGGGGGTCTTCTCGTCGGTTTGCGCAAACAGCTCCTGTAGCAGGTAGCGCAGGCCGATGCGGGGGCTTTCCGCGTTGGGGTCTTTTCCTCCGGGATTGGGCACCCAACGCCCCAGGCGGACGTTGAAGAAGGTCATGATGAAGGCCAGTGCCGGGGCGGTGTGGTAGCCCTGGTTGGGATTGGCGGCCGCGCCAGAGGCGGCGACGGCATTGCCCAAGTAGGGGCCCTGCCGCTTGGCGCTGCGCCAGCCGCTGCCGTTGAGGTAATCCGCTGTCGCCCGGGCGCTGATCACCTCGCGGCCATCGCCTTTGAAGCGATAGCCGCAGTGGGCGGGCGAAAAGACGAAGGGTGCCGCCAGCCGCTCCTGCCATTGCAGCGCGTCGACGCGGGTGAGGTTGAGGGCGCAGTTGAGCAGATGGACGGGGCGCTGCTCCGCCAGAGCCGTGAGGGGAACATCGTCCCGCAAATCGAAATCGGTGAAGGGGTCAGGCCTGCGGTCCGGGTTGGAGGCTCCCAGGTAGCAGCGCGCCAGACGGTTGCGGTAGAACTGGTGCATGGAAAACATGTTGATGTCGACTCGCCAGGCAAGCAGGGCGGCGAGACCGGCCAATGCGGCGAAGGCCAGGAAAAACAGTCCCCCCGGCACGGCCGCAATGCGGCAGCGCTCGCTTTCGATGCGGCGGACGTAACTCTGGAAGCGCTGCCACTCATTGCCGCCGGCGGCGAGGGAAATGACGTCCGGGCGGTCCGGCGGGGCGAGGCAGGCGATCGAGGGGGTCTCAGATCCCCTGTCGGCGGCCAGGGCGAGGCCCTTGTGGCTGGCGCCGGCCAGGAGGAAGAGGAGGCCGATGATGAAGACATAGGGCGCCGCCTGGGCGACGATCTCCCGCCAGGAGATCCTTTGGCCCGAGGTTTCCGGGTCGCCGCTGGTCTTGTCGCCTCGTGCGAGCCAGATGCCGGCGCCGGAGGCGGTGGCCCAGGCGACGCCGCCGGTGAGGGTCCAGTCCTTCAGGTAGGCGAGGATGGCCGGGCCGTAGAAGGCGGCGCCGAAAACCAGGGCCCAGGCTGCGGCGGCGGCGAGGCACAGGCCGCCGGCCCGCCCCAGCCATTCGCGCATCGACTCGCGGAACCAGCGCTTGCCCATGCCGATGTGCACCGCGCTGCCCACGCACACCAGGACGAGGATGGTGGGGCCGCCGAAGGCCAGGGCAAAGGGCAGGGAAGCGCCAGCCCCCCGGGTGAAGCGGCCGTAAGCGACGGCCAGGGCAGCGAAGGCGAAACCGGCCAGAAACGGGGCGGCGAGGAACCAGGCGATGCTGCGGGAACGGGTCGCCCGCCTCTCCTGCCGCGAGGTCGGATGGAACTTGGCCAGAATCCAGCCGACCATCCAGGCGATGACCCAGCCAGGAGTCCAGGCGAAAAAGTAGACGCCGGTCAGTAGGCCAAGCTGCTTGCCCGGGGGAAGACCGCCCAGGTCCGGGCGGCCGAGGGCTGCCGCAATGAGCACGGAGGCCCCGAGTCCGCAGGCGACAGCGAAATACGCGCAGCGCGTGCGCCGCGGGTGGCGCTCCCGGGCGTCGATTCCTTGCAGGCCATGGGCAATGGCGGTCGAGCCTGCGAGCAGGAGCGCCAGGACAACTCCCGCCAGAACCGGCAGAGCAGCGCTCCTGGCCCAGGCGGCTGTCGGTTCCGCCAGCAGGGGGAGCAGGAGCAGGGCGGCCAGACAGCAGATGAGCAGCGCCTGGTTGAGGATCAAGTTGCGCGCCAGATTGGCGACGGCGGCCAGGGTGTCGGTGCTGAAGACGCCGTAGCGGGGGGTGAGGTAGTTGCTGTAGCGGCGCAGGTGGGCGATGGGGCGTTCCAGATGGCCGGGTTCCAGCGAATCCGCGCTCTGGCCGCTGCGGCGCAGCAGGGCCGAGAGCCAGCCGCCGATGTAGCCCCCGCCGGAAACGGTGGACAGGTAATCGACCCGCCCCAACAGACGGTGGCCGACCAGACTCTGGATGAAGCCCAGGTTGAAGGTGGCGCTGCGGATGCCGCCCCCGGAAAAGGCCAGCCCGAAAAGCGCCGTCGGAGGCTTGCCCTGGCGCGCTTTGCGCAGGGGGGCCTGTTCGCACTCGACATTCCAGGGATCTGCAGCCATGGCACCCTCCGTTCCGAGTCTGTCATACCATGATGACATTGTCTGGCGGCGGGCTCAACCGGATTTCCGCGAGCGATCCCCGCGTGGATTGGCAGGGCCGCGCAAATCCGGGTCGCTTTCCTCAGAGCCTGTGAATTTTTCGGGCGCGCCCGAGCGGGCGCGGCTGGGCATGACGAGCGGGGGTGAATGAAATTTTTACTGGCTCTCAGAGCACTACCTGCGCTCCCAGCTCCACCACCCGATTGGACGGGATGCGGAAGAAGGCGGTGGCGCTACCGGCATTGCGGAAGAGGGCGACGAAGACCAGTTCCCGCCAATACGCCATCTCCGACCCCAGTTTGGGAATCAGGGTTTCGCGGCCTAGGAAATAGGAGGTCTCCATGCTGTCCAGGTCGAGTCCCATGGCACCGCAGCCGGCCAGTGCGGCCGGGATGTCCGGTTCGTCCATGAAGCCGTATTGGACCACCACCTGCCAGACATCCTGCCCCAGGTTGCGCACCTCGACCCGGTCGATTTCCGGCACGCGCGGCACCTCGAAGACGCGGACCGCGAGGATGACCACCCGTTCGTGCAGGCACTTGTAGTGCTTCAAGCTGTGCAGCAGGGCGTGGGGAACGCGCTCCGGGTCCGGGGTGAGGAAGACTGCGGTGCCCGGCGTTCGCGGGATGTCGTCGGTCCCAAGACTGGCGACGAAGGGTTTGAGCGGCAGGGCGTCGGCGGCGAGGCGACGGTTGAGGAGGTCGCGACCCCGCTTCCAGGTGGTGAGGAGGAGGAACACCGCCAGACCGAAAACGATGGGGAACCAGCCGCCGTCGGGAATCTTGACCGAGTTGGCGAGGAAGAAGCCGAGATCGATGACGATGAAGGGCAGGGCACCGAGGACGGCCCGCACGGGGCTCCAGTGCCACAGGCGGACCGCCACGGCGATGGCCAGCAGATTGGTGATGAACATGGTGCCGGTGACGGCGATGCCGTAGGCCGCCGCCAGGTTGGACGAGGTGCGGAAGCCGACCACCAGGCCGACGACCGCCAGGAGCAGCAGCCAGTTCATGGCCGGCAGGTAGATCTGGCCGATTTCCTGTTCCGAAGTGTGCTGGACCTCCAGGCGCGGGCTGTAGCCGAGCTGGATGGCCTGGCGGGTGATCGAGAAGGCGCCGGAAATGACCGCCTGGGAGGCGATGACCGTGGCCACGCCAGCGAGCACGACGAGGGGATAGCGGGCCCACTCCGGCGCCAGGAGATAGAAGGGATTGGCGACGGCTTCCGGGTCGGCGAGCAGGAGCGCGCCCTGGCCGAAGTAATTGAGGGTGAGGGCGGGAAGGACGTAGCCGGCCCAGGCAAACTGGATTGGTCTGGCGCCGAAATGGCCCATGTCGGCGTAAAGCGCCTCGGCGCCGGTGATGCAGAGGACGACCGCACCCAGGGAGAAGAACCCGAGGGTCGGATGGTCGGCCAGGAAGGCCGCGCCGTGCAACGGATTGACTGCGGCGAGGACGGCGGGGTGGGCGGCGATCTGGGCAATGCCCAGCACGGCGAGGACGGTGAACCAGACGACCATCACCGGCCCGAAGTAGGCGCCGACCCGGGCCGTTCCGTGGCTCTGGAGGGCGAACAGACCGACCAGGATCGCCAGGGTGATGGGCTGGATGTACGGATTGAACGCCGGTGTGATCACCTCGAGGCCCTCCACTGCGGAAAGGACCGAGATAGCCGGGGTGATGACCCCGTCGCCGTAGAACAGGGCGGCGCCGAAGAGGCCCAGGGCGATGAGCGCCTTCTGGCGCCGGGAGTTGGGGTCGCCGCCCTGCAGCGCCAGGGTCATCAGGGCCATGATGCCCCCCTCACCCCGGTTGTCGGCACGCATGATGAAGGCCACGTACTTGAGGGTGACCACGACCAGGAGCGACCACAGGAAGAGCGAGAGAATCCCGAGGACGTTGTCCGGGGTGATGGGCACCGGATGGTGGGCGCTGGCAAAGACCTCCTTGATGGCGTACAGAGGGCTGGTGCCGATATCGCCATAGACAACGCCGAGGGCGGCGAGGGTGAGGGCCGCAAGGCGGTTGGCGGGAGCGGATTCCGAGGTCATGGTGCGATTCTGTTCAGGGTTGGAAGCGGTAGCCCACGCCGGTCTCGGTGAGGAAATGGCGGGGCTGGGTGGGATCGTCTTCGAGTTTCTGGCGCAGGTGGCCGACGTAGATGCGCAGGTAATGGGTGCTTTCCACATAGGCCGGCCCCCAGACGTCGCGCAGCAGATGGCGCTGGGTGATGACTTTGCCGGCGTTGGCCAGGAGGACGCAGAGCAGACGGTATTCGATGGGCGTCAGCCGCACCGGCTCGCCGGCGCGGGTCACGATGCGGCGGGATTGATCGACGGTCACCGATCCGAACTGGAAAAGCGGCGACGCGGCTTCCCCGGCCCGGGCCTGACGGCGCAGCAGGGCGCGGGTGCGGGCCATCAGTTCGCCGATGCCGAAGGGCTTGGTCAGGTAGTCGTCGGCACCGCGGTCGAGGGCATCGATCTTGTCGTCTTCGTTGGAGCGGGCGGAAAGGACGAGGATAGGCGAGCCGGACCACCCCCGCAGGTCGGTGATGAACTCCAGGCCGCTGCGATCCGGCAACCCGAGGTCGAGGACGATCAGATCGGGCTTGCGGGTGCCCGCTTCGATCAGCCCCTGCTTGCAGGTCGGCGCCTCGAACACCTGGCAGCCTTCGTCTTCCAGGGCTTTCCTGACGAAGCGCCGGATCTGGCTTTCATCCTCGACGATGACGACGCGGGCTGCGAGGTCGCTCATGGCGTTCCCTCCGGCAAGGGTTCATCCTCGATGGGCGGCGGCGTGCCGGCGGGCAGGGTGAAGACGACGCGGCCGCCAGTCTCGCCCGACCGTTCGATCGCGATCGTTCCGCCATGGGCTTCGACGATGGCGCGACAGATCGACAGCCCGAGGCCGACGCCGGGCTGGGACGATTCGCTGCGGCCCCGGACGAAGGGGGCGAAGGGGTCGGGGCAGTCGGCCGGGAAACCCGGGCCCCGGTCGCTGACGCAGACGCGGAACAGGCCTGCGTCGAGGGTGGCCGATATTTCGATGGGCGTCCCCGGGGGCGAGTACTTGGCCGCATTCTCCAGCAGATTGCCGAGGACCCGCTCGATGAGGACGGCATCGAATTCGACCAGCGGGAGCGCGGGGGTCAGGGCGGTGGTCACCGGATGCCCGGCCAGCGCGGGTCCCAGCAGATTGATGGCGCCGCCGACGATTTCTTCAAGAGACTGCCATTCCTTCTTCAGGGTGACCTTGCCCGACTGAAGTTTGGCCATGTCCAGCAGGTTCGCCACCAGCCCGGCCAGACGGTGGGCCTGGTCGCGCACGGCGATGGCGGTTTCCCGGACCTCCGTCGGGGGATCGGGGCGGGTCCGGACCAGGGCGTCGGCCATGCCCACCAAGGCGGTCAGCGGCGTGCGCAGGTCGTGGGAGAGGGCGGAAAGGACCGAACTGCGGAAGCGTTCGCCGGCGGCGTCGATCTGGGAGGCCTGGGCCGCTTCGACGTAATGGACGCGTTCGAGGGCGATGGCGATCAGGGAGGCCATCGCTTCGAGCAGGGGTTGGTGGGCCCGCAAGTCGCTTGTGCCGGCACCGACGGGTGCCACCGCTGCCACGCCGCGCATGCCGCTGGGTGCCCGGAGCGGGAAATAGGCGGTGGCATAGCCGTCCGGTGCCAGACTGTCGCATTCGACGGGACGGGTTGACGCATAGGCCATGCAGGCGAGATGCGATTCGATCGCGAATTCCGGTGCCGCGGGATGGGGCTGCAGCGTCCTATCCTGATCGGGGAGCAGGAGCACGACGCGGGCGCCGATGGCGGCGGCTGCGAAGCGACGGGTGATGGTGGTCACTTCGACCAGGGTAGGCGCACCGGCCAGATCCCGGGCCATCTCGTACAGGGCCTGGGCCACCGCCTCGCGGCGGACGGCTTCCTCCGCCTGACGGGAGAGGCCGGCAGCCAGTTCCGCAGTCAGAAGCGCGGCGGCGAGCATGACCGCGAAGGTGATGAGGTACTGACCGTCATTGACGGTCATCGAGAAACGCGGCGGCACGAAGAAGAAATCGAAGGCCCCCACGGCAAGAAAGGCGGCCAGGAGCGCCGGGCCGCGCCCGAGGTGAACCGCCACGCCCAGGACCGCCAGGAGGAAGAGCATGACGATGTTGGCGAGGTCCAGATGACCGAGCAGCGGAGTCGCGGCGAGGGTTACGGCGGCGATGGCGAGGATCGCCAGTCCGAAGCGCTGCCAAGCCGGCCGGGAATTGGCGGCGAGTTTCGCGGCAGCGGACATTTCACACCTCCGGAGCGAGATTAGATGTCCTCAGGCTAGGCCCTTGAGCATCAATTTTCCGGTAATTGTTGCAGTGCGAAAATAAAAAAGCTGTAAAGAATGCGGGCGAGGTCCCGCTTCAGCCTTCCGGATCTTCCTTGAAGCGGGCCTGGATGCGCTTGATTTCCTCCTGGTCTGCCACCAGGGCGGCGACGCAGTCCCGGTCGAGGAGATCGCCGGCCATTTTTTGCAGGGTCTCGAAGGCCTGCTCGTTGGTCCAGGCTTCCTTGTAGGGCCGTTTGCTGGTGAGGGCGTCGAAGACGTCCGCCACCGCCGCGATGCGGGCTTCCAGGGGGATGGCGTCGCCGGCCAGCCCGGATGGGTAACCCTTGCCATTGATCGTCTCGTGGTGGTGCAGTGCGATGTTGCGCAGGAGGCCGGCCTGCGGCATGGCCGAGAGGCCGAAGTGATCGAGCAGGGCATCGATCATTTCCGCCCCCTGCTCGGGGTGCTGCTTCATGACCGAGAATTCCTCCGGCGTCAGTTTGCCGGGCTTGAACAGGATGTTGTCGGGAACGGCGATCTTGCCGATGTCGTGGAGCGGCGAAAACAGGAAGATGTGCTCGACGGTGGCGTCGTCGAGGCCGTATTGGGGGGCGAGGGTCCGGGCGATGAGGCGGCTGTAGTGGGCCATGCGGTCCAGGTGAGCGCCGGTTTCGAAATCCCGGTGCTGGGCCAGCGTCGAAGCGCCGCGCACGCTGGCTACCAGGGCGCGGGAAGCGGACAGATGGTCGATCAGGGTGAGGGCCAGCAGATGGGCGACGGTGTCCAGGTAGGCGAGCACCCGCTCGTCGAAGAGGTTGCGGACATAGGCGTTGAAGAACAGGAAGCCGACGAAGTGATCGTGACGGAATATCGGCAGGGTGTAGCTGGAACCGTAGCCCTGCTGCCGGATGCGTTCGGCATGGTGGCGGTCGCCGCCCAGGAGGTCGATGTCGTTCACCACCCGGGGCCGGCGGCGGGCGACGATCTCCGTGAGCGTCGTGCTGTCGGCGAGGCGGGCCTGATAGTGGGAAAGGGGGTCTTCCCCCAGGCTGGAGTGGGCGAAGGTGCTGAGGAAGTCGGTGTCGGCATCGTGCAGGACGATGGCGATGCGGGCGACTTCGGGAACCTGGCGGCGCAGATGCTCGTGCAGGAAGATCAGCTTGTCCTGGAAGGGACTGGCGCTGCCCAGGATGTCCAGGGGATTGCGGTGCTCGAACCATCCATCGCTGCTCAAAGCCTGACCTGTCGAACTGTCCTGCAGCATGCCGTCTGACCCCTCGGAATGATTAGGTATTTTGGTGGGCATTCTAAGGGATTTCCCTGGTGTGTTGGCCGTATTTCCGCTGTTTTCCCCGGGGGTTTTCGGGTTTACCCGGAAGTTGGGGCAGCCCCTTGCTTTTTGCTTGAAAGCTGTATAAAAATACAGACATCGGTCGAAGAGGAAACCTCATGGAAAAGCTTACCCCACGGCAGCAGGAAATTCTCGCTTTCATCCGCGACAGCCTGGAATCCCGCGGTGCCCCCCCTACCCGGGCGGAGATCGCTCAGGCCTTCGGTTTCGCTTCCCCCAACGCGGCGGAAGATCACCTGCGGGCCCTGGCCCGCAAGGGCGTCATCGTCCTCGAACCCGGCTCGGCCCGGGGCATTCGCCTGGTGGAGCAGCTCGGTCTGCCCCTGGTGGGCCTGGTGGCCGCCGGCTCCCCCATCCTGGCGGTGGAAAACATCCAGGGCCGCTACGCCCTCGACGCCCATCTCTTCTCGCCCCGGGCCGACTTCCTCCTCAAGGTGCGCGGCCTCTCCATGATCGACGCCGGCATCCTGGACGGCGACCTCCTGGCCGTGCACCGCACCCAGGATGTCCGGGACGGCCAGATCGTCGTCGCCCGCGTCGCCGACGACGTCACCGTCAAGCGCCTGAAGCGCCGCAACGGCTTCGTCGAGCTGATCGCCGAAAACCCCGATTTCGACCCCATCGTCGTCGATCCCGGCCGGGTCGATTTCGCCATCGAGGGCGTTGCCGTCGGCCTCATCCGCGGCAACATCGTCAGCCTGTCATGAGCGTCCCCGCCCGGCCGCCCGAAGGGGGCGCTCTCCCTCCCCCGGGAAACGCTGATTTATTCCAGACCGTTCGGGCTGAGCCTGTCGAAGCCCTTGAATTCGCGCGAATTGCCCTTCGACAAGCCTGTCCTGAGCAAAGTCGAAGGGCTCAGGGCGAACGGAATTACTCAGCGTTTCCCCCGGGGAGGGGGGGTCAATGACCGCGCTCCCCCACGCCGCTGTGGCGGGGCTGGGGGACGTCCTGGCGAGGGGTGACGTCTGGCGGGGCGGTGCCCTGGCCCTGCCGGCCCAGGACGGCATCGCCACAGGCCACCCGGCCCTGGACGCCCAGTTGCCCGGTGGCGGCTGGCCCCGGGGCGACCTGACCGAATTGCTCTGCGACCTCCCGGGGGGCGGCGAACTCAGCCTGCTCCTGCCCGCCCTGGCCACTCTTTCGGCCGCGGGAGGATGGCTTGCCCTGGTGGCGCCGCCCTGGCGGCCCCATGCCCCCGCCTGGGCCGCTGCCGGCCTGGCCCTGGAACGCCTGGTCGTCGTGCGGGCCGGGCAGGAAGCCGCCTGGTGCTGCGAGCAATTGCTCCTGTGCGGCGGCTTCTCCGGCGTCCTGGCCTGGCCGGCGCGAGATCCCGATCCCCGTGCCCTGCGCCGTCTCCAGGTGGCCGCCCGGGGCAGGCCCGCCCTGGCCATCCTGTGGCGGCCGGCTGCCGCCGCGGCAGTTCCATCGCCCGCCCCCCTGCGGCTTGCCGTGGGGCCGGGGGCCGGCGGACTGGCGCTGCGCATCGTCAAGCGCCGGGGCCACACCGGCGGCCCGGTGCTTACCCTCGACCTGCCCCGGCCCGGGAGACAGAACCGTGCTCTGGTTCGCGCTCCACTTCCCCTTCCTGCCCCTCGAAGCGCTGGCCCCCGGGTCGTCGCCTGAGGCGGCGGCCTGCCTTTCACCCCCGCCCGCGGGAGAACCGAGGTCCGGTCCGCCGGCCCCGGCGGCCATCGTCGCCCGCGGCCGCATCCTGGCCGCCGACCAGGCCGCCCTTGCCGCCGGCGTGCGGGCCGGCCAGCGCCTGTCCACCGCCCTGGGCCTCGCTCCCGGCCTGACCGTCCGGGAGCGGGACCAGCCCCGCGAAGCGGCGGCCCTGGAAACCCTGGCCTGCTGGGCCGGTCGCTTCACCCCCCAGGTCAGCCTGGCGCCGCCCGCCACCCTGCTGCTGGAAATCGGCGGCTGCCTGCGGCTTTTTGCCGGCGCCGAAGCCCTGGTCGCCACAGCCCTCGCCGGCAGCCGGGCGCAGGGCTATACCCCGGTCTGGGCGGTGGCGCCCACACCCCTGGCGGCCACCTGGCTGGCCTGGGGCGGTCTGGACGCCCTGTGCGGCGACGGACAAACCTGCGCCGCCGCCCTGGCCACCTTGTCCTGCACCGTCCCCGCCTGGCCGGCGGCAGTGGAGCAGCGGCTCATCGCCTTCGGCGCCGCCACCCTGGGCGATCTGCGCCGGCTGCCGGCCGCCGGCCTGCGCCGCCGCATTGGCAGCGCTACGGTGGATGAACTGCTGCGGGCCTGGGGGGAATTGCCCGACCCGCGGCCGGCCTTCGTCTTCCCCGAGCACTTCGTTCGCCGCCTGGAACTGCCGGCCCGGGTCGAAGCGGCCCCGGCCCTGGCCTTCGCCGGCCGCCGCCTCCTCGCCGCCCTGGCGGGCTGGCTGGACGGCCGCCAGCGGCTGGCGCGCAGTTGCCGGCTCGATCTCTTCCACGACGGCGGCGGCTTCAGCACCCTCGAACTGCGCCCCGCCGAGCCCAGCGCCGACGAAGACCGCCTCCATCGCCTCCTGCGGGAGCGGCTCGACCGGCTGCACCTCTCCGCCCCTGTGGAAGCCCTGGCCCTGGAAGCCGACGACTGGATTCCCAGGCCCGGCGAAAGCGCCAGCCTTTTTGATCGGCCGCCGGCCGGGGAGGGCGTTCTGGCCTGCCTGGAACGCCTCCAGGCCCGCCTGGGGGAGGAGGCCGTGCACGGCCTGGCGACCGTACCGGACTACCGCCCCGAATGCGCCGGCCGGGAGCGGCCGCCGGGGGAAACTTCGCGGCCTGTCCAGCCCCCTGGCGGGGCGCGGCCGCTCTGGCTTCTGCCCCGCCCGGAAAGACTTCCCGAAGGCGCCGGCCGCCCCTGCTGGCACGGCCCTCTCACCCTGAAGGGTCGCCCGGAAAGGCTGGAAAGCGGCTGGTGGGATGGCGGCGAGCCCGCCGCCGCCGGAGATGTGCGCCGCGACTACTTCGTCGCCCGCAACCCCCGGGGCCAGTGGCTCTGGATCTACCGGGACCGGGAAGGATGGTTTCTGCAGGGGGTGTTCGGGTGAGCGCCCGCAGGGCGGGTACAGCGGGGCCGGGGGAACTTCCCGACCGGAGGCCATCCGTCAAGTGCGCATCAATAGCCCATTCCCGCGCTGGGCGGAACGCAGTACCAAGAACCTCACGTATCGCAATCGTCATCTCCGAAAAGGGCCTCGCCGACACCCCACCCCAAAGCCAAGGCCCCGAGGGTGCACCAAAACCCCAGCCCGGTCTCCGGCTTGCGGGGGGAGGAGGGTCGGTTCGGGGGCGGATATGGCGAATGACTCTCCAGCCCGGTCTCGAGCTTGCGGGGCGAGGAGGGCCACGCCGGAGAATGGCGCTCGGCCCAGCGTGACAAGCTGTCCAAGCCGGGCGCGGCAGTCAGGATCAGGGAGAGACGCAGCGTCACAGGGCCGCTGGTCGGCAAGCCCCGCCTCTTGAGGGCGGCTAGCGGATCTTCCAGCGTCTGGACCAGTTCGCCAAGCCAATCCCGTATTTCGATCAGCGAGTGTCGATAGACGCCGGCAAGGAGATCGCGGGCATCCCTCGCCGTGCCCTGGGCCGCCAGGGCACACACGCCGTGATAGCCGGCGAGAATGTCCCGCAATGGCGCCTCGAATCGTCCCACCGCTCGATACACCACCAGATCGCTCGCGTCTTGCTTCGCCAGTACCTCGCGCATCAAATCGTCGGTCCGCTCGGAAAGCCGACCCAAGGTGCTCGTCAGCAGGGACAAGTGGTGCTGGACGCTGGCAAACATGTCCACCACCGGAGCGGTCAGCCCCACAGGGGCATCGAGTTCCACCGTCAGCGTTTGCCACACCGGGCGCATCGCTTCGCCCAGGACGGTCAGATGGCGGGGCAGCGGGGATGTTTCACTCATCGTGCCACCTTTCGGGTATCCACGACGGCTTCCTACAGATCACAATCGCAGTCGCCGCCGAAAAGGGACGACAGAATCGATACGCCCGTCAGGAGCAGCACCAGATTGAGCAGGCCGCTCGACCAAGGCCGGGGCGTGCGGGCGAACAAGGCCGAAAGAACCAGCAGTATCAGTAAGAGTGCAAGGCTCTGTCCTGCGATGCCGGCGAAAACGGCAATGATGAAATCGATGACCATGGTGAGCCTCCCGAGGGTGAATGGGACCAGTGTATTGGCCCGGTGGCTCAAAAACTGCGCCTCAGGAATTGACCAGAAAACACCCGTGATAGCGGGCGGTCAGCGCCGCGACCTCGTCCGCGACCGCCTGGCGCAGCGCTTGCGGCGCCTCGACCTCCACATGCCGTCCATGGCGCAGGATATCCATCAGCAGTTCCCGTTCGTCGGCATAGGGCACATGCAGGCGGTAGCTGCCGTCGGGCAGGGCTTCGGCGCGTTGCTCCGGGTGCCAGCGTTCGGAGCGGACCCAGCGCGCCCGTTCGGGCGAGAAGCGCAGCACCGCCCAGCCCTTGGGCTGCCCGGAGAAAATGCCGTAGGCCGAGGCGTAGTGCGCCTCCAGCTGGGCCTCGGGCACGTCGCGCGCCTTTTCGCGCAAGACCTTGACCCGCTGGAGGGCATCCACCGAAAAGCTGCGCAGCGCTCGCCGCCAGTGGCACCAGGCATCCAGATACCAGTTGTCGCGGTAATGAACGAGGCGTTGCGGCGAGACGGTACGAACATTGGCTTCGTCCCGCCCCCGGTTCCAGGCCTCGATCTCGATGCGCCGGCGTTGCAGCAGGGCCAGGGCGACAGCGGTGAAAAAGCGCAGCTCGACCGGGCGCCTGGCCATCGACAGTAGCCGCACCCGCTGGGTGATTTCGTTTGCCGCGTGGCCCGAGGCCTCCAGCAGGGCGGCCAGCCGGGCCTGCAAGGGCGCGACGTGAGAGGCCAGGATCCCCGGCTCGATATCGCCCAGGAGCTTGTGGGCGGCGAGCAGCGCGTAGAGTTCGCCGGCCGAGAACCACAGGCCGGGCAACTCGTAGGCCGGGCCGGTGGCTTTGTGGTTCTCGAAGCGATAGCCCCCGGCCTCGCGGTCCCAGACGATCGGTGCATGCAGACGGTCGCGCAGGTATTCCATGTCGCGCTTGAAGGTCGCCCTGGAGATGTCGAACTCTTCCAGGAACGCGGTGATCGACACCAGGCCCCGCTCGTGGAGCATCTGGTCGATGCGGTAAAAGCGCTCGGTACGATTCATGTCATGGTGCGTATCGGAATCCGGAGCCTTCAAGCCGCTTTGGGCAGTGGGCGCACTTCGGCGGCAATTTTTTCTCCGTTCTGACTTGCCGCCTTCTTGAGATCGAAGGTGGTTTGCAAGTTGAGCCAGAACTGTGGCGTGGTGTCGAAATAGCGTGCCAGCCGCAGGGCGGTATCCGGGGTCACGGCGCGGCGCTCGCGTACCACGTCGTTGATGCGCGGCGCCGGCACATGCAGGGCAAGGGCCAGCGCGTTGGCGCTCATGCCCAGGGGGGCGAGAAATTCCTCGCGGAGGATTTCGCCCGGGTGAATCGGGCGCAGGCGGTTGGTAGCCATGGCAGTCCTTTCAGTGGTAGTCCACGATTTCAACGTGCTCCGGTCCCCCGGCAGTCCAGACGAAGCAGACGCGCCATTGGTCATTGACGCGGATGCTGTGCTGGCCGGCGCGATCCCCGGCCAAGGCTTCGAGGCGGTTGCCGGGAGGCGATCGCAAATCGCGCAACTCCACGGCGTCGTCCAGCATTTGCAGCTTGCGCTGGGCGACGGCTTCGATGTTGCGAAACCGCCTGGGGCTATCACCTTCGTACAACGCTTCGGTATCGGCGCAGCGGAACGAACGGATGGTCATGGCGCAATATAGAATCCGCTGCGTTTAACGTCAAGCGTTAAGTATCGAGGGCCAGCCAGGGGGCGGCAATTTCAGCGAGTGATTCCGGTCTCGTCTGACTTGAATTTCATGCGGTCGGGGCTTCCTGGGGAGAGTGGCAGTTGAGCTCAGAGCCTGTGAAATTTTCGGGTGCGCCCGAGCGGCGTGCCCAGGTGTGCACGATCAAGGCGCCAAGCACAGCCATAGCTCGGGCTATGGCGAGCATTGGCAACGCCGAGCGGGCGCGGCTGGGCGTGACGAGCGGGGGCGAATGAAATTTTCACAGGCTCTCAGGCTTCCAACGACAGGATTTCGATCAATTCATCGTTTGCGTCGAGGGTGGCGAGCATGGCGAGGATGTCAGGGAGGTTTTTTCCCAGTCTCCTTTGTCGCAATCGCCATGGGTGAACACGGCCTTCCCCCGATTCGCCATTTCAAGTGCGCGAACGCCAGTAATCCGGTTCGCGCGACAGATGCATGACGGCAACGATCAGAATCCCGGATTCCTGCGGAACGTAGAGCACGCCATAGGGAAAGCGGTTGATCAGGACCCGCCGGATGCGTTCATCCAGGAGCGCCCACGCCAAGGGCAGGGCCTCGGCGCGGCAAATGGCTTCCAGCACTTCGCTCGCGAAATCGAGGCCCAGGCCTGGCGAGCGTTCTTCATATCAAGTGACCGCGGCCTCGAATTCCGCCTCGGCTTCGGGGTGAAAAACAAAACTCATCGGGCGTGGCGTTGGCGTATCCGTTCGAAAACCGCCTCGCCGGGAACGCCTTGCACCGCGCCGGACTCCACTTCGTCCAACCGCCGCCGGGCCGTCGCCAGCCAGGCCAAGGCATGGGTCTCATCGACCGGGTTGAGGGTCTGCAACACGGCGTCGGCAATGCGGGCACGCTCCTCCAGCGGCAAGGAAGCAACTTCGCGGATCAGATCGAGCGTATTCATGGCGTCAGCCTCGGGGAAGGGCCCCCCATGCTAGCGTTTGCACGGCAAACCCTCAACCCAGCCAGCCGCCCTCGGTCTCCTTGGCGCGGCCGAGGGCGGCGAGCATGGCGAGGATTTCGGGGAGGCGTTTTTTCCACGGGCCCTTGCCGGTGAAGCGGGCGGCGAGGGTGGGTTCGTCTTGCGGGGTGGAGGTGAGGGCGTCGGCCACGGCGCGGACTTGTTCCGGCAAGGTGGGGGGCCAGGGGCGTTTTTCGGCTTTGGCGGCGGGGGGGAGTGACCCATCCCCACCCCGGCCCTCCCCTTGAAGGGGAGGGGGAGATACGCCTCCCCCTTCAAGGGGGAGGGTGGGAGCGGGATGGCTTGCCTTCGGGTTCTGGAAGTCGGGGCGGAGCCAGCGGATGTGGCCGGTGGCTTCTTCGGCGGCGCGCTCGGCATTGAGGGCGACCAGGCGCTCCAGCAGGGCGTCGGTGGCGGTGGGGGCGAGGTCTTGCCAGCCATAGGCTTCGAGGACGGCGGTGTCGAGTTCGTCGTGGAGCTGGCGCAGCACGGCGACGAGACCTTGCTCGTGGATGGTCTTGTCCTTGGCGGTCAGGGTTTCGCCGATGCGCAGTTTGGCCAGCACGTTGTACATCCCCGTCAGCGTCAGGTCGGGGTGGGCGGCCTGCTGGCGCTTGCGGTGGGTGTCGAGTTGCTCGGCGAGGGCGGCGATGCGGGCTTGCTGCTCGGGGCTGGCGGCGGGGAAGGGGAATTTTTCGAAGCAGGTGGTTTTGACGTAGGTGGGTCGGTCTTCGAGGGTGCTGCCGGTGGCAAGCGACCAAATGTTGTGAATCTTCGAGGAGAGCACGCCCAGTACGTAGGGATGGTCGTGGGTGATTGCGATGAGCTTGCTGTCGGGCAAGATTGAAGCATCCAGAAACTGGAATGTCAGATGTTTGGCGGTTTTGACGGTGGCTATGTAGCGGGACAAAGGTGGGAGCGCGTTGCGGAACTTCGAGCAGGGTTCGCCAAAAATCCACCAATTTTTCCGACGTGATTCACGCGGGTTGTGATCGCGTTCCGGTTTGACGCGTTCGAGTAGCCATTGGTAGGCCGCCGGATAGCAGCTGCGCACTTCGTCGGCGCTCAGGCCGTAGAGGTCGATGACCGAAACGCCGCGCGGCTTGTCGGTCAGGTCGCGGCCGTTGCGGTAGGGGCGGATGCGGTCGCAGGGTTGCAGGCGCTCGACTTCGTTGGGGGTGACGACGAAGCCGGCTCCGTGAGGTTCGATGCCGGGGTAAGACAGCATTTCATTCGCCTGTAGCGCCTTGGCGCCGACGACATCGGCGCCGATACTCAGGTCGGCGTGGATGCGGCCGGTTTTCTCGGTGAGTTCGATGTGCACGGCGTCGGCTTCCGCGCCGCCTTCGCCAACGACGGTTTGCAGCGTTCCCGGGGCATCGCCGGGCTGGCCGACGGTCATCGCGATGCGCACGGCGGCGCCGCTGGCGGCGTCGACCCAGGGGTGGTCGGGGATGGCCCAGGCGAGGGCGAGCGGCGGCTGGGCGTTGAGGTGGTGTTCGAGGACGCGGCGGTTGAAGGTTTGCTTGAGGCTGTTGGTGGTGATGAAGCCGAAGCGCTGGACTTGGCCGCGACGCGTCAGGTCGGCGGCGTGGTGCCACCAGAACATGACGAAGTCGGCGGAATCCGGCACGGCCGGCCAGGCGGCGCGCAGGGCTTCGGTGTAGCCGTCGCCAAGGGCCTGGCGCATGGCGGCGGCGCCGATGAAGGGGGGGTTGCCGACGATGTAGTCGGCCTGCGGCCAGGTGGCGGGGCGTGGGTTGGTGTAGCGCTCCAGCGGGATTTGGGCGGCTTCGTCGGGCACGAGTTCGCCGGTGACGGGGTGGGGCTTGGTCGTGCGGCCGTCCCAGCGGGTGAGGGGCTTGCCGGCTTCGTCGGTGACGAAGGCGATGGCGTCGGCGCTGAGTACGGCGTCGCGGCATTCAATGTTCTTGAAGTCGCGCAGGATAGGGCTGGGCGGCAGGCCGCTGCCCTGGGTGCGGAAGTGCCATTGCAGGTAGCCGATCCAGAGGACCATTTCGGCGATGGCGGCGGCGCGCGGGTTGATTTCGAGGCCGAGGAACTGGTGCGGGTCGACGGTCAGGCCTTCGACTTCGAGGCGTTGCTGGGTGTCGCCAAGCTGGGCGAGGGTGTCGAGGACTTCGCCTTCGAGCCGCTTCATGTGCTCCAGCGTGACGTAGAGAAAGTTCCCGGAGCCGCAGGCGGGGTCGAGGACGCGGGTGGTGCACAGCTTGTGGTGCCAGGCGCGGACGAGGTCGGCGGCGTCTTTGAGCTTGCCTTCGTTGGCGAGCAGCAGGGCGGCGGCCTGGGTGTCGTGCCAGTTGGCGCGCAGCGGCTCGATGACGGTGGGCAGGACAAGGCGGTCGACGTAGGCGCGCGGCGTGTAGTGGGCGCCGAGGTCGTGGCGTTCGAGCGGGTTCAGCGCACTTTCGAGCAGGGTGCCGAAGATGGCGGGTTCGACTTCGGCCCAGTCGGCTTTGGCGGCTTCGAGCAGCAGGTCGATCTGGTCGCGGTCGAGCGGCAGGACTTCGGGCTGCTTGAACAGCTTGCCGTTGAAGCGCGGCAGCTGGGCGCGGATGGCGACGGAGAACTGGCCTTCGTCCATGGCTTTCCACAATTCGGCGACGAGGGGGACGAATTGTTGCGGGGCGCTATGCAGGGTCTTGAGCAGGCCGGTGAAGGCGCCTTCGTTGTCGACCTTGGGCAAGAGGCCGACGTCTTCGGCAAACATCGAGAACAGGCAGCGCGAGAGGAAGGCGGCGACGCGTTCGGGGGCGTATTTTCCTTCGAGCGACTGGGCGACGCGGGCCAGGCGGACGGCGATTTCGCGGGTGGCGCGGGCGGTGCGGCGGGCCGGGTCGAGGCTGTGCGGGTCTTGCCAGACGGCTTGGAGGCGGGCGCGGATTTCCGGGCGGGCGAGGTCGTCGAGCCGGATGCGGTGGCTACGCGGGTCGGGGAAGGGGGTGTAGCTGCCGCCGGTGCAGGTGAATTCGGCGTAGAGCTCGATGACGCGGGGAATGTCGACGACGAGCAGGAAGGGCGGTCGGCCTTCTTCGGCGGGCAGCGCCCGGGCGTAACTTTCGGCCTGGCCCCGGGCGCGGAGCAGGGCATCGTCGAAGCCCTTGCTGGCGGCGTCGGCCCTGAGTTTCTTGGCCTCCAGGACAAAGGCGCTGCGCCGGTAGCAATCGATGCGCCCGGCGGAGGCGGAGCCGTCGCCGTGGCGGAAGGTGACGCGGCGCTCGAAGACGTAGGCGTTGTCGCGCGTATCCTCGCGGGCCGGCTGAGGGGCTTCGACACCCAGCAGGGCGCAGAGGTCGACGACGAAAAGCTGGTAATTGGCAAGTTCGGAGCCGTCGGCCCGGTGCCAGTGAGCGATGAAGTCTGCGGGGGTCATGATGGCGGGATTGTAGCGCGGGTGTGGCTTGGCACGGGAAGAGGGCGCGGGAGGGTTTTCTCTTGCCGCAGCGAGGTTTCCTGGCTATAACTGTACGTATGAACAGTTATCGGCGCCTGGCCGCCGGGGACGAGGGTCCATGTCGCTGCCTGCCTACGCTGAACTGCACTGCCTTTCCAACTTTACTTTCCTGCGCGGGGCCTCGCATCCGGAGGAGCTGGTGGCGCGGGCGGCGGAGCAGGGCTACGGTGCCCTGGTGCTGAGCGACGAGTGTTCCCTGGCTGGGGTGGTGCGTGGCCATCTGGCGGCCAAGGCGGCGGGGCTGAAATTCATCGTCGGTAGCGAGTTCGTCCTCGCCGACGGCTTGAAGCTGGTGCTGCTGGCCTGCAACCGGGCGGGCTACGGCAACCTCTCGGCCCTCATCACCCTGGGCCGGCGGCGGGCGGGGAAGGGCAGTTACCACCTTGTTCGGGGCGACCTGGAAAGTCTCGCCCCCAGCGGCGCCGTGCCCGACTGCCTAGCCCTCTGGGTGCCGCCGGCGGCACCGGCGGTGGAGGAGGGGCGCTGGCTGGCGGAGCGCTTTCCCGGTCGGGCCTGGATTGCCGTCGAACTCCACGCCGGGCCGGACGATGGGGGGAGGCTGAATTTGTTGCAGGCCCTGGGCGAGGCCACCGGCCTGCCTCTGGTGGCGGCAGGGGACGTGCACATGCACGATCGCGCCCGGCGGCCGGTGCAGGATGTGCTGACGGCGCTGCGCCTGAAGACCACGGTGTTCGAGGCGGGCTACGCCCTCTTTCCCAACGGCGAACGGCATCTGCGCACGCGGCTGCGGCTTTCCCGCCTCTATCCGCCGGAGCTGCTGGCCGAGACCCTGGTCGTTGCCGGGCGCTGCGCTTTTTCCCTGGAGGAGTTGCGCTACGAGTACCCGGAGGAAATCGTCCCCGCCGGGGAGACGCCGGCCTCCTGGTTGCGGGCCGAAACCGAGCGGGGGCTGGCGCGGCGTTACCCGGCCGGGGTGCCGGCGGCGGTGGGCGAGCGGATCGAACATGAACTGGCCCTCATCGCCGAGATGGCCTACGAAGCCTATTTTCTCACCGTGTACGACATCGTCCGCTTTGCCCGTAGCCGGGGCATTCTGTGCCAGGGACGGGGGTCGGCGGCCAATTCGGCGGTGTGCTATGCCCTGGGCGTCACCGAGGTGGACCCGGCCCGCTCGCAACTGCTTTTCGAGCGTTTCATCTCCCGGGAACGTGGGGAGCCGCCGGATATCGACGTGGATTTCGAGCACGAGCGGCGGGAGGAGGTGATCCAGTACATCTACGGCAAGTACGGCCGGGAGCGGGCGGCCCTGGCGGCGGCGCTCATCACCTACCGCAGCAAGGGCGCCCTGCGGGACGCCGGCCGCGCCCTGGGCTTCGGCATCGCCCAGATCGACGCTCTGACCGCCTCCCTGGCCTGGTGGGACAAGCGGGAGCAACTGCCGGAGCGCTTCGCCGAGCAGGGCCTGGATCCCCAGTCGCCCCGGGTGGCCAAGTGGCTGGAGATCGCTGCGGCCCTGCGCGGCTTTCCTCGCCACCTGACCCAGCACGTGGGCGGCTTCGTCATTTCCCGCGGGCCCCTCTCCCGCTTGGTGCCGGTGGAAAATGCAGCCATGGCGGAGCGCAGCGTCATCCAGTGGGACAAGGATGACCTGGATGCCCTGGGCCTCATGAAGGTGGATATCCTGGCCCTGGGCATGCTCTCCGCCCTGCGCCGCACCCTGGCCCTGGTGGCCGGGCGGCGGGGGCGGCCCTTCGGCCTGGCCGACATCCCGGCGGAAGACCCGGCGGTCTATGCCATGCTGGGCAAGGCCGACAGCATGGGCGTCTTCCAGGTGGAATCCCGAGCCCAGATGGCCATGCTGCCGCGCCTGAAGCCACGCAATTTCTACGATCTGGTGATCGAGGTCTCCCTGGTGCGGCCCGGCCCCATCCAGGGCGGCATGGTGCATCCCTACCTCAAGCGGCGCAACGGGGAGGAAGCGGTGGACGCGGTGTCGCCGGCGGTGGATGCGGTGCTGGAGCGTACCCTGGGTGTGCCAATCTTCCAGGAGCAGGTCATGCAACTGGCCGTGGTGGCGGCCAACTTCACCCCCGGCGAGGCCGACCGCCTGCGCCGCGCCATGGCCGCCTGGAAGCGCAAGGGCGGGCTGGAGCCCTTCGAAGAGAAACTCCTGGCCGGCATGGCCGCCAACGGCCTCCCCGAGCGCTTCGCCCGGCGCATCATCGCCCAGATCCAGGGCTTCGGCGAATACGGCTTTCCCGAATCCCATGCGGCGAGCTTTGCGCTGCTGGTCTATGCCTCGGCCTGGCTCAAGCGCCATGAGCCGGCGGCCTTCCTGTGCGGGCTCCTCAACAGCCAGCCCATGGGCTTTTATTCCCCCTCGCAACTGGTGCAGGACGCCCGCCGCCACCGGGTGGCCGTGGGGCCGGTGGACGTGGCGGCCAGCGGCTGGGATAGCACCCTGGAGGCCGACGGCGGGGTGCGCCTGGGGCTCTGTGAGATCGTCGGTTTCGCCCGGGCGGCGGCGGAGCGCATCGTCGCCGCCCGGGCGGCGCGCCCCTTTGCCGACGTGGGCGACCTCGCCGTTCGGGCGGGCCTCTCCCGCCGCGATCTCGATCTCCTGGCCGCCGCCGATGCCCTCTCCAGCCTCGCCGGCCACCGCCGCCAGGCGGCCTGGGCGGCCACCGCTGCCGTGGCGCAGGGTGACCTCTTCGACGGCGTGCCGCTCTTGGCCGAGCCGGCGGCGGACCTGCCGGCGCCCAACGAAGGCGAGAACCTGGTAGCCGACTATCGCAGCCTGGGCCTGACGCTCCGCCGCCATCCCCTGGCCCTGCTGCGCGCCCATCTGGCCGAGCGCCGCTTCCTCAGCGCCGGCCAGCTCCAGGCCGGCCCCGACCGCCTGCTGGCCCGGGCCGCCGGCATCGTCACCGGCCGCCAACGCCCGGGTACGGCGAGCGGCATCGTCTTCGTCACCCTGGAGGACGAAACCGGCTACACCAATGTGGTGGTGCGCCCGGAACTGGCGGAAAGACAGCGCCGCGAACTCCTCGGCGCCCGCCTGCTGGGGGTCTACGGCCAACTGGAAGCGAAATCCGGCGTCGTGCACCTGCTGGCCAAGCGGCTGGTGGACCTCAGTTCCTGGTTGGGGCGGCTGCCGACGACCAGCCGGGATTTTCATTGACCCCCTGCGTGGCCGGTGAAGGGTTTGGAGGCGGGCGAGTGGGCTGTTAAGCTGGACCGGAGCGAGGGATCTCAGGGTGGGGAGGGACGAGTGACGCGGATTCCGCAATGGATTGCCAGCAGGGTCTGGTGGTTGGGCCTTCTGGCCCTGTGGGCGGGGGCCGTGGGTCTCTCCCTGCAGGCGCACCTGGCCGATACCCGGGAGCATTCCTTGGATCTTGCCCTGGAAAGCGCGCGCAACATGTTCCGCATGGTGGTCCTGGTGCGCTCCTGGAACGCCGCTCACGGTGGGGTCTATGTGCCGGTGACCGCAGAGACCCGTCCCAATCCCTACCTGGAGCATCCCCGCCGGGACGTGAGCACCGCGGACGGCCAGGCCCTCACCCTCGTGAACCCGGCCTTCATGACCCGCCAACTGGGCGAGCTGGCCGAGAAGCAGGGGGGCGTGGTCTTCCACATCACCAGCCGCAAGCCCATTCGCCCCGCCAATCGGCCGGACCCCTGGGAAGACGCCGCCCTGCTGCGTTTCGAGACGGGCGTGCAGGAAACCTGGGCGGTGGTCGGCGCTCCAGGGGAGCCGCGGCTGCTGCGCTACATGGCCCCTCTGCGGGTGACTTCCGCCTGCCTGCCCTGCCACGAGAAACAGGGTTACCGCGAAGGGGATATCCGCGGTGGCATCAGCGTTTCCCAGCCCTATGCGAAGATCGAGACGGCTGCTGCCCAGATGGCGCGGCAGGATTGGCTGACCCACGGCCTCATCTTTCTCCTGGTGGCGGCGGCGGGTTTTGGCCTGCTTGAAGTCCTGCGCCGCCGCTGGCTCCATCTCGACCACAGCATCGACGCTCTTGAGACCGCCCGCGGCGAATTGCTCGACGCCAATCGTTCCCTGGCCGTGGCCCGCGACGGGGCTGAGGCGGCCAGCCGGGCCAAGACGACCTTTCTCGCCAACATGGGGCACGAGTTGCGTACGCCCATGAACGCCATCACCGGCTTCGCCTACCTCCTCAAGCGGGAACTGGCCGACGAACGACAACAGGAGATGGTGCGGCACATCACCGGGGCGGCGGGGAATCTTCTCGGCTTGCTGGACCGCATCCTGGATCTTGCCGCCCTGGAGGCGGGCAGCCTGGTTCCGGAGAATGTGCCGTTCTCGCCGCGGCAACTGGTGGAGAACGAGGCGGCGCGGGTGCGCTCGGAACTGTCCGCCGCCGGCCGTGCGGACGCCTGTATCGTCGAGCTTGGGGAGGGCGTCCCCGACGAAGCCCTGGGCGACCCCCGCCGCCTGGGCGAAATCCTGCGCCATTTCGGCAGCAATGCGGTGAAATTTTCCAGCCGGGGCGACGTGGTGTTGCGACTGGGGGTGCTTGGAGAGGCGGGGGCCGCTGCGCTGCGCTTCGCGGTGGAGGATCGGGGGATCGGCATCGCCGCGGAAGATCTGCCGGGGCTTTTCCAGCCCTTCCATCAGGTCGAGGGCCAGAGTACGCGGCGTTTCGGCGGGACCGGCGTCGGCCTGGGACTGTGCCGCCGGCTGGCCCATCTGCTCGGGGGCGAAGTGGGCGTGGAGAGCGAACCCGGCGAGGGAAGCCGTTTCTGGCTACGGGTGCCCCTGGTGGAGGGGCGGGCCGCCGCGGAGCGGGGAGCGGCCGAAGCCTCAGATGAGTTTCTGCTCGGTCTGGAGGCTCTTCTGGCGGAGGACGATCCCGGCGCCGTGCGCTACTGGCGCACCCACGAGGCGGCGCTGCGGCTCAGCCTGGGCCCCAGCGCCGATGCCGTGGCCGAGGCCGTGCTGGCCTGCGATTTTGTTCTGGCAGGCGCCCGGTTGGGGGCGTTTCGAGAAGGCATTCAAGCGGCCAACTGAGGTTTTCGGGTTCAATCCGGTGAGGCAGGGAGCACGCCATAGATGAGGATGTGGCGCTGCAAGGCTTCGTCGTAGCCGACCGGGACGATGGCCAGGGGCCGGTCCTCCGGCAGCGCACCCTGGCGCACGGTCCAATCCCGGGCCGCACCATGGGCCTCGGCGAAGCTGGCGAAGCGTGCGTCGAGCCGCGGATCCCGCACCGGCAGGAAGTCGCCGCTGCGGCGGTCAAGCAGGAGGTCGGTGTCCAGGCGCTGCACTCCGTAGCCGACGCCGGCGCGGGGCAGGGGGAGGTCTTCCAGGCGAAAGGGGTGGCCGAAGGCGTCCTCGCCATGGATCAGCGGGGGGTCGCCGCCCTGGCCCCTCAAGCTGTAGAGCAGGGCGGCGCGAACGGCCTGACGGGCCTTTTCTCCGCGCGGACCGCCGAGTTCGGCGACGAGCGGCAGGAGCTCCTGCAGGGCCTGGTCGGCGGCTGCATCGAGGGCCGCAGAGACGGCGCAATCGTCGATGAACAGGGGAGGTTTCATGCCTGCATTTAAGCACGGGACGGCGTGCCCCCCATGCTAGAATGCGCGCCGTCACAAAATCGAAACAGGACTGTCATGTTTGGACGATTGATGCCGAAAGAGGTCAAGTACTTCGATTTTTTCAACGCCCATGCAACGCAGATCGTCCTGGGGGGAGAAGCCCTGGTGGGCCTGATCGGAGCCCTGGTGGATTCGCCGGAGAAGGCGGTCAAATTCGCCGAAGCCATCGATACCCATGAAACCGCCGCCGACCGCATCACCCATGAAACCATGGCGGCGCTGCATACCTCCTTCATCACGCCCTTCGACCGGGACGAAATCCACCAGCTCATCAGTGGTATGGACGATATCCTGGACCTGACCCAGGACGTGGCGGAGTCCATGAATCTCTACGACATCAAGCGGGTCACCCCGGAAGCGCGGCAGCTGGCGGAGATTTCCCTCGAATGCTGCCAGCGGGTGAAGGGGGCCGTGGGCCTGCTCCATTCCATGGACAACGCGGCTGCCATCCTCAAGATTTGCCACGAGATCGACCGCCTGGAGTCCGACGCCGATCGCATCATGCGGGAGGCCATGTCCAAGCTCTTCCGGGAAGAGAGCGACGTGCTCCAGATCATCAAGCTGAAAGCCATCTACGAACTGCTGGAGACGGTGACGGACCGCTGCGAGGACGTCGCCAATACCATCGAGGGCATCGTCCTCGAAAATTCCTGACCCGGTCAGGCGCGGTATGGATCATCTTCAGATCAGCCTCGGCATCGTCGTGGTGCTCGTCGCCACGGCTCTTGTCTTCGATTTCATGAATGGCTTCCACGATGCGGCCAATTCCATCGCCACCATCGTCTCCACCCGCGTCCTGAAGCCGCACCAGGCGGTGTTGTGGGCGGCGGCCTTCAATTTCATCGCCTTCTTTCTCTTTCAGCTCAAGGTCGCTTCCACCATCGGCAAGGGCACCATAGACCCGGCCGTCGTCGATCACTACATCATCTTCGGGGCTCTCATCGGCGCCATCGCCTGGAACATCATCACCTGGTATTACGGCATTCCTTCCTCCTCTTCCCACGCCCTCATCGGCGGCCTGGTGGGCGCGGCCCTGGCCAAGGTGGGGCCGGAGGCTCTCATCATGAGCGGCATCTGGAAGATCGTCGCCTTCATCTTCGTCGCACCGTTCCTGGGCTTCGTCATCGGCGGCCTGCTCATGGTCATCGTGTCTTGGATATGCCGCAAAACGGCGCCGCGCAAGGTAGACAAGACCTTCCGCCGCTTCCAGTTGCTCTCGGCAGCGGCCTACAGCCTGGGCCACGGCGGCAACGACGCCCAGAAGACGGTGGGCATCATCTGGATGCTGCTCATCGCTGCGGGCATCACCAAGACCGGTGAGTCGGTGCCCAATTGGGTGGTTTTTTCCTGCTACGCCGCCATGGGTTTCGGCACCTTGTTCGGCGGCTGGCGCATCGTCAAGACCATGGGCAACCGCATCACCAAACTCAATCAGGCGCGCGGTTTCTGCGCCAACTCGGGTGGGGCGATCACGCTCTTCCTCGCCACCGGCCTGGGAATTCCCGTGTCGACGACCCATACCATTACCGGCGCCATCGCCGGCGTGGGCTCCACCCGCGGGGCCAAGCGGGTGCGCTGGGGAGTGGCGGGGGGCATCGTCTGGGCCTGGCTGCTGACCATCCCGTGCAGCGCCGCCATTGCGGCGGTAGGCTGGTACGTCGGGACGCTGGCGCTCTGAAGGTTCTCGCTTACCTTGCGCTCCTGGCGGCCCTGGGGGTGATGGTGGTGAATTTCCCCATCCTGTGGGAACTGGCAATCGCTGGAGCCATCGGCGGGGCCTACTGGTTCTTCTTCCGCCAGCCGCCGGGAGGCGATGCCCCGGTCTGAGCGCGGACCGGGAGACGAGGGCCGTCAGGCCGGAATGTCCGGCACCAGCAGCGCTTCGAGCTGGAGGATGCGGTCCTTGAGTAGCAACTTGCGCTTCTTCATGCGGCGAATGAGGAGTTCGTCCGCCGGCGGGTCCGATTCAAGGTGGGCGATCACCTGGTCGAGATCACGGTGTTCCATCTGCAATTCGTGGAGCCTCGCCCGGATGTCGGCGACTTCTTCTGCACAAGGAGGGAGGATGGCCATCGCACTCACCGTTACCGTGGACGGCCCATGGCCGTGACCGGATTGAAAACAGGCCCTAGAATAACCCGACAAGTGGAAATTCAGGAGGGGACATGCAGACCCAGGTCATCGTCAATTTTGGCAAGGGCGTCGAGTTCGACTACCGCATCGGCCGTCAGGAACTGGCTGGCCGCAGCGCCGAGGAGGCGCGCAAGTGGCTGGATCGGGAGTTCGCGGCGCTCGAATGCGAGGTGACTACGCCGACCGGCAAGGTGCTCGTGATCGACCGAATTCTCAGCATTGCCCGCTATTCCGGCGCGGAGCGCTTCCACGAAGACGGCGCCTGGGCCGGGCAGTTCGCTCGCCAGGTGGCGCTGGTTCTGGGGCGAGAGTTGATCCGCGTCGACGTTGCGGCCTATACCATCGGATACTGAATTCTTGAACAAGGCTTTCGTCCGCGAGGACACCGACGGGGACGACGAAGCACCCCAACTGCCGCCGCTTCCGGCCGGTACCCGCAACTACATCACGCCGGCCGGCCATGCCCGTCTGAAGACCGAACTGGAACACCTGGTCAAGCGTGAGCGACCCCATGTGGTCGAAGTGGTGGCCTGGGCGGCGTCCAACGGTGACCGCTCGGAAAACGGCGACTACATCTACGGCAAGCGGCGCCTGCGGGAAATCGACCGCCGCATCCGCTTTCTGACCAAGCGGCTCGAAGTCGCGGAAGTGGTCGATCCTTTGGCGCGTAGCGCCACGGACCAGGTTTTCTTCGGTGCCACGGTGACCCTGTGCGACGGCGAGGGGGAAGAGAACACCTACGCCATCGTCGGGATCGACGAGGCCGATGCCTCCCGGGGGCGCATCAGCTGGATTTCGCCTCTGGCGCGGGCGATCCTGAAGGCCCGGGAAGGCGACCTGATTCGTTTTCAGAGTCCGGTGGGGGTCAAGGAAATCGACATCGTCGAAGTGCGCAACGAGGCTTTGGACTAAGAGCCTGGAAAAATTTCAGTTACCCCCGCTCGTCGTGCCCAGTTGCGCCCGCTCTGCGTTGCCAATGCTCGCCATAGCCCGAGCTATGGCCGTGCTTTGCGCCTTGATCGTGCACAACTGGGCATGCCGCTCGGGCGCCCGAAAAATTCACAGGCTCGGATGCCCCGGGCGGAGCCCTTGAAATCGGCGGAGACGCCCCCATCTCCCGTTCCACCTTAGCTTTCCACGGGAGACTCCAGCATGACCGAAACCGCCACCGCGACCCAGAATCGCGAAACCCTCGGCTTCCAGGCCGAGGTCAAGCAACTGCTGCATCTGATGATTCATTCCTTGTACAGCAACAAGGAAATCTTCCTGCGCGAGCTCGTTTCCAACGCCTCCGACGCCTGCGACAAGCTGCGCTTCGAGGCGCTGAACAACAGTGCCCTCTATGGTGACGATTCGGAGTTGAAAATCCGCATCGCCTTCGACAAGGCAGCCCGCACCGTCACCATTTCCGACAACGGCATCGGCCTCTCCCGCGAGGAGGCCATCGCCCACCTGGGCACCATTGCCAAGTCGGGCACCCGGGAGTTTTTCTCGGCGCTTACCGGTGACCAGGCCAAGGATGCTCACCTGATCGGCCAGTTCGGCGTCGGCTTCTACTCCTCCTTCATCGTTGCCGACAAGGTGACGGTCGTTTCCCGCCGCGCCGGCCTGCCGGCCAACCAGGCGGTGAAGTGGGAATCCGGCGGGGAGGGCGATTACTCGGTGGAATTGGTGGAGAAGGCCGGCCGCGGCACCGACGTCGTCCTGCATCTGCGCGACGGAGAGGATGACTTCCTGGGGGGCTGGAAGCTGAAATCCATCGTGCGCAAGTATTCCGACCACATCACCCTGCCCATCGTCATGAAGAAGGAGGAGTGGAAGGACGGTGAGCAGCTGCCGACCGACGAGGACGAGACGGTCAACCAGGCCAATGCGCTCTGGGCAAGAGCCAAGAGCGACATCACCGAAGAGCAGTACAAGGAGTTTTACAAGCACGTCGCCCATGATTTCGAAGACCCGCTCACCTGGACCCACGCCCGGGTCGAGGGCAAGCAGGAATACACCCAGCTCCTGTACGTTCCGGCCCGCGCTCCCTTCGACCTGTGGGACCGCAACGCCCGCCATGGCATCAAGCTCTATGTACGCCGCGTCTTCATCATGGACGATGCAGAGCAATTGATGCCCCTCTACTTGCGCTTCGTGCGCGGGGTGGTCGATTCCGCCGACTTGCCCCTCAACGTCTCCCGCGAGATCTTGCAAGAGAGCAAGGACATCGACGGCATCCGCAATGGCTGTACGCGCAAGGTGCTGTCCATGTTGGAAGACCTGGCCGAAAACGACGCGGAAAAATACGCCAAATTCTGGGAAGCCTTTGGCGCCGTGCTCAAGGAAGGCGTAGGCGAGGACTTCTCCAACAAGGAAAAGATCGCCGGCCTGCTGCGCTTCGCGTCCACGAATGGCGACACCCCCGCCCAGATCGTCTCCCTCAAGGATTACATCGGCCGCATGAAGGAAGGCCAGGAGAAGATCTACTACGTCACCGCCGACAGCTTCAACGCCGCCAAGAACAGCCCGCACCTGGAAATCTTTAGGAAGAAGGGTATCGAGGTCCTGCTCCTCTCCGACCGCGTGGACGAATGGGTGGTCGGCCACCTCACCGAGTTCGAGGGCAAGCCCTTGCAATCCGTGGCCAAGGGCGGCCTGGACCTGGGCAAGCTGGAGGACGAGGCGGAGAAGCAGGAAGCCGAAAAGGCCGCCGACGAGTATAAGGAACTCATCGACAAGGTGAAGGGGGCCCTGGGCGACAAGGTGAAGGACGTGCGCGTCACCCACCGCCTGACCGATTCGCCGTCCTGCATCGTTTCCGACGAGCACGACCCTTCCGGCAATCTGGCCCGGCTCCTCAAAGCTGCCGGCCAGAAGGCGCCGGACGTGAAGCCCATCCTGGAGATCAATCCCAATCATCCTGCGGTGCAGCGCTTGAAGTACGAGGAATCCCGCTTTGCCGACTGGGCCGAGCTGCTGCTGGAACAGGCGACCCTGGCCGAAGGCGGTCAACTCGACGACCCGGCGGGCTTCGTCAGGCGCATCAACGATTTGATGCTGGCCCTGTCCATCGCCGGGAAGTAAGCCGCTGGGCTACGAATGGAAACGCCGCCGGGTGAAACCGGCGGCGTTTTTTATTGTTCATCCGGCAAGCTCCGATCCGTTCGCCCTGAGGCCTTCGACCGTGCCCAGGAAAGGCCCGTCGAAGGGTGGCGCGCCGTGGGCTTAGAACTCGTAACAAAATGACCACAGGGGCTGTTCACCCTTGATTTCTTTTGTTAACCTCTGCCTTGTTTCTCTGGGTGGAGGAGATGGCCAAACCGATACTGACAGACGAATTGTGGGCGCTGATCGAACCGTTGCTGCCGGCGCCCAAGCCGCGTCGTACGAGGTACGCAGGACGCAAGCGACTGGACGACCGCAAGGCGCTGACGGGCATCTTGTTCGTGCTGCAGTCCGGTATTCCCTGGCGCCTGCTGCCCCAGGAGATGGGGTGCGGCTCGGGGATGAGTTGCTGGCGGCGGCTGCGCGCCTGGCAGGAAGCCGGGGTCTGGAACCGGCTACACGAACTGCTGTTGGCACAGTTGCGGGCGGCCGACCGGATCGATTGGTCTCGCGTCATCGTCGATTCTTCTTCCATTCGTGCGCTGGGGGGTGGTCAAAAACAGGACCCAACCCCACCGATCGCGCTCGCCCAGGTTCCAAGCACCATCTCATCACGGAAGCGCAGGGCATCCCGCTTGCGGTGATCCTGACCGGCGCCAATCGCAACGATGTCACCCAACTGCTGCCGCTCGTGGAGGCGATCCCACCCATTCGCGGCAGGCGCGGTCGTCCGCTGTCCAAACCGCGCCTGGTCCAGGCCGATCGCGGCTACGATCATGACAAATACCGCAAGCCGCTCCACGCCGCCGGCATCAAGACCCTGATCGCACGTCGCGGCGAACCTCACGGCAGCGGCCTAGGCAAGACCCGATGGGTCGTCGAAAGAACCATTGCCTGGCTGCACAACTTCCGCAGACTGCGCATTCGCTTCGAGCGCCTGCCTATCATTCACGAAGCCTTCATCTCGATCGCCTGCTGCTTGATCTGCTGGCGGACCCTCAGAAATGATTAGCTGTCATTTTGTTACCGGTTCTTAGGCAGGCTCAGCCGGAACGGAGGTGGCGGGCGGCGGCCGCCCGTCATTTCACCTTCATCGCCTCGTTCACGCACTGCCTGCGTTCCGGTCCGACCTTGCCTTTGCAGGTATCGTGGGCCTTCTGCATGGCTTCGCAACGCTGGGGATCGCGCGCCTTGGCGCAATCCGGTGGCGGCATGTGATCGCGCATGCATTCGCGGCGTTCGGGACCGGCCTTGTCCTTGCAGGCCTCCAGGGCCGGGCCGCGGGCTTCCTGACGGGCTTTGCAGCGTTCCGGGGCCGGAGCGCGGCTGCAGTCGCGGGGGCCGGTTTTGGAAGCGGCCGGTGGGCCGGAGGCTCCCGGCCCCTGCATTCCCCCCATTCCGGGGCCGGGCTGGGCCAGGGCGGAACCGAGCAAAAGACTGGTCAGGAGGGCGGTGCAGCAGAGTTTGCTAGTGGTTTTCATGATGGCTCCCTTTGAGCGGGTTGAAGATTCACACCCATTTTAGGAAGCGGTTTTTCCCGGCGCCGCCGGGAGTTGTAAGCGGGGTTTTCCGGCTAGGGATCAGTCTTCCGCGCGGGAGTCGCCAATGTCGATACCGAAGGAACGGACCCAGCAGGAGCGGCGCTCGATGTGTGAGCGGCGGTCTTCCATCACCAGCCCCTCCCGGGTGGAATATGGGGGTGCGGAGACGTTCTTGCCACTGCGGCGGTCGGCGCCGCGCTTGGGGACTGGCGCTTGGGCGCTTGAGGAAGGTGGAGCTTTGCGCATGGATCACTCATGGGTTGAGGCCGGCGAGCATTATGCCATGCCGGAGGGATTGTCTGTATCGCTGCGGCGCCATGGTATATTCCGCCGATGAACGCGCCCGCCACTCCAGGGACTGCGGCCCCCGGTCCCCCGCCCAAAGCCCATGAGCACCGCCTGACGCTCGCCGAAATTCTGGAATATCTGGTGGAGGACGGGCTGGTGGCCAAGGGCGACGCCGAAGCCCTGCGCGCTGAGCGCCGCCTGCAGGGCGGCAAGGCCCATCCTCTCGTGGTGGTGGCCGACCAGAAGTGGCGGACGGCGACCCAGCCGATCCGTACGCTCACCCTTGAAACCCTGACCGAATGGCTGGCGGGGCGCCTGGAACTAGAGTATTACCACATCGATCCCCTGAAGATCGATTTCACCGGCGTGGCCGAAGTGATGTCGGCCGCCTATGCGACCCGTTTCACCATCCTGCCGGTTCAGGTCACGACCCGCGAAGTGGTGGTGGCGACGGCGGAACCCTTCCTACGGGAATGGGAGGCGGAACTCAAGCCCATCCTGCGTAAGGATATCCGCCGGGTTCTTGCCAATCCCCTGGACATCGCCCGCTACCAGATCGAGTTCTTCAGCCTGGCGCGTTCGGTCAAGAAAGCCAACCAGAAGGGCGACGGCAATTCAGGGCTTTCCAGCTTCGAGCAACTGGTCGAACTGGGCAAGGGCAATCGCACCTACGACGCCAACGACCAGCACATCGTCAATATCGTCGATTGGCTGTGGCAGTACGCCTTCGATCAGCGGGCTTCGGACATTCACGTCGAACCCCGGCGCGAGGTGGGGCTGGTGCGTTTCCGCATCGATGGCATCCTGCATCAGGTGTATCAGATTCCCATGGCGGTCATGAACGCCATGACCAGCCGTATCAAACTTCTGGGCCGCATGGACGTCATCGAGAAGCGTCGTCCCCAGGACGGACGCATCAAGACCCGCACGCCGGACGGCCAGGAAGTCGAACTGCGCCTGTCTACCCTGCCTACGGCCTTCGGCGAAAAGCTGGTGATGCGCATCTTCGACCCGGATGTCCTGGTGCGGGATTTTCGCGAGCTGGGCTTCTCCGCCGAGGATCTGGGGCGCTGGAATCAGATGACCCGGGCCCCCAACGGCATCATCCTGGTCACGGGACCGACCGGTTCGGGCAAGACGACCACGCTGTACACCACCCTCAAGCAGTTGGCGACCTCGGAAGTGAATGTCTGCACCATCGAGGATCCGATCGAGATGGTGGAGCCGGCCTTCAATCAGATGCAGGTCCAGCAGGCCATCGATCTGGGTTTTGCCGACGGGGTGCGCTCCCTCATGCGCCAGGATCCCGACATCATCATGATCGGCGAAATCCGTGATCTCCAGACGGCGGAAATGGCCATCCAGGCGGCCCTGACCGGGCATCTGGTCTTATCGACCCTGCACACCAACGATGCCGCCGCGGCGATCACCCGGCTGCTTGACCTGGGTGTTCCGGCCTACCTCATCAACTCCACCGTTCTCGGGGTCATGGCCCAGCGTCTGGTGCGCACCCTCTGCCCGGCCTGCAAGAAGCCCTATCCGATTAGGGACGAGCAGCGGGACACCTGGAATTCCCTGGTGGCTCCCTGGAAGTCGAATCATCCGGCCACCGTGCACCAGCCGGTCGGCTGCCTGGAGTGCCGCATGACCGGCTATATGGGGCGTGTCGGCCTGTACGAAATCCTTCTGATGTCGCCGGAAATCCGCAAGCTCATCAAGCCCCAGACCGAGCTTGCCAAACTGCGCGACGTGGCTTACCGCGAGGGCATGCGGCCCCTGCGCATATCGGGTGCCATGAAGGTCGCCGCGGGACTCACCTCCCTGGACGAAATCGTCAAGGTCGCACCGCCCGCCGACGAAGCTTGACGCTCGACAAGGGCTGGGACTAGTCTCCCGGGATTAGTCCTTCTGGAGAAGTGCCATGGCCGTGGAGCTCTACAATGACGGTTCCCACATCGTCCACGCCTTTTACGACCTCGTCGATGACACCGCCGGGCCGGTGGTGCAGTGCAATCAGTTCCTGGTGGTCGATCACGGCCACGGCGCCCTCATCGATCCGGGGGGCAACATGACCTACACCGGGCTTCTCATGGACATGCAGAAATATTTTTCGTCCAAGGATCTCGACTACATCCTGGCTTCGCATCCCGACCCCGACATCATCGCCTCGGTAAACAAATGGTTTGTGGCTTCCCAGTGCAAGGTGTTGATTTCCAGTCTGTGGACCCGCTTCGTTCCCCATTTCACCACCGGGCGTGACGTGTCGGCCCGCATCGTCGGCATTCCTGATCCGGGGATGGCCATCCCTCTGGGGCAGTGCAAGCTGCTGGCCCTCCCAGCTCACTTTCTGCACGCCGAAGGCAATTTCCAGTTTTACGATCCGGTGGCGCGTATCCTCTTTTCCGGAGACCTCGGCACCTCCCTGGTGGATCACCGTGCCGCGGCGGAGCCGGTCAAGGATTTCGCCGCACACGTCCGCCACATGGAGGGTTTCCATCGGCGCTACATCGTGGCGGGCAAGATCTGTCGCTACTGGGCCGCCATGGTGCGCCAGCTCGACATCGAGCAAATCGTCCCGCAGCACGGCTGCCGGTTCGTAGGCAAGGCGATGTGCGCCCAACTCATCGACTGGGTGGAACGGCTGGAGTGCGGCGTGGATCTCATGGGGCAGAACAACTACACCCTGCCTGCCTGACGCGACGAGGCTGCGCTTGGGCCTGCGATCCCCTCGGGAGGCCGGGGAGAGGTCAGTAGGCCGAGGGCACCAGTCCTTGGAAAGGAGGAGTACGGCCCACCAGGGATTCCAACTCCACCAGTTCGGCATCGCCGTGGTTGGCGACGCCGGCCGGGACCATGCTGCGGCGACCGTCGGGCAGGATGTAGAGCGGGTGGTCGTGGTGGGTCGTGGTGATGGTTTCGGCCTGCTCTGGCGCTGCACTGGGCACCACTTGGGCGGTGCCATAGCACAGGCAGAAATAGACCCGCTCGGGGGACGCCTCGATGTAGCAGCCCGTGCCGCGGATGCCGATGGTGGCTGAAGGGGTGAATATCTGCTTCTCGCCGCGGCCGAAAACCGAGAGCAGGCCGCCGCTCAGCACCCGCAAGCCGCTCTTCAGGGTGTCGCCGATCAGCGAAACGCGGGAATCTCCGCGCATGCGGTAGGCGTCCTGTCCGACGACGAAGACCGCTTCGCTGCCCGGACCGGTGACCACGGTGTCGCCGGCGCGTACAGGGCTGCCCTCTTTGGCAGGCTTGCCATTGACCAGGACGCTGCCGGATACGCGGTAGAGGCCCTGACCACCAGGCTTGGCACCGTTGGCTGCGGCGGAAACGACCCCGGTGAGGGGGGCGGCACCCAGGGCCTTGATGAGATCGCGTCTTTTCATGGGGAGCAGTGTAGTGGGAAAGATGGCCTGAGTCTCATGCGCTGGCTGCCCGGCGCAGGGTGTCGACATAGGCTTCCGCATCGAGGGGGACGCCTTCCCGCTGGGCGCGCCATACCGTCTCGCCCAGGGCTTCGAGGACGACGTGCTCGGCGGCGTGGGGGTCGAGGCGCAGGCACAGGGCCTCGAAAGCGGCCCGAATGCCCGGGGGCTGGTCGATGCTCACCTGTTCGAAAATGGCGAGATGCAGGGAAAGGTGCAGGAAGGGGTTCATGGCGCCGGCTTCCGGCGTCCACTCGGCGTTCAGGGCACCCTCGGTGTCAGAGAGCAGGCCGTGGTATTCGGGGTGGCGGCCGACGATGTCGGCGGCCGCGATTTCCGCTCCGGCCAGGGGCAGGCGGTCGCGATGCTTGCGCCAGACTTCACAGAAAAACTGGCGCACCTGGTCGCGGGAAGGATTAAACATGGCTGGGCTCGAAGAGGACGGTGGCGACGCTATTCTGGATATGTGCGACGCCACCGTTCCAGGGAACGATCTGGCCGGTGCCATAGGCTCCGGCCAGGGGAAGGCCCGGGAAGCGGCGGCGCAGAGCCGCCAGATCGTGGTCTTCTCCATCGTAGAAGAGGGGGCCGCGACCGATGCAGGAAAAGACCAGGGCGCAGGCTGGATTCTGACACCGGGCGGCCAGGCCCTCAAGGCTGGCCACCATGTCGGCGGCCGCCGCAAGCGGCTGGCGCAGTGCCCACTGCAGCCTCGCCCCTATCCGCGGCGGCCGGGCGAGGCTGAGGGAACCGTCACCGTTGGCGGTCAGGATGGGGATGGGGGGCAGTCCGTCTTCACAGGCAGCCACCAGATGGACGGGCAGGGGGCTGCGGTCCCGCAGTCCGGGGGGAAGGGCGCGGCGCAGGCTTTCGGTGGCGCTGGCCGAAGCCAGGCTCAGCACATCGTGGCCGCGCACGGCGGTGACCTCCTGGGCCTCGCTCAGGGCGTGCAGTCCGGTGGATAAGGCGCCGTGCAGGGTGTGCCCTGGGATCTGGAACTCGGCGTAGGGCGGTGTGCAGGGGCGGGCGTCGTGCCAGACCACGGCGTCACGGCAGCTGAGACCCCAGCGAGGCGGAGTGGCGTCGCCGGTCGGGGGCAGCGCAGGGCCGCCGCAGAAAGCGAGTCGTGGCTGGGCAAGGGCCGGGTGGGAGCCCGTAGCGGCAGGACCCAGAACGAGGGCCGCCACCGCGGGTTGATCCAGGCGCCAGCCCGCCTCGGTGAAAACGCCTTCGGCCAGCATGCCGGATACCTGGAGACCCCCGGCGGCGCCTGCGGCGGCCTGGATGGCGCGAGGCGCCAAGCGGGCGAAATGGGCGGAGAGGAAGAGAAATACGCGGCTTGGCCGCTCTCCCGCGGCGGCGGCGATGGCACGCCGCACGGCGTCGGCAGCCAGGGCTGGTGACGCCTGGGGAGCACTGGCCAGTCCGGAGCCGGCTTTCATCGGGCGGGGGAATTCTGTTTCCCGCCCGGCACGGGGCACAGGTCGGCCAGGAGGCAGCGTTCGCATTCCGGCTTGCGAGCCTTGCAGACGTAGCGGCCGTGCAGGATCAGCCAGTGGTGGGCATCGTGGCGGAATTCCGCTGGTGTCGCCCGCAGAAGGCGCTTCTCGACTTCCAGGGGGGTCGCGCCCGGCGCGAGGCCGGTGCGGTTGGCGACGCGGAAGATGTGGGTGTCGACGGCGATGGTCGGCTGACCGAAGGCCGTGTTGAGCACCACATTGGCCGTCTTGCGACCCACGCCGGGCAGGGCCTCCAGGTCTTCGCGCCGGGTGGGGACGGCGCCGCCATGGCGTTCGAGCAAAATGCGGCAGGTCGCGATGACATGGCGCGCCTTGCTGCGGTAAAGACCGATGGTGCGGATGGCTTCGGCCAGACCTTCCTCGCCCAGGGCCAGCAGGGCGGCGGGCGTCGGGGCCCGGGGAAAGAGGCGCGCGGTCGCCTTGTTGACACTCACGTCGGTGGCCTGGGCCGAAAGCATGACGGCGACCAGGAGTTGAAAGGGGCCGTCGTAGTGCAGTTCGGTGCGCGGGGCGGGGTTGGCGTCCCGCAGACGGGTATAGAGTTGGCGGACGAGGCGGGGCTGCATGGCTTAGTTCGTTGGCCGGGCTTGTCAGGCGAAGGGCTTTTGCGTCATATTGGCCGTCATTATCACCTTTAGCGTAGCGCGGTGTCGTCTCCCCAGGATATTCCTCCCTCCCTTGGCCTCGGCAGTCTGACCCAGATCGTCGAAGGCAACCCCGTGGCGACCATCGTCATCGATGCCGCCCACCGGGTGACCCACTGGAACCGGGCCATCGAAGTCCTGACCGGCCTCAAGGCCGCCGACATGGTGGGGACCGACGGTCAGTGGCGGGCCTTCTACGCCAGTGCGCGCCCCATTCTCGCGGACTTCATCGTGAGCGGCGCCCTGGAGGATTCGGTCGATCATTACTACCACGGGAAATTTCGCCGGGCGCCCTTGATCGAAGGCGCTTTCGAGGCGGAGGATTTTTTCCCCTCCATGGGTGAGTCGGGCAAGTGGCTGTACTTCACCGCCGCCCCCCTGCGCGATGCTGACGGGCGCATCGTCGGTGCCATCGAGACCCTGCAGGACGTCAGCGACCGCCACGAGGCCGAGTCAGCGGTGCGGGAGAGCGAGGGGGTTCTCGCCCAGATCGTGCTGGGCAGTTCGGTGGCCACCTTCGTGATCGACCGGGAGCATCGGGTTTCCCACTGGAATCGCGCCTGCGAGGCGATTACCGGGGTATCTGCCCGTGAGGTGGTCGGGACGCGGGACCACTGGCGGCCTTTCTATCCCGCCCAGCGGCCGCTCATGGCGGATTTGGTCCTGGAGCGGGCGGGCGAGGGGACGGTGCAGGAGTTCTACCGCGGCAAATATCGTCCTTCGTCCCTGATTGAGGGTGCTTACGAGGCGGAAGACTTTTTCCCCAATTTCGGCGAGGGGGGCCGCTGGCTCTACTTCACCGCCGCGCCCCTGCGCAACAGCCGGGGCGAACTGGTCGGCGCCATCGAAACTCTGCAGGATTTCACCGAGCGGCGCCGTACCGAAATCGCCCTTCGGGAAAGCGAAGAACGTTACCGCATCCTGAGCATCACCGACGCGCTGACGGGGCTTTACAATTCCCGCCATTTTTACGAGCGGCTGCACGAAGAAGTGGAGCGCGCCCAGCGTTATGGTCGGCCCCTGTCGCTCATCGTTCTCGATGCCGATAATTTCAAACAGGTGAACGACACCTACGGCCACCTCCAGGGAGACCAGGTTCTTCAAGTGCTGGCCGGCGTGATCGGCCATTGCCTACGGCGGACCGACAGCGCCTATCGTTATGGCGGTGAGGAGTTCGCCGCCATCATGCCGGAGGCGACGCTGGAGGCGGCCGCCTTGGTGGCCGAGCGCCTGCGGCGCAGCTTCTCCGAAACGCCCATACGTCCGGCGGTGGGCGGGACGATCCGCTGCAGTGTCAGCGTCGGGGTGACCCAATTGGTGGCGGGGGAGAGTGTCGAGAGTTTTATCCGCCGCGCCGACGATGGCGCCTACCAGGCCAAGCGTCGGGGCAAGAATTGCGTCGTCACCGTGGCCATTCCGAGCTGAGAGCCTGTGAAAATTTCATTCACCCCCGCTCGTCATGCCCCGCTGCGCCCGCTCGGCGTTGCCAATGCTCGCCATAGCCCGCGCTATGGCTGTGCTTGGCACCTTGATCGCGCACACCTGGGCACGCCGCTCGGGCGCGCCGGAAAAATTCACCGGCTCTGAGGGGTCATGGATCGCACCGGGTTCAGGCGGCCGACGCGGAGATGGCCTCCGGGCTACGGGCGGCGCGACGGGCGGCCCGATCTTCCACCCAGTTTTTCCAGGCGATCATGCAGCCCAGCAGGATGAAGGCCCCGGGCGGCAGCAAGGTGAACAGCAGCCCCGGGTAGTCCGCAGGCAGCACCTGGATGGGGTGTAGTGCCGGGAAAACCAGGTCGATGCCGCCCAGCAGGGTGCCACTGCCGATCAATTCCCTCATCCCGCCCAGAACGGCCAGGGTCCAAAGCATGCCGACCCCCATGAAGATGCCATCGAAGGTCGAATGTAGCGGCGGGTTCTTGGCGGCGAAAGCCTCGACCCGGGCCAGTACGATGCAATTGGTGACGATGAGCGGGATGAATATGCCCAGTACCAAGTAAAGCTCGTGCAGCTTGGCGTTGAACACCAGATCGACCACCGTCACCAGGGCGGCGACGATGAGAATGAAGACCGGAATGCGGATTTCGTGAGGGATGAAATTGCGCAGGGACGCCACCGCCACGTTGGCCAGCGCCATGACCAGGATGGTGGCCAGGGACAGCATGATGCCATTCACCGCATTGGTGGTGACGGCGAGCAGAGGGCACAGGCCGAGGATCTGGACAATGCTGGTGTTCTGCTTCCAGACGCCATTGCGGGCGATGTGGCGGAACTCGTCGCGGGTCATCATGGCTTGCCTCCATCGTCCTGAGCGAACAGGCGTTCGCGGTTCTCCGTCCCGAATCGGACGGCCTTGGCCACGGCGCGCACCACGGCACGGGGGGTCACCGTGGCGCCGGCCACGGAGTCGAAGTGGCCGCCGTCCTTCTTGACCTTCCATTCCCGGGCCTCGGTGGTGGCGACGGACAGTCCGTTGAACTGCGTGATCCAGGGGCGGGCTTTGTTCTTGTCCTTCTTAGGCTCGATGTAATCGCCGAGGCCCGGTGTTTCGCGATGCTGGGTGACCCGCACGCCGGCCACGGTGCCGTCGGCGCGCAGGGCGACGAGGAGGCGAATCTTGCCGGAATAGCCGTCGGGGGCCACGGCCTCATACACCAGGGCGACGGGCTGGCCCCCGCGCCGGGCGCGATAGACGGTGCCGGCTTCATCGGTGCCCAGGGCCAGTGTCGGCGGTAGGGGGAGGGCATCCTCCAGCAGGCGATTGTCGTATTCGGTCCGGGGCAGGACTTCGTCGATCAGCCTCATCTTCTCCTCGATGGCGGAAGCCTCCAGGGCCGGCTTGGTCCATAGGTAGGCACCCGACAGCAGGCCGGTGAACAGGACGACGAAGAGGAACAGAATGACCGCCGTGCGCAGGGCCATGCCGCTGGCGGAATATGCCCGGGCCTGGGTCACGACTTGTCCTTCATGCCGAAGATGCGCGGTTGGGTGAACAGGTCGATGACCGGCACGCAGATATTCATGATGAGCACCGCGAAGGCCACGCCGTCCGGGTAGCCGCCGAAGACGCGGATGATGTAGGCGAGGAGGCCCGCCCCGGCGCCGAAAAAGAGCTTCCCGCGGGGGGTGGTGGCGCCGGAAACCGGGTCGGTGGCGATGAAGAAAGCCCCCAGCATGGCGCCGCCGGAGAAGAGGTGGAAGAACGGGTTGGCGAAGGACTGGGGCGCATAAAGCCAGAGGGCACCGGAGATGGCGGTCAGCGAGGCGACGAAGGCCAGCGGCACCTGCCAGGTGATGACGCCGTTCAACCACAGCCACAGGCCTCCGAAGAGATAGGCTACAGCGACCCATTCCCAACCGCGGCCGGCGAAATTACCGTAGATGTCCTGATTGGCGAGGAGGGAAGGCACGTCGACGCTGTTCTCCGCACCGAGCTTGAGCGCCGTTTTGAGGGCGTCCAGGGGCGTGGCGCCGGTGAGGGCATCCACCCGGGGCGCGAAACCGAAGATGATGTCCGCCTGCTGCACCAGGGTTAGTTGCAGGCCCTGGCTCGGCCACTGGGACATGAGGGCCGGGAAGGACACGATGCAGACGGCGAAGGCCACCATGGCCGGGTTGAAGGGGTTTTGTCCCAGGCCGCCATAAAGGTGCTTGGCGACGACGATGGCAAAGAAGACGCCGGTCACGACCAGCCACCAGGGGGCGAGCGGCGGGAAGGTGAGGGCGATGAGCCAGGCGGTGACGACCGCCGAACCGTCGGAGAGGAAGGGCGCCAGGGGCTTGCCGCGCACTTTCAGCATGGCCGCTTCTGCAAGCAGGGCAGCCAGGCTGGCCACGGCCAGTTGAATGAGGATGGCCGGACCCACCAGCCAGGCATAGGCAGCGATGCCGGGCACCAGGGCCAGACAGACCTGGGTCATGACCCGGCTGACACTGGCGTCCTTGAGGAGGTAGGGAGGCGTGCTGAACATCAGGGCGCGTTCTCGTCGGGAGGGGCGGATGGGCCTGTGGCCGCCTCGCGGCGGGCCTCGATGGCGGAAATTTCCGCCTGCTGGGCCGGGGTCAGGGCTTCTGTGTTGCGGGCTTGGGCGGCCGCCCGTTGGGCCCGGGCTCGTTCCATGGCGGCTTCGATGGTGGCGCGCTTGGCCGCCTCGGCGTCGACCGGGGCAGGGGCCGCCGGCGGGGAGGCTGTGCTGGCCGCGGGAGCTGCGCTGGCCGGAGCGCCGTCAGCCGCCGAGGCGCCGGCGTCCGCGCTGGCGGCGGCCGTTTGCGCTGCCGCGGCTTCGGCCGCCTTCTTGGCTGCCTGGGCGGCGGCAGCCTTGGCCAGCTTCTCGGCCTTCTCCGCCTTTTCCCGTTCCTCGCGGAGCTGCTTGAATTCGAAGCGTTCCTTGGCGCCGTCGGCGGCGTTCTTGTCCCGCTCCCGCGCCCAGATTTCGCTCTTGGCGAAGCGGAAGTACTGCACCAGCGGGATGCGCGAGGGGCAGACATAGGAGCAGCAGCCGCACTCGATGCAGTCGAAAATGTTGTATTCCTGAGTCTTGCCGAAGTTCTTGGCGCGGGAGAACCAGTACATCTCGAAGGGCTGTAATTCGTGGGGGCAGGCCCGGGCACACTCGCCGCAACGGATGCAGGGCATTTCCGGCGGTGGCGGCGGGAAGAGGCGGGGCGAGCGGGCGATCAGGCAATTGGTGGCCTTGACCACCGGGGCTTGCCGGTCGGGAACGAGGAAGCCCATCATGGGGCCGCCCATGATGATGCCTTCGGTATCGGGGTGGGGATGGGCGAGGGCAAGCAGCTCGTCCATGGGGGTGCCGATCAGCACCTCGTAATTGCGGGGCTCATGCACGTTGCCGGTGACCGTCACCAGGCGGGAAACGACCGGCTCGCCATGGGCGATGGCGCGCCAGGCGGTGTAGGCGGTGGCCACGTTGAAGCATTGCACGCCCAGATCGGTGGAGCGCTTGGCGGCCGGGACTTCCTTGCCGGTGAGCACGCGGATCAACTGCTTGGCGCCGCCAGCCGGGTAGCGGGTGGGCACTGCGATGACCTCGAAGTGCTCGCCGACGGCCCTAACCGCCGTTGTCATGGCGGCCACGGCTTCCGGCTTGTTGTCCTCGATGCCGATGAGCACCTTCTTCGGCTGCAGGAGATCGCGGAAGAGGCCGATGCCGCGCACCACCTCCTCGGCTCGCTCGCGCATCAACAGGTCGTCGCAGGTGATGTAGGGCTCGCACTCGGCGCCGTTGATGATCAGTTCCTCCATGGGCACGGTCTTGGAGGCGCTGAGTTTGCCGTGGGTGGGGAAGACGGCGCCGCCCAAGCCGACGACGCCGGCCTGCTGCAGCCGTTCGCGCACCGCCTCCGGGCTCAGGGAACGGTAATCCACGGGCTGGCGCTCGACCCAGGCGTCCTTGCCGTCGGGTTCGATGACCACGCACAGGGCGTCCAGGCCGGATGGATGGGGCTGGGGATGCATTTCCACGGCAGCCACGGTGCCGGAAGTGGGAGCATGGACGGCGGACGAGATCCAGCCGTCGGCCTCGCCGATCATCTGGCCCTTGAGGACGTGGTCGCCTGCCTGGACCAGGGGCCGCGGCGTACCGCCGATGCTCTGGTGCAGCGGAACGATGAGCCGCGAAGGCAGCGGCGCCGCGGCAATGGGCTTGCCCACCGACTGCGTCTTGTTGCTGGGCGGTTTGACGCCGCCCTTGAACTTGAAGAGATTGAGCATCAGGCCGCCTTCCGTGGCGCGGCCGGCTGGATGGCAATGACCGGGTACTTCCACTTCCAGTTGTCCAGGGTCTCGCCGATGGGCACCATGGCGATGCACTCCACCGGGCAGGGCGGCAGGCACAGCTCACAGCCGGTGCACAGGGGGGCGACGATGGTGTGCATCTGCTTGGCGGCGCCGACGATGGCATCCACCGGGCAGGCCTGGATGCACAGGGTGCAGCCGATGCAGGTGTTTTCGTCGATGACCGCGACCTGGGGCGGCCGGGCCTCGACTTCCAGGGGCTTCACCTCGCGGCCCAGGAGGTCGGCCAGCTTTTGTACGCCCTCCAGGCCACCGGGGGGGCACAGGTTGATCTCCGCCTCGCCCTTGCCGATGGCCTCGGCGTAGGGGCGGCAACCGGGGTAGCCGCACTGGCCGCACTGGGTCTGAGGCAGGACGGATTCAATCTTTTCGATCAGGGGGTCGCCTTCCACCTTGAAGCGGATCGAGGCGTAGCCCAGGGCGGCCCCGAGGACGAGGGCGCCCAGGGCCATGACGGCGATGGCGAGGAGGAGCTCCGTCATTGGTACCTGTCCAGCCCGGCGAAGCCCATGAAAGCCAGGGACATGAGGCCGGCGGTGACCATGGCGATGGCCGCGCCGCGGAAGTACTTGGGCACGTCGGCGCCCTCGATGCGCTCGCGGATGCCGGCGAAGAGCACCAGCACCAGGGAGAAGCCGACGGCGCTGCCGGCTCCGAAGAGCAGCGACTCGACGAAATTGTGCTTGGCCGAAATATTGAGCAGGGGAACGCCCAGCACGGCGCAATTGGTGGTGATGAGGGGCAGGTAGATGCCCAGGGTCTGCTGCAGGGCGGGGGAAGTCTTGGCGATCACCATCTCCGTGAGTTGCACGATGGCGGCGATGGTGACGATGAAGGACAGGGTGCGCAGGTATTCCAGCCCGAAAGGAATGAGCAGGGTGTGGTCGATGATGTAGCTGGCCCCCGTGGCCATGGTGAGCACGAAGGTGGTCGCGGCCCCCATGCCGTAGGCGGTTTCCAGCTTTTTGGAAACGCCCATGAAGGGGCACAGGCCGAGAATCTTCACCAGCACGACGTTGTTGACCAGCACCGCGCCGACGAGGATGAAAAGGTAATGGCTCATGAATGGGGAAAAGGGGGAAGGCCCGTATTATCGGGCTTTGGCAGCGGCCAAACAACCGCGCGCAGGATAAGGGTTTAGGCTCTTTTCCTCAGCACCTGCGCCAGGGTTTCCGCCACTTCTCCCACCAGCTCCGGGCCACGATAGATGAAGCCGCTGTAGAACTGCACCAGGCTCGCACCGGCGCGGATCTTCTCGGCCGCGTCGGCCCCGCTCAGAATGCCGCCCACGCCGATGATGGGCAGTTCGCCCTGCAAGGCCGCAGACAGCTTCTGCAAGACATCGGTGGATTTGCGGAACACCGGTGCGCCGGAAAGGCCGCCGCTTTCGGCGGCGTTGGGCAATCCTTCGACCCCCTCGCGGGAGAGGGTGGTGTTGGTGGCGATGACGCCATCGATACGGTGGCGACGCAGGGCGTCGGCGATAGCGGTGATCTGCTCGTCGTCGAGATCGGGGGCGATCTTCAAGGTCATGGGCACGTACTTGCCGTGCTTCTGGGCCAGTTGCTCCTGGCGGGCCTTCAGGCGGGCGAGGAGATCGTCCAGGGCCTCGTCCTTCTGCAATTCCCGCAGGTTCTTGGTGTTGGGCGACGAAATATTGACCGTCACATAGCTGGCGGCGTCGTAAACCTTGTCCAGGCAGAGGAGGTAATCGTCGGCGGCATTCTCGATCGGCGTCGTCGCGTTCTTGCCGATGTTGATGCCCAGGATGCCGCCCTTCTTCGGGAAGTGTGCCGCCCGCACGTTTTCCAGCAAACGGTCGACGCCCTCGTTGTTGAAGCCCATGCGGTTGATGATGCCCTGGGCCTCCGGAAGGCGGAACAGGCGTGGCCGCGGATTGCCGGCCTGGGGACGCGGCGTGATGGTGCCGATCTCGAGGAAGCCGAAGCCCAGGCGGGCCAGGCCGTCGATATGGTCGCCGTTCTTGTCCAGGCCGGCGGCCAGCCCTACCGGGTTGGGGAAGGTGAGGCCCATGACCTTCACAGGGTAGGGCGTCACCGGTCTGGCCAGCAGGCCGGCAAGGCCGGCGGCGTCGAGGAAGGAAACGCCGCTCATGCCAATGCCGTGGGCGGTTTCGGCATCGAGGGCGAAGAAGAATTTGCGAATGGTGGAATAGAGCATGGGGGCGGATTTTATCGCATTGCAGCAAACGGCGGACGAACTGGCCTGGTCATGAACCGCCCGATGCGGACCCGCATGCCGGGCGGTGTGGGGAGGGCCGCTTGGAAGCCGGTTCCTACCCGATTGGGCCTCTCGCAGAAAGCCAATGCTCTGCTCTTCGCTGAATCGCTTCTTCATGTCCAATCTCCTTGATGGTGGGATTGGACTCTAAAGTCACGTGCTACTCAATTCCGGGGGGACGTCGCCAGAAAATTGAAGTCGGGGCTACGTACGCAAAATTGTTGGCTAACGTGGAGCTAACCGGCGCTGCGCGGCCTTATCGCGCAGCGTCCAGCGACCGAAGGGAGCTCGGTTGAGCGCAGGGTTGGGCGGCGTGGTTGAGTTCATCGATCGGTTTTCTTTTCCTGAGTGCATGCTTACGCGGGCTAGTCATGCCACCGCACAGTTGCGCCAATGCCCGGAGCACGCTCTGCGGCTGCCATTGCTTCTGCGAGAGAGGAATAGCCACCGCCACCTGCATTGAGCCGCTCACGCTCCGTTGTTGATCCGAAGTACAAGTAGTAAGTGTCCGCCTTGATGTCGTTCGCAATGTCCGGGGAATCTCCGTCATCACCACTTCCGTAGCGCACCGGGCTAAGGACAACGCACACATCACACTCGACGGTGCCAGCGTAGAGACATGTGCCGCGTTTAACGACCGGATCCGGGGCCATTACTCAAGACGCCCAA
>JAEUNZ010000030.1:0-89583 GCA_016790965.1 Dechloromonas sp.
CCAGATCAAATTCGCGCATCGTGAAGGAAACGGCACGCTTCTCGCCGCCAGTGAAATATTTCACTTCGCGTCTGCTTTGCGCCGGTCTATGCTGAACACCATGTCCAGCCTGAATCCGTCCAGCACGTGCCCGCATCGTCGGGTGACTGCGGCGATCTGCCGCTGGCTGACTGTTGCCTTTTTTATGGCATTTGCCGTGATGGCACGAGGATCGACGCCGAATCTGGTCGACCTGTCCAACGACACGCTGGGGCGCTGGTTGAGCGTGATGCCGGAAAACGGTGTCATTCTGGATATCGACGAAGCCCGCCGGATGCAGGCCATGGGCGCGTTCCAGGTGGCAACGTCGGCCGTGCCCAAATTCGGTATTGGCGCTCCGCCGATCTGGGTCCATCTCCAGGTCAACAACACCGGCCGCCTCACGGCCGAGCGCCGCCTGCAACTGGAGGTTTCCTGGCTGGACCGCATCGACGTCTATCACCTGCACGGCCATGAACTGCTGGAGCGCTGGCGGGCCGGCGACCGGGAATCCAGCCTGCAGCACCCGCACCCGGGCCTCGGCTATGTCTTTGACCTCTTGCTGCCGCCGGGCATCAATGACGTATATCTGCGGATCGAGACGCCCGACCCGCTGCTGGTGCCCTTGCGCCTGCTCGACGAACATGACGCCGAAGCGCTGCAGCGCCAGTACGACTACGGCTACGGCCTGTTCTATGGCTTCCTGCTGGCCTTGATTGCCTACAACGCGATGCTCTGCGTCGGCCTGCGCGAGCGCGGCTATTCTGATTACGTGCTCTACCTCGGCAGCTTTCTGCTGCTGCACCTTGCCTACAGCGGGCACGGTTACAGCTGGCTGTGGCCGCAACACAGCCTTGCCCAGCAATATGTCATTCCACTCCTCATGCTCGCCTTCGGCTGCAGCGGGCTGCGTTTTGCCAGCGGCTTCCTTGAACTGCGACTGCACGCGCCGACCACCCACCGTGTCATTCATGCCTTGATGGCGCTGGCGATATTCGGCATCGTCCTGGCCACTGCCGCCGGCCGCCAGCAGCACGCCGTGTTCGTCGCATTTCTGTTCGTCCTCGCCTTTTCGCTGGCCATGGTCTGGATCGGGGTCATCACCGTCCAGCACGGGCGCGATGCCGGCTGGTACTTCCTGTCGGCGGCGGTTGCCGCCATGGCCGGAACGGCAAGCACGGCACTGGCCGTCTGGCACGGCCTCCCCTATTCGGCGCCGGCCTTCCATGCCGCCGGCTGGGGCATCGTCATCGAGGGGATCCTCTTTGCACTCGCCCTCGCCCACCGGATGCGCCAATACCAGCAGGCGCGCCAGCAGGCTGAAGCGCTGGCGCGTATCGACCCCCTGACCAGCCTGCTCAACCGCCGTGCCTTCATCGAACAGGCGATGCCGCTGTGGAACAACGCCCGCCGCAATGACCGGCCGCTGACGGTGCTCATGGCCGACATCGACCACTTCAAGCAGATCAACGACACTTACGGCCATACCGTCGGCGACGAGGTGCTGACGGCCATCTCCCGGCTACTGGCCGAAGCCTGCCGCGGCAGCGATGTCGCCGCCCGCTGGGGGGGCGAGGAGTTCGTCATGCTGTTGCCGGAAACCGGCCTGTCGCAGGCGCGGCAGCTCGCCGAACGGCTGCGCCTCTCCATCGAGGCTCTGAGCTTCCGCGACGGCCGCAAGCCATTCCACGTCTCGGCCAGTTTCGGCATCGCCGAAATGGGCGTTCACCGCCACCTCGACGAACTGATCGCCGAAGCCGACGACTGGCTGTATCGCGCCAAGCAACGCGGCCGCAACCGCGTCGCCAGTGCGCCGCAAATGCTCGCCGGCGACCTTACGGCATGACGGCACGCGCCTGCATTGGCTTCTTGTCCGGCCATTGCACCTGAAGCAGCAGCTTGGCGCCGGCCGCGACATTGCCGGGACCAGCCAGGCGGTTGTCACCGGCCGGCTTCAGTAGTACCTCGGTTTTCTGCGCGCCGACCAGTACCGTCAGCTTGCCGCTGGCGCCAGCCGTGGCCACCGGCGCGCCATGGTTGGTCGCATACACGGTGACCTGCCCCCCCTTGCCGACGATTTCAAACTGCGCCTCGCCGGCCTCAGCAACAACACCACCATATTGCGGCTGACCATGCTCGGCGTGCGCCAGCACCTGGCCAGCATTGAGACTGAGGGCCAAAAAACCGGCTGCTGCGGTCAACACGAATTTATTGCGCATTTCAGGACTCCTTTGAAGTTTAGAAATTGTCGTCGCCGCCTTCGGCGAGCAGGCGTTCGGCCGGCTTGCGACCGAACAGCCAGAACAGCGCCGGCGTGACGAAGCTGTCGAGCAGGGTCGAACTGACCAGCCCGGAAAAAATGACCACCGCCACCGGGTGCAGGATCTCGGTACCCGGCTGCTCGGCCTCGAACAACAGCGGCGCCAGCGCAAAGGCTGCCACCAGTGCCGTCATCAGCACCGGCGTCAGCCGCTCCAGCGAACCGCGGATGATCATCGCCATGCCAAAGACCTCGCCTTCAAAGCGCATCAGGTTGAGGTAGTGGCTTATCTTGAGGATACCGTTGCGGGTGGCAATGCCGGCCAGCGTGATGAAGCCGATCAGCGCCGCTACCGACAGCGGCTGCCCCGACAGCCACAGGCCGATGACGCTGCCGACCAGCGCTAGCGGCACATTGGCCATGATCATCGCCGCCAGAACGGCGGAGCGATAACGGCTGTAAAGCACCATGAAGATGAGCACCGCCGAACCGATGGCCAGCAGGGAAATCAGGCGCGCTGCTTCCTCTTGGGCCTGGAACTGGCCGCCGAGCGTGATGAAATAGCCTTCCGGCAGGTGGAAATCGGCCACTGCGGCGCGCAAGTCGGCAACCACCTCGGATAGCGCGCGATCCTGGACGTTGGCGGAGATCACGATGCGCCGCCGCCCCTCGTCGCGGGTGATCTGGTTCGGCCCGTCGGCATCCTCGATGCTCGCCAGCCGGGACAGCGGAATGCGCCCGCCTGGCGTCTCGATCAGCAGGCCAGCCAACCCCTCCAGCGATCGGGCTGTTTCCGGCAGGCGAACCACCAGATCGAAACGACGATTGCCCTCGACGATCTGCGTCACCTTTTCACCATCGACCAGCGTCTGCAGCGTGCGCGTCAGTTGTGCCGTCGAAATGCCATAGCGCGCCGCAGCGTCAAAATCGACCCGCACCTTGATCTGCGGCGCCAGCACCTGCTTTTCGATTTCCAGATCGGCAAGGCCAGGAATCTTTGCCAGCCGCTCGCGCAGCAGACCGGCCTGCGCGCGCAGGGTATCGAGGTCCTCGCCAACGATGCGGATCGCGATCTGCGCCCGCACGCCGGACAGCATGTGGTCGATGCGGTGGGCAATCGGCTGACCAAGGCTGAGGCTGGCCGGCAAGTCCTTCAGGCGCTGGCGGATGTCGGCATAGACCGCCTCCTTCGGGCGGCCGCCCGGTTTCAGCTTGATCTCGAATTCCGTCACATGCACGCCCTCGGCGTGCTCGTCCAGCTCGGCCCGGCCGGTGCGCCGGCCCATGTGTAGCAGTTCCGGCAGCCCGCGCAAGGCATGTTCGGCGGCCTGGGCAATGCGGATCGACTCGGAGAGCGTCGCCCCCGGATTGAGGCGCAGGCCGAGGGTGATCGAGCCTTCGTTGAAGGGCGGCAGAAAAGTGGTCGGGAAGAAGGGCACGGCCGCCACGGCCAGCGCGACGGCCAAGCCGGCCCCCGCGATGGGCAGGCGAGGCGCGGCCAGCACCTTTTCCAGCGCCACCCGGTAATGCGCCTTCAGCCAGCGCACCAGCCGCGTCTCGCCGTGGTCATGGGCGACCAGCGCCGGCAGCAGCCAGAAGCAAAGCACCGGCGTGACGATGACGGAAACGGCCAGCGAGGCCAGGATGGAGACGATGTAGGCGATGCCGAGCGGTACGAACAGCCGCCCTTCGATGCCGGGCAGCGCGAACAGCGGGACGAAGACCAGCGCGATGATCAGCGTCGCGTAGACGATGGCGGTACGCACCTCCAGCGAGGCACCGACGATGGTCCGCAGCACCGAATACGGCTCGCCCCGCGCCGCCTTCTCGCGCAGGCGGCGCAGGATGTTCTCCACATCGACCACCGCGTCGTCGACCAGCTCGCCGATGGCGATGGCCAGGCCGCCCAGGGTCATGGTATTGATCGACAGGCCGAACCAGTGGAAGACCAGGATGGACATCAGGATGGACAGCGGGATGGCGGTCAGGGAAATCAGCATCGTCCGGAAATTGCCGAGGAAGAAAAACAGCACGCCGGCGACCAGACAGGCGGCAAAGAGCAGCTTGACCTGGAGATTGCCGATGGAGGCCTCGATGAAATCGGCCTGGCGGAAGATCACCTGCGGCGCCGTAATACCCTGCGGCAGGCTACCCTTCAGGCCGTCGAGCGCAGATTCCAGGCGTTTCGTCAGGTCCACCGTATCGGCCGTCGGCTGCTTCTGGATGCTCAGAATCACTGCCGCCACGCTGCTCTTGCCGTCGCTGAAGCCGCCGTCGCCGCGTTTGATCGCCGCCGCGAAGCCGACTTCGGCGACCTGGCGGAGCAAGATCGTCTGGGAGCCGGAAGACGTCGGGCGGGCCGTGATCGCCAGGTTCTTCAGGTCGTCGAGCCTAGCGCTGCGGCCCAGGTGGCGGATCAGGTACTCGCGCCCGTTCAGCTCCAGGAAGCCGCCCGAGGTATTGGCCGCAAAGCCCTTGACCGCCGCCTCGATCTGGTCGAGGGAAATGCCCAGTTCGGCCATCCGGCGGGTGTCCGGCTGTACCTGGAACTGGCGCACCTCGCCGCCGATCGGGATGACTTGCGAGACGCCGGCAATCGCCATCAGCCGCGGGCGCAGCACCCAGTCGGCGTACTCGCGGGCCGCCTTGGCGTCGGCGGCCGGCCCGGCGATCGGAATGGCGACCAGCATGATCTCGCCCATGATCGACGACACCGGCCCCATGCGCGGCACACTGCCCGGCGGCAGGGCCGACTCCATCGCAGTGAGCCGTTCGCCGACCATCTGCCGGGCGCGGTAGATATCGACGCCCCAGTCGAAGGAAATATAGAGAAAGGACAGCCCGGCGCTCGACACCGAGCGGATGCCGGCCACGCCGGGCAGGCCGCTCATCGCGGTTTCCAGCGGGAAGCTGATCAACTGCTCGACTTCCTCCGGTGCCATGCCGCCGGCCTCGGTCATCAGCGTCACGGTCGGCTTGTTGAGGTCGGGAAAGACGTCCACCGGCAGGCGGGTCGCCTGCACGCCGCCCCAGATCATCAGCGCCACTGCCCCCGCCCCCACGAAGAGCCGGCTGGCCAGGCTTTTTTCCACGAGCCACTGGAACATGGTCCGGTCCTCAGCGTATCTGCGCAATCAGGCTGGCGCCCTGCACCACCGCCCGTTCGCCACTTTTCAGGCCGCCGGTGACCACGACCCGCAGGCCGTCCAGCGGCTGGGTCTGCACCGCCCGCGCCTCGAAGCGCTCGGGAGCCGTCTTGACCCAGACGACCACCTGGTTGGCGGTGTTGCGGGTCAAGGCCGCCATCGGCAACGGCAGGCCGCGCAGCGTCGCCTTCAGGCGCACCTGCACCTTGACCGGCTGCCCAAGCGGCAGGGTCAGTCCGGCACCGGTCGCGTGGTTCTCGAACATCAGCGGCAAGGCCTGTTCGCGCAGCCGGCGACTGGCGCCGATGTAGCTCAGGGGCACCGAGCGCTCACCGACCGCGACGCTCGCCGACACCACTTGGTCGAGGGGCAAGGGCTCGTAGGCGCTGGCCTCGATGTGCAGGCTGTCGGGGTCGATGACCTCGAAGATCAGTTCCTTCGGCTCGACCACCTGGCCGACCACGGCGTTGCTCGCCGCCAGCACGCCGGAGACCGGCGCCACCAGCGCCTCGCGCCCGGACAGGCCGGCCCCGACCGCGGCGATCCGACCGTGCAGGCTGGCCAGTTCGCTCTCGGCCGCCTCGATGTCCTTCTTGGGCACCGTGTCGGCCAGTTCCTGCAGGCGATGCAGGCGCTTTTCGGCCAGCCCGCGGCTGGCTTTCAGCTCGGCCAGCAGCGCCGACTGGTTGGAACGCTCGATGGCCCCGGACGACGGCATGACCCAGGCCAGCACCTCGCCCTTCCTGACCTTGCTGCCGGCGGACGGCAGGCCATGCGGCCCGGCCGCCTCGATGCGTCCGGGAATCATCGCCTGGACACGCCCGCCGAGGTGCGGGTCCATGATCACCCGGCCGGTCAGTTCCAGGCTTTTAGGCAGGTCGGCTTCCGCCGTCCGCTCGGTCAGCACGCCCATGCCACGCTGCGCCGACTTGGGCAGGAAGACGGCCCCATCGGGCAGGCGCTGCGGAGTGTTGCCAGGCACCACCATGGCTTTCTTCTCGTCGCCGTGGTCGTGCCCCTCATGGGCCGCCAGGGGCAGGCTCAGGCCGGCCAGCAGCAGGCTCAACAGATAAGCGTTCTTCATGCCTGAACTCCCTTGCGCCCGCGGCGCCAGAACAGCAGGGCGACCAGCCCGCCGAGCAGGGCCAGCCCGGCAAGGATGCGGCCGATCCCGGCCGTGCTCGCCGCCGCGCCGGGTGGCGCATGGACGTCGAAATCGGCAGTGAGCAGATCGCTCTCGGTGCCGGCCACCAGGGTCATCGCCAGCGGGTATTCGCCCGGCTGGCGCAGGGGCTCCAGCCAGTCGGCGTCGGCGATCAGGTAATCGCCGCGCTCGGCCCGGAACACCGCCTTGGCCGATTTGCCGCCAACTTCGACCTCCAGCGTCGCGCCAAGCACCGGCGCGTTGCTATCGGCCCGGTCGATGTAGAAAACAAAGCCTGCGTCCTCCAGCCGGCCGACCACCTCGAAGGCCTCGCTTTCGGCCACGGCGACCGGTACCGGCGCCGCCCCGTCTGCCCCAGCCACCGGTCCGGCCAGCGCAAAGGCCAAGCTCAATCCGAAAAGCCGTCCACAAAAATTGAACCTGGAAACCTCAGTTGGACGAGCCCGTTGGTGTGTTCGGGCGGGAGTCTGGCGCGAAGCGACGACGCGGCAGGCTGATGCCTGCAAGGAGGAGCGACAAAGCCAGGCGCCCGCCCGGATGCGCCAGCGGGCTCGGAGCGCTGCCCCCGGTGGGTGAGCGCTCCGAGTGGCGCCGAAGTCCGGGGAACGGGGCATACCGGGACTCGGCAAGCGGTCAACTGAGGTTTCCAGGTTGGAATTCATGCTGTTTACTCCGGCAACAAGCCAAGACTCTGGCGCCATTGCGATATGCCCTGGGCCAGCGCGATGCGTGCCCGGCCCAGGGCCCGTTCCGCCTCGAAGGCCTCGCTGTCGATGCGCAGGCGCGTCGGCAGGTCGCTTTCGCCGAGGCGGAAGGATTTCTCGTAGAAGCCGCGGTTTTCCCGCGCCAGACCGGCGCGCTGTTCGGCCGCCGCCAATTGGCGGCGGGCCGCCGCGACCTGGGCCCGCAGGGCGGCGGCCTCCAGGCCCAGGCGTTCCCGTTCCCGCTCGAGTTCGACACCGGCCTCGATGGCCTCGGCATTGGCCGTCGCCACCCGTGCGTCCTGGCGTGGCCCGGCGCCGAAGGGAACGCGCAGCGCCAGAGCCCAGGTCTGTTCGCTGCGCTCCCCATAGGCGGCGCGATCACTGCGCGTCGACAGCATCAACTCCGGATTGGCCCGCCCCTGCGCCCGGGCCAGATCGACTTGACGGCGCGCTACCTCGCTCTGCGCCGCCAGTTCCCGCAAGGCCGGATGCTCGGCCGGTGCGGCGGCCGGCTCCGGCTCGTACTGCACCTCGACATCGCCAACCGGCCGGCCGCTCAGGCTCTCCAGCCGATGCCGCAGGCCCAGTTCGACGGCCTGCGCTTCGGCCTGCTGGGCCTGGCTTTGGGCCAGCGCCCCGGCAACCTGGTTGAGATCGGCCCGCGACAGGTCGCCGGCGGCAAAGCGGCGGGCCACGTCATCGCGCAGGCGGGCCGCCGCGGCAAGCCGCTCGCCGGCCAGCGCCAACTCGTTGCGGGCGCTCTGCCAGCCCCACCAGCTCTCCCGCAGCACCTGGGCCAGGCGCAGGCGCTGCATCTCGCCGCGTCCGGCCGCCACGTCGGCCTCGGCAGCGGCCAGGGCCTGGCTGCCACTGCGTTCACCGGGCAGCCAGAGGGGAAGGACGAGGCCGATTTCATTTTCGCGGGCGCCGTTACGGCGGTTGAAGCGGTCGCTGCGGGTGCCGATCTCGACGCTGGGCGGCGCTGCCGTCCAGGCATCGGCGGCGGCACGCAGGGCGGCTGCTCCCCGCTGGCGCTCGTGCAGCGCAGCGGCGACTGGCTGGCGCTGCCAGGCTTCGGCAAAGGTACGGGCAAGGGCCGTCTCGCCCTGGGCCGAAGCGCTGGCGAAGAGGCCGTAAAACAGAATGGGCGCGAGGCCGCAAACGATTCGCATGGGGTTCCCTCCGGTTGCTGGATGACATCAACCGGCGGCATGCCGCACCGGCCCGCGTAGCGACGCGGACCTTCAGGGATTCAGGGACGAGGCAAGCCGCCGCGGATCAGGCGGCGACTCTGGGGGGGCGTTCGAGCCCTTCGGGGATGCGCGAGGAAAAGGGTCGCGGCGGGGTGTCGAACGCGGCATCGCCCCCGTCGACCAGCAGCAGACGAGGAGCGGCTGCCAGGCCGCCCGGCATGTGACCCAGGACATGGCCCGGACAACAATGATGCTGCGCTTCGTCGCAGTCTGCCTGGGCGTGGTCATCGCAGCCGGGACAAGCGTCGCCCGGCGCCGCGTGATCATGGTCATGGCCGTGGTCGTCGGCCAGCGCCACCGGGTGCTCGTGCGCGGCCATGCCGCCGGTCGCGTCCCAGCCGAAACTCGGCGAGAAGACGGTCAACAGCATGACCACAATCAACAGGCGGGAAACGAGGCGTGTCAGCATCAGGGCTCAACGATAGCGTAGACAATCTATACAATCACGCACCCAGCGCAAGAAGCTCTGATTTGCGCAAAAAATTCATAAAAATCAAGCTGCCATGCACTTCGAACTCCTCACCACCGACGGCGCTGCGCGCCGCGGCCGCCTTGACCTCGCCCACGGCAGCGTCGAGACCCCGGTCTTCATGCCCGTGGGCACCTACGGCACGGTCAAGGCCATGACGCCGCAGTCCCTCGCCGAAATCGGAGCGCAGATCTGCCTGGGCAACACTTTTCACCTCTGGCTGCGGCCAGGACTCGACGTGGTCCGCGCCCACGGGGGCCTGCATCGCTTCATGAACTGGGACAGGCCCATCCTCACCGATTCGGGAGGCTTCCAGGTCTTTTCCCTGGGCGCCCTGCGCAAGATCGGCGAGGAGGGCGTGAAGTTCTCTTCCCCCATCGACGGCGCCAAACTCTTCCTGACCCCGGAAGAATCGATGCGCATCCAGCACGGGCTCAATTCCGACATCGTCATGATTTTCGACGAGTGCACGCCCTACCCGGCCAGCCACGAGGAAGCCGCCAAGTCCATGCGGCTCTCGCTGCGTTGGGCGAGGCGCTCCAGGGACGAGCACGAACGTCTGGGCAATGGAAACGCCCTCTTCGGCATCGTGCAGGGGGGCATGTACGAGGATCTGCGCGAAGAATCCCTCGCCGGACTGGACGGGATCGGCTTCGACGGCATGGCCATCGGCGGCCTTTCGGTGGGCGAGCCGAAGGAAGACATGTCGCGCATCCTCGCCCACACGGCACCACGCCTGCCCGCCGGGAAGCCCCGCTACCTGATGGGGGTCGGCACGCCGGAAGACCTGGTGGAAGCCGTGACGGCCGGCATCGACATGTTCGACTGCGTGATGCCCACCCGCAACGCCAGGAACGGCCACCTGTTCACCCGCTTCGGCGACGTCAAGATCAAGAACGCCCGTTTCAGGAACGATACCGGCCCCCTCGACCCATCCTGCACCTGCAGCACCTGCACCCAATTCACCCGGGCCTATCTCCACCACCTTTTCCGGGCCGGGGAAATCCTGGGGTCCATGCTCAACACCATCCACAATCTGCATTACTACCAGACCCTCATGGCGGAAATGCGCGGGGCCATCGAGACCGGCCGTTTCGGGCCGTGGCAGGAAGCGTTCCGGCGGGACCGTCAAGGTGGCATTCCATGACCGGTGCTAGAATGCCGCCTTTCGTTTCGACCGCTTCGAGGAAAACCCCCCATGATCAGCCTTGCCCACGCCCAGGCCGCGGCCCCCGCCGGCGGCGCCGACTATACCGGCCTCATCATGATGGTGGCCATGTTCGCCATCGTCTGGCTGATGATGATCCGCCCCCAGATGAAGAAGGCCAAGGAGCACAAGACCATGGTCGAAGCCCTGCAGAAGGGCGACGAGATCGTCACCCAGGGGGGCCTGGCCGGCCGTGTCACCAAGGTGGGCGAAAATTTCCTGCACGTGGATGTCTCGGAAGGCAAGGACGGCGCCGTCGAAGTCATCGTGCAAAAGACCGCGGTGGCCAACCTGCTCCCCAAGGGCACCCTCAAGGGTCTGTGACCCGGGGAAGAGGGAAGCCTTAGGGGGAAGGGTCACCTTCCCGTCGCCCTTCCCTTCTCCTTTCCCCCTTTTCCCTTCCCGCTCGCACCATGAATCGCTACCCCCTCTGGAAATACATCGTCGTCGCCGTGGCGCTCGTGCTGGGCTTCGTCTATACCCTGCCCAATTTCTTCGGCGAGTCGCCCGCGGTGCAGGTCTCCAGCGCCAAGGCGACCCTGAAGACCGACGACAAGACCCTGGCCCGGGCCGAGGAGGCGCTCAAGGCGGCGGGCATCGTCCACGACGGCATTCAACTCGATTTCAATGGGGTCAAGGCCCGCTTCAAGGACACCGATACGCAGTTGAAGGCCAAGGACGCCCTGGAAAAGACCTTCAACCCGGACACCGCCGACCCCCATTACGTCATCGCCCTGAACCTGCTCACGGCCTCGCCGTCCTGGCTGACCGGCCTGCATGCCCTGCCCATGTACCTGGGCCTGGACCTGCGCGGGGGCGTGCACTTCCTGCTCCAGGTGGACATGAAGGGGGCCCTGACCAAGCGCCTCGACTCCGTCGGCGCCGATGTGCGCACCCTGATGCGCGACAAGAACGTCCGCCACGCCGGCGTGAGCCGCGAGGGCGAACGTCTGGTGATCCGCTTCCGCGACGCGGAGACCCGCGACAAGTCCCGCACGACCCTCACGGATGCCCAACCTGATCTCGCCCTTGTCGAACAGGGCGAAGGCAGCGACCTCCGTCTAGTCGCCACCCTGAAACCGGAAGCGCTCAAACGCCTGGGCGAATTCGCCCTCAAGCAGAACATCACCACCCTGCACAACCGCATCAATGAACTGGGCGTCGCCGAGCCGGTGATTCAGCAGCAGGGCAGCGACCGCATCGTCGTCCAGTTGCCCGGCGTGCAGGACACGGCCAAGGCCAAGGACATCCTGGGCCGCACCGCGACCCTGGAAATCCGCATGGTGGACGACGCTCCCGGCGTCCTGGAAGCCGCCCTGGCCGGCAACCCGCCTTTCGGCACCGAACTCTATACCGAGCGGGGCGGGTCGCCCCTGGTGGTGAAAAAGCAGGTGGTCCTCACCGGAGACCGCCTGACCGACGCCCAGCCCGGCTTCGACAATCAGACCAACGAGCCTGCCGTCCACCTCAACCTCGACTCTGCCGGGGCACGTATCTTCAAGGACATCACCCGGGAGAACGTGGGCAAGCGTATGGCCATCCTGCTCATCGAGAAGGGCAAGGGCGAGGTCATCACCGCCCCCGTCATCCGCACCGAAATCGGCGGCGGCAGGGTGCAGATTTCCGGCCGCATGAACACCGTCGAAGCCAACGACACAGCCCTGTTGCTGCGCGCCGGGTCCCTGGCCGCGCCCATGGACATCATCGAGGAACGCACCATAGGCCCCAGCCTGGGCGCCGAAAACATCAAGAAGGGCTTCCATTCGACCCTATGGGGCTTCGCGGCCATCGCCGTGTTCATGATTGCTTATTACCAGATGTTCGGCGTCATCTCGGTCATCGCCCTGGCTTCCAACCTGCTCTTCCTAGTCGCGCTCCTGTCCCTTCTTCAGGCGACCCTCACGCTGCCCGGCATCGCCGCCATCGCGCTCACCCTGGGCATGGCCATCGACGCCAACGTGCTGATCAACGAACGCATCCGCGAGGAACTGCGCAACGGAGTGCCCCCCCAAGGCGCCATCTCGGAAGGCTACGAACGGGCCTTCGGCACCATCCTGGATTCGAACATCACCACCCTCATCGCCGGCCTGGCGCTCCTCATTTTCGGCTCCGGCCCGGTGCGCGGCTTCGCGGTGGTCCATTGCCTGGGCATTCTGACCTCCATCTTCTCGTCGGTAGTCGTCTCCCGGGCCCTGGTCAATCTCGTCTACGGCCGCCAGAAGAAGCTGGCCAGGGTCGCCATCGGCTCGGTCTGGAAGCCGGGCCTCGCCGGCAACGGCACCAAGTAAGGGGAAACGGACATGGAATTTTTCCGCATCAGGAACGACATCCCCTTCATGCGCCACGCGCTGAAGTTCAACATCATCTCCCTGGTGACCTTCATCGTGGCGGTGCTCTTTCTGTTTGCCAAGGGCCTGCACCTGTCGGTGGAATTCACCGGCGGCACCCTGATCGAAGTTCAGTATCAACAGGCGGCCGACCTGGAGAAAATTCGCGGCGCCTTGGGCAAGTCCGGTTTCACCGACTACGCGGTGCAGAATTTCGGCTCCTCCCAGGACGTGATGATCCGCCTCCCCCTCAAGGCCGACCAGAACACGGCCCAGCTTGGGGAAGCCGTCATGAAATCCCTGGAAGCCGATGCGCCCGGCGCCCGCTTGAGTCGGGTCGAATTCGTCGGCCCCCAGGTAGGCAAGGAACTGGCGGAAAACGGTGCCATGGCCCTGCTGCTGGTCGTCATCGGCATCGTCGTCTACCTCGCCTTCCGCTTCGAATGGCGCTTCTCGGTTTCGGCCATCATCGCCAACCTGCACGACGTGGTCATCATCCTCGGCTTCTTCGCCGCCTTCCAGTGGGAATTCTCGCTTTCCGTTCTGGCCGCGGTGCTCGCGGTACTGGGCTATTCGGTCAACGAATCCGTGGTGGTCTTCGACCGGGTGCGGGAAACCTTCAAGAAAAAACGCGGCCTCTCCACCCCCCAGGTGCTGGACCACGCCATTACCAGCACCATCAGCCGCACCATCATCACCCACGGCTCGACCCAGTTGATGGTGCTGTCCATGCTCGTCTTCGGCGGGGAAACCCTCTACTACTTCTCCCTCGCCCTGACCATCGGCATCTGCTTCGGCATCTACTCCTCGGTCCTGGTGGCCAGCCCCCTGGTCATGTGGCTGGGGGTCTCCCGGGAACAGTTCATCACCCAGAAGAAGGTCATCGAAGGCGCCAACGAGGAGGGTGCCGTCGTCTGAGCGGCGAGGGCTCCGCAAACGGGCGCCTGCGGGCGCCCGTTTTGCTTCGGCCACCCGGCGGCGCGACGCCGGGTCACACGGCGAAGACGTGCTTGACCCGCAGCGCCGCTTCCCCGGCTTCGATCCTGAGCAGGCGGGCGATGTTGGGGTGCTTGCCCGGATTGCTGCGCTCGTCCTCGCTATGCTCGGCGAAGAGTTCCAGCCCCATCTTCGCCGCCTCTGCCGTGATGGCGCCGTAAGTCTGGGCCAGGTGGTTATAGACGGCGAGCGAACCCTGGCTGCCGGACTTGTTCTCGATGGTGGCAACGAGATTGCCCTCTGCATCGAGGAGATTCAGGGCTGCAAGATGGGAAATCCCGGGAAGTTTCTTCAAGTTTTCTGCGAATTGACTCATTTCCAGTCCTGTTTGGCCCTGACCATGCCGAGGATGAGGCCGGTGGTGAAGGTGGCGACGGGCAACGCAAAGACGATGGCCTTGATTCCCCGCTCGGCGCCGAAGAGGTAGAGGAGGACGAGCGCCGGCACTAGGCCGACGGTCAGGCCGAGAAGGCCTCCCTTGACGCCTCCCACGATGACGTCGCGCTCGGTCGTCTTGAGCTCGCCGACACAGAAGGGGCAGTAGAGGGCGCCCTCCGGCACTTCCTTCCCGCATTTTCCGCATTGCATGGGCTAGTAGTCCGTCAAATTGGTTGGCGTGAATACCGAGGCGCCCATCCGCGCCCCGGTCGCGCGAAGCGAACCCCAGCCATAGCCGAAGCCCTGGCGAGGATGCGCGACGGCGGGAATGCGGGGCGTGCCGAACGGTGCTGAACCCATTGGACTGACTACCAGGCCTTTCGCCGGGCCGACCCAAGGAAGGCCTGCGCCCCCCCGGGGGGCAGCGAGCACAGCGAGCGTGGGGGTCGTTCCAACCAGGCCTTTCGCCGGGCCGACCCAAGGAAGGCCTGCGCCCCCCCTGGGGGGCAGCGAGCACAGCGAGCGTGGGGGTCGTCCCATTCAGATGCGTTTGGCCAGCTCCGCAGCCTTGCCCGTGTAATCCCAGGGCGTCAGCTTGAGCAGTTCGGCCTTGGCGGCGTCGGGGATGGCCAGGGTGGCCACGAAGGCCTGCATGCCTGCGCGGGAAACCCGGGTGCCGCGGGTCAATTCCTTCAGTTTTTCGTAGGCCTCGGGCACCGCGTAGCGGCGCATGACGGTCTGGATGGGCTCGGCCAGCAGTTCCCAGTTGGCGTCCAGGTCGGCACGCATGAGGTCGGCGTTGATTTCCAGCTTGCCCAGGCCCTTGAGCAGCGAATCGTAGGCCAGCAGCGTGTAGCCGAGGCCGACACCCATGTTGCGCAGCACGGTGGAGTCGGTGAGATCACGCTGCCAGCGGGAAATGGGCAGCTTCTCGGCCAGGTGCTTGAGCACGGCATTGGCCAGACCCAGGTTGCCCTCGGAGTTCTCGAAATCGATGGGATTGACCTTGTGGGGCATGGTGGAAGAACCGATTTCGCCGGCCTTCACCTTCTGCTTGAAGAAACCGAGGGAGATGTAGCCCCAGATATCCCGGTCCAGGTCGATGAGGATGCTGTTGGCCCGGGCAAAGGCGTCGAACAGTTCGGCCAGGGCGTCGTGGGGTTCGATCTGGATGGTGTAGGGATTGAATGTGAGCCCCAGGGATTCGACGAAGCGCTTGGCAAAACCCTCCCAGTCGTAGCCCGGATAGGCCGCCAGATGGGCGTTGTAGTTGCCGACGGCGCCGTTGATCTTGCCCAGCAACTCGACGCCGGCGATGCGGGCACGGGCTCGTTGCAGGCGGTAGGCCACGTTGGCCATTTCCTTACCCAGGGTGGTGGGCGTCGCCGGCTGGCCGTGGGTGCGGCTCATCATCGGCACTTCGGCGTGGGCGTGGGCCAGTTCCCGCAGCTTGGCGATGACCTGATCCAGGGCCGGTAACAGGGCCGCCTCCCGGGCGCCCTTGCACATCAGGGCATGGGACAGGTTGTTGATGTCTTCCGAGGTGCAGGCGAAGTGGATGAACTCGCTGACCTTCACCACCTCGGCGTTGGCCTTGGTCTTACCCTTGATCCAGTACTCCAGAGCCTTGACGTCGTGGTTGGTGGTGGCCTCGATGGCTTTCACCTCGGCGGCCTGCTCGGGGCCGAAATTGGCCACCAGAGCATCCAGTTCCGCCACTGTCGCCGGGGAGAAAGCGGCGATCTCGCTAAAATGAGGCTCGGCGGCCAGTGCCTTGAGCCATTCGATCTCCACTTTCAGGCGGGCGCCGATGAGGCCGAATTCCGAAAAATGCTCGCGCAGGGCATCGACCTTGCCGGCGTAGCGGCCATCGAGAGGGGAAAGGGCCGTAAGGAGGGTGGCAGTCATGGCAGCGTCCGGGGGGCGGAAAAGGGCGCCATTTTATCCGTCCGCGCTGCATCGCAGCAAACGGCAGGGAAATTCCCGATGACCGTGAAATGCTCGAGCACCGTAAAGTGGGGGTCGGTAGGCTATAATCCGCCCACCCCAAAAACGGATCACCTACGAGAAAAACCATGAAGCTGATCGGCTCCCTGACCAGCCCGTTTGTCCGCAAGGTTCGCATCGTCCTGGCAGAAAAGAAGATCGATTACGACTTCGAGGTCGAGTCCCCCTGGACAGAGGACAGCAAGGTTCCTGACTACAACCCCCTGGGCAAGATCCCCGTCCTGCTGCTGGACGATGACACCCCCCTGTTCGACTCCCGGGTCATCGTCGAGTACGTCGACAGCGTCACCCCGAACAACAAGCTCTTCCCGAGCCCCAATCGAGAACGCATCGAGGTGAAGCGCTGGGAAGCCTTGGCCGACGGCGTGTGCGAGGCGGCCGCCACGGCTTTTGTGGAAGCCAAGCGGCCCAAGAAGGAACAAAGTCCCACTTGGATCGAACGCCAGCGGGCCAAGATCGTCCGCGGCCTGGAATTCATGTCCGAGGAACTGGGCGAAAAGACCTACTGCACGGGCACCCACATTTCCCTGGCCGACCTGGCCGTGGGGGTTTCCCTGGGCTACCTGGCCTTCCGCTTTCCCGACATCGACTGGCAGAGCACCCACCCCAATCTGGCCAAGCTCTACGACAAGCTGATGCACCGGGCGTCCTTCGCCGACACTGTGCCGCGCGAGTAAAGCGTGGTACCTGGCCCGTCACCCTCGTTCTGACCCGCAGATACGAGAGGGTGACGGAGGGACGCTTCACAAATTTCAAGCCCACCTCCGCGCACCCGCCAACCCTAGGTATTTGCAGCGTTTCAGCCGGCAAAGGGGGTGCGGAACTTCTGCGCGGCGGGTAAGCGGCCGAGATCCCTTGCCCTGTGCCCCGCACCTTGGTTCAGGACTGCACTGTCGCTGGGTGAGACGGTGCCCGGCGGCGAAACGCGAATTCCAGGATCAATAGGCCGAGGGAACAGCCGGACCGGACGGGGCAGGCTTCTTCCCCGGCGCAGCCACGTGCCAGGTGCCTCCCTGGCCGTCACCATTGCGTTCGCCCGGCTTGGTGTCGCCAGCGAAGAAATAGAGGGGCTTGCCCTTGAAGGCCCACTGGGTGCCGCCGTCTTCCCGGGCGACGATACTGAAATCGCCACCGGCCAGGGCCGGATTGGCCACCGCGAAGGGGGGCCAGGCCGCCGCGCAGCCTCCGCTGCAATTACTCTTGCCGCTGGAGTCCTTGTCGAAGGTGTAGAGCGTGCGGCCTTCCTTGTTAGTCAGAACGCCGTCCTTCTCGACGGTGGGGTTGGCCTGGACCAGGCCGGCGAGGGCGACAAGGGCGGTGGCGATGACGATGCGCTTCATGGTGATCTCCTGTTCGGTTGAGGATGAACGGGGTTTATCTATCCCGTGGCCCCACTTACGGGGGTGCCCGCGGATCGGATGCAGGGTCACCAGAGTTTGACGCAATGACCCTTCAGCAGGAACTCACCGGGCGCATCGCCGGGCCGGGCCGGGGCGTCCTGCACCGTCACCGCGAGTTGGGCAACGTTGGCGAGCAGACGTTCTGCCGTGTCGTCGAGCATCACCGCGCCGGCCCCCTTGGCAGGAACCAGACCCAGGGGAATGGGCGGCAGGGCCGTGCCCGCCTTGTCCCGGGGCAGGCCCCACAATTGCAGGACCCGGCCGGCTGGCAGTTCCACCGGGCGAAGCACTTTGAAGGTCAGGCGCCGGCCGTGGCGCGTCGCGCTGGCCAGCACCGTCGGCCGGCCCTCGGCGTCGAGGAGCAGGCCGATATAGCTTTGCGGCAGGGATTGCTCGCGCTGGGCGAGTTGATCGAGGCCGACGAAACGTTCCGGCATGTGCACCACCAGGGCGATGCTGGCGACGAGGCCGAAGGCCACCCCCAGCAGGGGACTGGCCCAGGCCAGCCAACGGCTGCGCGGGGCCGGCCGGCCGGCTTGTTCGGGTTGACGCGCCCCCGGCAGACGGCGGGCGATGCCCGGCCATACGCTCTCGGGCGGGGCGACCGGCGGCACGGCAACGGCCAGCCCCCCGAGGCGCCGCTCCCAGGCCTCCAGCGCGTTCCGCGCCGGCAGGCTGCGCAGCAGATGGCGCCGGAAGCGATGGCGTGCCCGGGGAGCGAGGGTGCCCAGGGCATACTGGGACGCCAGATGGTCGAGGAGCGGGGGGCGGTCGTAGTTCATGCCGAGTCGGCGCCCTGGAGGCCGCCGGCCTCCAGGCAGCGTTTCAGGGATTCCAGACCGCGCCGCACCCACGCTTTGACGGTGCCCAGAGGCGCTGCCATGCGTTCCGCCACTTCACTGTGGGAAAGGCCGTGGTAGTAGGCCAGGGCCAGGCTCTGGCGGTGGCGGGCATCGGCGGATTCCAGGCACTGGCGGATGGCCAGGGTGTCGCCGGCGCTTTCCAGCAAGGTGAGAGGGTCGTGGCCGTCGTCGGGGATGTCGCGCTCCAGCCCGTCCTCGTCCCGCGGCAGTTCGGTCTCGCGCCGGGCGGGAGCGCTGCGTACCTGATCTAGAGCCTTGTTGCGGGCGATGCTGATCAGCCAGGTCATCGGCTGCCCCTGGCTGGCGCTGTACCCGGCGGCGTTGTGCCATGCGCTCACGTAAGTCTCCTGCAACAGCTCCTCGGCGAGATCCTGCCGCCGGGAGATACGGAGGATGACCCCGAACAGATGCGCCGACGTGCGCTCGTAGAGCACGCGCAAGGCGCCCTGATCACCGAGGGCGACGCGGGAGATCAGGGCTTGCAGGATTTCTGAACCGTTTTCGGACATGGAGAGCGCTGGCTTGGCGAGCAATGATCTTGCCATAAACCTGCGCAGCGGTCAGCGATCGTGAAACATTCGGACACCGCCGGGCATGACGCGCGGAGGCGAACGGATTTTTCCCGGCACTCAGCGAATGACGCCGCCCCCCAGGCAGACGCGAGATTCGTAGAGCACCACCGACTGACCGGGAGTCAGCGCCCACTGGGGCTCGGCAAAACGAATTTCGGCGCCTTCGCCATCGACCCGCTCCACTTCACAGGGCTGGTCGGCCGTGCGATAGCGAGGCTTGGCGGTGTAAACCCAATGGGTGTGGGGCGCCTGGCCGGAGACCCAGGAAAGCTGCTCCGCCACCAGGACGTCCCGGTAGAGGGCGGGGTGCTCGTGGCCCTGGACGACGTAGAGGACGTTCTTCTCCATGTCCTTGCCGGCGACGAACCAGGCGTCGTGGTCGCCACCGCCAGGCTGGCCCTTTTCCTTGACGCCGCCGATCAGCAGCCCTTTACGCTGCCCCAGGGTGTGGTACATGAGACCGTCGTGTTCCCCCAGCACCTTGCCGTCGTCGAGGCGGCGGATTTCGCCCTTCTGCGGCGGCAGGTAGCGCATGAGGAATTCCTTGAAGGGCCGTTCACCGATGAAGCAGATGCCGGTGGAGTCCTTCTTGGCGGCGACGTGCAGGCCCTCGGCCTCGGCGATCCTGCGCACCTCGCGCTTGTAGAGCGCCGCGAGAGGAAATAGGGTCTTCGAGAGTTGCCCCTGATTCAAGCGGTAAAGGAAATAGCTCTGATCCTTGCTGCCGTCCTCGGCCTTCAAGAGCTGGAACCTGCCGTCGAATTCCCTTACCCCGGCGTAATGGCCGGTGGCGATCCGGTCGGCCCCCAGGGCGAGGGCATGGTCGAGGAAAGCACGGAACTTGATTTCCGAATTACACAGAATATCCGGGTTGGGCGTGCGCCCTGCCTGGTACTCCCGGAGGAATTCAGCGAACACCCGCTCCCGGTACTCGACGGAAAAATTGACCACTTCCACGTCGATGCCGATACGGTCGGCGACACTCATGACGTCGATGAGGTCCTGGCGGGACGAGCAGTACTCCTCGCTGTCGTCGTCCTCCCAGTTTTTCATGAACAGACCAATGACTTTCCAGCCCTGGCGCTTCAAGAGCAGCGCCGCCACGGAGGAATCGACACCGCCGGAGAGCCCGACGACCACGGTTTTACTCGACACTGGAACCTTCTCCTTCCATCCAGGCGGCCAGCGGCAGGATGACCACCGGCTGCCCGTTATCCACAAACCAGCTATCCACGGCGTAGGACTCGCCGCTCGCCTGCTCCTCGATCACCGCGGCAAAATGCTGCGCCACTAGGTAGTGGGTCCGCCTTGCGGGTTCCCCAACCCGGTGCCAGTGCAGGGCACCGTAAGCCTCCAGGAGGCGCAGCAGGCGGGTCGTGGTGGTCGAATGGTCGATACAGTCCATGCGCCCGTCCAGGTCTCCGTCGGCGCCGTTGCCGGCGAGGTCGTGGCGGATGGGCGTCTGCTCGCCGGCCCAGCGATACAGCCTGCCCAGGGACTGGGCGAGCAGGGCGCGCTCCCCTGCCGCATTGTTCGCCAGGGCCAGGAGGCGCGTGGCTTCGAGCCACTGGTAATCGTCGAACACCACCTCGGCCTGGGCCGCGCAATCCCAGTTGTAGCAGACCGCGACCCGCTGCTCGGCAAGGGCCGGTCCTGCCAGGGCAAAGAGCAGCAAGAGGCGCGGAATCATCCGTAGTGGGTAAGGATTTCCAGCGGATATGCACACCCGGCCAGACAATCCTCGATACAGCGCAGCACCAGGGGACTGCGGTGGCGGCCCGCTTCGCGCCGGATTTCCTCGGGCGACAGCCAATGGGCGGCAACGATGCCGGCATCCAGGGGCCGATCCGCCTCCCAACCCACCAAGTCGCCGCCAAAAGCGAAGCGCAGGTAGGTGATATCCCGGGTGGGGTGGCGCCAGGTGTAGATCCCGACCAGATGGGTGGGACGGAAGTGATAGGCCGTTTCTTCCAGGGCTTCCCGGGCGACGGCATTGACGAGGGCCTCACCCCTTTCCAGGTGGCCCGCCGGCTGGTTGAAGGCCAGGCCAGCCTCGGTTTCCTCCTCCACCAGGAGGAAGCGGCCGTCGCGCTGCACCACGGCGGCCACGGTCACATTGGGTTTCCAGACGTTCTTTTCGCTCAAGATCCTGCTCGTTTAACGCTCGCCGCCAGGGGCCAAAGCGGCGATTTTACCCGAGGAAATCGGCTAGAATGTCGGGCTTTCGGCAGCAAGACGGAGACACCCAAAATGTCCATGGCGGATCGCGACGGATTCATCTGGTACGACGGCAAGCTGGTGCCCTGGCGGGACGCCACCACCCATGTCCTTACCCATTCCCTGCATTACGGCATGGGCGTCTTCGAAGGTGTGCGCGCCTACAAGACCGAGTCCGGCACCGCCATCTTCCGCCTGGAAGATCACACCGACCGCCTGTTCAACTCGGCCCACATCTTCCAGATGGCCATGCCCTTCGACAAAGCCACCATCAACGAGGCCCAGAAGGAAGTCATCCGCGCCAACAAGCTGGAATCCGGCTACCTGCGCCCCTTGGCCTTCTACGGCTCTGAAAAGCTGGGCGTCTCCCCCAAGGGCGCCAAGGTGCATATCGCCATCGCCGCCTGGCCCTGGGGTGCCTACCTGGGAGAAGAAGGCCTGGAGCGCGGCATTCGCGTCAAGACTTCCAGCTTCACCCGGCACCACGTCAATATCAGCATGGTGCGCGCCAAGGCCTGCGGCCATTACATCAATTCCATCCTGGCCAACAACGAAGCCACCAACGACGGCTACGACGAAGCCATGCTGCTGGACCCGGAAGGCTACGTGGCCGAGGGTGCCGGCGAGAACCTCTTCATCGTCAAGAAGGGCAAGCTTTACACGCCGGACCTCACGTCCTGTCTGGAAGGCATCACCCGCGCCACGGTGCTGCAACTGGCCGAGGAGATGGGCATTCCGGTGCTGGAAAAGCGCATCACCCGCGACGAGGTCTACGCGGCCGACGAAGCCTTCTTCACCGGCACCGCCGCCGAAGTGACCCCGATTCGGGAACTCGATGGCCGCCAGATCGGCATCGGCCGCCGCGGCCCGATCACCGGCCGCCTGCAAGCCAAGTATTTCGACGTGGTCTATGGCCGCTCCGCCGAACACGGCGGCTGGCTGGCCCACGTCTAAACCGACCCAGGGAGAAACCACCATGGCCGACAACACCCGCACCGTCGACATCGACGCCCACGACCTGCCCCTGCACTGCCCGCAACCCAGTTCGCCGCTGTGGTGCCAGCATCCCCGCGTCTTCCTGGATGCCACCAAGACCGGCGAAGTGGTCTGCCCCTATTGCAGCACCAGGTACGTCTTCAAGGGCGAACTGCCCAAGGGACATCATTGAGCGGGGACTGAAGGGCGAGGTGTAAAAGCCTTTCTTCCGGTTAGCCATCTTGGCCGCCCCTCCCCCGCCCGCCCCACCGCTCACCGCTCACCCCACTCCCGCGCCCCGCGCGCTGGTGGTCGCGCCTTCCTGGATCGGCGATGCGGTGATGGCCCAGCCGCTCTTCCGGCGGCTGCTGCAAGCAACGCCCGGCCTGCAACTGGACGCCCTGGCGCCCCGATGGGTGGCCCCGGTTCTACGGCGCATGCCGGAAATCGCCGCCATCGTCGACAGCCCCTTCGGGCACGGCGAGACTTCCCTCAAGGCCCGCTGGCGCCTGGCCCGCAGCCTGAAGGAGCGCCACTACGACCGGGCCTACGTCCTGCCCAATTCGCTCAAGTCGGCCCTGGTCCCTTTCCTGGCGGGCATCCCGGAGCGTGTGGGCTTCATCGGTGAATCGCGCTACGGCCTCATCAACCGCCGCCACCGCCTGGACAAGGCCGCCCTGCCCCTCATGGTGGAGCGCTTCGCCCAGCTCGCCGAGTCCCCCGGCGCCCCCCTGCCCCGCCCCATCGGGCCGCCCCTGCTGCTCTCTTCCCCGACTCAGCAGGCGGAAGCCCTAGCGTCCCTGGGCCTCGTACCGCCCACCCGCCTCGTGGCCTTCTGCCCCGGCGCCGAATACGGCCCTGCCAAACGCTGGCCCGAGGCCCACTTCGCCCGTCTGGCCCGGGATCTCGCGGCCCGCGGCCATACCGTCTGGCTCTTCGGCTCGGGCAAGGACAAGGCGGTGGGCGACGCCATCGTCGCCCAGGCGGCGGGCGCCTGCCGCAATCTCTGCGGAACCACGGGGCTGGACCAGGCCATCGACCTCCTAGCCCTCTCGGAACTCGTGGTGTGCAACGATTCCGGCCTCATGCACGTCGCCGCCGCACTGGATCGCCCGCTGGTGGCGCTCTACGGTTCGTCTTCCCCCGGTTTCACCCCGCCCCTGAGCGAACGCGCTACCATTGTCAGCCTCGGGCTGTCGTGCAGCCCCTGCTTCAAGCGCCAATGTCCCCTGGGCCACCTGGACTGCCTCCAGCGCCTCGAACCGGACCGCATCCTCGCCGCCTGTCTCGCCCACCTGTCCCCATGACCAAGCCCAACCATTTCCCCAGCCCGGAAGACGTGGAAACCGCCTTTTATGAATCCCTTGCCCGGAGTGATCTGGACAGTTTCATCCTCACCTGGGCCGAAGACGAGGACGTGGTCTGCGTCCACCCCACTGGCGCCCGCATCGCGGAACTGCCGCTCATCCGCGAAAGCTGGCGGCAAATCCTGGCCAACAGCCGGCTGCGCGTGCGCACCGAGTTGCGCCACCACTGGCAGGGGATGGTTCTCGCCGTGCATCACCTGACCGAAACCCTGTACCTGGGCGACAATCCGGAAGCCCAGGGCACTCTGCACGTCACCCACGTCTATACCCGCGGCGCCCACGGCTGGCGCCTGGTCGCCCGCCATGCCTCTGCCGCCGGGGACGACCAGGCCCTGGCCCAGGCGCAGGTCCAGGAAGCGGGTTCGCACACCCTGCATTGACCCCCTACGCCGCTCCCGCCTGGCTGCCGGGCGGCCACGCCCAGACCCTGTGGCCCCGGGCCATCCGCCCTCCTTTGCCCCTCACTCGGCGCGAGCGCTGGGCCACCCCGGACGACGACTTCGTTGACGTGGACCGCCTGGACGGCCCGCCCGACCGCCCACTGCTGGTGCTTTTCCACGGCCTGGAAGGCAGTTCCCGCAGCCCCTATGCCGCCGCGCTCGCCCACGTCTGCAGGGCGTCCCGCTGGCGACTGGCCCTGCCCCACTTCCGCGGCTGCTCCGGCGAGCTCAATCGCCGGCCGCGAGCCTACCATTCCGGCGATTCCGAAGAAATTGACTGGATTCTCGCCCGGCTCGGCGCAGAAAACGGCGGCCGTCCGCTCTTCGCCGCCGGCGTTTCCCTGGGGGGCAACGCGCTGCTCAAATGGGCCGGAGAACGCGGCGTCGACGCCGCCCACCACGTGCAAGCCATCGCCGCCGTCTGCGCCCCCCTCGACCTCGCCGCCTGCGGCCACCACCTGGCCCGGGGCTTCAACCGTGTCTATACCCGCCACTTCCTGAACACGCTCAAAGCCGTCTCCCGCCAACGTCTGCAACAATTCCCCGGCATCTTCGACGCCCTGCGCATGGAAGCCGCCCGCAATCTCCATCAGTTCGACGACGCCGTCACCGGCCCCCTGCACGGTTTCGCCGGCGCAGATGACTACTGGGCACGCTGCTCCAGCAAGCCCTGGCTGGCCCATATTCGTATTCCAGCCCTGGTGCTGAATGCACGCAACGATCCATTCCTGCCCGCCCGCTACCTGCCCGGCCCGGGCGAAGTCGGACCCGGTGTCATCCTCGAGCAGCCCGCTGCCGGCGGCCACGTCGGTTTCGTCAGCGGCGCCTTCCCCGGTCATCTGGACTGGCTGCCCCAAAGGCTCTTACACTTCTTCAATTCCGCAACGTCATAACGAGAACGCCATGAGCAACGCACCCGCTTCCCTGCCCGCCGAAATCTTCAAGGCCTACGACATCCGCGGCATCGTCGGCAAATCCCTCACCGCTGACGTGGTGCGCCGCATCGGCCACGCCCTCGGCTCCCTGGCCGCCGAAAAGGGCCAGACCGCCATCGCAGTCGGCCGCGACGGCCGCCTCTCCGGCCCCGAACTGGCGGGCGCCCTGATGGACGGCATCTGCGCCGCCGGCATCGACGCCATCGACGTGGGCTGCGTGCCCACCCCGGTCACCTACTTCGCCGCCTACGAACTGGGCTGCAATTCCTGCGTCTCGGTCACCGGCAGCCACAACCCGCCGGACTACAACGGCCTGAAGATGGTTGTCGGCGGGGAGACCCTGGCCCTGGACGCCATCCAGGACCTCAAACGGCGCAGCGAGGAAGGCCGCCTGCGCACCGGCCAGGGGCAGAAACGCAGCGCCGACGTAAAAAGCGCCTACATCGAGCGCATCGTCGGCGACGTGAAGCTCGCCCGGCCCATGAAAATCGTCATGGATTGCGGCAACGGCGTTGCCGGCGCCGTGGCGCCGGAACTCTTCCAGCGCCTCGGTTGCGACATCGTGCCCCTCTTCTGCGAGGTGGACGGCAACTTCCCCAACCACCACCCGGACCCCTCCAAACCCGAGAACCTGGAGGACGTCATCCACGCGCTGAAAACCACCGACGCCGAAATCGGCATCGCCTTCGACGGCGACGGCGACCGCCTGGGAGTGGTGACCAAGGATGGCGAAATCATCTACCCCGACCGCCAGCTCATGCTCTTCGCCGCCGACGTGCTCTCCCGTGTCCCGGGTGGGCAGATCATTTACGACGTGAAATGCACGCGCCTGCTCGCCCCCTGGATACGTCAGCACGGCGGCACGCCCCTCATGTGGAACACCGGCCACGCCTTGGTGAAGAAGAAGCTCAGGGAAACCGGCGCCCCGCTCGCCGGCGAAATGAGCGGCCACACCTTCTTCAAGGAACGCTGGTATGGCTTCGACGACGGCCTCTACACGGGGGCCCGGCTCCTCGAAATCCTCGCCCGGGCCGCCAACGGAAACCCGGTGCTCAAGGCCCTGCCCAACTCCCCCAGCACCCCGGAACTCAACATCAAGATGGCCGAGGGCGAACCCTTCGCCCTCATCGACAAGCTCAAGGCCGCCGGCAAGTTCGAGGGGGCCAGCGAAATCATCACCATCGACGGCGTGCGGGTCGAATACCCCGACGGCTTCGGCCTGGCCCGGCCGTCGAACACGACGCCGGTCGTTGTCCTGCGCTTCGAGGCCGACACCCCGGCCGCCCTGGAGCGCATCCAGGCCGGCTTCCGCCGGGCCATCACAGCCGTCTGGCCGGGCGTCCAACTCCCCTTCTGACCCCCCGAGGAATCGCCATGCTGCTCACCACCACCCCCACCATCGAAGGCCGCGGCATCACTGCCTACCACGGCGTCGTCACCGGCGAAGCCATCATCGGCGCCAACTTCCTCAAAGACATGTTCGCCGCCATCCGCGACATCGTCGGCGGCCGCGCCGGCGCCTATGAGAAAACCCTGCGCTCCGCCCGCGAAACCGCCTTTGCCGAACTCAGCGAAGCCGCCCAGGCCCTGGGCGCCAACGCGGTGGTGGGGATCGACATCGATTACGAAGTGCTGGGGGAAACCAACGGGATGCTGATGGTGGCGGTGAGCGGGACGGCGGTGACGGTGGGGTGAGGGGTTGGCAGAGGCAAAAACGTGGACCCCGATTATCCGGCCCGAACATCCCGAATAACCCCCGGAAAATGAGACCTTCCGACAGTCAGGCCACCGTTACCAACCATCGTCCGCTGCATGGCTGGGGCAGTCTGTTCTCGCCATTTCATGTCGTGCTTCAACTGCTTCTCGCGGCCCTATATTTTTTCGCTAATGAGCTGGATCGCATATTTAATCTGTGGTTTGCACTGGTTCCCATCATTGGCATTCCCACAATTGCCGTAGGAGCTATTTGGATTGGAGGTATTGCCAGAAATATCATTCATCGGCGATGGCTACTGCTTGGCCGAGTTGTAGTTGCGCCACTATTGGTATGGCCTCTTCTGTTCCTGTTGCTACGCACAGGTTTTGATGCACATTGGATGCGCTTCAAACTCAACAAGCATGGCTACGAAGAAAGCGTTCGCAAGCTTGAAGGAACTCATCCCATTTACAATTCGTGGGACTGGGGTTCTACCGGAGGCGCTGCCGCCCCAAATATTTTCTACTCGCTTATTTATGATGAAAGCGACGGAGTCGTGCTAAGTGATGGGAAAAACGCGGAAGGCGGAACTACAACCGTAAGGCAATTCGGAGACCATTTTTATCTTGTCACCCTGGTCTACCAATGAAGAATCGTCGTCTAGCGCTCAACGGGGACGCACCACGGCTTTGGGGGCTGGCTATGCGTAGGCAGTATCGATTCTGAACCCGGCCCCTTATCGATCCCCTTATCGATCGCAGGATGTCGAGGTAGCGCTTGAGGGTGGTGGGCGATACGTCCAGATCCCGGGCGATGGAGGCCAGCGACGGGGGCGACCCCACCCGCTCCCGCAGCAGTGCGACGAACAGGCGCATGGTGTTGATTCGTGGAGGCGGGCACATTCCACCACGTCTTCGCGGATGAGGTCGGTGAAGACCTGGTGGCGCCAGCGGTCGGCGTCTTCCGGCCGCTCGGCGAGGCAAGGTTCGGGGAAGACACCGCGGGCCACGAGGTGGTCGAGGGCCTCGGCCGGATTAGCCCCTTGCTGCTCGCACCATTCCCGCACCGAAATGGGGTGCAGGCGGGCGGCGAGGTAGCGGCCGGCCAGGGAATCGCCGCTCTGGTGCCAGGTATCCATGAGGGCGCCGCCGGTGACCAGCAGCATCTGCCCGGCGGGGCGGCCGTCCACGACGCCCTTGAGCCAGTTCTTCCACTCGCGCTTCTTGTGGATTTCGTCCATGGCAAGCAGCGCCGCCCGGGGCGACCAATACCTGCCGCTGGAGACTGGCGCGGTCGCCGGCCACGTCCCAGTTGAGATACTGGGCCGGCGGATGCCGCTCCAGGAACTGGCGGCAGACGTTCGTCTTGCCCACCTGCCGCGGGCCGGTGAGGAGGGCAGATCTTGCGGGAGAGATCGGCGGCGATGAGGTCGTCCAGACAACGCTTCATGGCGACCAATTTAGTGATCACTGGAAAAAAGTTGCGCTTTTTTCAGGGCACGATCAAGACGACGAAATACAAGCGCAATGCGGCTTGTCTGCCGCGATGATCAGCGCATCTTGGGATTCATGCTGCCCCGGTTGTATTCCTTGTCTCCGGGCATGACCATGCGGGTGCCGGGGAGCCAGCCGCCCTGGGCGTCGATGGGGCGGGTCTTGTTTTCCGGGTACTGGGCGGCGACCTGCTGGGCTTCGGCCGCCTTTTTCGCATCGATGTATTCCCAGCGGCCGTTGGGGAAAAGGCGGACCTTCTCGCCGCCGGCCGTGGTGGCTTCCACGGGCGTGCGGTCGAGGTCGGCGGCGCCGACAGGGCCAAGCGCCAGGATCAGGGCAAAGGCGAAGGCCGTTCTCACAGCTTGCCCTCCACCCAGTCCTTCACCGAAGCCAGGGCTCCGGCCAGGTTCTCCGGCTGGGTGCCGCCGGCCTGGGCCATGTCCGGGCGGCCGCCACCTTTGCCGCCCACCTGCTGGGCGACCATATTCACCAGTTCGCCGGCCTTGACCTTGCCGACGAGGTCGGCGGTGACGCCGGCGATCAGGGTGACCTTGCCATCGGTGACGGAAGACAAGACGACGGCCGCAGACTTGAGCTTGTCCTTCAACTTGTCCATGGTTTCGCGCAGCGCCGTGACGTCGGCCCCTTCCATGAGCGCCGCGAGCACCTTGGCACCCTTGACGTCCATGGCCTGATTGACCAGATCGTCCCCCTGGCTGGAAGCGAGCTTGGACTTGAGGCGGGCGAGTTCCTTTTCCAGGGCGCGGACATTGTCCAGCACCTGGGCGATCTTGGCCGGCACTTCGGTCGCCGGGGCCTTGAAGGCCGCGGCGGCGGAATCGAGAACCGCCTGCTGCTGCTGCACCAGGGTCAGGGCGTTGTCGCCGGTGACGGCCTCGACGCGGCGCACACCGGCGGCGACCCCGGCTTCGGCGACGATCTTGAAGAGGCCGATGTCGCCGGTGCGGGCCACATGGGTGCCGCCGCACAGTTCCCGGGAGGAGCCGATATCCAGCACCCGCACCGAGTCGCCGTATTTCTCGCCGAAGAGCATCATGGCGCCCAGCTTCTGGGCTTCGGCGATGGGCAAGACACGGCATTCGGTGGCGGCATTGGCGAGCACTTCGGTATTGACGAGGGTCTCGACCTTGCGGATTTCCTCGTCGCTCAGGGGCTGGTTATGGACGAAGTCGAAGCGGGTCTTGTCCGGATCGACCTGGGAACCCTTCTGCTGGACGTGATCGCCCAGGACTTCGCGCAGGGCCTTGTGCAGCAGGTGGGTGGCGGAGTGGTTGCGCATGGTGCGGCTGCGGGCCAGCACATCCACCTTGGCGGTGACGCCGTTGCCTACCGTGAGGGTGCCGGTCTTGACCACGCCGTGGTGGCCGAAGACGGTGGCCTGGATCTTTTGCGTATCCTCGACGGCGAAGATGCCATGGACCGACTGCAAGGCCCCGCGATCGCCCACCTGGCCGCCGGATTCGGCGTAGAACGGCGTATTGTCGAGAACCACGACGCCCATTTCGCCTTCATGCAACTGGTTCACGGGGGCGCCGTCCTTATAGAGGGCGAGGACGTTAGCCTTGTATTCCAGGGTGTCGTAACCGTGGAAGGCGGTGGCCGGGCCATCGTATTCCAGGTTGGCGGCCATCTTGAACTTGCCGGCGGCGCGGGCCTGCTCCTTCTGGCGGGCCATGGCGGCGTCGAAGGCGGCGCCGTCCACCGTCACCGCGCGCTCGCGGCAGATGTCGGCGGTGAGGTCGAGGGGGAAGCCGTAGGTGTCGTGCAGCTTGAAAGCCGTTTCGCCGCTGAAGATGCCGCCTTCGGGCAAGGCCTTGAGTTCGCCTTCGAGGATGGCCATGCCGTGCTCGATGGTCTCGAAGAAGCGGTCTTCTTCCTGCTTCAGGGTCGCCATCACCTTGGCCTGATGCTGGGCGATCTCGGGGTAGGCGGAACCCATCTCCGCCACCAGATCCGGCACCATGCGGTGGAAGAAGGCGGCGCGGGCGCCCAGCTTGTAGCCGTGGCGGATGGCGCGGCGGATGATGCGGCGCAGCACGTAGCCACGGCCTTCGTTGCCCGGGATGACGCCGTCGGCGATGAGGAAGGCGCAGGCGCGGATGTGGTCGGCCAGCACCTTGAGCGACGGGGAAGCCATGTCGGCCCCACTGGTTTCCCGGGCGGCGGCATGCAACAGGGTCTGGAAAAGATCGATCTCGTAATTGGCATGGACCCCCTGGAGCACGGCCGAGATGCGCTCCAGGCCCATGCCGGTATCGACGCTAGGCTTGGGCAGCGGGTGCATGACCCCGGCCTCGTCCCGGTTGAATTGCATGAAGACGTTGTTCCAGATTTCGATGAAGCGGTCGCCGTCTTCTTCCGGGCTTCCCGGGGGGCCGCCCCAATGCTGCGGTCCGTGGTCGTAGAAGATCTCGGTGCACGGGCCACAGGGGCCGGTATCGCCCATCATCCAGAAATTGTCCGAGGCGTAGCGGGCACCCTTGTTGTCGCCGATGCGGATCACCCGCTCGACCGGCACGCCGATTTCCTTGGTCCAGATGTCGTAGGCCTCGTCATCCTCGGCATAGACGGTGACCGTCAGCTTCTCCTTGGGCAGCTTGTAGACCTCGGTCAGCAGTTCCCAGGCGTAATTGATGGCATCGCGCTTGAAATAGTCGCCAAAGCTGAAATTGCCCAGCATCTCGAAGAAGGTGTGGTGGCGGGCGGTATAACCGACGTTCTCGAGGTCGTTGTGCTTGCCGCCGGCGCGCACGCATTTCTGGGAGGTGGTGGCGCGGGTATAGGCCCGTTTGTCGAAACCGAGGAAGACGTCCTTGAACTGGTTCATCCCGGCGTTGGTGAACAGGAGCGTCGGGTCTTCGTGGGGCACCAGTGATGACGAGGCGACGACCTGGTGGCCCTTGGAGGCGAAGAAGTCGAGGAACTGCTGGCGGATTTCGGCGCTTTTCATAAGCTGGGGCCTCTGGGGGCGGAGAATGCGAAGCGCCCGATTTTAAATGAAAGCACGGCGCCAAAAACAGAAACCCGCCGGAGGGCGGGTTTCCTTTGGAGCGGGCCGGGGCAATCAGTTTCTGCGGCGGTGATCGGTCACCCCGTTGTGGTTGTAGTCGTGCTGCCGGTCGTGTTTCTGGCGGGCGATGCGGCGGCTCTGCACGTCCTGGGAATGCTCGATGCGGGCAGCCTCGCGGCCGGTCACGGTACCGTCGGCCATGGCCTTGTTTTCCAGGTTCTGGACGTGCTGCTGGCCGCGCTCCAGGCGAGCCGCTTCGCGGTTGGTCAGGGCGCCGGAAGCCTGGCCCTGGTCGATGCGCGAGGCCTGGTTGGCCTGGCGCTGGTCGATGCGCCCCGTGCTCTGGGCAAAGGCGGCGACGGGAAGGGCGAGACAGGCAGCGAAAAGAAAGTTCCTGGCGTTCATGCGTTTCTCCTTGTGCTTGGCATGGGACGATCCCATGGCCGGATTAACCCATCGGGCGGCCAAGGCCGCTGCAACCGACTGTCAGCAATTGTTTCATATCCTGGAAACCTCGGCTGGACGAGCCCGGAGGGGCGTTCGGGCGGATGTCTGGCGCGAAGCGACGACGCGGCAGGCTCATGCGCGCAAGGAGGAGCGACAAAGCCAGGCGCCCGCCCGGATGCGCCAGCGGGCTCGTCGGTGCCCCCCGGTGGGTGAGCGAACACTAGTGGCGCAGACATCCGGGGCACAAGCATGCCGGGACTCGACAAGCGGTCATCTGAGGTTTCCAGGATCATGGCCCGAGACAGTCGAGGCGATCGGTGAACAGCGCGGCGATGCCCAGTGCGAAACAGCGCGCCGCGTCCTCCGCCCGATTGACCGTATAGGCGGCCACAGGCACCCCCGCCGCCCCCAGGGCAGCCAGGGCCGTGGCGTCCAGATCGGCGGCCCGGCCATGGAGCAGGCTGCAGCCCAGCCGCGCAAGGCGTTCCCGCCAGTCCTCGGGAAGCGCCTCCACCAGGAGCGCCCGGGTCTGGCCGGGGGCCGCAGCGCGGGCCGCGGCCAAGGCAGGCGCGGAAAAGGAGGAGACCACCGCCGGCAAGCCCGCCGGCCAAAGGGCGGTCAAGCGTTCGGCAACCGCACGACCCGTGGCTTCGTCGTGGCCCGCCGCCGGCTTGATCTCCACATTCACGCCCAGGCCGAGGCTGGAGCACAGCACCAGCACCTCGTCCAGGCGGGGAATGCCCACCCCGGCCCAGGCCCGATGCAGCCAGCGACCAGCGTCCAGGCCGGCCAGCTCCGCCCAGTCGCGCTCGCAGACCCGCCCCTGGCCGTCGGTGGTGCGCTCCAGTGTCTCGTCGTGGATGAGAACCGGCACGCCATCCCGGGTGAGCATCACATCGAATTCCACCGCCCGGAACCCCAGGCGGGCCGCCAGCCGGAAGCCTTCCAGGGTGTTTTCCGGCGCCAGGCAACCGCCGCCCCGATGGGCGATCCAGCGCGCCAGCGGATAGGCAGCCATCAGAAGGGAATGGCTTTCTTGAGGGCAGGCTTGGCGGACAGCACCGCGTTGCCGCGGCTTACGGCGGTGTCGAGGGCGGCCTTGGCGGGCTTGGTGTCGGCCCACACGGACTCCAGTTCCTCGTCGAGGATGAGGCGCACCGGGTCGATGCCAAAAATGCGCAACGGGTGGGTCGATCCTGAGCCCTTCATGGAGGCATAGGCCACGTCCAGGGTGACGTCACGATCCCGTTGCACCTTGTCCTTGAGAACCTTGCGCGCTGCGTCTGTGAGCGGAAGCTGGCCATAGGTTCGGGCCAGTTCGACTTGCACTTCGGGCGTCAGCAGCCAGGTCACGAAGCGGGCCGCGGCCTTGTATTCGGGTGCCTTGTAGCCGGCCCCGATCCACAGGGAAGCACCGTCGGCCAGGGTGTGCTGGCGGCCGCCGAAAACATCGTCGTGATGCGGCAGGGGAGCAACGCCGAGCTCGACGCCCCGGGCTTCGCGGAAGCCCGTGTGGGCCCAGGAATCGGTGGTGATCATGGCGCATTCGCCATTGAGAAAGTGCTTGTCAGCTTCGTTGCGCCGCCCGAAGTCCCTGAAGAACTTGGCCTTGTGCCAGGTAGCCAGCATGGCGACATGCTTGACCTGGGGCAGGCCGTTGAACGCCAGCTCTCCCTTCGCGGTCGCCACCGGAACGCCGGACAGGGCACTGACGTTGTCGATGTGGACCCACACCGGCCAGGAGGTGGTATACGGGCACTTTTCGCCGGCATCCTGAAGCTTGTCGGCCGTCTGCTGCACCTCCATCCAGGTACGCGGCGGCTGGTCCGGATCCAGGCCCGCCTTGCGCAGGGCGTTGCGGTTGTAGAACAGTACGGGCGTCGAGTAGGCCACCGGCAGGGCGAAGAAGCGACCCTTCTCGTCGGTGGTGCCGGCGCGCAGGTCGGGGGAGATGATTTCCGACTTGAAGGCCTCCTTGGCCTCCTTCATCACTTCGTGCAAGGGTTTGAAGGCCGCCTTCCCGGCGATGGCCTCCAGAACGTCCTGGCGACGAACCAGGTTGAGGACCGCGGGCTTGTCGCCCTCCGCCGCGCGGACGAGCTTGATCTCGACTCCGGCATGGCTGCTGTTGTAGCGTTCCACCAGGCGTTGCAGGTTTTCCTCGCCTATGCTGCCCAATTGGTGAGCCAGGGCAATTTCCATCCGTGCGGCGGGGGTTTCGTTCTGCGCCTTGGCGGGCTTCGCGGCCTTGGCCGGGGCAGCCGTGACAGGAACGGCCGCACTGGCCAACAGGGCACAGGCGAGAACCGTGAGCGGCAGGTTCTTCATGGGCATGGGGACTCCGATGCGAATGGGACAAGGGCGCGATTATAGCCGCTCGCGCCGGGGTACCTGGAGCGCGGGATATACTGACGCCATGAACGAGTTCGCCCTCGCCCGCACCCTCCACGTCCTCGGCGTCATCCTGTGGATCGGGGGCGTCGCCTTCGTGACCACGGTCCTGTTGCCCGCCGTCGGGCGCCTGAAGACCCCGGATGAGCGTGTCGCCTTCTTCGAGAACATCGAACAGGGCTTCGCCCGCCAGGCCCGCGTGACCACCCTGCTGACCGGCCTTTCCGGACTATGGCTGGTCCATCTCCTAGGCGCCTGGGGGCGCTTCGGCTCGACGGCCTTCTGGTGGATGCACGCCATGGTGGCGATCTGGGCGCTATTTACCCTCATGCTCTTCGTCCTGGAACCCCTCGTTCTGCACCGCTGGTTCCTGGAGCGCGCCCGTCGCGACCCGGAAGGCACCTTTCGCCGCATCCAGCGCCTGCACTGGCTGCTCCTGAGCGCCAGCTTCTTCACCGCGGCGGGGGCCGCCGCCGGAAGCCATGGCGGGTTGTTCTGATTGACGGCCGGGCCGGTTGTGGGAAGAATGCCCGCCATGCGCAAAACCCTCATTCTGCTGCCCTTTTTGACCCTGTTTGCGGCCTGCGACCAAATCGGCCAGAAGCTGGGCCTGGAAGATCCGGCCAGGAAGGAAGCCCAGCAGGAAGCCGAAGGCAAGGCGGTGGGCAGTGCCTGCCGCCAGTCGGGGCGGGCCATCGAGGATTGTTATTCCATCTACTCCTGGCTGCCCAAGGCCGCGGTCTTCGCCGGCTGGCGGGAGATGGACAGCTACATGCGCGACAACAAGATCGAGACCGTGGAGCCTCAACTGCCTCCTCCGGAACCCCCAGGAAAGAAAAAGAAGAAGGCCGCCGAAGCGCCCGCCGAGGAGCTGAAGGGCAAGGATACAGGCGCCGAAAAGGGCGACGAGAAGGCTTCTTCAAAGACTGACCCCGCCCCGGCGGGCAAAGCCGAGGCCCCAGCGGAAAAGTCCGCCAAGCACTGACGACCGGGCCTGCTGCGTTGAGGCTGGGGAAGAAGGAGACCTTCGTGAAACCTCCAGGAATTCTCGCCGGCATCCGCGGCAAGCTGATTGCCATTTTCGTCCTCATCAAGGTGCTGCCCCTGGTGCTGCTGGCTTGGTTTGCCTGGAACGCCGCCCGCAGCCTGGGCGAGGACGTTTCGAACCAGGCCGGAGCCATGGCCGACGCCACCCTGGAAACCCTGGGCAGCGTGGGCAAGACCGTCACCGACGATTCGATCCGCGCCCTTGACCTGCGCTCCCGGGAGGCCATCGAAGAGATGACCACCGACACCGCCAAGGAAATTGCCAGTTTCCTCTACGACCGGGACCGCGACATTCTGGCCCTCTCGGACCAGGAGCCCTCCGAAGCCGCCTTTGCCCGCTTCCTGGACCGGCGCACCCGCCCCGTCTACCGGCACGGCACCTGGAAATTGTCCGAGGACGGCAAGACCTGGGTCGCCTCGGAGCCTGAGCGGCGGGAAGCCAAGGTGACGCGACCGGTGCTGCCGGACAACGCCAAGGATTTCCACGCCCGCCCGGCGGAATACCTGGGAGAGAAGGAAGACCGCCCCCTGTTCGTCGAAGCCACCTTCGTCGGCCTGGACGGCCAGGAGCGCATCAAAGTCACTCGGGGCGACTTGACCGACCCGCGACCGCGCAAGGTCTCCGACCGCAGCCAGACCTTCGTCCGCGCCGAAACCTATTTCGCCGAACTCGCCGCCCTCAAACCCGGCGAAATCCACGTTTCCGAGGTCATCGGTGCCTATGTGCCGACCCAGATCATCGGCCCCTATGTGCCTAGCGCCCTGGAGAAGGCGGGCAAGCCTTTCGAACCGGAAAAATCCGCCTATGCGGGGACGGAAAACCCCCTGGGCAAGCGTTTCCGGGGCATCGTACGCTGGGCTACCCCGGTAGTGCGCGGAGGCCGTATCGCGGGCTACGTGACCCTGGCCATGGACCACGACCACGTCCGCCAGTTTTCCGACCGGCTCATGCCCACGGACGAACGCTACACTCCCATCGCCGACGCCATAAAAGGCAATTACGCCTTCCTGTGGGACCACAAAAGCCGTTCGATCTCGCACCCGCGGGATTACTTCATCGTCGGCTACGACCCGGAAACCGGCCTTCCCCAGACCCCCTGGATGGACGAGGAACTGTTTGCCGAGTGGCAGGCCAGCGGCAAACCGTCCCACGAATTCCTGGCCACCGTCCCGCCCTTTCGGGACCAGAACCTGAAGAAGAAGCCGGCCAAGGCCCTGGTCAAGGCCGGTACGGTGGCCCTCGACTGCCGCTACCTGAATTTCTCGCCTCAGTGCGACGGCTGGAACGCGCTTACCGAGCACGGCGGCTCCGGCTCTTTCGTCATTTTCTTCTCGGGCCTGTGGAAGCTCACCACGGCGGCGGCGATCCCCTACTACACCGGCCAGTACGGCAAGTCCGCCCAGGGTTTCGGCTTCGTCACCATCGGTGCCAACGTGGATGAATTCCACAAGGCCGCCACCGAGACCGCCAGCCGCATCGGCCAGGTGGTGGCGGAAAAGGACAAGACTTTCAAGGCCCAGCGCGCCAGCCTGCTGGAATCCATCAACGCAAGCCTCACGCGCACCTCCTGGGGCCTGTGGGGGTCCACCGCAGTGATGATCGTCATCGTCATCTTCATCGCGGTGTGGATGGCCAATTTCCTCACCCGGCGCATCACGGGCATGATCGACGGCATTCACCGCTTCCAAGGCGGGCAGCTCGATCATCGCCTCGACGCCGGGTCCGCCGACGAGATGGGCGAACTCGCCCGCTCCTTCAACGCCATGGCCGACTCCGTGGCCGAATCCTTCCGCCGCCTGGAAGACGCGCGCCAGCGGGCGGAAGAGGCCAATCGCATGAAGTCCGAGTTCCTGGCCAGCATGTCCCACGAATTGCGCACGCCCCTGAACGGCATCCTCGGCTTTGCCGAAATCCTTCAGGCGGAACTGAGCGACCCGGCTCAGCAGGAATACGCCCGGGTGATCCAAGACAGCGGCCAACACCTCCTCAACCTGGTCAACGAAATTCTTGATCTCTCCAAGGTCGAGGCGGGCAAGATGGAGTTCCAGTGGAGCGAAATCCCCCTGCGGGATCTGGCCGACGAGGTCGCCACCCTGCACCGCGGCCCGGCAGAGGCAAAGGGCCTCGCCCTCACCCTGGAATGCGCCGCCGAACTTCCGGATCATCTGGTCAGCGACCCCACCCGCCTGCGCCAAATCCTCAACAACCTGCTCAGCAACGCGGTCAAATTCACCGCCGCCGGAAGCGTGCGTCTGGCGTTGTCCCGCAGCGGCGACGAAATCCTCTTTGCCGTCACCGACACGGGCCCCGGCATCGCCCCCGAGTATCACGACCTGGTCTTCGAGAAATTCAAGCAGGTCGAGCACTTCCTCACCCGCAGCCAGGGTGGCACTGGCCTGGGTCTGGCCCTGGTCAAGCAACTGGTTGAACACATGGGTGGGAGGGTTGAACTGGAATCGGTGCCGGGCGAAGGCGCCACCTTCACCGTCCGCCTCCCCCTGCGAGCCCCTGATGCCTGAACCCCGCGCCCTCGTCGTCGACGACAACCCTACCAACCGCATCCTCGCCCGGGCCTTGCTGAGCAAGCTCGGCTGGCCGGTGGACGACGTGGATGGCGGCGCCGCCGCCCTCGCCTGCCTGGAGCGCAGCCGCTACACCCTCATCCTCCTCGACGTCAGCATGCCGGGGTTGTCCGGCGAGGACACCTGCCGCGCCATGCGGGAACGCCCCGAGGGCGCCGGCCTGCGCATCGTCGCCTACACCGCCCACGCCTACGACGAGGAACGCGCCCGCATCATGGCGGCGGGCTTTGACGACATCCTGGTCAAGCCAGTCACCATGGCGGCCATGGAAGCCGCCGTCGGGCGCCCCTGACCCTACCGCGAGTGGGCGTATAATGCGCGCCCATGTCCGACCCTAATCTCCCCGCGGACGGCGCCGCCCCTCCCGCCGAAATCACCTTCGCCGATCTCGGCCTGGCCCCGGAAATCCTGCGCGCCGTCACCGACGAGGGCTACACCCGCCCGACGCCCATCCAGGCCAAGGCCATTCCCCTCGTCCTGGCCGGCCAGGACATCATGGGGGGCGCCCAGACCGGCACGGGCAAGACCGCTGCCTTTACCCTGCCCATTCTGCAACGCCTGCTGCCCCACGCCAGCAGCAGCCCCTCCCCGGCCCGTCACCCGGTACGCGCCCTGATCCTCGCCCCCACCCGCGAACTCGCGTTGCAAGTCTTCGAGTCGGTGAAGTCCTACAGCAAGCACACCCCCCTGCGCGCCATGTGCGCCTTTGGCGGCGTGGATATCAAACCCCAGATCGAGGAGTTGCGTCGTGGCGTCGAAATCATGGTCGCCACCCCGGGACGACTCCTGGATCACGTCGAGCACAAGTCGGTGAGCTTTGCCTCGGTGCAGGCCCTGGTTCTAGACGAAGCCGACCGCATGCTGGATATGGGCTTCATCCCCGACGTCACCCGCATCCTCAAGATGCTGCCCCAGAGCCGGCAGAGCCTGCTCTTTTCCGCCACCTTCTCGGAAGAGATCAAAAAGCTGGCAGATAGCATGTTGAAGGCGCCGGTACTGGTCGAAGTGGCGCGCCGCAACCAGGTTTCGGAAACCATCGCCCACCGCGTCCATCCGGTCTCCGACTATGGCAAGCGCGGCCTGCTCACCAAGCTGCTCAAATCCGGCGACATCACCCAGGCCATCGTCTTCGTGCGCACCAAGCAGGGCTGCGGCCGCCTGGCGCGGGAACTGCAACGGGCCGGCATCCACGCCGACGCCATCCACGGCGACAAGAGCCAGCTCGACCGCCTGAAAGCCCTGGACGCCTTCAAGGCCGGCACCACCCACGTGCTGGTGGCCACCGACGTGGCCGCCCGAGGCCTGGACATCGACGATCTGCCCTATGTCATCAATTACGAACTGCCCCACACCCCGGAAGACTACGTGCACCGCATCGGCCGTACCGGACGCGCGGGCAAGCAGGGCAACGCCATTTCCCTGGTGAGCGCCCACGAGGTGGTTTACCTGGTGGATATCGAAAAGCTCATCAAACGTCCCATCGAGCAGATCGAAGTCGCGGGTTTCGAGCCGGAGCCGGGTTACGAATACCCCCCGGGCAACCGCAAGCGCCGCGCAACGGCTGCGCCACCGCCTCCCCCCCGGGCGCCTCTGGCCCAGCGACCGGAAAAGCGCCCCCGCGGCGGGCGGGACCGCATGATCGCCCCCGATGGCTTCGATTTCAGCCAGCCCTACGAGTCCCGCGGTGAAGTGCCTGATTCCCCGACAGCGCCACCCAAGGCCGACCCCCACAAACCCCAGAAGGTCGTGGCCGCCCTGTTGGGCGGCCTGGGCCGAAAGTAGGGTTGCGAGGCGGAGTCCCGCTCGGGCCGCGGGTGGGTGAGCACTGCCCCGCGCCACGGGCGAAGAGGGGCCGGCTGACTACACCGGACGGCGGAAACCCGCCTGCACGGCCGGTTTCTTGGCTTCGATCTCGTTGAGCTTGATGATGGCCAGGGAAAGATTGTCGCCCTCCCCCTTGGCACGCTCGCGGGCAAGGGCTATGAGGGTTTCCGAGGCATCCCGGGCGCTTTTTTCGGCCACGATGGCCCCCATCTCGCCCGGTTCGAAATAGGCCCAGAGGCCGTCCGAACAGAGCAGGAAGGCGTCGCCCCCAGCCAGATCGGAGGCCGTCCCGAAGTCGTGGCGCGGTTCTTCACGCCCCCCCAGGGAGGTGAGCAGGATATTGCGGTTGGGATGTACCAGGGCCTGTTCAGGGGTGATCTTGCCGCTGGCCACCAGATGCTCCACGTAGGAGTGGTCGGTAGTGCGAAAGGTCATCTTGCCCTTGTGGAAGCGGTACAGGCGGCTGTCGCCGCAGTGGGCCCAACTGACCCGCCCCGGGCGCAGCAGGAGCAGGACACCGGTGCTGTGGGGGTCCTTCTCGTTCATGAAGCGCGAAGCCTTGATCATGGTGTGGGCTTCGAGCAGGCTGTTTTCCAGCAGCTGGCGGTCGGTGTCTTCGCTGGGGGAGTACTGTTCCAAGTTGGTGCGGGCGGTGTGGACCACCTGCTCCGCTGCCAGGACGCCCCCGGTGTGCCCGCCCATGCCGTCGGCCACCACGGCTAGGACGACCCCGCGGACTCGCCCATGGGGCAGGATGGCCACCCGGTCCTGTTGTTCTTTGCGGTCCCCTTGATGCTGCGCGACGCAGGCATCGACGCTGATCGGCATGACATTCCCCCTCGGCGGCGGAGAATAGCACGAACGTCAGGGTTCGACATCGGGGCATCCCCGTCCCGTATCAGCGGGCGAATTCCTCAGGGCGGCGCAGGTGACCGCTGCTGTCCGGGTGGCTGTGGATATAGACCCGGTGGGCGGCCGCGACCACCACGCGCACGTCCTCCGCCGACAGGGCGGGAAAGTTTTCGCGCAGGAGTCGGAAGGCCAAGTGATCCAGGGAGCGCCCGCCCCAACCCGTCGCCGGATCGAAAAAGGGCTCCACCAGCCGGTAGGCACTCTCGAACAACTCGCGCAGTTCCGGGCGTCGGCGGCGATCCGGCCGCGGAATTCCGGTGGGGTCAACGTAGCTTTCCATGCTTACGCGCGGAACACACACCCCCCCTGGCGCCTGGGCCGGGGGAAGAGGATTCGGCTTCCGCCCGCCCTCATGCGCCGCATTCCTGGGCGTGAAAGGCTTCCAGAATGTCGTCGATGAACTCAGGCAGCGCGTCGTCCCGCAGGCCGAGTTCAATCAGGACATCCTCCTTGACCCGGTCCCATTCGGTGTTCTTCACATGCTGGTCGCGGTAGAAGATTTCGATGGCCAATTGCAGAATGGCCACCATGGTGCGCGAGGCGTGCAGGCCGATGGAACTCATGTCGTGGTGGTAGCGGATAGCGTCGCAGATGAATTCCGGCAGGTTCCAGTGCCGGGCGACGATGTAACCGACGACACAGTGGTCGGCGCTGAACTTCTTATCCTCGTCGGCCAGATCGATCCAGCGGCCGGGCTCGCCCAAATGCATTTCGGCGCAGTAGGTGGTGAAACGCTGCATCAGGAGCGGCACGCCGCAGTCGTGGAAGATGCCGGCGAGAAAGGCCTGGTCCGGAAAGACGTTGCAGACGGCGATGCGCTCGTCGGCGATCAGCATGGCCAGTTGCGCCACGGCCTGGGAGCGGGTCCAGAAGGCCTCGTAGGCGCGGGGATTTTTCTTCACCACCGCAATGCTGGCCAGGGCGATGGCCTGGACCAGATTGAAGGTTTGCCGCACCCCCACGGTGTGCAGGATTTCCTCCACCGAGGCAAAGGGCTGGTGCTGCTTGTAGGCGGCACTGCCCACCACCTTGAAGAGCATGGCGGAAAGGCCGGGATCCTGGTTGATGACCCGGGCCAGGACGCGCACGTCGAATTCCTTGCGCATCAGGTGCTGGCGCAGCTCCTCCATCACCCGGGGCTGGGGAGGGATATTCACGCCGCGCTCCAGGAGGCGCTTCATGCGGGCGGCCTCGTCCTGGGGCAGGCTGCGCACGGCTTCGGATACGGGAATGGGCTTGGCGACTTCGGCGCTCACTGGACGACCCTCCCCTCGCTGCGCGACTCCCTCCCCGAGGGAGGGGGAGCGCCCCCTTCGGGCGGCCGGACGGGGGCGCTCATGACAGGGCCTCGTCGATCAGTTCGATCCAATGGCGCACCGGCAGGTCGCTGCCGGCCTGTAGGTGGGTGAGGCAGCCGATGTTGGCCGTGGCGATGGCCCGGGGCGATCCGGTATTGAGGGCGTTCAATTTGTTGTCCCGCAGACGTTTGGAAATTTCAGGCTGAAGAATGGAGTAGGTGCCGGCGGAGCCGCAGCACAGGTGGGGATCGGGCACCGGCGTGAGGATGTAGCCACAGGCCGCGAGCAGGGTTTCCGCCGCGCCCCGCACGCCCAGGCCGTGCTGTAGCGAGCAGGGCGAGTGAAAGGCCAGGGGGCCGCGATCGCAGCGTGCGGCGGCCAGCAGCGGCAGAAGCCTGTCCTTTTCCGCCAGCAGGAGTTCGCCCGGATCGCGGCACAGGGCCGCGATCCGGGCGGCCTTGGCCGCGTAATCGGGATCGTCGGCCAGGACGTGGCCGTAATCGCACACCTGCACGGCGCAGCCCGAAGCGGTCACCACGATGGCCTCCGCCCCGGCTTCCACCGCGGGCCACCAGGCGTCGATGTTGCGCCGCATGTCGTCCCGCCCCGCCACCTGGTCATTGAGATGAAAGCGCAGGGCGCCGCAGCACCCGGCCCCGTCGGCCTCGCTGAGTTCGATGCCCAGCCGGTCGAGCAGGCGCGCCGCGGCGGCGTTGATATTGGGCGCCAGCCCCGGCTGCACGCAGCCGGCCAGGGCCAGCATACGGCGGGGCTGCGCCCCGTCAGCCGTCTTGCGTTCCGGCCAGGGGCGGGCGACGCCGGCAGCCTCCGGCGGCAGTTTGTCGGCCAGGGCGCTGGGCAGCAGCGGGCGCAGCATCTGCCCCACCCGCACGGCCGGCCCGAAGAGCCAGGGCCGCGGCAGCACTTCCCGCAGCACCGCACGGGCCAGCTTCTCCGCCCCCTTGCGCGGCAGGCGCTCCTCGACCACGCGGCGGCCGATGTCCAGCAACTGGACGTATTCCACCCCTGAGGGGCAGGTGGTCTGGCAGGAGCGGCAGGTGAGGCAACGGTCCAGGTGCAGGCGGGTCTTCTCGCTGACCGGCCGGCCTTCCAGTACCTGCTTGATGAGGTAGATGCGCCCGCGGGGACCGTCGAGCTCGTCGCCCAGAAGCTGATAAGTGGGGCAGGTGGCGGTGCAGAAGCCGCAATGGACGCACTTGCGCAGGATGGCGTCGGCGCGGCGGCCCTCTGCGGTCGCCAGGAATTCCGGGGCGAGTTCGGTTTGCATCAGAGTTCGGCGTAGAGCCGGCCGGGGTTGAAGATGCCGCGGGGGTCGAAAACCCGCTTCACGCGGCGGTGCAGGGCGAGCAGGGCAGGGGCCGGGGGGGCGAAGGCGCCGACGCGGCAGCGCAGGGATTCCGGCGCCCGGAAGAGGACCGCGTGGCCGCCGGCCCGGGCCGCTGCACTGCGCACGGCCTCCGGGTCCAGGTCGCCGGCCAGCCAGCGCTGGCCGCCGCCCCACTCCAGCGCCGTCGCTCCGGGCAGGGCCAGGGGTGGTGCCGTGGTGGGCAGGACGAGGCGCCAAAGCACCTCTCCGGCGAAAGCCGCATGGCGCTGTTCGCGCACCGCACTCCAGAAGCCGGGGTCGGCCAGAACTTCACCCCCCAGGACGGAGCGGGCGGCCTCCACCGCCGCCCCGGCACCGGAGAGGCGCAGAACGAGGCGCCCGTCGTGCCAGAAGGAGGCGGAAAGGGGCAGGGGCTGTCCGCCCCAGCGATTGAGGGCGGCAAGGGCCTTGTCTTCGCTCATCTCGAAGGCGAGGCTCATTTCCCGCGGAGGACGAGGCAGCACCTTGAAGGTCACTTCGGCCACCAGCCCCAGGGTGCCGAGGCTGCCCGCCAGCAGCCGGGACACATCGTAACCGGCCACGTTCTTCATCACCTGGCCGCCAAATTCGAGCACCTGGCCCCGGCCGTCGATCAGCTTCACCCCCAGGACAAAATCCCGCACGGCGCCCGCCTGCTGCCGCCGCGGCCCGGATAATCCGGCCGCCAGGGTACCGCCCACCGTCGCCGTGCCGCCCTGCCCCACCGCCCCTTCCCCGCGACCCAAAGCGCAGGGGGGCTCGAAGGGCAGCATCTGCCCCCCCTCGGCCAGTTGCGCCTCGACTTCCGCCAGGGGCGTACCGCAGCGGGCGGTGAGGTAAAGCTCGGTGGGCTCGTGGGCGACGATGCCCCGGTACCCTGAGGTATCGAGCAGCTCGCCGGACAGCATGCCGCCGTAGAAATCCTTGCTGCCGCCCCCCCGCAGACGCAGCGGGCGCCCGTCGGCGGCGGCCGAGGCCACCGCCTCGCGCAGGGCTTCCAGGGTCTGGGCGGCCATCAGAAGCGCTCCAGTTCGGGGAACTTCGTTTCCCCCCGATGGACGTGCATGCGCCCGTACTCGGCGCAGCGATGCAGGCTGGGCACCGCCTTGCCGGGATTGAGGAGCCCCACCTCATCGAAAGCCGCCTTGAGGCGGTGGAAACACTCCAGCTCCGGCGTGGCGTACTGGACGCACATCTGATTGATCTTCTCGACCCCCACCCCGTGCTCGCCGGTGATGGAACCACCCAGGGACACCGACAGCTCCAGGATTTCCGCCCCGAAGGCTTCGGCCCGCTCCCAATCGCCGGGGCGGGCAGCGTCGTACATGATGAGGGGGTGCAGATTGCCGTCGCCGGCGTGGAAGACGTTGGCGCAACGCAGGCCGTACTTGGTCTCCATGGCGGCGATGGCGGTGAGCATGGCAGCCAGGTGGCGGCGGGGGATGGTGCCATCCATGCAGTAGTAGTCGGGGGTCACGCGCCCCACCGCCGGGAAGGCGGCCTTGCGCCCGGCCCAGAAGGAGAGCCGTTCGGCCTCGGAGGCGGAAACGCGGATATCTCGTGCGCCGCTCGCCGCCAGTACCTCCCGGATGCGCGCCATCTCCGTCGCCACTTCCTCGGGGGTGCCGTCGGACTCGCACAGTAGGATGGCCGCCGCCTCCAGGTCGTAGCCGGCGCGGACGAAGGGTTCGACCGCAGCGGTGGCGGCCTTGTCCATCATTTCCAGACCCGCAGGAATGATGCCGGCGGCGATGATGGCGGCCACCGCTTCGCCGGCCCGCGCCACGTCGTCGAAGGAAGCCATGGCCACCTGGGCAAGAGCCGGCTTCGGAACCAGTTTCACCGTCACCTCGGTGACCACGGCCAGCATGCCTTCCGACCCGACCAAAAGGGCGAGCAGGTCGTAGCCCGGCGCGTCGGGCGCCGCGGTGCCGATGTCCAGAACTTCGCCCTCTATGGTCACCACCCGCAGGGCGAGCACGTTATGGACCGTCAGCCCATATTTGAGGCAATGCACCCCACCGGAATTCTCGGCCACGTTGCCCCCCAAGGTGCAGGCGATCTGCGACGAGGGGTCTGGCGCGTAATAGAGTCCGAAGGGTGCCGCCGCCTCGGACACCGCCAGGTTGCGCACCCCGGGCTGCACGACCGCCAGACGGGCCGCGGCGTCGACCTTGAGGATGCGGTTGAAGCGGGCCAGGGACAGCACCACGCCCTGGGGATGCGGCATGGCGCCGCCGGACAGACCGGTGCCGGCGCCCCGGGCCACCACAGGCACGCCGAGACGATGACAAATGCCGAGAACGTCCCGCACCTGCTGCTCGCTTTCCGGCAGGCACACCGCCAGCGGCAGGGCGCGGAAGGCGGTGAGGCCGTCGCATTCGTAGGGGCGGAGGTCTTCCGGGTCGCAGAGCAGGCAGTGGGCCGGCAGGACGGCCGCCAGGCTCCTATGCACCGCAATCCGGTCCGTGTCGAACTGCTTGTCTTCCGCGCCCATGGCCCCTCCCGCGGCTATTCTACCCCGACCAGGATGGCCCGGAAGTCGTTCACATTGGTGCGCGTCGGGCCCGTCACCAGCAAATCGTCCAGAGCTGAGAAGAATCCCCAGGCGTCGTTGGCGGCCAGTGCCACCCGGGCATCGACCCCGGCGGCCCGCGCCCGGGCGAGGGTTTGCGGCGTCACGAAGGCGCCGGCGTTGTCCTCGCTGCCGTCGATGCCGTCCGTATCCGCCGCCAGGGCGTGGATTCCCGGCGCCCCGTCCAGGGCCAGGGCGAGGCCCAGGAGAAATTCCGTATTGCGTCCGCCGCGCCCCCGGCCACGCACGGTGACCGTGGTTTCCCCACCGGAAAGCAGGACGCAGGGCGCCGCAAGCGGGTCGCCATGGCGGCGACAGGACAGCGCCACACCGGCCAGGGCGCGCCCCACTTCCCGCGCCTCGCCCTCCAGGGCGTCCCCCAGGATGAGGGGCGAGAGGCCCAGCGTCCGAGCGCGGGCGGCAGCGGCTTGCAGCATCTGCCGCGGACTCGCCACCAGGCGGAAGGTACTGCGGGCCAGACGGGGATCGCCGGGCTTGGGCGTCTCCAGGGCGCCCGAGCGCAGCCCCTCGCGCAACGTTGCCGGCAGGGCCAGGCCGTAACGGTCCAAAACGGCCAGGGCATCAGCGCAGGTGCTCGGATCGGCCACCGTCGGCCCCGAGGCAATCACCGCCGCGGCGTCCCCCGGCACATCGGAAATGGCCAGAGTAAGGACGGGCGCCGGCCAGGCGGCCAGGGCCAGGCAGCCACCCTTGACGGCAGAGAGGTGCTTGCGCACGCAATTGATTTCATCGATGGCAGCGCCGCTGCGCAAGAGCTGCGAGGTGAGTGCCTGCTTCTGCTCCAAGCCAAGACCCTCTACGGGTGCCGCAAGCAGCGCCGACCCGCCCCCGGACGCAAGGAAGAGCACCCGCTCCTCCACCCCGCAACGGCTCACCCTTTCCAGGATGCGGCGGGCTGCCTCGACCCCGGCGGCGTCGGGAACCGGGTGGGCCGCCTCGACCACCTCGATGCGCCGGCAAGGGACGCCATGGCCGTAGCGGGTCACCACCAGACCGTCGAGATCCCCCGGCCAGGCCGCCTCCACCGCCCGCGCCATGGCGGCGGCCGCCTTGCCCGCCCCCACGACCACCAGACGGCCGTCACCCGGCGCTGGCAGGGCAGGAGGCACGCAGCTCGCCGGGTCCGCCGCCCCGAGGCCGGTATCGAACAATTCCCGCAGAATTTCCCTGGGCTCCATCGTTCCAGCCTGTCTTGGTCTATGATTGATTTCAGTCAAGGGCACCGCCACCACGGCGGGACATCATGCCGACCCACCCATGAGGGCACCCCCATGAACGACAGAGAACTCTTTGCCTGGTCCGACAGCTACAACGTCGGCATCCAGGAAGTGGACGAGCAGCACCAGGTTCTGGTTTCGCTCCTCAACCAACTCCACGAAGCGATCCGCGAACACCACGGCAAGGCCACCTCGCGGGAAATCCTGGACCGGCTGGCCGAGTATACCCGCACCCATTTCCTGCTCGAAGAAAGCCTCATGCGGCTGACCCACTACCCGGGTCTCGACTTCCACAAGCAGCAGCACGAGGAACTGATCCGCCAGGTGAGGGACCTCCAGCACAAGCTGGACCACGAAAACGCCGCCATCACCTTCGAACTGCTGCACTTCCTCAAGGTCTGGCTGACCCAGCACATCAACGAGAGCGACAAGCGCTTCGGCGCCTTTTTCGAAAGCGCCGGCCTCACCCAGTACGCCACCTGGTCCAAGGAAGTGGAGACCACCATGAAGAAGAAGAAATGGTGGTGGAAGTTCTGGTAGGGGGCGTTCGGGGAGGCGAGGCTGCGCGCCCGTTTCGCTACGTCTCCGCGAAAATGGGTCCATGGTCGCGCCCCGGCAGATTTGATCGATTTCTGGCTGCGCTTCATTTCCCGAAATCGGATCAAAGGTTCTATACGGTCGCCACGAGCATTACGGACTGGTGGCTCGAACTGAACGAACTGCACCAGCCGCAAAGGGAGATCGCCTTCGACCCTCAGGGTAGAGCGCTGTACATCTCTCCCTATCGCGCAGACATTCAGATCTTTCTCAATGTCGGCTGCTCGCCGGAGGAAGTGCTTGGAGAAGTCGATCCGCTATCCTTCGAACGCGAGTGGCAGGCCATGGTGCTGCGGCTCGGATGAGGCCGGCGCGCCCCGATGCTTGCCGAGGCGCGTCGAGGCAGGTCGAGGGCCCTGCCCCTCGCACACCACGGGTGAGGTCACCGGCGCTCGAGCCAGCCCTGCCCTTCCCGGGCATAGCTCCTGGGCACCCGGCCCGGACGCCGGGCCGCAAAGGCCCGATCCTCAAATACCCAGATAAGCCAGCCCGGCCTCGGTCCCCGCCCGGGGCCGATATTCGCACCCCACCCAGCCCCCGTAGCCCAGGCTGTCCAGCAGCGGGAATATCTCCTCGTACCCCCCTTCGCCGCTGCCCGGCTCGTGGCGCCCCGGCACGTCGGCGGCCTGAACGTGACCGACGGCGGGTAGATGCTCGCGCAGGCTGCGGCGGGGGTCGTCTCCCATGACCAGGGCGTGGTAGATGTCGTACTGGACCTTCAGGTTCGGCCGCCCGATGGCCTCGGCCAGGGCGAAGGCCTTGGCCGGCGTGTCGAGCCAGTAACCAGGCATGTCGACCCTGCTGTTGATGGCCTCGATGAGCACGGTCACCCCTTGGTCCGCGGCGCGGTCGGCGGCGTGGCGCAGGTTGGCGACGTAGGTGTCCCGCAGGGTATTCTCGTCCCAACCCGTCGGCGTCAGGCCGGCGAGGCAGTGCAGGCGGGGGCAGCCCAGGGCCCGCGCGTAATCGAGGGCGGTCTCGACCCCGGCGGCGAATTCCTCCCGCCGGGCAGGATGGCAGGCCAGGCCCCGTTCCCCTGCATCCCAATCACCGGCCGGGAAATTGAACAGCACCATCTCCAGCCCGCTGGCGGCCAGACAGCCCGCGATGTCCCGGGCCGGCCAGGGGTAGGGGAAGAGGAATTCGACCCCGCTGAACCCGGCCCGGGCGGCACGGGCAAAGCGTTGGGCGAAGGGCACTTCGGTGAAGAGGAAACTCAGGTTGGCGGCGAAGCGGGGCATGGGCGGAGCGTTAGGGGCGGGGCGGGAAAGTATAATCCGTCGCACTTCCCGAGGATTCCCCCATGAGCGAACGCAGCGGCAACCGCCTGTCCAAGATCGTCACCCGCACCGGGGACGCAGGCACCACCGGGCTGGGCGATGGCAGCCGCACCGGCAAGGACAGCTTGCGCATCGATGCCATAGGCGAGGTGGATGAACTCAATTCCAGCCTTGGCCTGCTCCTCTGCGAAGACCTGCCCGCTCCGGTGCGAGAGGCCCTGACCGCCGTGCAGCACGACCTCTTCGACCTGGGGGGCGAACTCTGCCTGCCTGGCACCACCCTGGTCCGCGAGTCCCAAGTGGCGCGTCTGGAGCGACAGGCCGAGGCCTTCAACGCCCCCCTGGGGCGCCTCAAGGAATTCATCCTGCCCGGGGGGACTCGCCCTGCCGCCCTCGCCCACCTGACCCGTACCGTATGCCGGCGGGCCGAGCGGGCCGTGGTCCGGCTGCACGCCGCCGAGCCGGTGGCCGACGCCACCCGCCGTTACCTGAACCGCCTGTCCGACCTGCTCTTCATCCTGGGTCGCCACCTGAACCACAGCGCCGGCCAAGGGGATGTGCTGTGGCGGCGCTCCGGACCGGAAGACTGACGCCTGCTTCCGCGCCTGGCCCCGCAGTACCAGCCGCTGCACCGGGCGCAGGGTCGATTCCGGCCAGGAAAGCCCTCAATCCCGCGCCAGGGCCCGGAACTCCGGCGGCTCCCAATGGCGCACGGCCAGACAGACGCTGAGCGCCGGCCGGTCGGCCAGGGGCAGGACGGCATCCGCCGCGTGCTGCTCCGAGTATTCCCGGGCGATCTGTTCCAGGCGCGCCACCAACCCCACGGCGGCGGCAGCCGAGACGCGCACGCTGACGATGCGCATTGACTCTCCCGGGGCGGCGAAGGGATGGTCGAAGAAATCCGCCGCCCGGGCAGTGACGTAGCGCATGATCGGCCCGTTAGGGATCCAGGCGAAAGTGCGGGCGACGTTGAGGCGGATGCGGTCGTTGGGAAAGAGCTCCAGCACCCCCAGCCCTTCCAGACGCAGGAGGAGCGCCGTGCACTGGGCCCGGTCCAGGCGGTAGGCAGCCAGCATCTCCTCCACCCCCATCTGGTTGAGGGCGCAGACCGCCACCAGGAGAAGGCGCGGGTCGGCCACCAGCGCTTCTTCCTGAGCCTGGGACAACTGGTTGAGCAGGCGTCGGGGCCGCGGCTGCACCCGGGCCAGTTCGCCCAGGTCCACCTGCACCAGGTCGCACAACTGGGCAAAGCGCTCCAGGGAGCAATCGCGGCGGGAAAAGATGCGCTTCACGGTGGCCTCGGAAAGCCCCAGGGCGCGGGCGGCATCGGCATAGGTCAGGCCCCGGGCCTTGAAGTGCAGCTTGAGGGCATCGAAAAGAGTGGGAAAGGCCATGGGTCGATTCGTATCACTTATTTATACTAAATGACGCATTATGCGCCACTTAGTATCGCAATATTGAGCCAAGCGCGAGCGGGGGCCACACTGGGGACGTCACCCATCCCCGGAGTCCACCATGAACGCCCGCCCTTCCCCACTGCTCGCCGCCCTGGCCGCCTCCCTAGCCCTTTCCGGCTGCTACGTCGTGCCCATCGATGCCCGCAACCCGCCCCATGTCACCTATTCCAGCGCCGGCACGGCGGAATCCATCGCCTTGCCCGCAGCGCAACCCCAGCCGGTGCAACTGGAAGCCCGGCTCTACCCGGTAAATGATGTGGCCGGCAGGATGGGCGTCCTCACCGCCCTGGTGAGCGACACGCTGAACGGCCACGGCCGTTTCACCCTCAACACCGGCAGCGAAACCCTGGTGGGCGAAGCCAGCCGTATCGGCACCGACCAAGCCGGCTTCGGCAATGTCTATCGCCAGGTGTATGGGGAAACGCGGCTCCCGGCCGCGGGCCGGCGCGGCATCGCCAATGCCGCCAGCGGCAAGGGCAGCTACGTCAATTGCGAATACGTACTCACCGCCGCCGCCCGCGGCGTAGGAGCCTGCCTGTTTTCCAACGGCGCCAAGTACCAGTTGCACTTCGGGGGTTGAGCAGCGGCCCCGCCCATCGCTAAGGCTTAGCCCTCCGCCTCCACCAGCCGCCGGGCGCGTACGGCAGCGGCGAGCTGGTCGAGGACGGCCACCGTGTCGTCCCAGCCGATGCAGGCGTCGGTGATGCTCTGGCCGTAGGCCAGGGGACGGTCGGGGGAGAGATCCTGGCGGCCTTCAACCAGGTGGGATTCGACCATCACCCCGACGATGCGCTCGTCCCCCGCCGCCACCTGAGCGGCGACGTCGGCGCTCACGTCCTTCTGCCGGGCGTATTGCTTGCTGCTGTTGCCGTGGGAGAAATCGATCATCAGGCGGGCGGCGAGGCCCGCCCGGGCGATGTCCTGGCATGCCGCCTCGACATGGGTGGCGTCGAAATTGGGCTCCTTGCCGCCGCGCAGGATGACGTGGCAATCCTCGTTGCCCACCGTGGCGACGATGGCCGTGTGGCCCGACTTGGTCACCGACAGGAAGTGGTGCGGCGACTGGGCGGCGCGGATGGCATCGACCGCGATGCGCACATTGCCGTCGGTACCGTTCTTGAAGCCCACCGGGCAGGATAGCCCGGACGCCAGCTCCCGGTGCACCTGCGATTCGGTGGTGCGGGCGCCGATGGCGCCCCAGGCAATGAGGTCGGCAGTGTATTGGGGCGTGATGGTGTCGAGGAATTCCGTGGCGCAGGGCAGGCCCAGTTCGTTGGTTTCCAGCAGGATGCGGCGGGCCAGGCGCAGGCCCTCGTTGATGCGGAAGCTGCCGTCGAGCCGGGGGTCGTTGATGAGGCCCTTCCAGCCCACCGTGGTGCGCGGCTTTTCGAAATAGACGCGCATCAGCACCACCAGGTCGGTGGCATGGCGGGCGGCCTCCGCGTGCAAACGGCCTGCGTACTCCCGGGCGCTGGCAGGGTCGTGGATCGAGCAGGGACCGACGACGACCAGCAGGCGGTCGTCGGCGCCGTGCAGAATGCGGTGAATCGCCTGGCGCGCTTCGAAGGTGGTGCGGGCGGCGCGTTCGCCAGCCGGTAATTCGGCAAAGACCTGCTCGGGCGGACTGAGTTCGAAGATGGCGGCGATGCGGACATCGTCGGTGATCGGCTGCTTTTCCGGCTGCATAGGAAAACCCATTCTGTTTTGGCGAAAATCGCGGCATTCTACCGGATGCCCATGGACGATCTCTTCGAACCCGCCCCCGACGCCCGGCTGCCTCCCCGCCCCAGGAAGGGACGCGGCGCGGCGGGCAACGTAGAGCACCGTTTCACCACCTGGAGCCGCCAGGCGGAGGACGACGGCTGGTGGCAGGAAGAGACCCCGCCCGCCGCCACGCGTCTATCGGTCGATACGGCCCGCAGCATCCTTTCCTGGAACGAGTCGCCGGACCTGGGCTTCGACCGATCCCTCAATCCGTACCGCGGCTGCGAGCACGGCTGCATCTACTGCTACGCCCGCCCCACCCACGCCTGGCTGGGGCTCTCGCCCGGCCTGGATTTTGAGACCCGCCTGTTCTGGAAGCCCGACGCCGTCGCCCGCCTGAAAGAAGAACTCGCAGCCCCCGGGTACGCCTGCCGCCCCATCGCCCTGGGCACCGCTACCGACGCCTACCAGCCGGTGGAGCGGCAGCAGCGCCTCACCCGGGACGTGCTGGAGGCCCTGTTGGCCGTCGACCACCCCGTCACCCTGGTGACCAAGTCGGCCCTCGTCGCCCGGGACACCGAGCTGTGGGGCGCCCTGGCCGCCCGCCGCCTGGCCGCCGTGGCCCTGTCGATCACCGGGCTGGACAATGAGCTCTCCCGCCGACTGGAGCCCCGGGCCGCCGCCCCCGCCTCCCGCCTGAGGGCCCTGCGCACCCTGGCCGACGCCGGGGTGCCGGTGGGTGTCCTGGTCGCCCCGATCATTCCGGCCCTGAACGATCACCAACTGGAGCACATCCTGGAAGCCGCCCGGGACCACGGCGCCCGCTACGCCGGCTACACCCTGTTGCGCCTGCCCCACGAGGTAGCCGGACTGTTCAGCGAATGGCTGGACCACCACGCGCCGGAAAAGGCCGCCCGTCTGATGGCCGTGCTTTACGACCTGCGCGGCGGCCGCGCCAACGACGCCGCCTTCGGCCGCCGCATGACCGGCCTGGGCCACTACGCCGACCTCATCCGGCAGCGCTTCGAACTCGCCTGCCGTCGCCTGGGTCTCGCCACCGCCTGGCCCGAACTCGACTGCAGCCGCTTCCGCCCCCCGCGAGCGGAAGGGCATTCGGGCGGTCAGATGTCTTTGTTCTAGAAGCGGATTATTACTACATGTAGTGTTAAAAACCTGCGGCACCACTACATATAGTATTTTTGTCCATTGACATTCCTCATCCACGACGACTAAGATCGGCGCCGTCGATGGTTCCCATTGGGATGAAAAGGGAATCCGGTGCGAGGCCTTGGCCTTCATTCCGGAGCTGCCCCCGCAACTGTCGTCGGCAAGCGTTGGGCCCCTTGCGCCACTGGTCAGTGACCGGGAAGGCGGGCCGGCGCGTCGAGCCGAGAGCCAGGAGACCTGCCGCGACGTCCTTCCATGCAACGATGGGGCGGGGTGTCCCTGGCGAAAGGTGTGATCGTGCCGCGATTTCTGGTCTTGCGTCGTCCTGCCGTGGCCCGGGCTTGTGCCCCGGCCCGGTGGCGTCCGGCCGGCGGTGCCTTGCCCGGATTCTCCGCCCCCCTTTTCGGAGAGTCGCCGTGTCCGCTTCCGTTCTTCCGCTAATTGCCTCTCACGAGGCCGCCCTCGCCGCCCTGCAGGTGATCCGCCGCAACGGCGCCGTGGTCGCCTTTGCCGCCGACAAGATTTCCCTCGCCATAAGCAAGGCCTTCCTGGCCGTGGAGGGCAGCCAGAGCGCTGCTTCCTCCCGGGTGCGGGACGTGGTGGCCCGCCTGACCGAGACCGTGGTGCGCTCCCTGACCCGGCGCCTTCCTGACGGGGGCACCGTGCACATCGAAGACATCCAGGACCAGGTGGAACTGGCCCTCATGCGCGCCGGGGAACACGACGTGGCGCGGGCCTACGTGCTCTACCGCGAACGCCGGGCGGCGGAACGGGCAGCCCTGGCCGAGGTTTCCGGGGTTCCCGTCCTGCATGTCCTGGCCGACGGCGTGCGCCGCCCCCTCGACCCGGCCGAACTGCTCAAGGATTGTGCGGCAGCCTGCGCCGGGCTGGGCGACGGGGTTTCGCCCCGGGCCATCGCCGACGCGACCCTGCGCAACCTCTACGACGGCATCCCCCTGCCGGATGTGCGCCAGGCCCTCATCCTCGCCGCCCGGACCCTCATCGAGCGCGAACCGGCCTACGACTTCGCCACCGCCCGTCTCCTGCGCGCCAGCCTGGAACACGAGGTCTTCGGCCGCAGCCTGGGCGCGGACACTCGCCAGGCGGAGACCGCCGCCTACCTGCCCCGCTTCCTGCGCGCCGGCATCGAGGCGGAATTGCTCGACTCGCGTCTGGGCGATTTCGACCTCCCGCGCCTGGCTGCCGCCCTGCAGCCGGAACGCGACGAGCTGTTCCGCTACCTGGGCCTGCAAACCCTGCACGACCGCTATTTCCTGCACATCGACGGCCGCCGCATCGAGACGCCGCAAATCTTCTTCATGCGCGTCGCCATGGGCCTGGCCCTCAACGAAATTGACCGCGAAACCCGCGCCATCGAGTTCTACGACCTCATCTCGCGCTTCGACTTCATGTGTTCGACGCCGACCCTGTTCAACAGCGGCACCCGGCACGCGCAGCTTTCTTCCTGCTACCTGACCACGGTGGCCGACGACCTGGACGGCATCTACCAGAGCATCAAGGAAAACGCCCTCCTGCAAAAATACGCCGGCGGCCTGGGCAACGACTGGACGCCGGTGCGCGCCCTGGGCAGCCGCATCAAGGGCACCAACGGCCAGAGCCAGGGGGTGATTCCCTTCCTCAAGGTGGTCAATGACACGGCGGTGGCGGTGAACCAGGGCGGCAAGCGCAAGGGCGCCGTTTGCGCCTACCTGGAAACCTGGCACCTGGACATCGAGGAATTTCTCGATCTGCGCAAGAACACCGGCGACGAACGCCGCCGCACCCACGACATGAACACCGCCCACTGGATTCCCGATCTCTTCATGCAGCGGGTCATGGCCGGCGGGGAATGGACGCTCTTCTCGCCTGCCGACGTGCCCGACCTGCACGAAACCTTCGGCGCCGCCTTCAAGACCGCCTACGAGGCCTACGAGGCCAGGGCCGCCGCCGGCGAGATCAAGCTGCACAAGCGGGTGTCAGCCGTGCAACTGTGGCGCAAGATGCTGACCATGCTGTTCGAGACCGGGCACCCCTGGATCACCTTCAAGGACGCCTGCAACCTGCGCTCGCCCCAGCAGCACGCCGGCGTCGTGCATTCCAGCAACCTGTGCACCGAGATCGCGCTGAACACCTCCCACGAAGAAACCGCCGTCTGCAACCTCGGCTCGGTGAACCTGCCGGCCCACCTGAAAGACGGCGCCCTCGACCAGGAAAAGCTCGCCCGCACCGTCCAGACGGCCCTGCGCATGCTCGACAACGTCGTGGACATCAACTTCTACGCCACGGCCAAGGCGCGCAACGCCAACCTTCGCCACCGGCCCGTGGGCCTGGGCATCATGGGCTTCGCCGAATGCCTCTATGAGCTCGGCCTGCCCTACGCCTCCGCCGAGGCCGTGGCCTTCGCCGACCGCAGCATGGAAGCCGTCTGCTATCACGCCTACTGGGCCAGCACCGAACTGGCCCGGGAGCGGGGCCGCTATTCCAGCTACCCCGGCAGCCTGTGGGAGCGCGGCATCCTGCCGCTGGATTCCATCGCCCTCCTGGAAGCCGGGCGGGGCGACTCCGTCGCCGTCGACCGCGGCGCCAGCCTCGACTGGGCGGTCCTCAAGGAGCGCATCGCCCGCTACGGCATGCGCAACTCCAACTGCGTCGCCATCGCCCCCACCGCCACCATCTCCAACATCGTCGGCGTCTCGGCCAGCATCGAGCCGGCCTACCAGAACCTCTACGTCAAATCCAACCTCTCCGGCGAATTCACCGTGGTCAACGAAGCCCTGGTCCGCGACCTGAAGGCCCTGGATCTGTGGGACGAAGTGATGGTCGCCGACCTCAAGTACTTCGACGGCTCCCTGGCCCGCATCGACCGCGTGCCGGACGAGCTCAAGGCCCGCTACGCCACCGCCTTCGAGATCGACCCCGCCTGGCTGGTCGAAGCCGCCGCCCGCCGCCAGAAGTGGATCGACCAGGCCCAGTCCCTCAACCTCTACCTGGCGCTGCCCTCCGGCAAGAAACTGGACGAACTCTACAAACTGGCCTGGACCCGGGGCCTCAAGACCACCTACTACCTGCGCACGCTGGGCGCCAGCCAGGCGGAAAAGGCCGGCGGGCGGGACGACACGCCGGTGGCCGACGAAACCCCCAAGTTCTGCGCCATCGACGATCCCACTTGCGAGGCCTGCCAATGAACGCCCCCTTCCGCTTCGACGACTGGGATGTCCCCCAAACGGCCGCCCCGGCAACTGCCGCCAGTCCGGCACCTGCCGCCGCCCCGGAGGCCGACTGCACGCCCCTGGAATCCCTGCTCGCCCACAGTGCCCCCGCGCCGCGCCCGGCCCTGGCGCCCATCAACGCCGCCGACAAGCGCATCGTCAATGGCAAGGCCGACATCAACCAGCTCGCGCCCTTCAAATACCCCTGGGCCTGGGAGTTCTTCCTCAAGGCCAACCGCAACCACTGGACACCACTGGAAATCGGCATGGCGCAGGACGTGCATGACTACCAGCACAAACTCAGCGCCGCCGAGCGTCACGTTTTCGAAAACGTGCTGGCCTATCTCACTACCTCCGACATCCTCGCCATGCGCAACATCGGCCTGGCGGTGATGGAGAAAATGAGCGCGCCGGAAATCCAGATCTACCAGGCCCGCCAGGTCTATGAAGAAGCGCTGCACACCTGGACCTACCAGCACTGCATCGAAAGCCTCGGCCTCGACCAGCAGGAAATCTACAACCGCTACCGCGTGGTGCCCGAGATCCACGGCAAGATCGCCCTGGCCAACCGGCGGCTGGAGAAAGTGCTGCGCTCCGACTTCGATCTCGAAGACCGCGCCAACCTGCACGACTTCGCGCTCTCCTACTTCTTCTTCGCCGTCATCTTCGAAGGCTGCTGGTTCTACAACGGCTTCACCCCCGTCTTCGCCTTGCAACGGCGCGGTTTGATGAAGGGTGCCTCCGAGCAGCTGCAATACATCATGCGCGACGAGGTGCTGCACTGCGCCTTCGGCATCCGCGTCATCCGCGAATTGCTGAAGGAGGAGGGCCTGGCCCTCGACCCCCAGGCCCTGCGCGAACTGTGGGACGAAGCCGAGGCGGCCGAAGCCGCCTACGCCCGCTACATCCTGCGGGAGCCCATCCTCGGCTACAACGCCGAGCGGCACGTGCAGCAGTTCCGCTTCATCGCCAACCGGCGGGCGCGGCAGGTGGGCGTCGACGAGCCTTTCCCCGGCGCCGAGAACGTCCTGCCCTGGCTCGACGAGCAGGCCAATTTGCGCAAGGAGAAAAACTTCTTCGAAACCCGCGTCACCGAGTACCAGACCGGCGGAGCCCTCGCTTGGGACTGATCGGCGAGCCGCTGTTCGCCAAACCGCCGCGCCCGAAGGCGCTTTGGCTGCTGGGCTCGCCTGAGTGCCAGGCGAAAACCTAGTCCGCGGGCATTCCACCTGCCCCCCGGCGGGCAGAATGCCAGGGACCGCCGCCGGCCCCGTCGCTATGCTCGTCTCATCATTCCCGATGAGACTGCCATGCGCTCGACCGCCCTCCTGCTCGCCTGCATCCTCGCCACAGCCACCGGCCCCTTGCGCGCCGATACCGACGAAAAGCTCCTCGCTGCCGGCACCAACCCGGCCGACTGGCTCACCTACGGCCACGGCTACGCCAACCAGCGCTACGCGGGGCTGACCCAGATCCATCGCGGCAACGTGGCCCGCCTGGTGCCCAAATGGATCTACCAGACCGGCGTCGACGGTACCTTCCAGACCAATCCCATCGTCGCCGACGGCACGGTGTACCTCACCACGCCCCGCAACCACATCGTGGCGCTGGACGGCGCGACGGGCGAGGTGCGCTGGAAATACACCCACAAGATGGCGACGGACACCCTCTGCTGCGGCACCCACAACCGCGGCCTGGCCATCGGCTACGGGCGGCTCTACGAGATCACCGCCGACGGCCGGCTGATCGCCGTGGACCGCGACAATGGCAAGCTGGTCTGGGATGTGCCGGTGGTCGACCCGGCCAGCGGCGCCCCCGACGCCCCGCAGCAGGTGCGCGACATGGCCAGCCTGCCCAAGGCAGAGACCGCTAAATGGAGCCGCTTCGCCGGCAACATGGCGCCCCTCGTCTATGGCGGGCTGGTGATCGTCGGCACCACCGGGGCCGGCTACACCAACGTCTTCGCCGACGACGACGAAAAGGCCCAGAACGCCTTCGGCCGCGCCGGCCCGCGCAGCGGCATGCGCGCCTTCATCTCGGCCTACGCGGCGGATACCGGGCAGCTCGTCTGGCGCTGGTATTCCACCAAGGACCAGGGCTGGGAGGGCCAATTCGTCAGCCATACCGCCCTCGGCGACCCCCTGGACCGCGACCTCGCCACCGAGCGCGCCAATGCCGAGAAATATCGCGACGCCTGGAAGCGCGGCGGCGGCTCCATCAGTTCCTCGCCGGCCCTCGACCCGGCCCTGGGCCTGCTCTACTTCGGTACCGGCAACGCCGCCCCCTACGCCGACCTCTACCGCCCGGGGGACAACCTCTACACCGCCTCACTCATCGCCCTGGACGTCAAAACCGGCGCCCTGCGCTGGTATCACCAGGTCACGCCCCACGACATCTGGGGCTACGACCTGGCCGCCTCGCCCATGCTCATCGACGTACCCACCCCGGCGGGCAAGGTGCCCGGCGTCGCCCTGGTCACCAAATCGGGCTGGATGATGTTCTTCAACCGGGCCACCGGCGAAGTCATCCGTCGCTCCGAAGGCTTCGTGCCCCAGACCAAGCTCTTCAAACGGGCGCGGGACGCGGCGGGCATCATCGCCGTGCCCGGCGAGGCCGGCGGCGCCAACTGGCCGCCCATCGCCTACAGCGGCGAAACCGGCTGGGCCTACGTCGGCGGCAGCCACTACCCGAGCCGCTTCACCCTGGAGACCGACGCCCAAGGCAACCCCGTGAACGTGCTCAGTTTTCCCAAGAATGTGGAAACCTACGGCACCCTCAGCGCCATTGACCCGGCCACCGGCAAACTCGCCTGGCAGCAACGCACGGCCCGCCCCTTCCCCGGCGGCGTCACCACCACCGCCGGCGGCCTGGTTTTCATGGGCGAAGCCGACGGCCACTTCACCGCCCGCGACACCCGCACCGGCAAGCTCCTGTGGCGCTTCCAGACTGGCGCCGGCGTCAATGCACCGCCGGTGGTCTACGAGCGCGACGGCAAACAATACGTCGTCGTCGCGGCAGGTGGGAACAAGCTGTTCGACATTCCGCCGGGGAATGCGGTGATTGGGTTTGGGTTGGCTGAGGGGGGCAGGGAGTGATTGCGGGGCCGATAAATCTGAGCTAGCGGAGGCGTGCAACTCGGCCGATGCCGCCTTAAGTCATGGGCCATAAATCGGTCAGCAATCCGTCGGATTACGTCCCAGTGTTATGCTGTTGATATTCTTGGCAAGAATCGATGCCTGCTTCCATGACCAATCACCTCGACCGCCTTCTGTTTGCCCAAGGGGGCCAATGCTTCTTCTGCCGTAAGCCCTTGCCGAAAGCCGAAGCCTCCGTTGAACATCTGGTGGCCAGCGCTAACGGTGGCACGAACGACGATGGAAACTGCGTGGCGTGCTGCAAAGCACTCAACCACCTGCTGGGCTCCAAGTGCATCAAAGAGAAGATGCAGATTGTCCTCAACCAACGAGGCAACTTTCAATGTCCAGGAAATCTCGGCCAGCAGCCGATTACAGCACCTAGCCCCGGTCACGTTGCCCCCGCACCAAAGCCTGTTCAGGCAATCACCAATGGCGGTTCCTCATCTATAGACTTGGTTTTGTCAGACTTAAAGAAACGGGGTGCATCCCGGCCACGAAAAGTCTCGACGTTGACCAGTACGATCAAAGCACTACTCAAGCAGCATCAGAAACCGAATACCGATGCTGAGGTAGAAAGCTTGGTTACCGAGCTTCATAAACGTGGCTGGCTGATCGTTACCGATACCAAAGTCACTTACAAATTAGGGTAACTGCCGTTCGGACGAATTCCGGCCGGATAGCGGGGTGCAGGTTGTCGGCCTGAACGGTCGTTGGTCGATCACTGGGAATTCGGCTGGTTTGCGCCGGTTAGCGGTCGCTAGAAACATCCTCCGCCGACACTGTGCGATTCCTCAGAGTTTTGGCTAGGCTGCTGCCGATCGATTGGACAGCCATTGCAAAAGCACCTCGAAAAGCAGTTCGGGTCTGACTGGCTTCGCAATGAAATCATTCATGCCCACATCTTGGCATCGCGCCTTGTCCTCAGCAAAGGCATTGGCGGTCATTGCGATGATCGGCGTCTCCTTGCATTGTGCGAGCTGTCGAATACGACGCGTTGCTTCCAATCCATCCATATGCGGCATCTGCATATCCATCAGGATCAGCGCATACTGGTTTTCCGCGGCGAGCTTGACGGCCTGCGCACCATCCTCGGCAATATCCGTGATCAGAAAAACATCATCCAGCATAGAGAGTGCGACCTCCCGGTTGATCGCCTCGTCTTCAACCAGCAGGATGCGAGTGCCTGCGTAGTCATTTAACAAACGGGCTTCGGCATCAGTGATCACGCTGCCTTCAGTCTCGATCACTTCACGGGTGCTCTTTTTGAGTCGGACCGTGAACCAGAAGGTACTGGTCTGCCCGGGTACGCTGGTCACTCCCGCTTCTCCGCCCATGATTCGAGCAATTTTCCGCGTGATCGCCAGACCCAGCCCGGTGCCACCGAATTTTCGGGTCGTTGAATTGTCCGCCTGCTCAAAGGCCGTAAACAGACGAGGGATGGCTTCCGGTGCGATGCCAATGCCGGTATCGGTGACAGCAAACCTGATCAAGCTACTCTCGTCGCTGTCGTCTTCAAGGTGAATGGCAATCGTGATATTGCCTGCTTCGGTAAACTTGACTGCATTCGACAGATAATTGAGCAGCCCTTGTTGAATCCGGGTTTTATCGCCCATCAACCCCACCGGCAGCGGAGCTACATTGATGTTCAATGTCAGGCGTTTGGAGTGAATCCCTTCCTTGAGCATGTTGGCGACGTTATCGGCAATTTCACCGGGTTTGACCGGCAATTCTTCCAACTGGAACTTCCCGGCTTCAATTTTTGACAAGTCCAGGATGGCATTGATGGTTTCCAGCAAGTGATGCCCGGCGACTTCAATTTTGTCCAGTTTGTCGGTTTGTTTGTCGGTGAGTCCTGTACGGCGCAATAGATGGGCCATCCCGGTGATGGCGTTAAGCGGTGTCCGGATCTCGTGACTCATGTTCGCAAGGAAGGCACTCTTGGCAATGTTGGCTGTTTCAGCCTTCTCTTTGGCCATGAGCAGGTCAGCCGTTCGCTCTTCAACCAGGGATTCAAGATGGTTTCGATAGGCAATCAGTTCAGCTTCAGCGTTTTTTCGCTCAGTAATATCTTGGACAATGCCGCGCACGCCCACTGCGATCCCATTCGACTCTTTAACCTGCTCGCCACGTGCCAGCATCCAGCCTTTGGAGCCATTGGTACGCACGAGTTCCAGTTCGAGTTCATACGAGACACCCAATTCCTGACACTGTTGCAGCGCGGTATTCAAGCGCTGCCAGCTATCCGGGGTAAAGAGCTTTTGACTTTCCGTGTAGGGAGGAATGGGCGCTTCTGGATCAAAGTCGTACATCCTGAACAGCTCTTCGGACCAGGTCACCTGATTGGTTTGGAGGTTCAGATACCAACTACCCAAATGGGCGATGCGTTGAGCCGCATTCAGCTGGTGCTGACTCTCGCGCAACATGTCCTCGGATTGCTTGCGTTCGGTCAGATCGCTGATCAATCCATGCCAAACGCTGCCGCCCTCGGCCAGTTCAACACCATTGGATGAGATTCGCATCCAGCGAATTTCACCACGTACAACAAACCGTCCCTCCCATCGAAATGGCTTGAGCGTCTTCTGAGCGAACTCGTTGGCATGCGTGAGACTGGCCAAATCATCCGGATGAACACAGCGAAAAGCGGCCGACACATCTTCTAGGATGGCTTCAACGGGGACATTGAGGATTTGCGCCATTTGCGGACTGACATAATCGAAACACATGCTGCCATCTGGACAGAACCTGAAAGCATAGACCCCCCCGGGGATCGTTCGCAGTAGCTGCTCATAACGTTGCTTGCTCCGAAGGAGTTCGTCCGCTGCCTGCTTTTCACCTGTGATATCTCGTTTTACAGCCACGTAGTGAGTGACTTTGCCATCGGACTGCCGGATGGGGCCGATGATGGCCTGTTCGACATATTCGCTGCCGTCCTGACGCTTGTTGATCAATTCGCCGCGCCAAACTTCTCCTTCGCCCAGGGTCTGCCAGAGGCCTTTGAAGGTGTCCTGCGATGTTTTGCCCGAGTGCAGAATGCGGGGGTTTTGTCCGAGCACGTCCTCTTTGGTGAATCCTGTTGTCCTGACAAATGCCTCGTTCACATATTCGATTTCGGCATCGAGATTGGTGATGACGATACTTTCGGGCGACTGCTCTACCGCCTGGGCCAGTTTCCTTAGATGAATATCCGTCTCTTTGCGCCGTGTGATGTCGACGTCCATGCAAACAAAGTACACTTCGCCGGCGCTCTCGCCGGGAATCGGAAATATGGTCGACTCCACCCAGCGCGGTTCGCCTTGTCGGTTGCGTATCGGATATTCGAGTGGTCCTACCGTTTTCCCAGAAAGCTCGATTTCACCGAGCAACTGATTGAAAGCAGCGGCTTCCTCGGGCGACATGATCAGCTGGTCGAGTGTTTTGCCCATCGCTTCGTGGGCGGTCCAACCATAAATGAATTCTGCAGCATGGTTCCAATAGCGCACGTGGCCATTCCGGTCATACCACTGAATCGCCACGTTTGGCGTATGTTCCAGCGTTGCCTCGAGTTGTGCTTCGACTTGTTTGAGTTGATCTTCAACCAGCTGACGGGTGGCCATTTCCGCGTAAACCGCCGTCCGGACGTTTTCCAGGAGGCGGGTCTGTGAAATGGTCCCGACAATTCGATCGTCAGCGTCGACGACCACTGCATACCCGACTTGTTCGGCGACCAACTGCGCCATGACTTCGGCGATGCTCGCGGTATCGGCGAGCGGCGTCACCATCGAGCGCATGACCTCGCTGAGTCGGACCGCGCTGCCGTCCTCGTGGCGGGCCAGAACGGTTGGCACCTGATCTTCGGTGAAGAGACCGACAAACCGTCCATGCTCGGTTACAAGAATACAGCCCCGTCGTTCGCGAACCATAAGATCGATTGCTTCACCGACTGGAACCTCAGGCGAGAGCTGTGGCACGCTCTGATCGACCAGATCGCGCAGGCTGCGGATGTTCTGGAACAGTTCCATGCCGAGATGGCCGAGAAAGTTGCGCTCGGCGGCCACACCCACGACGAGGCCATGTTCATCCAGAACGATCAGATGCCTCAGGCGGGAGAGGCACAGCTGAATATAGGCAGATCGAAAGCCGATCGATCCGGGAATGGCGACCACGGGGGTGCTCATGAATTCCTGCACGAGTCGATTGCGATCCTGCTTCTGGTGAAGAAGACGAATCAGGTCGCGCTCTGTCAGGATGCCGATCGGCTTCTCTCCATCCAGTACGATGACGTGGGTGACGTGCTCCACTTTCATCCGTTCGATCATCGCTGCGACCGTGCAAGTCGGTGTGACGGAGAAGACGTGATATTCCATCACATCGTCTAAACGCAAATTGGCGATCGGAATCATAGTCGGGACAGGGTGACAGAGCGTTTAGCCGCCGTTGAGGGACATACAATGCACGTCCGGCAAATCAAAGGCGGAGCACAAGTAATTTAATTACGCGTCGGAGCACGGAAATTCTAGAGCTGGCCGTTGCGAGTCAAAAATGCGATCAATTCGGCATCGCTGTTGAGATTCAGTTTATTCAGAATCCGCGATCGGTAAGTCGAAATGCTCTTCGGGCTCAGCTTCAGCGCCGCCGCAATACTTGCCTGGCGTTGGCCTTGAGCCAAACCCCGAAGCACCTCCATTTCACGCGTAGAAAGGGAGTCGAGCTGGTGTTGGACATGGATCGAGGCTTCCTGGCGCGGCGAGAAGGAGTGGGCCAGTTCGGCTGTTTTCAGATTCTGGTCGAGGGAGGATTTAATTCGCCCGGCCAATCCGCTCAAATTAGCCAGTGCCGCACTTAATTCAGACTGTTTGCGTTGCGCCTCAAGTTCGCTCAGCCGGCGTTGCGTGATATCCGTGTGAACGATGAGCACCTCACGCGGAATGGCATGTGTCAACGGGCGTACGTTCATTTCGAACCACCGATCCTTCTGCGGACTGTGACAGGGATAGGTGAGGGAATAATCTCGCCGCGCTCCCTCCAGGACCGCCTCGATCCCATGACATATGTCGCCGAATGTATCCGGGTCAGCCTGCGCGGCCGCTCGACAGACGTTCAGATAGTTCGATCCAACGGCAATGTATCGCGGTAATGTCCCATCGGCACAGGGGTTTTTTCTGGCGAATTTACGCCAGGATCTATTGGTAAAAAGAATGCTGCCGCAAGCATCGAGAATGACGATGTTGTCATTCAGTGCGTCTAGCGCATCGATAAATCGCGAATGTACCGCAGGCATTTACTGATTTTTTGACGTGTAGGAAGCTACGTAGGATATAACTGACATACTTTATGTTTTTTATATTGGATAATATTTTCCACTTAAACAACCCTACTGTCAAAAGTAAAATCATTGCTGATTTGATGATGAGCATTCCGGAGTCTGCACATAAATCGTCTAAATTCAATGGGTTAAATCCCGTACGGATCCCGTTGGCCGGACTGATTTATGCTTTGCTCGGTGGCTTGGGACTCGCGCTGGCCATCCCGCCGGGGTATGCCAGTCCTGTATTTCCAGCCGCCGGGTTTGGTCTTGCGGTTGTTCTCTTGCAAGGTCACCGCACGCTACTGGGTGTCGGTCTAGGTTCCTTGGTGTTGAATCTTGGCGTGGCGCTTTATCACGGCAACTTTGCAGGCACCACGATTCTGGTGGCGACTGGCATTGCCATTGGGGCAATGCTCCAAGCCTGGGCTGGGCATGCCTTGGTTCAGCGCAGGCTTGGCGGCCAATGGCAGCGCCTCGCTCGAGAGCGCGATTTGCTTTTGCTCCTCCTGCTTGGCGGCCCGGTCGCTTGCCTGGTTTCTGCATCCGTCGGCGTGCTGACACTTTTCGCGTCGGGCATTGTCCCCGCTGCCGCCACGGGCTACGCCTGGTGGACATGGTTTGTTGGAGACACGCTGGGCGTCCTGCTGGCCGCGCCACTCACCTTGGGGCTGGTACAGCGTCGCGACCCGCTCTGGCAAACACGACTCAAAAGCATTGTTACGCCCATCGTTGTTGTCACAGCGCTGGCGGCGGTGACTTTCCTGGGTGCTGCCCGTTGGGAGGCAAAGAGTCAAAGTGACAAACTGGATGAACAGGGCAGCAATTTGGCCAAGAGCCTGGAATTACGCTTCGTGGCTCACCGGGAATCGCTCTCCGCGCTCGCTCGGTTGGTAGAAATTTTGCCGGATTTCAATGCGGCGCAATTCGAACACTTCACGGCCAATACCTTGCACGATCAGCCCGATGTCTTCGCACTGAGTTTCAATCCGTATGTGACAAACCAACAGCGCCCGGCATTTGAAGCGCATATGGCCGCCATTTCCCCCTCGGGCCATTTCGAGATCACCGAGCGTGATGCCCAGAAGAATCTGGTGCGCGCCGGGGAGCGCGCGGACTATTTCACGGTGAGCTTTATCCGCCCACTGGTCGGCAATCTGCCGGCGATTGGTTTCGACATCCAGTCAGAACCGATTCGGCGCAATGCTATCGAGCGGGCCATTATCGCAGGACAGACCGTCGCGACGGCACCGATACGATTGGTTCAGGAGTCTCGAGCGCGAACCGGCGTGCTACTCCTTTCACCCGCCTACCGCGATCGACCGGTCGGAACCGCCATGGCGGGTCGAACCGGTCTGCTGGGTTTGGCGGTGGCCGTGCTCAAAGTCGACGAAATGGTCGAAGCCGCCATGTACGCCAGCCAACTGTCGGGGGTGAGTATCGAAATCGATGATCCGGAATCCGAAATTCGTACCCTCTATCGATCACCGACGAACCAACCGCCCGCCGCGGGCTTTCCTCCATGGGTCACAACCCTCAAAATGGCCGATCGCGAATGGTCGCTCCGCGTAATTCCCACCGCAGCTTACGCGGAAAAGTACCGCCCTTGGATGGCCTGGGCCGTCGGGGTCGTCGGCCTGTTGATCGCTGCCTTGGTGCAGACCCTGCTCTTGGTCATCACGGGACGGGCAGCCCTCGTGCAGGAACGAGTGGACGAGCAAACGGACGCGATACGCCAGAAAAGTACGGCCCTGACCCAGAGTGAGGAACGCTATCGTTCTTTGGTCACCAATATTCGGGAAGTGGTCTTTCAAACGGATGCGCAGGGTCTTTGGACCTTTCTCAACCCGGCCTGGAGCGAAGTCACCGGATTTCCGATAGAGGAGTGTCTGGGCAAACTCTTTCTTGACTATGTTCATCCGGACGACCGACAGACAAATCTGGAGCGTTTTGAGCCCCTGATACAGCGCAAGAAGGCCTATTGCCGCCACGAGATCCGCTACCGCCATCAAGACGGTGGATTCCGCTGGATCGAAGTCTATGCCCGGCTCATCGTCGATCAGCATGATGCCATTACCGGCACCACGGGCACCTTGATGGACATCACCGACCGCCGCCAGGCCGAAGCGGCCCTGCGCAGCAGCGAGGCCATGTTGCAGCGTGCCCAGTCCGTGGCCAGGATCGGCAGCTGGGAGCTTGATGTTCAGTCCGGACGATTGTCCTGGTCAGCGGAGACGTACCGTATCTTCGGGGTGCCACGCGACGTGTCTCCGACGGTCGACCTGTTTTTTGGCCTGATTTTTCAAGTGGATCGGGAACGTGTCGCACATGCCTGGAATGCTGCCATTTCCGGTGAACGTTACGACATCGAGCATCGCGTCGTTGTGGCAGGTCAGACGCTGTGGGTGCGGGAGCAAGCGGATGTGCAGTTCGACAGCCAGGGTGCGGCAATCTATGCGATCGGCGTCGTCCAAGATATCACTGCCAAAAAACTCGCCGACGAGAGAGAGGAACGGGCCAGGGCTTTATTGATTTCGGCGATCAATACGATCGGCGAGGCCTTTGTTATCTACGACCCGGCCGACCGGCTTTATCTGTGCAATGAGCAATACCGAGAGTTCTATTCCGCCTCGGCAGCGCTCATCCAACCCGGGAACAGTTTCGAGGACATCATTCGTTACGGGCTGACGCAGGGTCAATATGCCGAAGCCTTGGGACGCGAAGCGGACTGGCTGGCCGAGCGACTTGAACAGCATCGCAACGCCGATACTGACCTGATCCAGCCACTGACGGACGGACGATGGCTACGCATTCTCGAGCGGCGGACACCCGAGGGCTATACCGTCGGCTTCCGCGTTGATGTCACTCCCCTCATGAACGCAAAAAATGAAGCCATTGCGGCGAATCGCGCGAAGAGCGCCTTCCTGGCCACCATGAGCCACGAAATTCGCACACCGATGAACGGGATTCTCGGCATGGCTCAATTGCTGCTCGAGGACGATATCTCGCCCGGAGAGCGCTGCGACTTCGCGCGGACGATACTCAATTCCGGCCAGACCTTGATGGTCTTGCTGAACGACATTCTCGATCTATCCAAAATCGAGTCCGGCAGGTTCGAGATCGAGAACAAGGCCTTCGATCTCGAACAGTTGACCCAGGAGACTGCGCTGTTATTCAGCAGCGCAGCTCAAGCCAAAGGTCTGGCACTCGTCTGGGACGCATCCGCCATTCAGAATCGTCGCTATCTCGGCGATTCACACCGGATCAGCCAGATGATGTCAAATCTGGTCAACAATGCCATCAAATTCACCGAGAGCGGCCAGATTGGCATATCAGTCCGACAAATTGATTGTCGCGGTGACGTGGCCGAGCTGGAAATCGCTGTGAGCGATACCGGCATCGGCGTCAGCGAAGAACATCAGGCAAAGCTGTTCGCGCCCTTCACCCAGGCGGACAGTTCGATCACCCGGCAATATGGGGGCTCCGGTCTGGGTCTGTCGATCGTTCGCAGCATGTCGCGACAAATGGGTGGCGATGCCGGCGTCGACAGTCAATTGGGGCAAGGGAGCCGATTCTGGTTCCGTATTCGTCTGAAAGCGGTTGCCTCTGCTCAGGATACCCGTCGGCATGAGCGCCAGCCGGGTCACGATCCCTTCCACCTGGCCCATAGCTTCAGTGGCAACATCTTGGTGGTTGAGGACAATCCGACCAATCAGAAGGTCATTGTTTCGATGCTGACGGCTTTTGGACTGGCTTGCCAAGTCGCAGAGAACGGGGAGGAAGGCGTTCGCCGGGTCCAATCCGGCGAGCCGTTCGATCTGATTCTGATGGACCTGCAGATGCCCGTCCTCGATGGCTATCAAGCCACCCAAAAAATCCGTGACTGGGAAGCCGGGACATCGAAGTCGCAATGCCCGATCGTCGCGCTCACCGCACATGCGATGGGTGAAGTCCGCGAGCACGCCTTGGCTGTCGGGATGAATGAATTCATGACCAAGCCGATAGACGTTCACATACTGGAAGCGGTACTCGCCCGGTTTCTTTCGGCGCAGCAGCGATCGGCGACCAGCCATCCTCCGCTTGACGACGCTCAAAGACCGGTGGATCTGGCGAAACTCCTCCCGGCGCTGGCTGAATTAATGCCGCTCCTTGAACAGCAAAAATACAATGCCGTCCCTGTTTTTGACGCAGTTCGTGACCTGACGCGAGGAAGCTCTCTGGAATCGGCGTTCAGCAAAGCGGGGAAATTGATAGACGAGATGGGCTTTAAGGCCGCTCTGTGGGAAATAGAGCAGATCATCATAGCGAATGACTGGAAGGTTGATTGATCATGCAGGCGAAACCGAAGATTTTGGCGATTGACGATCATCCGTTAAACCTCAAGACGCTCGGGGCCGCGCTGGTCGACGATTATGATTTTCAGGTGGCGACGAATGGCCCGGATGGTTTGACCTTGGCGAGTGCTGCCAAACCTGACCTCATCCTGCTCGACTGCATGATGCCGGAGATGGATGGCTTCGAAGTTTGTCGCCGCCTCAAGGCGGATCCCGAACTCAAGCGCATTCCGGTGATATTCATCACCGCCCTGTCCGAAGTTGATGCGGAAACCTTTGGGCTTGAATTAGGTGCCGCTGACTATCTACTTAAGCCAATCAATGTGCCCATCGCCAGGCTGCGTATCCGCAACCTGCTGGAACGCGAAGCCCTTCGCAGGGAAATCGAAGTCCACCGAAACCATCTGGAGTCTCTGGTTGCGGAGCGCACCCTAAGCCTGTCCATCGCCAAGGAGTCCGCCGAGGGGGCCAGCCGCGTCAAGGCCAATATTCTGGCGAATATCAGTCACGAGTTCCGAACCCCTATGAACGGCATCATGGGCATGGTGGGTCTGGCCAGACGGCGCAGCCAGGATGCCAAAGTGGTCGACTATCTCCTGAAGGCAGAACAAGCAGCACAGCACCTGTTGGGGACGCTGACCGGCCTGCTCGACCTCGCTTCTGCGGAGTCGAATCGCCTGACCGTGGAACGCACGGCCTTTTGCCCGACCGAAATGATTGAAAAAACCAGAGCTCAATTCGATGCGCGCATTGAGGAGAAAGGCCTACGATTTAATTTGCAAAACGATTCGCATATTGATGGTGCTCGACGCCAGATTATTGGCGACCCATTACGAATTGCGCAGATTGTGCGCGAATTGATCGACAACGCGATCAAATTCAGCGCCCAGGATGGCGTCATTACGATCTGTGCAGTGCTGGAGAAGAACAGTTCAGGGCAGCCATCACTGGTGCTTCAAGTCAGAGACGAAGGCATTGGCATTGCGGCAGCTGAAATACCGCATATTTTTGAGCCATTCCACCAAGTCGATGCGAGTCCGACACGTCGCTATGGCGGCAATGGCATTGGACTCGCCTTATGCCACCAACTCGCCCGACACATGGGCGGCACGCTTTCGGTCAGTAGTACGCTGGGCCGAGGCTCAACCTTTACTCTGTCCATCCCGACCGATTTATCCGAAACGTCTCCTAAGGCAGCGACCACGGCGGAGGAAACCAGTACAGAACTTCGCGTTCGCCATGCCGGCAAGCCGATTCTCGTTGTCGAAGACGATCGCTCGATTCAGGTCTTTATCCAGGCGATCCTGGAATTGGCAGGCCTAGAGGTCAGTGTGGCCAACGATGGATCAAGTGCAATCGATTTGTCTCATGCCAAGAAATTCGATCTGATCCTGATGGATCTGGTGATGCCCGGCGTTTCAGGAATCGAAGCGACCAAGGCCATCCGTACCCAGCCGGGCTACGCTACTGTGCCGATACTCGCGGTCACGGCCCGAGCCTTTGAGGACGACCGTGATGCCTGTCTGAAGGCAGGCATCGATGCCCATATTCCAAAACCGATCTCCCGCGAGTTATTGCTTGGCACGGTACTTCAGTGTCTTGATGCCGGGAGATATATTGAAGCGAGCCCGAGGGTGAATTGAATGAACATGGGTATGACACCCGCGGTTGAAATTTTTCCGTGGAACCGGAATTTTGAAACCGGCATCGACCTGATCGATCGCCAGCACAAGCGTTTGGTTGAACTTCTGAACATTCTAGTTGGCCACATCGCATTTCAGTCCGATGCCCCAACGCTCAATAAAATCTTTGATGAACTGAAGGATTACACGATCGTTCACTTTACCGCTGAGGAAAAACTCTGGCGCGAATATTTCGGCGACGATGCCTGGGAAGAATGGCATAAGCATGCCCACGTCGACTTCGTTCAGAAAGTGCTGGAAATCAAGTCGCGTGAAAGCGAAGAAACGACTGATCAGGTCATTGAGGAAATCGTGACCTTTCTGACCCATTGGCTTGCCCTGCATATTATCGAATCGGACAAGCGCATGGCCAAGGTGGTGCTTGCCTTGCCTTCCGGTATTTCCCTGGAGCAAGCGAAGGAGCTAGCCAACAAGGAAATGGAAGGCGCAACCCGTGTCATGATCGACACGGTCATGGGGATGTACGACAAACTGGCCAATCGAACCATCCAACTCACAAGGGAAATCGCGCGCCGCGTCAAAGTTGAAGAAGAATTGCGCGCCGCCAAGGAAGAAATGTCTCGACTTCGTGATGAGGCGGTCGCAGCCAGCCAAGCCAAAAGTGTTTTTCTGGCGAATATGAGCCACGAAATCCGGACCCCGATGAGCTCGATTCTGGGACTCACTCACTTACTGCAAAAGCGCGTGCCGGATCCCGATCATTTGATCATGTTGAACAAAATTTCGGGATCGGCCAAACATTTGCTCGGCATCATCAACGACATTCTCGATTTTTCGAAAATTGAAGCGGATCACCTGGAGATTGAAGCGGTTTCTCTGGACGTTGGTGTAATGGTCAACAATATCGAAAGCATGTTCAGCGACCGAATTCGCGCGAAAGGCTTGCATTTCATTGCTGAAATCGATCCAGCGCTGGCCTCGCTATCGCTGATCGGCGATCCGCTTCGCGTTGGACAGATTCTGATCAACTTTATCAGCAACGCCGTGAAGTTTACGACCCAGGGCTCGGTCGCGTTGCGAGTCAAATTGGAGCGGCAGTTGGGCACACAAGTGACCGTGAAATTTGAAATCGAGGACACCGGGGTTGGTATTCCACCTGACCACCAAGAACGAATTTTTGATGCCTTTGAGCAGGCAGAGACAAGCACGATGCGAAAATTTGGTGGCACCGGACTCGGCTTAGCAATTTCGAAACGACTCGCCATGCTGATGGGCGGGGGGGTCAGCGTACGCAGTCAGCCTGGATTTGGCAGCGTTTTTGAACTCACGATCCCCTTGCTGCTAGGCCAGGCGCCCAATGTCGAGATATCGCCCATCATGGATCCGATAATCCGAGCTGGCAGTCGGGTATTGCTGGTTGAGGACAACGAAATCAACCAGCTGGTGGCCACTGAAATGCTGCAGTATGTTGGATTGAATTTCGAGATCGCCAATCATGGCAAGGAAGCAATCGGTAAAGTACAGAGCGGCCCATTTGACCTGATCCTGATGGACATGCAAATGCCAATCATGGGCGGGCTTGAGGCAACCAAGGAGATCCGAAAACTAGGAATGACCATGCCAATCATCGCAATGACGGCGAACGTTTTCGAGGAAGACCGGAAGAGTTGCGAAGCGGCTGGCATGAATGACTTTGTGTCGAAACCAGTCGATCCGGACATTCTCTATTCAGTCCTGGCCAAATGGATTCCGGAATAGATTCATTAATGATCGACGATCCTTCTCTCGATGCATTTAAAGGCCAACATTGGTCCTGAGGCTACGGTCAACGACAGGTAACTGTTGGACTGCCGACAGATAAGGACATAACCGCCAACGGCAGCAAAGGCCGAAGACTCGCCTTCGACCAATGCCCAATAGTTAGCGGTTGCCGCCAGTCGGCAACGCAAACACCACCAGCGCCCCGCCACGTTTCGATCCGAACAGTGAATTCCCTCCGGCCGCCACGGCCACGTACTGGACGCCATTGACGGCGTAGCTGATGGGCGGGGCGTTGACGCCGGCGCCGCATTGGAATTGCCAGAGCAGTTTGCCGCTGGCGGCGTCGAAGGCGTTGAGGTGGCCGTCGGCTTCGCCGGTGAAGACGAGGCCGCCGGCGGTGGCGAGGACGCCGCCGACGAGGGGCTGCGTGGTCTTGTGCTGCCAGCGAATCTTGCCGCCTTCCCGGGTGGCGATGGCGGTGAGGGTGCCCCAGTTGGGTTCGTCGATGGGCTTCAGCTCGGTGTAGCGGCGCGGCTTGCCGTCCTTGCCCGCCGGCAGTTCGCGCACGGTGTAGCGCATGGGGATATGCGAGGCGGCAACGTAGGCGAGGCCGCTGCCCGGGTCGTAGGCCACCGGCGACCAGTTGGCGCCGCCGACGGCGCCCGGGGCGACACGGGTGCCTTCCGCGCTGGGCGGGGCGAAGAGGTTTTCCTGGGGGACGAAGGCTTCGGATTTGAAGAGCAGGGCGCCGTTGCGCCGGTCGTGGGCGAAGAACCAGCCGACCTTGGAGGCTTCGCCCACGGCGGGGATGGTGCCGTTGGCGGTGGGCAGGTCGAAGAGCACCGGCGGGCTGGCCACGTCGTAGCCCCACACGTCGTGGGGCACCTGCTGGTAGTGCCAGCGCAGCTTGCCGGCATCGATGTCGATGGCGGCCAGGGCGACGGTGTAGAGGTTGTCGCCGGGGCGCGAGCTGTCGTCGAGCTGGGGCGAGGGGTTGCCGATGCCCACGTAGAGCAGGCGGGACTGCGGGTCGTAGGCCGGCGTGGTCCAGGCCGAGCCGCCGCCGTGCTTGGCGGCCTCGGGGTATTTGGCGAGATCGGCCTTTTCCCGGGCGATGTCGCGGTGCAGGGGCACGCCGTCCGGCGTCGTGGCGCGGAATTCGCCCTCCCAGCCGGTTTCGGCGACGGTGTCGAACTGCCAGACGCGCTTGCCGGTCTGGGCGTCGAAGGCAGCGTAGAAGCCGGGGCGCCCGTAGCTGCCGGCAAAGCCCACGACGGCGCCGACCGGGGCGTTGGGGGTGGTGCCTTCCAGGTGCAGGCCGTAGCCGACGCCGGTAATGCCGATGACGACCTTGCCGTCGATGACCAGGGGCGCCATGTTGGCGCCGACGCCGGTGGTGCCGGTGGCGGCCTGGCCGCGCAGGCGGTCCTGGCTGTCGAGCTGGTCGACGGCCTCGGTGGGGCCGCCGTCGGTGGCCAGGGGCACGTCCCATACCGGCTTGCCGGTCTTGGCGTCGAGTGCGATCAGGCGGGCATCCACCGTGCCCATGAAGACCTTGCCGTAGGCCACGGCGACGCCCCGGTTGGCGGGGCCGCAGCACATCTTGTCGGTGGTGCGCTTGTGCTCGTAGCGCCAGAGTTCCTGGCCGGTGACGGCATCGATGGCGGCCACGTGGTTGTAGGGCAGCGCCAGAACCATGACGCCATCGACCACCAGCGGCGTGGCCTGGAAGGAGGCGGGGATGCCGGTCTGGTAGATCCAGCGCGGCGCCAGTTGCCGCACGGAATTACGGTTGATGGCGGCGAGCGGCGAGAAGCGCTGGTTGGAATAATCGCGCCCGTAGGACATCCAGTTGGCGGCATCCTGCGGGGCGGCCCGCAGGCGCGTGTCGTCGACCGGCGCGGCGAGGGTGAAGGAAGAAACGCTGGCAAGGGCCAGCAGGCAGGGAAGCAGGCGGTGGTGGGCCATGGGGCGAACTCCGAAGAGGCACGCTGCACGGGGCAGCAACGGCGCCCATGGTGCCGCCGACGCCCCGCGGGGCCTAGGGCAATTTGCCCAAGGAATCGCCGGTTTTTCGTGAAGTTTCTGCCGGGGTCTCGCGGGGGCCGCCGCGGGGGCCCCTCCCCCGCCGCCCTTCGTCCGGCCCTCGGGGCGCCGCGCCGCTGCGCCGGGTCAGGGCAGCGTGTTGAGGTACTGCGCCAGGGCGGCGATGTCTTCGTCCTTGAGCGGTGCGGTGGCGATCTGCATGAGGGGGTAGATGCGCTCGCCGGATTTGTCCCGGTAACGGGTGATGCTGCGCTTCAGGTACTCGACCTGCTGGCCGGCCAAACGGGGGACGGTCTCGGCGCCGTGGCCCTGTTCGCCGTGGCAACGCTGGCACAGGCGGCGGAAGGTTTCACGGCCGGCGGCGACCTGGGGGGCGTTCCCCTTGCCGACGGGAACCTCGTTGCCGGCGTAATAGGCGGTGACGGCGATACGCTCGTCTTCCTTGAGCACCTTGATGAGCCCCTGCATGAAGGCGTCCTTGCGTTCGCCGGCGCCGAACTTGCGGATCTGCTCGAAGAGATAGGCCGGATTCTGGCCGGCGAGGTTGGGAACCTCGCCCTGCTTGCTCACGCCGCTGTCACCGTGGCAGTTGGCGCAGAAGGCGGCGATCTTGCGCCCTGCTTCCGCTGCGGCGGCCCGCTTGGCCGGGTCGGCCAGCACGGCCTTGAGGCCATCCGCTCCCTGGCCCAGGGCCAGCGCGGGCAGTGCCGCCACGACGACGACGGAAAACGCGGCGAACGCACGCCGCAAACCCACCAAACCCGCCATGTCCCTTCCTCCCCGCGCCGCCCAGGGGGCAGCTAATACGAAAGGAGTAGTCTACTTGGCGGATACCTTTTCGTACAGGCCGACGACGCCTTCCATTTCTTCCAGGATGCGTTCGCTGGTGGTGGCCACGTTGGTGACCTGGGACTTGTCCTTGTCCGGCTTTTGGCCCAGGGCGGTGTCGAAGAAGATCCACTGCTGATTGACCAGGGCGAGGCCGTCCTTGATGGGGGGGGTGTTGGCCGGCGCGGCGGAAAGCTCCTGGTGGGCGGCGACGAAGTCCTTGCGCGCCTTGTCGATTTCCGCCGGGGCGTTCGCCCCGCCGACGCCCCAGGCGGCGGCCTGGTAGAACTTGGCCAGGCGCTGGGACAGCATGCGCTGGCGACCGGCGATATTGACCAGACGACCGGCCGTGGTGCCGGCGTGTTTTTCCAGCTGGACGGTGCCCTGATGCGCCAGGGCCAGCACTTCCTCGGAAAGTTGCAGCACCTTTGCTCCGTTGGCGGGGCTGGGTACGGCACCCAGGAGAACGTCCTTGTAGGCGAGCCAGGATTTTTCCAGTTTGAGGTAGGTGTCCTTGATTTCCGGCGCCGGGGCGAAATTCTTGAGTTCCACCAGTTGGCGGTCGAAAAGGGCCACCGAGGCATCGAGAACCTTGCGCGAACGGTCGACATCGACCTGCATGCCCAACTGGAAATAGGCCTTGGCCATGCGCTGGGACAGCATGCGCTCGCGACCGGCCTTGTTGATGGCAGCATTGACGTCGGTGATCTGGGCCAGGGCTGGCGGGGCCGCGAGGAGGAAAGCCAGAAGCACGACGATGGGGCGAAAAATGGAACTCATGGGGGGTCTCCTCTATCCCTTCCGGGCGCACGAACAGATGAAGATACGCGGGGTTCGCCGCCAAGAAATTGACCGGGGTTAACGGGCGACAGGCGCGCCCCCCCGACCTTTGCTCAGGTTAATGCAAAACGATTGAGTTCCGACCGACGACCGACCGGCGGCTCCCCTCGTCCCGCCAACGGTCAGCCCGTGCCGCCGACGGTGAGCCCGTCGATGCGCAGGGTGGGCTGGCCGACCCCCACCGGAACGCTCTGGCCGTCCTTGCCGCAGGTGCCGACGCCGGAATCCAGCTTCATGTCCCTGCCGATCATGGAGACCCGGGTGAGGGCGTCGGGGCCGTTGCCGATGAGGGTGGCGCCCTTGATCGGGCGAGTGACCCGGCCATCTTCGATGAGGTAGGCCTCGGCCATGGAAAAGACAAATTTGCCATTGGTGATATCCACCTGGCCGCCGCCGAAGTTGGCCGCATAGATGCCTTTCTTGACCGACCGCAGGATTTCCTCCGGCTCCTTGTCGCCTGCCAGCATGAGGGTATTGGTCATGCGGGGCAGGGGCAGGTGGGCGAAGGATTCCCGGCGGCCGTTGCCGGTGGGGGCCACGCCCATGAGGCGGGCGTTGAGGCTGTCCTGCATATAGCCCTTGAGGATGCCGTCCTCGATGAGCACCGTACGCTGGGTGGGGTTGCCTTCGTCGTCGATATTGAGGGAGCCGCGCCGGTCGGGAATGGTGCCGTCGTCCACCACCGTCACGCCAGGAGCGGCGACGCGCTGGCCGATGCGGCCGGTGAAGGCGGAACTGCCCTTGCGGTTGAAATCGCCCTCCAGGCCATGACCGATGGCCTCGTGCAGCAGGATGCCGGGCCAGCCGGAGCCGAGGACGACGGTCATGGCACCGGCCGGGGCGGGGACGGCGTCCAGATTGGTCACCGCCTGATGCACTGCCTCCCGGGCGTAGCGCTCCAGGAGGGCGTCGTCGAAATAAGCGTAGCCGAAACGTCCGCCGCCGCCGGAGCTACCCTGTTCCCGCCGGCCACCGCCCTCGACGATGACCGAAATCGAACAACGCACCAGGGGCCGGATGTCGGCCGCCAGACGGCCATCCGAGCCGGCCACCAGGATCACCTCGTACTCGCCGGTAAGGGAGGCCATGACCTGGCAGACCCGGGTGTCGAGCCGCCGCGCGTGGGCCTCCAGCCGCTCCAGCAGGTTTACCTTGTCCTGGGCTGAAAGGGAGGCGATGGGATCCTGCGGCGCGTAGAGCACCGGGCGCCCGCCGCCGCCGGCCAGGGCGGGCAGGGTGCCGTCCTGGCCGGCGGCCGCGATGGCCCGTACGGCACCGGCAGCGTGACCCAGGGCCTTGAGGCTGATTTCGTCGGAATAGGCGAAGGCGGTTTTCTCGCCAGCCACGGCGCGCACGCCGACCCCCTGGTCGATATTGAAGCTACCCGACTTGACGATACCCTCGTCGAGGCTCCAGGCCTCGGAGCGGCTGTACTGGAAGTAGAGGTCGGCGTAATCGACGCGGTGGCCGAGGATGTCGCCGAATACCCGTTCGAGGTCGGATTCCCCCAGGTCGAAGGGGGCGAGGAGCAGGGACTTGGCCTCGGTCAGGGCGGCGGTGTGGGTCATGGTTTTTCCGTGTGCAGTGTGCGATGGGCGAGGGCCGGCAGGCTGGCCCGGGTTTCGGCGATGCGGGCGTGGTCCAGGTCGGCCATCACGAGGCCCGGCCCCTTGCCCTTGCGGTCGAGGATTTCTCCCCAGGGGTCGACGATCATGCTGTTGCCATGGGTGAGGCGCCCGCTCTCGTGGCGCCCCCCCTGTCCGACCGCCAGGACGTAGCATTGGTTCTCTATGGCCCGGGCGCGCAGCAGTATTTCCCAGTGGGCCCGGCCGGTGGTGTCGGTGAAGGCCGCTGGCACCAGGATCAGGTCCACCGGGGCCAGCGCCCGGTATAGCTCGGGAAAGCGCAGGTCGTAACAGATGGAAAGCGCAACGCGCCCAAAGGGGGTCTGGAGCGCCACCGGCGCCTCCCCCGGCTCGATGAAGGCGGCTTCGTCATAGACTTCCTCGCCCTTCCTGAAGCCGAAGAGGTGCATCTTGTCGTAGCGGGCCACGGCAAGGCCGTCCGGGTCATAGACCAGGCAGGCGTTGCGCATCTTGTGGGGCACACTGGCCGCCAGGGGAATGGAGCCGGCCACCAGCCAGATGCCATGGCGAGCGGCGGTGGCGGCCAGCCAGTCCTGCACCGGCCCGTTGTCGGGAGTTTCCCTGGCGCGCACCCGGTCGGCGTCGGCAGCGCCGATGATGGGGAAGTATTCGGGCAGGACGATGAATTCCGCCCCCTGGTCGGCGGCCTGGGCCACCAGATCCGCTGCGGTTTCCAGATTGTCGGCCACCCGGGGGCAGGAGACCATCTGAATGCCGGCCAGGCGGCAGTTTCTGGGCGGTGTCACGGGGTTCCTCCTTTGGGCGCGCCCTCCCGCGCAGCGGGGTCGCGGACGGCACCTTCCTTGGCCGTGCCTTCCTTGGCCGTGCCTTCCTTGGCCGTGCCTTCCTTGGCGGCGCGTTCCCGGGCGGCGGCTTCCCGGGCGGCAGCGGCCGCTGCCTCGGCTTCGGCTTCGCGCCGGCCAGCGGCGATGGCGGCCTCATCCACCGTGTGGCCGAGTTTTTCCACCTTGGGATCGGCCCAGGCGCCGGTGACGTGGTACTGGAAGTTGAAAATCCGGCTCAAAGGGTTCTGAAGAATCTTGTTGGCCACCACGGCGGCAGCGCCTATGGCCGGGTTGGCCAGCAGCAGCGCCCCCACCGAGACCACCGAACCCAGCTCCGGCTGCACGGTCACCACGACGTCCTGGGTTTCCTGGCGCAGGTCGGCTTCGCCCTTCATGAGCACCCGCGCCGCAGGGCCGTCGATGCGCAGTTCGTCGTTGATTCGCATGATGCCCTGGCGGATGTCGAGCTTGCCTTCGATGGCGTCGAAGGCGAAGCCCTCGCTGAAAATATCGCGAAAATCCAGGGACAGCCGGCGCGGCAGGGATTGCAGGGATAAGAGCCCCAGGAGCTTGCCCAGACCAGGGTCGAGCTTGGCGAACTGGCCCTTGGCGGCGTTGACGTCGAGTCGGCCGCTCAGGGTGGGAAAATCGAGGGTCGTCAGGGGGCCGGCCCACTCCAGGTCGCCCTTGAGGTTGGCCGTCCCGCGCTTGAGGGTGCCGGGGTGGCCCAGACGGCCCAGGAGCTTGCCGGCATCGGTGGCCACCAGTTCGAAGCCCAGCCGGGTGCGCTGGCTGCCGATGCGCGACCACAGCCCGCGGCCCTTGAGGACGCCATCCGGATTCTGCAGGGTGAGAGATTCCAGATTCCATCCTGCCCGCTCGTTCTTCGCCTTGACCTCCAGGCGCCCGAGGCGCTTGTCCCCCAGGGAGAAATCCGCCACCCGCACGTCGAGGCCGGGAAGGGAATCGGGAGGCGTGTCTTCGCCCGCCCCGCCGTCCTGACTGGCCGCCGGAATGGCGAGCCGCTTGAGGTCCGCCTGCAACCAGCCCTCCCCGGCGCTGCGCCAGGTGGCTTCGCCTTCCGCCTCGCGGGTGTTGAGGCTGGCCTGCCAGCCGTCGTCCCGGGAACGCAGGGTGGCTTGCACGTCGTGGATGTCGCGGTCGAAGAGGTGCAGGAGCGGTGTCCTGAGCACCACCTGGACCGGGGGCAGCGCCTGCGCACTCCCCGGTGCACTCCCCGGGGCGGTGCCATTGCCGTTGCCCCCGGCGAGGGCCTCGCGCCAGGCGTCGGCGTCGATGCGGGGCTGGCTCACCGCCACCAGGAGTCCCTGGGCGGGCATTCTGGGCAGGGGCTCGCCCACCGCGACGACGCCTTTATCCACCACCAGTTCGTTGCCCTGAACCCGGCGCAGGAGGGTGGCCTCCAGCACCTTGCCCAGGCTGATGCGGATCTGGTCGCCCCCGTCGGGCTGATTGCTCTTCTCGATGCGCAGGGGCGCGGTGGAGGCGGCGTTCTTGTTGAAGGGATCCGGCAGGCTGGACGACACCCCGGCCAGGGCGGTTTCGATGATGAAATCCGCCGTCTTCTTGCGTACCCGCACTTCCCCCTTCCAGGCGGTCGTTCCCGCCACGTTGTCGAAGAGGGGGGTCTCGAAAATCTTGCGCGCTTCCTTGACGTTGGCGGTGCCGCCCATGACCACGTTGACGCGGTCGTCCTCGTTCCTGACCGACAGGCGCATGGGGCCGCCCAGGACACGCCCGGTGATTTCCGGCGCCAGCACCGCCTTTTCGGTCACCTTGAGGCTGCCATTGACCTGGGACACCGGCGGCAGGCCAGGCACCACCGTGAGGGTGTTGTTGCGGAACTGGAATTCGCCTCGCACCGCCGTCTGGTCCACCCGCCGCAAGGGCATGTCGAATTCCAGGCTCAGGCTGCCGTTGCCGGCGGCGACCATGTCTTCGGTAAAGCGGTCGATGCGCTCCCCTACCGGGCTCTTGTCGATGAAGCGCAGGAATTCCGAGGTGGGCCCCTGGGCCGAACCGCGGATGAGCAACATTTCCTCTGTGGACTCGAAATCGGGAATCTCCGCCGTGGTACGCCCCAACTGGGCGCCGAAGATGGCCCCCGTGCCGGCGTCGATGCGCATGCCGACGCCGAAGCTCATGTCCGCGTCGATCTTCTCGATGAGGGGCCAGCCGGCGGCCACGTCCAGGGTCACTTGGTGCGCCTTGGCGGTGATGAGGAACTTGCCCTTGGCCGGGTCGCGGAAGGGAAAATCGCGCAGGTCGCCCTGGAGGGTCAGGCGGGCGTCGCTGGCCGTGCCGCGCACGATGCCGCGGCGCAACCAGTTGCGCGTATCGGCATTGACCGCGTGGGGCATATAGCGCCAGACCGCGGTGCCCTGGGCCCGGCTGAGGCTGGCGGTCAGGTCGATCACCCCGGGGCCGTCGTCGCCCCGCAGATAGCTCCCCCGGGCCGTGCCGGCGGCGTCGGGGCTGGAGAAGTCGAGCCGCTCCAGGCGGCTTTCCAGCTTGCCGCCGGCCAGCTTCCAGGTCGCCCGGCCCCGCAATTCGTCGAAAGCCATGTGCGGCTCAGGAAAGACCGCCGGCAGCTCCAGGCTCGCCTCCCGGCTGGACAGGTCGAGGCTGCCGCCCTTTTCGTCGGCCTCCACCGCGCCGCTCAGCCCGGCGGCTCCGGGCAGTACCCCGGCCGCCGCCAGTCCCAGGCGTTCGAAGCGGGCCTTGAGTCCATAGCGTCCCAGGGTGCCGCCCTCGGCCTGCCAGTTGGCGCGCAGGTCGATCACCCGCCCTTCGGGCCGGTGGGTGGCGAGCAGTTCGCGGCTGCGCTCGTCCAGGGGCAAATGGCCGGCCAGGCGTTGCAGGGCCCCCAGATCGAGCTGATTGGCCGTGGCGCTGCCGGTGACGCGGTCGCTGCCCGCATCCTGGCGCCATTCGACCTTGAAGTCGGTCGGTTCCAGGCGCACGCCGTCCAGGGTGGCGAGTTCCACCGCGTGGCCTTCGGCCTCCCAGGCGCCACGGCCGTACTTGCCATGTACCCGGCCCCGCATGGTCACCAGATCGAGTTCGGGAACGCGGTCGCCCAGGCGGATGCGCAGGTCTTCCAGGGCCAGATCGGCGGTGACCTGGGCGCGGCCTTGATCCCAGTCGCCCCACAGGCGCACGGCCCCGCGGCCCCGCGGCAGGGGCACCGGATAATCGACCCAGGCCCGCCAGCCGGCGAGATCGGCATATTGCAGTTCGGCATAGACCTTGCCTGAGAGCTTCTCCAGCGCTTCGCCGATGTCACCCCGAAATTCCCCCCGCAGATCGATTCGGGCAGCTAGCTTGGCTGGAGGCACGGCGGTAAGGCCGAAGCGGTGGCGCCCAAGGCTGTTGTCCAGCCCGAACTGGAGATCCTCCAGCACCAGAGGCGGCGCGCCCCGCAGCCCATCCTCCCAGACCACCAGGGCGTCGCGGATGCGGATGTGAGGCTGGTCGAGCACCCATTCGAGCAAGGCCGGGTCGCTTTCCCCTTCCATGGCGATACCGGCGACGGTGATGCGTCCGCCTGCGTCGCGCCGCACGTTGAGGACCGGCCCCTCGATGGCGAAGAGGGCCAGGGTGGGCGACAGGCGGACGAAACTCTGCCAGGACAGCACCGCCTCGACCTTGGCGAGGGCCAGGGCGGGCCGCCCCTGGCGGTCGCTGAGGACGACGTCGGTGAGGATCAGTTCCGGATTGAGGCCATCCCAGCCCGCCTCGATGCGGCCGATGAGGACGGGCAGACCCACCGCCTTGCTGGCCACCGCTTCGATGTCGGCGCGGTAGTCGGCGATGCGCGGCAGCACCGCGTAGCGCAGGGTAAGCACCGTGCAGGCAAACAGGAACCAGAGGGTCACCGCGGCCCAGCCGGCGAGGCGCAGCAGGCGGCCCATCCAGGAGCGGGGCGGCGGGGCGTCCTCGGGGCCGGCGGCGGCCGGCGGCGAATCCTGCGGCCTATCCATGGTGCCGACAGTTTTGCCAGGGAAGCGGTGCGCTCACTACAATCCACATGCGAAAGAAAACGCGATTCTATCCGTTTCGGCGCACTCGCCGCCCAAGGAGCCATGAACTTGCGCAGCCCGTCGCTTACTGTGAACACCCCCTAGGAATCCAGGATGAACGCCCCCCTCGACCCCCGCTGGCAGGACGCCCTGGCGCTCTCCCGCTACCTGACGACCCTCTTCGCCGCGCGACCCGAGCTGGCGGGCGAACTGGCCACCACCTGGCACGACCCCCTGTCGGAAGATCTGCTGGTGGGCGCGCTGAAACCCGCCACCGAGGACGAAGCCGAATTCGCCGCCCGCCTGCGCCGCCTGCGCCAGCGGGCCATGGCCCATATCGCCCTGCGCGACCTCTGTGGCCTCGCTCCCCTGGCCGAGGTGGTGGAGAGCATGACCATGCTGGCCGACGTGACCACCAACCACGCCCTCGCCTTCCATCACCGGCGGCAGGCCGCCCAGCACGGCGAACCCCTCGATGGCCGGGGCCAGGCCCAGCGGCTGCTGGTGGTCGGCATGGGCAAACTCGGCGGGCGGGAGCTCAACGTTTCCTCCGACGTGGATTACATCTTCGTCTATCCGGAAAACGGGGAAACCGCCGGCCCGCGCCGCATCCAAAACCAGGAGTTCTTCACCCGCCTGGGCAAGCGCCTCATCGCCGCCCTGGGGGACATCACCGCAGACGGCCAGGTCTTCCGCGTGGACATGCGCCTGCGCCCCAATGGCGATTCAGGCCCCCTGGTCTGTTCCCTGGACGCGCTGGAAAACTATTTCATCACCCAGGGCCGCGAGTGGGAGCGCTACGCCTGGATCAAAGCCCGGGTCATGAACACCGGCGTCAATGAGCAGCCCGAGGCCATGGCGGCCCTGAAGCGCGTTTCGCGCCCCTTCGTCTTCCGCAAGTACCTCGATTTCGGCGCTATCAACGCCATGCGCGACTTGCACGTGCAGATTCGCCGCGAAGTCGCGCGCAAGGACATGGCGGACCACGTCAAGCTGGGCCCCGGCGGCATCCGTGAAATCGAATTCATCGCCCAGGTCTTCCAGTTGATCCGGGGCGGCCGCGACCCGGCGCTCCAGGTGCGCCCCACCCTTTCGGTCCTCAAGCTCCTGGTCGAACGGCGCCTCATTCCCCCCGCCACCGAAGCCGAACTGCGCGAGGCCTACGTCTTCCTGCGCGGCCTGGAGCACCGCCTGCAATACGTGGAGGACAAGCAGACCCACCGGCTGCCCGACGACGCCGGCGACCGGGAGCGCATCGCCCGCTCCCTGGGCGCCGCGGACTGGTCCGCCCTGGCCGCCCTCCTGGACCGCCACCGGGAAGCGGTCAGCCGCCATTTCGAGCAGGTTTTCTCCGACCCCGAGAACGGCGACCATGCCCTGGCCGGCGTCTGGCTGGGCCACGCCGAGGCGGATGCCGCCGCCGAGGCCCTGGGCGAAGTAGGCTACCGCCACCCGGACAGCATCGTCGAGCGCCTGGACGAGCTGCGGCAGTCCAGTCGTTATCGCCAGTTGCCCACCCAGAACCGGGAACGCCTGGACGCCGTAGGGCCGCGCCTCCTGGAAGCCGCCGCCCGCTGCGCCGACCCGGACGAGGCCCTGGCCCGGGGCCTCGCCTTCCTGGAAACCATCAGCCGTCGCGGGGCCTACCTCGCCCTGCTGCAACAGTATCCCCAGGCCCTCAAGCGGGTGGCCGACATCGTCGGCGCCTCCTCCTGGGCCTCCGAATACCTCAACCGCCACCCCATCCTGCTGGACGAACTCCTCGACCCCCGCCTCCTGGAGGTGGCCACCGACTGGACGAGCTTTGCCGCCGAACTGGACCAGAACCTCGCCGACCACGCCGGCGACGCGGAACGGGAAATGGACATCCTGCGCGAGATGCACCACGCCCAGGTGTTCCGGCTGCTGGCCCAGGATCTGGCCGGCCTGCATAGCATCGAGCGTATTTCAGACCACCTGTCCGATCTGGCCGACATTCTCGTTCGCCGTGCCCTGGACCTGTCCTGGAGCAAACTGCGCCAGCGCCATTGCGAACACCCCCGCTTCGCGGTCATCGGCTACGGCAAGCTGGGCGGCAAGGAACTGGGCTACGGCTCCGACCTCGATCTGGTCTATCTTTACGAGGATCCCTCCGGCGATGCCGGCGAAAACTACGGCAAGCTGGGGCAACGCCTCAACACCTGGCTCTCCAGCCGTACCCCGGCCGGCATTCTCTTCGAAACCGACCTGCGCCTGCGCCCCAACGGCGACTCGGGCCTGCTGGCCGTTTCCCTGGAGGCCTTCCGCGACTATCAGCTCCACCACGCCTGGGTGTGGGAGCACCAGGCCCTGAGCCGGGCGCGCTTCGTGGCCGGCGACTCCCGGGTCGGCGAGGGTTTCGAGGCGGTGCGACGCGAAATACTCTGCCTGGAGCGCGACCCCGCCTCCCTGCGCGACGAAGTCGCCGCCATGCGCCAGAAGATGCTCGACGCCCACGGCTCGAAGACCCCCGGCGAATTCGACCTCAAGCACGATCGCGGCGGCATCATCGACGTCGAATTCATCGTCCAGTACCTCATCCTGGCCCACGCCCGGCGCCACCCCGAGCTGTGCGGCAATCTGGGCAACATCGCGCTGCTAGCCATAGCCGCCGGCCTGGGCCTCATTCCCGCCGACCTGGCGGACGGCGCCAGGGACGCCTACCGCGAATACCGCCGCCTGCAACATCTGCTGCGCCTCAACGCGGCCCCCAAGGCCCGCGTCGAACGCGCCCTGGCGGCCCGCCAGATCGATGCCGTGAGCGTATTGTGGCACCGGGTTTTCGGCTAGACTGCCATCTTCACCAACACAACAGGGGACATCCATGAACACCCGCATCAAACTCGCCACCCTCGCCCTCGCCGGCCTCTTCGCCGCCGCAGCCCAGGCCACCACCCTGGACAAGCTCACCGTCACCCCGGCCACCGGCGCCAAGGCGGGCGAGAAGATCAAGGTCACCATCGATCTGGCCAACGTTTCCGGCATGTGCGGCATGTACGTCAAGCTCGGCGACGGCCGCAAGGAAATGATCACGGTCGATGACAGCACGCCCAACCCCATCGTCATCGAGCATACCTACAAGACGGGGGGCAAATACAAGATTCGCGCCGACGGCGACCGGATCAAAATGGCGCTCCCCTGTAGCGGCCGCGTCGAACTCGACAACTACATGGTGGAAGCCGTGAAGGTGGTGGCAAAGGACAAGGCCGACGGCGGCTGCCCCGACAACTGGACACTCAAAGGCAAGGTCGCCAAGGACGGCGGCTTCACCTGCGTGCCCAAGAAAGGCGTGAAGGACGTGAAGAAGCCCGAGAAGGCCCTGGAGTGCCCGGCCGGAACCAGCTACTTCACCAAGGGCAAGACCCTCGGCTGCGAGAAGGGCTGACCCAGGCGCTCGCCCTGCCCCGCCGCGCCGGCGGGGTCCAAGAAAAAAGCCGCTGCGAGCGGCTTTTTTCTTGATTCGGGGATCCGCAGCATCCCCTCGCCCGCAATGCGGACCGGGGTTGAGAACGTCATTTACCCCCCTTCACCCCCCGCAACGGCCCGTATCCCGGACCGTACGGGCAGGGCCTCACTTGCGCAAGGAATCGCGAATCTCCCGCAGCAACACGATGTCCTCCGGCGTGGGAGGCGGTTCGGTCGAAGCAGGCGCCTCTTCGACCTTGGGCCTCAGGCGGTTGATCTGCTTGACCATCATGAAGATGATGAAGGCCAGCAGGATGAAATTCACCAGGATGGTCAGGAAACTGCCATAGGCGAAGACCGGAATCCCCGCCTTCTTGATGTCGGCCAGGGCAGTGAGATTGTTGGGGTTCTTGCCCAGCACGACGAAGAGATTGGAAAAATCCAGGCTCCCGATCATGGCCCCCACCACCGGCATGATGAGGTCGCCGACGATGGAATCGACGATCTTTCCGAAGGCCCCGCCGATGATGACGCCGACCGCCAGATCGACCGCATTGCCCTTGACGGCAAATTCCTTGAATTCGTCCAACATGCCCATGAAAACCTCCCCTTCAGTGAAAAAGCGATGACGGCGCATTATTGGGGCGAGGCCGCCGGGCGTCAAGGCTGGAGCCCGGAGCCGCGATTCTCCCCCGGGGCTGCCGCGGCCACGCGCCCCTCGGACGCCGAGGCCCGGCGAGCACGCCCCCGGGCCTCGCCCTAATCGGTCCCGAGCAGGGCGCGGCGCACCGCCGGCTGGGTCTTGGAGAGATGCATCTCGGCGGCCACCGCCGGCCCATTGGCGGCGATGAGTTCGCAGGCGCCCTTGGCGTCGGTCTGGGATTGGGCGGCAATGTCCTGCATGTCCTGCACGACGACCGTACGTAGTTGGGACCGGACCATGCCGTAGAGCTTCTCTTCGCTCACCTGGCCAGCCAAGACGGCCCGAGCCTTTTGCAATTCGGCCGCATGCGCCGCGGCGAAGGGCTCCACGAAGGAACCGATATCGATCCCCTGCTCCTGGCAGAACTGAACGCGCTCCCGCGTATTGACCAGATAGAACCCAAAAAACATGCTGGCCGCCGACACCACCCGCTTGCCCTGATCGGTTTCTTCGCTCAGCTTGCTCTCGGCCATGGCGACCGCTTCCTGATGCATCGCCGAGGAGAGCGGCTGTTCGGGATGTTTCTCCGCCCCCTTCTGCCGCAACTCCTCGACCGTACGCTCGGCCGCCCCGGCGGCCGTCCGCTCGTCCTGGCGCTGCATGAAGTGGCGCACCGCAACGAAGCCGACCACGAACACCACGGCGATCAGGATTTTCTTGGCTGCTCCACTCATCGTTCCTCTCCCTCGAAGTCCATACGACCTGCCCCACTCCCAAAACGTCGCGCCCACCGGGCGTGCCCATGGAGTATGCCTGCAGGATGGCCTGTAAGGAAGCCGCATTGGCGCCGACTCTTCCTTATCCTCCCTCGCCGCCGAGTATCGCCATGCAAACCTCCCCCCTCGTCCTCGCCACCCTCCTTGCGCTCTCCGGATCGGCCTGGGGAGCCGAGTGCCAAGCCCGCAGCGGGCCGGAACGCGCCACCCTGATCGAACTATTCACCTCGGAGGGATGCGACAGTTGTCCGCCCGCCGACCGCTGGCTCAGCGGGCTGCTGCGTGGCCCCGCCGCCGCCGGAGTCGTCGCCCTGGCCTTCCACGTCGACTACTGGAACCGGCTGGGCTGGCGCGACCCGTACTCCTCCGCCGATTTCACCGCGCGCCAGGAAGCGCGGCAAAAGGCGGGCCGCTCCGCCTTCCTCTACACGCCCCAAGTCACCCTGGACGGCGGCGACTTTCGCGACTGGCGCAGTCTGGCGCTCCCCCGGCGCGGCACCGGCACCCCACCCGCCGCCCGAGCCGACATCACCCTCCAGGCGGCGAGCGGCCCAGGGGGCATCCTCGCGGCCCGGGTCGAGGCCAGCGCCCCAGGATTCGGCGCCGGCACCGCCGAAGAAGCGGGCCTGTACCTGGCACTGGTGGAAAATCGCCTGAGCACCGACGTGCTGCACGGGGAAAACGCCGGCCGGCGACTGGAGCACGACGCCGTGGTGCGGGAATGGATCGGCCCCCTGGCCCTGGACCGCCAAGGTCGCGTCAGCATAAGGCACCAGTTCCGCCGCCAGGACGTCGATCTGCGCCACGCGGCACTGGTGGCCATTGTCGAGACGACGAGGCGCCTGGAGCCGCTCCAGGCCTTGCGGCTGGACGCCTGCCCGTGACGCGACTTCGGTGCTGAAAGGTCGGAAGCGCTTAAGCGCAATTTCCCGTAGTCGCTACGGTTCGATGATCTGAATTGAGCGGAGAACCTCTGCGAGCAACTCTTCCATGTCGGCACGGGCCAACGAGAGCCCACTTTCGATGGCCGCGAAATTGACCGGATCAGCAGGCTTCCGCGGCTGATTCCGGTGTCGCCCGGTTGCCCATCCGGGTACTCAGTCGGCCTGCGGGGCGGGCGACAAAAAGCTATTTCCAGGGGAATCCGGGCTTGTTCAACAACCAGTTCAGATCGTGGCTCGCTCCGCGATCACGATCCAACCTTAATCGTTAGGGCTTGCTGGGCCAGGCAATTTGCACCTGCCGATGTTGCGTAACACAGTCTCGGAGATAGAGATTGAAAGGCTCTGGTAAGGAACCCCTGCATCGACTGCCATGCGTTTGAAATAAGCGATAACGTCTTCGGACAGCCGCATGGTGACTGGTGTTTTGAGCTTCGACGCGTAAGGGTTCTTACGGGACTTCATTTTGGAGAAATCGTACTCGGCTTTCATGGTCTTCACTTTCCGTAAAACGCGCTTTCACGTTTGGTTGCCTTCCGGGCGGAAATGATGCGGATGACGTGACCTGCTTCCCGTTCGCAGTGAGCGACGATGAGCAATCGAGACTCAGTGCTCATACCCAACAACAGGAAGCGCTCTTCATCAGACGAGTGGTCATCGTCGAAGAACTGCGATACTGAAACTACGTCCTAGGCAAGTCATTCTTGCCTCTTCGTTTGATGCGCGGTATGGAAAGCCTGGAAACCTCTGAGCAGTAGCATCGCCGCAAACGCCCAGAAAAAACCGCTTACTAAACCTACGTAGATTATTGCTAGAGTACCTTGGTGAGCCCAATCAGTCAGTTGCCAAAGGGGCCAGTTTGCGGCCAGAAAGCAGCTCTTGGCTAACGCGAGAGTGCCTTGAACCTGTGATGCTGGGCGTAAGAACTGGGGGTGCGCCAACAAGTTGAAGCAGATTAACAGGCTGCCCAAGACTGCGCCTGTCACTAGTAAAGGCGTCGGCCTCCATCGTTCGTTACCTAAGTAGGCTCGATAGGCGCATAGCAGCAAGTAGCCAAACGCCAAAGCTCTCACTCCGGCGGCAATGCCAAACAAGAACAATACGACGATCGCAACCACAGAAAGAAACTTGGAGTCCGCAGTACGGCACGACAAAAAACAGCCCAGCGCGGCAGAGAAAGCTACGCCAGCCCACCAAAGCCAAACGATTGCATCACCGAAGTGATACATACCTGCATAAGCGAATACATCAGTGCCGTAGCCAAGAACAATAAACAGAATAACTAGAACGCGCATCATCAAATGCCTAACGAATGAAAGGGACTTCCCCGTCCCGAGGTTGCGGCGGAAGCCGCGGGCAGCGAGAGCTGCCATGATTGAGTTTCCACACGTCAGTCATTTCACGAAAGGGGAAGTCCATGGCTATTGTCACGCTCGGCATCG
>JAEUNZ010000012.1:0-153909 GCA_016790965.1 Dechloromonas sp.
TTTGACTGGAAGCCCTGCTTCGGCCTCTCGCAGAAAGCCAATGATCTGCTCTTCGCTGAATCGCTTCTTCATGTCCAATCTCCTTGATGGTGGGATTGGACTCTAAAGTCACGTGCTACTCAATTCCGGGGGGACGTCGCCTTTCCGTGAAGGAAGCGATTCCGTTGCCGGCGTATCTCAATGGCGCGGTTGTCCTGGTTGTCCTGATATCCTCTGCCTTGATCGTGCTCGCTCGGTCGCGTCATTCTAAAACCCAGCCATCGAATTCTGTCGGCGCTTCCAGCGGAATCTGAACGCAAGGACCCATCATGCAGCTTGCCGTCATTGCTGGCATTTTCATTGCCATCGCCGGAGTCCTGTTCGCGATGCAGAATAATGTTCCGGTCAGTGTGAATTTTCTGATTTGGCGGTTCGAAAGTTCTCTTGCCCTGGTTTTGACGCTTGCCGTGGCATGTGGGGCGATTGTCATTGCTTTGTTGACCACACCAGCGACGCTGCGCAATCAATGGGTCCTGTCCCGCCAGAAGCGGCGCATCGACGAGCTTGAGCGTAAGGATAACGAACTGAGGGGACGAATTGCGGATCTTGAGCGTCAAATGCATGTCGTCTCGCCATTGCCCGAACAGCCTCCCTATGTCGGGTTGCGACAGATCGTCTCGGATGTCGGCAAAAAGCCGGAAGGCCCTGGCGTTTCCGGCCCGAAAACGTGAAGCCCGATATTGCGCCTCCGGCCGGATAAAAATACATCGAATTCGTGCAATCTTGGCCAATCCGCTGATCCATGTCGGGTACCAGATGAAGTTGATTTTCTCCAGTTCATCCCCACGACACCTGCTGCCGATCCGACGATGAGCATTGAACCGCAAGTGCCGGCGCAATAGGCGTGAAATTCCCAGAGAAATTGATCCAGAGGGCATTGGGTCCGGCTGTACTTGCCCATTGATGCGGTGACCAGAGGAACGTTGTCGGCAGTGCAACTTTTTTCTGTAAATTCCCCGGGGCGATTCCATAGGGATAGTTGTGTCAGGCCTGCAAATTGAGGTAGACCTTGCCAGTCATCCAGTTCCCGTTGCACTCGGCGAGCAGTGCGGAAACGCGACGCAGACCGGAGGCGGTGTCGGGGAAGATCGAGGCGACGCGGGTGCGGCGCTTGATTTGGCGCTTGATGCGCTCCAGCCCGTTGGTGGTGCGCAGCCGGGTGCACTGACTGTGAGGCAGGTCGAACACCGTGAAGCCTTCGGGCAAGTTTTCCTCCGCCCATTGGCCGAGTTTGGACGCCTCAGTTTTCCAGGCAGCGGTGGACTGGCGCAAGAGACGTTTGGCCTTGGCCTTGTCGGGGGAATTGAAGATCGAGCGGATGCGCAAGGCGTAGGGTTTGCGCGTCCAGGCGCGTGAGGTAGGCCTGGGCGTTCTCTGCAGCAAGTGGAACTGACTGCGCTGCCAGGGCTCGTTGGGCAGGGTTGTCCTGCGGGCGGCCTTGAGGCCGGCGTGGTCGTTGGAGACGATCAGCTTGAAGCCTTTCAAGCCACGTCGGATCAGCCTGTCGAGAAGGGCGCGCCAATGGACCTCCACCTAGGACAGGGCGACCGAGACGGCGAGCACGCAGCGGCGGCTGTCTCTGGTGATGCCGACGGCGACCAGCACAGCGCAATCGACCAATTGCCAGGCCTCGCGCACGCTCTCGCAGCGGGCATCGAGAAAGAGGTAGGAGGTTTCGTCGAGGGGCCGCTTACGCCAGGCGGCACGCCCGGAATCGAGCTTCTCGCCGGCCCGGCTGACCTGGGTCGAGGAGATCGACACCTTCGGCCCCGGCAACATGACCAGGATGTCGCACACCTTGCGGGTCGAGACGCCCTGCACGTACATCTCGGCCAGCGCCATGTTGAGCGCCTGCTCGGTGCGCGAGCCCTTTTCCAGGGCATAGGGATAGAACCCGCCGCCGCGCACTTGCGGAACGTCGAAGGTCTGTTCGCCGAGGCGGGTCATGACGGCCTTTGGCGTGAACCCATTCGCATATTCTGGGCGTTCCGGGGTGCGTTCATGCGGTCGGGCGTTAAGAAATTGGCGACGCCGGAGAGCGTCTTCACAGCTACAAGTACGAGCGGGTTTATGGCACGTCCTACGAGATGCGAGCGGACGCCGTTGCCGACGCCTTAGATTACAGCGAGCCGTTCTACAGCCGCAGGCGCAGACATTCCGGCCTAGGCTACGTTTCGCCACAGGACTTCCTGGCGAACTGGATCAAGAGTCAGCATGATCAAGAATCCCCAGCATAATGCTTTCAGGTTGGAAGACGAAAACCGAGGGAAGCTCACTCTCCGCCTCACACACAGAAATTCTGACCCCCCTACAGCGGCGAACCCGGGCGACAATTGCCACTGGTTCCTATCGTCGCCCTCACTGTCGGGCGCCCCTCTTGGATTTGCCCCATGGAAATCAAAGTCAACTTTCTCGACAAGCTTCGCCAGGAAGCCAAATTCGACGACTTCACGGTCATCGCCGATCAGCCCATCCGCTACAAGGGTGACGGTTCGGCGCCGGGGCCTTTCGATTACTTTCTCGCCTCGTCTGCCCTGTGCGCGGCCTACTTCGTCAAGCTCTACTGCGATACGCGCAACATCCCCACCGAGCACATCCGCCTGTCGCAGAACAACATCGTCGATGCGGAAAACCGCTACAAGCAGACGCTCAAGATTCAGGTCGAGCTGCCGCCGGACATTTCAGCCAAGGACCGACTGGGCATATTGCGCTCGATCGACCGGTGTACCGTCAAGAAGGTCGTCCAGACCGGCCCCGAGTTCATCATCGAGGAAGTCGAAAACCTGGACGCCGACGCCCAGGCCCTGTTGACGCTGAATCCCGATTCGGCCGCGCAGACCGCTATCGCCGGCAAGGACCTGCCCCTGGAGCAGACCATCGCCAACATGTCCGGTTTTCTGGCCGGCCTGGGCATCAAGATCGAGATCGCCTCCTGGCGCAACCTGGTGCCGAACGTCTGGTCCCTGCATATCCGCGATGCTCATTCTCCGATGTGTTTCACCAACGGCAAGGGCGCCAGCAAGGAAAGCGCGCTGGCCTCGGCCCTGGGCGAGTACATCGAGCGCCTGAGCTGCAACCACTTCTATAACGATCAGTTCTGGGGCGAGGACATCGCCAACGCGGACTTCGTGCATTACCCCAACGAGCGCTGGTTCAAGCCCGGCCGCAGGGATGCGCTGCCCGCCGGGTTGCTCGACGATCACTGCCGGGCCATTTACGATCCGGACGGCGAACTGCGCGCCTCGCATCTCTACGACACCAACTCCGGCAGGACCGAACGCGGTATCTGTGCGCTACCCTACGTTCGCTGGTCGGACGGAGAGACGGTGTATTTCCCCACCAACCTGATCGACAACCTTTTCCTCAGCAACGGCATGAGCGCCGGCAATACGCTGCCCGAAGCACAGGTCCAGTGCCTTTCGGAGATCTTCGAGCGGGCGGTCAAGCGCGAGATCATCGAGGGCGAGATCGCCCTGCCCGACGTGCCGGCGGCGGTGCTGGCCAAGTACCCGGGCATCGTGGCCGGCATCGAGGAACTGGAGAAACAGGGCTTCCCGGTGCTGGTCAAGGACGCCTCCCTGGGCGGCCGCTTCCCGGTGATGTGCGTGACCCTGATGAACCCGCGAACCGGCGGCGTGTTCGCCTCCTTCGGCGCTCACCCCAGTCTGCAAGTGGCGCTGGAGCGCAGTCTGACCGAGTTGCTGCAGGGGCGCAGCTTCGAGGGCCTGAACGATCTTCCCCAGCCGAGCTTCGAGAGTCAGGCCGTCACCGAGCCGAACAACTTCGTCGAACACTTCATCGATTCCAGCGGCGTCGTGTCCTGGCGTTTCTTCAGCGCCAAGGCCGATTACGACTTCGTCGAATGGGATTTTTCGGGCGACGGCGAAAGCTCCAATGCCGACGAGGCTGCCACCCTCTTCGACATTCTCGCAAGCCTGGGCAAGGAGGTTTACATGGCGGTGTATGACCAGCTCGGCGCAATTGCCTGCCGTATCCTGGTGCCGGGCTATTCGGAAATCTATCCGGTGGACGACCTGATCTGGGACAACACCAACAAGGCGCTGGCCTTCCGCGCCGACATCCTGAACCTGCACCGCCTCGACGATGACGCCCTGGAAGCGCTGCTGGAGCGACTCGAAGACAGCGAACTCGACGACTACACGGACATCATCACCCTTATCGGCGTCGAATTCGACGAGAACACCGTCTGGGGCCAGTTGACCATTCTGGAGTTGAGGCTGCTCATCAACCTCGCCTTGCAGAATTTCGCCGCGGCCAAGGAGCTGGTGGAGGCCTATCTGCAATACAACGAGAACACCGTCGAGCGGGGCCTCTTCTACCAGGCCCTGAACGCGGCGCTCGCGGTGCGGCTGGACGACCGGATGGCCATGGCCGATTACGAAGCCAACTTCCGCCGTCTGTTCGGCAACCCGCGCATGGATGCGGTGCTGGGTTCGCTGGACGGCAGCGTGCGCTTCCACGGCCTGACCCCCACCAGCATGAAGCTGGAAGGCCTGGAGCGGCACCAGCGTTTGATCGACAGCTACCGCAAACTGCACCGGGCCCGGACGCGGCAGGCTGCAGGGTAGGCTCGGCGAGCCGGGCCCGGGGGGCGGTTCGGGGTTCCGGGGACATATACCGGTTCGCGTTCAAATCGAGACGCGAAGACGAGCCGAAGACAGTGCTGCAGCACGGCAAGGCGAAGTCGACAAAGGATTGGTTTGAGCGCGAACCGGTATCAGGCGTCAGGCTTGCGCCAATCCCGCAGGGTTTCCTTCTTGGGGACTTTGATTTCCTCCCGGTCCTTCAGGAGGGGCAGGGCCGCGCCGGCGATGAAGACGACGCAGAGGCCCAGGATGAGCCATAGATCGTTCATTGCCGGGGACTACTTCATGACGCCGATGAGTTCAAGGTCGGTGAGGACGCCCTTGTCGTCGGCGTAGATGTCCATGACGCGGCGGATTTCCGGGAAAGCCTTGCGGAAGGCGGCCATGAGGGCGGGGTCGAACTGGCGGCCGTCCTCTTCCTCCATGATGCGCATGGCCTGTTCGATGGGGTAGGCGGGCTTGTAGGAGCGGACCGAAATAAGGGCGTCGAAGACATCGGCAATGGCGACGATGCGGCCTTCCAGCGGGATGGCTTCGCCCTTGAGGCGCTGCGGGTAGCCGTTGCCGTCCCAGCGCTCGTGGTGGGTGAGGGCGATGGTGCGGGCAGTGGCCAGGAGGTCGCTGTCGTGCTTGCCGATGATTTCGGCCCCCATCAGGGGATGTTGCTGCATGACCTTCCACTCGCCCGCATCCAGCTTGCCCGGCTTGAGCAGGATGGAATCGGGGATGCCGATCTTGCCCACGTCGTGCATGGGGGCGGTGTGGAAAATGGTGCTGGTGGCTTCCGGACCCAGGCCGTAGGCTTCGGCGATGAGGCGGGCGTAGTGGGCCATGCGTACCACATGGTTGCCGGTCTCGTTGTCCTTGAATTCGGCGGCGCGCCCCAGGCGGCGGATGATCTGCTGCCGGGTGGTGATCAGTTCGTCGGTGCGCTGGCGGACCATGCGTTCCAGTTCCCGTGTCTGGTCGTAGAGGGCCAGATGGGTGCGCACCCGGGCCCGCACGATGGGGGGGCTGATGGGCTTGGTGATGTAGTCCACGGCGCCGATGGAGAGGCCGAGCTGTTCGTCCTCGACCGTGCTCATGGCGGTCACGAAGATGACGGGAATGCCGCGGCGGTCCGGGTTGGCCTTGAGGCGGCGGCAGATCTCGTGGCCCGACAGGTCGGGCATCATGATGTCGAGCAGAATGAGGTCGGGAGGGTCGTCGGAATAGACGATCTTGAGCGCCTTTTCACCGTTGTTGGCCACCTTGATGCGGTACTCGTCGGCCAGGATTTCACTCAGAACGTCGATGTTTTCCGGAGTGTCGTCCACCACCAGCACGGTTTGCTTGTTCATCAGGCTGCTCTTCATACCGGCTCCCCTCGGTGGCTCCCTGGCCCAAACTGCTGCAGCATGTTATTGGCTTGGTCGAAATCATAGCGCGTAATGGCCTGGTGCAGCGCGTCCGCGAGCTTGTCGCCGCCGACTTCCCGCAGGGCGGGGAGGATTTCCTCGAAGAGGCGCAGGGCTTCGGCGTCGTCGTCGGCCAGCAACTGCCTGAGGCGGGCGATGGCGGTGGGGTCGAGGATAGGCGCCGGCTTGCCGTTCCCAGGCGCCGGGTCCGGTTGGCCATGAAGCAATTGCGGCAGGGCGGCGAGGGCGCGCTCCAGTTGCTCCTGCAGGGGGCTCAGGGCGGCTTGCGCTGCCGCGTCCTCCGGCGCCCCGGCGCTCAGCCATGCGCCGGCCGCGGCTTCCAGGGCGTGGGCGCCGATATTGCCGGCCAGACCCTTGAGGGTATGGATGCAGCGGTGGGCGGCCGGGATATCCCGGCGGGCCAGGGCCGTGCGCGCCTCGTCCAGGCAGCCGGGCTGTTGTTCGGCGAAGCGTTCCAACAGATGCCGGTAGAGGCGGGCGTTGCCGCCCAGGCGGGAGAGGGCGGTGGCGGCGTCTATGGCCTGCTCCGGCGAGTTGCCGGCGCGGGGAGGAGGGGAGATCTGCGTGCCGGCCTCGGCCGCAGCAGGCCCACGGCCCGTCCAGTGGGCCAGTTTGCGGTAAAGGTCGGCCACATCCACCGGCTTGGCGATGTAGTCGTTCATGCCACAGGCGAGGCAGCGCTCCCGGTCGCTGGCCAGGGCGCCGGCGGTCATGGCCAGGATGGGCAGGGAGCCGAAGCGGGGTTCAGAGCGCAACAGGCGGGTGGCCTCGAAGCCGTCCATCACCGGCATGTGGCAGTCCATGAGCACCGCGTCGAAGCGGGCGCCGCTGCGCAGGCGCTCGACGGCGGCGACCCCGTTTTCCGCCGACTCGACCCGCACCCCCGCCTGGGCGAGGATTTCTTCCGCCAGTTCGCGATTGACTTCGTGGTCCTCGACCAGGAGCACGGTCAGGCCATCGAGGTCCACCTCGCGGGGCAAGGTCCGCCCGGGGCCGATGACGGCGGGGGAACGGCCCTCGGCGTGCAGGGCCAGGGCGATGCCGTCCCACAGGGCGGAGGCCGTGACCGGTTTGGGCAACACGGCGCCCACATCCAGGTCGCGCACGGCTTCGGCCAGCTCGTCCCGGTCGTAGGCGGTGGTCATGACGATGGCCGGCGTGGCGGCCGCAGCCCCGGCCGCACGCAGGCGGCGTACGGTTTCGACGCCGTCCAGGCCGGGCATCTGCCAGTCGGAGAGGAGGAGCCCGTAAGGGGTACCGGCTTCCGCCGCCCGGGCGAGTTCGTCCAGGGCCTCGGGGCCGGAGGCGACGGCCCGGGCGTTGAGCCCCAGGCCGGAGAGCATGTGCAGGAAGACCTCCCGGGCGGCGCTGTTGTCGTCCACGACCAGGACCGACAGGTCCGCCGGGGCGTCCATTTCCCGGGCTGCGATGGCCTCGGCGCTCTGAGGCATCGCGAAGCGGGCGTCGAAGTGGAAGCGGCTGCCCAGGCCGGGGGCGCTCTCGACGCCGATTTCGCCGTCCATCAGCGTCACGATGCGCTTGCAGATGGAGAGGCCCAGGCCGGTGCCGCCGTAGCGCCGGGTGGTGGAGGTATCGGCCTGGGAGAAGGCGGTGAACAGGCGCCCGATTTCCTCCTGCCCGAGGCCTACCCCGGTGTCGCTGACCGAGAAGTCCAGGCGGAAGCCGTTCGCATCGCGGGCGGCGAGGCCCACCCTCACCGTGATTTCACCCCGCTGGGTGAACTTGAGGGCATTGCCCACCAGATTGACCAGCACCTGGCCCAGGCGCAGCGAATCGCCGCGCAGGCGGCGGGGAACGTCGGGAGCCACGTCGAACAGGAGTTCCAGGCCCTTGTCGCGGGCTTTCAGCACCGAGAGGTCGGCGATGCGTCCCAGCACTTCCTCCAGGTCGAAGTCGGCCTGCTCCAGGCGCATCATGCCGGCCTCGATCTTGGAGAAGTCGAGGATGTCGTTGATGATCCCCAGCAGTCCCTTGGCGGCGGCGTCCACCTTGTCCAGGTAATTGCGCTGGCGGGGGGTGAGGCTGGTCTGCTGGGCCAGATGGGTCATGCCCACGATGGCGTTCATGGGGGTACGGATTTCGTGGCTCATATTGGCCAGGAAATCCGCCTTGGGAGCCGCGGCGGCCTCGGCTTCGGCCCGGGCGGCGCGCGCTTCCCGTTCCGCGTTCTTGAGTTCGGTGATATCGACGATGAGTCCGATGAGTCCCCCGGGGGAGCCGTCGGGATTGCGGAAGCCGGTGACCGAGTACAGGGTGTCGTGGGGCCGGCCATCGGCCAGGACCATGGTGACTTCCCGCGCCGCCCGGCCGCAGGAGGCGATGATGGCCTCGTCCTCGGCCTGGTACGCGATGCGGTCGGACTCCGGCAGGTAGTCGAGATCGAGGACGCGGCGCCCCACGAAGCGGTGCCGGTCCACGCCGAAGGCCTCCTCGTAGGCCGTATTGCAGCCCAGGAAGCGGGTATGGGCGCCCTTGTAGAAGATGGGATTGGGAATGGTGTCGAGCAGGGCCTGCACCAGGGCGAACTGGCGGGCCAGTTCCTCCTCGACGATGCGTCGGTCGGTGACGTCGAGGATGGTCGCCAGGAGCGAGCTCACGCCGCCACGGTCGTCCCGGATGGTGGTGAGCTGGATGTCGGCCCACAGGGAATGGCCTTCCTTGTGGAGAAAGCGGGCTTCGGTGCGGAAGCGCTGCGCACCGCCTTCGGCCAGTTCGCGGTAGGCGGCCAGGACACGCTCCCTTTCCTCCGGGGCCAGCAGGTCGAGCCCCGTGCCGGCGAGCAGTTCTTCGGTGGAGTAGCCGCTGAACTCGGCAAAGGCGCGGTTGACGCGCTGACGATGCAGGTCGGGGCTGAGGTTGGAAATGCCGATGGCGGCATTGTCGAAAATGGCGCGGAAGAAGGTCTCGCTTTCCAGGGCCCTCCTGCGGCTGTCCTCCAGTTGCCGGGTACGCTCGTCCACCTTGGCTTCCAGGGCGGTATTGGCTTCATCCAGGCGCTGCGTCGCCTCGTGCAGGCGCTGGCGCATGGTCTCCTGGGCGTCGGCCAGTTGCCGGATTTCCCGCCAGGGGGCGGCGGTGCTGACCTTCGCCGCGAGATCCATGCGGCCGATGCGCTCCGCCTCCCGGGCCAGGTGATCCAGGGGGGCGCCAAACTGACGCCCGAGGCGGATGGCGACGAAGATGCCGGCCAGCAGGGCGAGGAGTGCGACGGCACCGAGCAGGGCGAGGTCGCTGCGGCGGCTAGGGAGGAACTCGGCTTCCGCCGCGAAGACGCCCAGCCAGAGCTGATGATTGCCGGCGGCGATGGGATGGTAGAGGGCGTACCAGGGCTGATCGCCGAAGGTGTATTCGTAGAGCCCCGGCCGCAGGGTGCCGGAGGTCTCGCGCAGGGCTGCGGCGATGTCCGTGAGACCGAGTTCCTGCGGCGGCTTGAGGACGTGCAGCTTGCGCTCTTCCGGCGACGCGAAGCGCGGGTCGCGGGGCAGTGCCACCAGGCGGCCGTCGGCCAGGAAAAAGCCGGCCTTGCCGGATTGGCCGACGGTGAGCGAGGTGGTGAAGTCGGACAGCTTGAGCAGCCCCACGTCGTGGGCGATGACGTAGCGCCGGCCGCGGGCGTCGCTGAACTGCACCGCGGCGGTGATGCCCGGCTCCCGGGTGGTATAGAAGGTGTAGGGGGCGGTCCAGAAGATGCTCCCGTCGCGGGCCTGCTCCAGGGCGCCGCGGAACCAGGGGCGGGAGCGCGGATCGTAGTCCGTTTCCCGCGCTTCCTCCTTTTCCATGCGCCCGTCGCTGCCCCAGGTGACCCAGAAGCTCTGCCGGCCCCAGCGGGCCGGGTCGGAGAGGCGGGTGATCCAGCGGCCGTCGCCCAGGCGGACCAGGAACATCTCGCGGCCTGTCTCGTCGGCCAGGATGACCGAGGAGATTTCCCGGTGATTGGCGATGCGGGGTTGGAAGAACTTGAGAAAGTCCTGCAGGGAGGGATCGAGGTTGCTCTCGGCAGCGGCCCAGTCACGGCTGATGCGCAGACTGACCTCGACCGTTTCGAACAGGCGCCCGGCGCGGGCTTCCAGTTGTTCCGAGACCAGGCCCATCTGGGCCTGGGCGAGGCTTCGTACGGCGGGCTGGAAAATGAGGCGGTAGCTGCCGGCGGCGAATACGGCTAGGGCGAGAGAGAGCAGGAGCCCGATGCGCAAGACCAGGCTGTTGGCGAAGCTGGGCCGCCGCATTGACATTCCGCCAAACATTGTTGTGGTCCCCGCGCCGCGGGCCTCCCCTCTATGCCTCCGGGGACGTATACGCCCGGCTTCGGGCCGATGTCAACGGAATGGCGTCATCCTTGAAACGCCAGACGAATTCAAGGGGGTAAGCGGAGTTGGACAGGCCAGCGGGCTCGTAGAGGTACCCCCGGTGGGCGAGGCATCTCGAGTGGCGCAGCGATACGGGGAACACGGGATTCCGGGCGTCGATAGGCGGTCGATCGCGGTTTCCCGGTTTATGGTTCCGTTCCCGCGGAGGATTTGGGGATGAAGGCTTGCGGGGCCAACCCCGGTCAATGCCATAGGCGGTCGAGCAGCCACAGGGCCGTGACGGCCGCAGCGGACGCGGCGAGGCCCCATGCGATGCGGCGGACGAGCAGGCGGTCCGCGGCCTCGTCCCGGCGCTCGTCGTCGATCATACGGCGCAGGCGGTGCAGGGCGGCGATGCCGACGGCGCGGCGCACGGCACGGTCCAGATCCTCCGGCGTGCTCACGGCACGATATCCAGGTCCGGCGTCGGGCCGAGGAAACTGAGGCGGCGATGCAGGGCGGCGGTGACGGCGATGCGGCCGTCGGCGTCGATGCGGATGGCCTGGGTGATGCCCAGGCGCCGGGCGGCAGCCTGCCAGGCGTCGGGCCCGGCGATGAAGAGCGGTTTCGAGGCGGCGTCGGAAAGGGTGCCTGCACCGGCGCCTCCGGGAATGACCACCGTAAGGGCCTGGGTGTGGGCCGCCGGAGCGCCGCTGCGGGGATCGAGGAGGTGGGCGTAGCGCTTGCCGTCCAGTTCGAAGAAGCGCTGATAATCACCGGAGGTGCCGACCGCTTCGCCGTCCTCCAGCTCCAGGGTGGCCAGGGGGCCGGGTTGGCGGGGGTGCTGGATGCCAACCCGCCATTTGCGCCCTTCCTTGCTGCCTAGGGCGAGGATGTTGCCGCCGATGTTGATGAGGGCGTTGGTGACGCCCTGCTCCCGCAAGAGCGCGGCGGCACGGTCGAGGGCGACGCCCTTCAGGTAGCCGCCGAAGTCCAGAGCCACTTCCCGCTTGCGGCTGCGCACGGTGGTCCCCTCGACCAGCAGATCGGCAATCGACGGCTGGGCCTTGCGCCAGGCGGTGATGGCGGCGGGTGCCGGAAGCTGAGCCTTGAATTCGTCGGACTGGAAACCCCACAGGGCGATCAGGCGTCCGATGCCCGGGTCGAAGAGATGGTCGCCCCGGGCGGCGAGGGCCTGGGCTTCGCGGATGAACGCGGCCAGCTCGGGGCTCACGGTGTGGGGCTGGCCGGCGGCGATGGCGGCGTTGAGAGCGGTGAGTTCCGAGGGCTGCCAGGCGTGGTAGGCCCGGTGCAGGCGGTCGAATTCGCGCAGGACGGCGGCGATGGCCCTGCGCGCCACGTCCGCTTCGGCGGCCACCACCAGGACTTCCACCCGGGTGCCGAAGACGTAGGCCTCTTGCTGCTGCACCGGCGCGCGGCCGCAGGCGCCAAGCAGGGTCAGCAGGAGGGCCAGGGCGGCGAGGCGCCGCAGTCCGCTTAGGCGCCGCAGCAATGGTCCTCCAGGGCGGAGATGGTGGCGGCGGCCACGTCGAAACCTGTCTGGGCATGGATTTCGACCATACAGGTGGGGCTGGTGACGTTGATTTCGCTCAGGTGCTCGCCGATGACGTCGAGGCCAACGAGAAAAAGCCCCCGTGCGGCGAGCCGCGGCCCCAGTTCGTCGGCAATGGCCTCATCGCGGGGGGAGAGTGCCCGGGCCACGCCGCTACCTCCCAGGGCGAGATTGCCGCGGCTTTCTCCGGCGCGAGGATAGCGGGCCAGGACGTAGGGTGCCGCCCGGCCGGCGACGAGCAGGATGCGCTTGTCGCCATCAGCGATGGCGGGCAGGAAGCGCTGGGCCATGACGCGACGCCGGCCCAGGGCGGTGACGGTTTCCAGGATGACGTTGCGGTTGGGATCGTTCCGCCCCACGCGGAAGATGCCGGTGCCGCCCATGCCGTCCAGGGGCTTCAGAATGACGTCGCCCTCCCGGTCGATGAAGGCCTGCAGGGCCGCCCATTGGCTGGAGACCAGGCTTGGGGGAGCCAGATGGGGAAATTCGGCGATGGCCAGTTTTTCGTTGTGGTCGCGCAGGGCGCCGGGGCGGTTGAAGATGCGGGCTCCTTCGGCCTCGGCCCGCTCCAGGAGCCAGGTGGCGGCGAGGTATTCGCCGTCCATGGGGGGATCCTGGCGCATGAGCACGGCGTCGAAGTCCTTGAGCGCGCGCTCGGCCCGCCCGCTTTCCCGGAACCAGGCAGCGTCGTCCTGGAGCACCAGATCGATGGCTTCGCCTCTCACCGTTCCGCCGCCGTCCCGGGGCGCGCCCCAGCCCAGGGTCGCCGGCTCGATGGCGCTCACGGCATGGCCCCGGGCCTGGGCCGCCCGCATCAGGGCAACGGAGCTGTCCTTCCAGGCCTTGAGGCTTTCCAGGGGATCGACGATGAAGGCCAGCCGGAGGGGCGGTCCCCGGCGGGCCGGCGGGGCAGGGGGAAGGAAGGTCATGGCGCGGCGTTCAGCCCTGGGAGTCAGTCAGATAGGGTTGCGTCGATACCGACGCGCGCCTCCGCGCAGCGAACGGCAGCCGAAGCCACGGCGAGGATGAGCGACGAGCGGGAATGGGAAGCGTGCCGAACATAGCTGAACCGATCCGACCGAGGATTAAACCGGCGCCGTGCGCTCCAGCTCCACCGCTGCCGCGAGGGCGGCGAGGCGGGCAACGACGCCGTAGGCGTAGAAGCGGTTGGGCGCGTCGTCCGGGTTGCGGCCGGGCTGGGGCAGGCTACAGGAAGTTTCGAAGGCCAGGGGCTCGAAGTGCATGCCCGGGGCGTTGAGGTTTTCGTCCTTGCCGCGGGCCTTGTGCACCCGGTAGAAGCCCCCCACCACGTAGCGGTCGATGAGGTAGATCACCGGCTCGGCCACGGCGTCGTGCACCGTCTCGACGGTCGGGACGCCTTCCTGGATGAGGACTTCGCTGACCTCAAGGCCCTCCTTGCCCACGCTCATTTTGTTGCGCTGCTTGCGGTTGAGGCCGATCACTTCCTCGGCGTCGCGCACGGTCATGACGCCCATGCCGTAGGTGCCGGCATCGGCCTTGACCACCACGTAGGGTGTTTCGGAGATGCCGTACTGGCGGTACTTTTCCCCCACTTCCGCTAGGACGGCAGCGACCTGGGCCGCCAGACATTCCTCGCCCTGGCGCTCGTGGAAATTGACGCTGCGGCAGACGGCGAAGGCGGGGTTGATGCGCCAGGGATCGATACCGATGTGTTCGGCGAAGGCGGTGGCGACCTCGGCGTAGGCGGCGAAATGGTGGGACTTGCGCCGCACGGCCCAGCCAGCGTGGAGGGGCGGCAGGACGAATTGCTCGTTGAGGTTGCGCAGGATGTCCGGGACGCCTGCCGAGAGATCGTTATTGAGCAGGATGGCGCAGGGGTCGAAGCCGTCCAGCCCCAGGCGGCGGGGGCCGCGGCGCAGGGGTTCGAGAAGCAGGCTGCCACCGTCGGGCAGGGCGACCTCGGTAGGGGCGGTGACTTCCGGGAGCAGGCTGCCCACCCGCACCGTGAGGCCGGTGAGGGAAAGCAGGTGGGCCAGGCGGGCGACATTCTGCAAATAGTAGACGTTGCGCGTGTGGTTCTCGGGGATGAGGAGCAGGTCGCGGGCGTCGGGGCAGATCTTTTCGATGGCCGCCATGGCGGCGTGGACGCAGAGGGGCAGGAAGGCTGGGTTGAGGTTGTTGAAGCCGCCGGGGAAGAGGTTGGTATCCACCGGCGCCAGCTTGAATCCGGCATTGCGCAGGTCGCAGGAGGCGTAGAAGGGAGGGGTGTGGTCCTGCCACTGGCCCCGCAGCCAGTGTTCGATGGTGCTGGCGTTGTCCAGGAAGCGCTTTTCCAGGTCGAGCAGGGGGCCCGACAGGGCGGTGGTGAGGTGGGGAACCATGGGAATCGGGGTGCGGCCTTGGGGAACCTATCTTACACCGTCGGGCTTGCGGGAGCGCCGAAGGAGGCCGGCAGGGGGGCGTTTTCCAGGCTGCGCTGGGTGAACAGGAAGCGCCCGTCGCAGACGAAGCCCAGGCCTGCCCAATCGAGGGCATTGAGCTGGCGGCAGAGCTCGACGAGGTCGGCCGCCGGGTCGTGGGGAAAAAGCGCGAGGATGGCGCCGTCGTAGTGGGGGCAGGGGTGCAGGAAGAAGGGCCGTTCGCGCCGGGTGCGGCCGTTGACGTAGATGCGGGGTGCCTCGGTTTCCGGGTAGGCGCGGCCCCATTGCCACCAGTTGCTCTCGTCGAAGGCCCGGATGCGGCGGGCCATGAGGCGGGCCTTGTGGGGCAGGAGCGCCGGGTGGGGACCGGAGCCGCCGGGGGCTTGCCAGATCATGCGCCGGGTTTCGCCGCTGGCGGCGGTCTGGGAGCAGACGAAATCCCGGTTGCCACGGGGGTCGGTATAGACTTCGTCGGCACCGGAAACGGCCCCGACGCGAACCGAGAACAGCTCGCCCAGGCGGCGGGCATGGCTGTCTCGGGCGAAATGTAAGTGTCCGCTCACTTCCTGAAAGAGTCGCTCTTCCCATTGCAGTGTCTCCAGTGCTGTGCCCAACGGGCTGCGTCTGGGGAGTGCTGTGTAGCGGCAGCGGCGGCTGAAATCGTCCCGCTCGAAGCGCCACACGAGGCAGTTGGGCATGGCGCCGGAAAACACCGGGGTGTCACCCAGGTCGATGGCGTCAGTGATGCTGCCCTGGGTGGTCAACCAGCGGTTGAGTGCCACGGCCGAAGTGGTCTTGAGGAAATCCCGGGGGGTGATGAAGATGAGTTCTCCGCCGGGTTCCAGGTGACGCACCGCCTTTTCGATAAAGAAGAGATAGAGGTTGGAGCGGCCGTCGAAAAGGCGGCTGCCGAGGCGCCGCCGCGTTGCGGGGGCGATGTCCTGGAAGCGCACGTAAGGCGGGTTGCCAATCACAGTTTGGAAGCGCTCACTCTCTGGGTAAGCGAAGAAATCCATGACTAGCGCCCCGGGTGGCGCGTGGCGAGCATCGGCTTCGACGGCGACACAGCCGGGGATGCGGCGGGAGAAAGCGCCGTTGCCCGCCGAGGGCTCCAGGGTTCGGCCCCGGCGCCGGCGCAGGGCGAGCATGGCCTCCACCACCACGTCGGGCGTGAAGACCTGGCCCAAGCCCACGACATCGTAGGCGGGTGGCGTGCGCGCGAGGTCGGATAGCGGGGTGGAGACGGGGTGGTCCAGGTTCACAGGCGGTAGTCGGAGGCGGCCAGACGCTCCAGGCGGGCCAGCACTTCAGAAAATTCGTCTTCGCCCTTGGCCGCCTCGTCGAAGAATTGCAGGGCGGAATCGAGGGTTTCCCGCACCAGATCGCCGACGAAATTCTCCTGGATTTCAGACAAACCCAGGCTGGCCAGGGTGCGGGCCAGGCTTTCCAGTTGGTCCATCATGTGGCGCTGTCCGGCCAAGCGGTTGCTCACCAGGCGCTGGTTGGTGCGCGTCAGGGCGCCGCGCAGTTCGGCCAGGGAGCCGGCGATGCCGACTTTTTGCAGGTCGCGCTCGTTGGCGGCGTCCATGCCCTGCACGCGAATGTCGGCGCTTTCGGCCAGCACCGCCAGATGGTCCCGTAGGCGGCCCACCTTGTCCGGGTCTTCGGTGGGCAAATTGTTTACCAGCAGGGAAACGTGGGCGTAATTGACCGCCGCCCGGGAGCCGAATTCGAAGATGCGACCCATGTTGCGCATGGTGTCGAGCACCGAGGTTTGCAGGGGAGAAAGTTCGCCTTCTGTGGAGACGGTGACGCTGGCGCCGGCACCGCGCACCTGGACTGCACCCCGCAGCCCCCAGGCCGCCATGGCTTCGGAAAGCCGGCGGGCGAGGGCATCGTGGGTGGCGGCGCCGGCACCCTGGCGCAGGAATTCGATCACCACCCCCAGGTCGCCCATGGTGCTCATGGCGGAAAACGCTGCCTGGGAGGCGGAGGCCGATTGGGCGGCCAGGTCCTTGATGCGTCGGCGCTGCTGCACCACGGCGGCGACCTTGTGGCGCAGTTCGGCTGCGGCGATGGGCTTGGTGATGAAGTCGTCGCCGCCCGCCTCGTAGGCGGCGAGCCGCTCCGGTGCCGTGTCGTGGGCCGAGACGAAGATCACCGGCACTTCGGTGCCTCCCTCGCGCAGGCGGCGGCAGGTGTCGTAGCCGCTGAGGCCCGGCATCTCAATGTCGAGGAGCACGGCGTCGAAGTCCGCCGGGGCGGCGAGGAAGGCTTCGCCGTTGGCGAATTCGGCCACCGCGTATTCCCCTTCCAGCAGGCGGATGAGGATCATGCGCTGGGGGGCGTTGTCTTCGACGACGGCGATGCGGGTTTTGTCGCTCATGGTTTGCTCCTGGACATTGAGAGCGTCTGAATTTCTGGGGCGCGCCCGAGGGTGCGCAGCAGGGTATGACGTGCGGTGACGAAGGGAATGTTCACGGGAGCTCAGTCGCGGTTGACCGAGAGTACCGGCTGGGTTTCGCTCTCGGAGACCAGGACGGTGAGGAGATTGCTCACCAGGCGGACCCGATCCTCCGGATTGAGGGTGACGACCTGGGCTCGGGCCAGGTCGTCCAGGGCCTGGCGCACCATGCCGACGGCCCCTTCGACGATACGCTGCCGGGCGGCGATGACGGCCTCGGCCTGCTGGCGGCGCAGCATGGCGCTGGCGATTTCCGGGGCGTAGGCCAGGTGGGCGATCTTGGCTTCGAGCACTTCCAGGCCGGCGATGTCCACATGCTCCTGTATCGTTTTTCCCAGAAGTTCGGCGACCGCCTCCAGGTCGCCGCGCAAGGAGTTAGCCCCCTGGGTGTCGCCATCGTAGTAGCGAGTGCTCGCTACCGCTCGAACTGCGGATTCGCTTTGGATGACGACGAAGGCGGCGTAGTTTTCCACTTGAAAGGCGGCTTTGGCGGTATCGGCCACCCGCCAGGCAATGACCGCTGCCACTTCGATGGGGTTGCCCGCCTTGTCGTTGACCTTGATGGTCGGGGTATTGAGGTTGTCCACCCGCAGCGAGATCTTTTGGCGATGGCAGAGGGGGTTGAGCCAGAAGAATCCGTCGCGGCGGAGGGTACCCGCGTACTTGCCGAAGAAGGTCAGTACTGCGGCAATGTTGGGTTGCAGGACAATGAAACCCTTGGCGGCGATGAAGAGGAAGGGCAGGGCGATGAACAGCCGGAAGGGCAACTGGCCGGTGGCGAGCAGGTCGCCAACGAAGCGCCAGCCTAGCCAGGCGGCGGCGGCAAGCCAGACGATGACGACGACCCAGCCGGAAACATGGAACGCCGGTCGTTCGGCCAGTTCTGCGGGGCGTGGGGGAGCCATTGCGCGCGCCTTGGGAGAGGGGGGACGTCCATTCTACCCGAGGCCCGGCATGTCCTTGAAAGCAGGTACAATTCGCCCCCTTGCCGGCGCCGCCGGGCCTCCCCTCCAGAATCGAGAATCACCATGCTGGTCGCAGCCAACATCACCATGCAGTTCGGGGCCAAGCCCCTCTTCGAGAACGTTAACGTCAAATTCGGCGAAGGCTACCGCTACGGCCTCATCGGCGCCAACGGGGCCGGCAAGTCCACCTTCATGAAGATCCTGTGTGGCGCCCTGGAGCCCTCCGCCGGCAACGTTTCCAAGGATAAGCATGAGCGCATGGCCTATCTGCGCCAGGACCAGTTTGCCTATGAGGACGTGCGGGTGCTCGACGTGGTGATGATGGGCCACGAGGAAATGTGGGCCGCCATGCAGGAGCGGGACGCCATCTACGCCAACCCGGAGGCCAGCGAGGACGATTACATGAAGGCCGCCGATCTGGAGCACCACTTCGCCGAATTCGGCGGCTATACGGCGGAAGCCCGGGCCGGCGAGCTGCTCCTCGGGGTGGGCATTCCCACGGCCCAGCACGACGGACCCATGAGCCAGGTGGCGCCGGGCTGGAAGCTGCGGGTGCTTCTCTGCCAGGCCCTTTTCGCCAATCCGGACATCCTGCTGCTGGACGAGCCCACCAACAACCTGGACATCAACACCATCCGCTGGCTGGAAGACGTGCTCAACGCCCGGGAATCCACCATGGTGATCATTTCCCACGACCGCCACTTCCTCAACCAGGTGTGCACCCACATGGCCGACCTGGACTACGGCAAGATCACGGTCTACCCGGGCAACTACGACGACTTTATGGAGGCCGCCACCCAGGCCCGGGAGCGCCAGTCCGCCGCCAACGCCAAAGCCAAGGAACGCATCGCCGAATTGCAGACTTTCGTGCGGCGGTTCTCGGCCAACGCTTCCAAGGCCAAGCAGGCCACCAGCCGTTTGAAGCTCATCGACAAGCTGAAGCCCGAGGACGTGAAGCCTTCGTCCCGCCAGTACCCGTGGATCCGCTTCGAATACGACGACAAGGAAAAGCTGCACCGCCAGGCGGTGGAAGTGGAGAACCTCTCCTTCGCCTACCCGGGCAGCGAGCGCAAAATCTTCAACAACCTGACCTTCAGCATCAACGCCGGCGAGAAGATCGCCATCATCGGCGAGAACGGCGTCGGCAAGACCACCCTGTTGAAGCTCCTGATGGGCGAAGTGCAGCCCCAGTTCGGGACGCTGAAGTGGGCCGAGAAGGCCAAGCCCGGCTACTACGCCCAGGACCACTCGGCCCTGTTCCAGTCCGACATCAGCCTCACTGACTGGATCGCCGCCGACGCCCGGGATTCGGCGGGAGAGGGGGGCGATGTGGAAACCCTCATCCGCGGCACCCTGGGGCGGCTCCTTTTCTCCGGCGACGAGGTGAAGAAGCCGGTGAAGGTCATCTCTGGCGGCGAGCAGGGCCGCATGCTCTTCGGCAAGCTCATGCTGCAGCGGGGCAACGTCCTCATCATGGACGAGCCCACCAACCACCTGGACATGGAATCCATCGAGGCCTTGAACAGTGGCCTGGAAAAATTCCCGGGCACCCTGGTCTTCGTATCCCACGACCGGGAGTTCGTGTCGTCCCTTTCCACCCGCGTCTTCGAAGTGAAGGGCGACGGGACCGTCGTCGATTACCTGGGCGGCTACGAAGACTACCTGGCCAGCCAGGGAGTCGCGTAGGCCTGGCCTACTGCGGCGTTCCGCCCGCCGCCAGGACGCGGATGAGGCGCACGCAGTCCAGGTCCGACTGGTGGTAGGCGGATTTGACGTATTCCACGTAAGCCTCGTCCTCCGACCCCTGGGCGGCGAAGCTGGTGACGTAGGCGAAGCGCAGGAAGAGGTAACTGGGCTGCGGCTCTTCCAGGGTGATGGTGAGGCTGCCGCCAGCGTGGGCCGGGCCGGGGAGAATGTCGAAGCGCACCCAGGATTCTTCTTGCAGGGTAACCCGATCCTCGATGACTGCGGCGCCAAAATTCAGCCTGCGTTTGAGGCCGGCGGGCGAGCGTTCGACGATGGTGCAGGATTCCAGTCCCGGCAGGAAAGGGAGCGGGTTCTCCACCCGCGCCAATAGGCCGCTCCAGACCTGGAGTCGGTCCAGGGAGGCGATGAGGGGATTCCCCGGGTCGTTGATGGCGATGAGATGTTCGAATTTCATGGCCGGATGTTAACATCGCCCCATGCAGCTTGAGCGACTCCTACAGCGCCAGGGTTTCGGAACCCGAAAGGAGTGCCGCGCCCTGGTCCGCCACGGCCGGGTGACGGTGGGGGGGCTGGCCTGCGACGATCCCTTTGCTGAAATCCCCCCAGGCCCCGATCTGATCTTTAGCGTTGATGGCGTCGAGTGGCTCTGGCAGGAGAGGGCCGTGCTCATGCTGCACAAGCCCGCCGGCCATGAATGCTCGCGCAAGCCCAAGCACCACCCCTCGGTGCTCGAACTTCTGCCACGCCCGCTGCGGGAACGGGGCGTTCAGCCGGTGGGACGCCTGGACGAAGACACCACGGGGCTGCTCATCCTCACCGACGACGGCACCCTCAACCACCGCCTCTCGTCGCCGCGCAAGAAGCTGCCCAAGGTGTACCGCGCCACTACGGCCGACCCTTTGGACGAAACGCAGATCGCTGCGCTGCTGGACGGCGTGGTTCTGGATGACGACCCGCAGCCAGTGGCGGCTGCCGGGGCGGTCAAGCTGGCGCCTCACACCCTGCGGCTGACCCTTATCCAGGGCAAGTACCACCAGGTCAAGCGCATGGTGGCGGCGGTGGGCAACCGGGTCACGGCGCTGCATCGGGAGGCGATCGGTGGCCTCGCCCTGCCGGGTGACCTGGCCCCCGGCGCCTGGCGCTGGCTGAGTCCCAACGAGCTCCAACGGCTGGAAGACACTGCATGACCCTCACCGAGATGCGTTACGTCGTCGCCCTGGCCAGGGAGCGCCACTTCGGCAAGGCGGCAGACTCCTGCCACGTCAGTCAGCCCACCCTTTCGGTGGCCATCAAGAAGGTCGAGGGCCAGCTGGGCGGTGCCCTCTTCGAGCGAAATGCTTCCGAGGTCCGCATCACCCCTCTGGGCGAGCGGGTGGTGGCTCAGGCCCGGCGGGTGCTGGAAGAAAGCGTCAAGCTGGAGGAAATCGCCAAGCAGGGCCGCGATCCTCTGAGTGGCCCTTTGCGCTTGGGCGTGATCTACACCATCGCCCCCTATTTGCTGCCGCCGCTGATCCCGGCTCTGCACCGCTGTGCTCCGGCTATGCCGCTTTTCCTCAAGGAGGACTTTACCGGCAATTTGATCCCAGCGTTGAAGTCGGGCGAGCTCGACGTGATTGTCATTGCCTTGCCCATCGACGAGCCTGGTCTGGTCGCGCAAGCGGTCTACGACGAACCCTTTCGAGTGCTGGTTCCGGCGCGTCACGCCTGGGCCCGACGTCCGGACGTGGACGCGGGCGAACTCGACGGGCAAGACCTTCTGCTCCTTGGTCAGGGGAATTGTTTTCGGGACCAAGTTCTCGAGTCCTGCCCTCACTTGAACGGCCCGGACGCCCTGGCGCATTCCCTTGAGGGTAGTTCCCTGGAAACCATTCGCCATATGGTCGCCAGCGGCGCCGGCGTCGCGGTCATGCCCAGCACCGCCGCCGATCCTCTGGATGGCAAGGAGGCCCTGGTCAAGGTCCTTCCTTTCTCCAGCCCATCGCCCTCGCGGCGCGTCGGACTCGTCTGGCGAGTCACTTTCCCCCGTCCCCAGGCCATCGACGCCGTGCGGGCCGCGGTGCTCGAGTGCAATCTGCCGGGTGCGACGGCAGTGAGGTAGGCTGTTTCACGTGGAACTGTGGCACCCGCCCCAAGGCTCCGTCACAGTTCTTGTTTGTGCGGGGGCGTCATTCCGCAAGGGATCGTTGCCCGGCGCTCGATGTACTTGGAGATTTCTATGAGAAAAAGTTTGCTTATTGCGGTCGTCGCCCTTCTGCCCTCCTTGGCTGCGGCGGTGGATATCAACGTCAACGTCGGTTCGGTGCGAGTCGAGGGGCCGGGTGGGGTGTCGATCACCTTCGGCTCCCGCAATGATCGCGGGTACTACTGGGATGGTTACGAATGGCGCGATCCGGATTATTGGCGGCGCCACGACGGCCCGCGCGGGGAGCGTTACTACACGGGCCGTGGCAAGGGCGTGCCGCATCGTGATGGGGGTTTCTGCCCGCCGGGTCAGGCCAAGAAGGGTAATTGTTGAAAACCTCCGTGCCGCGGTGACGGGATAGCGGCGCCAGCGATTGATGCGATGCGGAACCCAGGCCGCCCTGGGGCTGCCTGTCGGGCAGCCGGGGCCGCACCGGGAAATCAGGCAGGCGGGGCTCTGCGTACCACCGGCTTTTTCTCCCGCTTTGCCGTTACGGGCCGGCCCGTGCCTTGCGCCTGCTCCAGCCACATCAGGGCATCGAGGTAACCCAGCCAGTGCGCCAGGGCTTCAGGGGAGATTTCGTGCAGGCGCTGCAGGGCGCGCATGGCCAGGAGATGCGGGTTGAAGGGGCCGGCGTTCTCCGGCACTTGGGCCAGGGCTTCGGTGATTTGCTGGTCGGCGCTCAAGCGCGACCAGGTTTTCCGATACTGAGTCACCGACTTCAACTCGGCGAAGGGCGCCGCGCCAGCCGGAGTTTCGAGCGTATGGCGGGCGGCGGTAGGTGTTGCCTGATCGCCCAGGGTTGCGAGCAAGTCCGCCAGAGGGTTGGGCGAGGCGTGGGCATCGTTGGCGGCAGGGATCCGGGCGCGGAGCCGGGCTTGCCTGCAGCGCGCGCCCAGGGCGGCGGCTGCGTGGGCCAGTTTCGCTTCGATCAGTCGGCGGGCTTCGCCGGAATGACCCTCGGCCCGCCGGGCCAGGGCTTCCAGAAAGCGAAAGCGTACTGGCTCCTGGCCCGCGGCACCGCTGGCGCGCAGGGCTTCGAGCAATTCGGCGGGGGCCGTCAGCCTGTCTTGCCCGGCGTCGGCCATCAGGCCTCCGGCTTGGCCCGGGCCGTCTTCGGCACCGGCGCCATTTCCACCCGCCGGTTCCTGGCCCGGCCGGCAGCATCGTCGTTGGAGGCCACCGGCTGCTGGGGGCCGAAAGCCGCGGCGAAGACGGCATCGGCGGGCAGGCCGGCCTCGATCAGCGCCCGCGCCACGGTCAGTGCCCGCTGGGCGGAAAGCTCCAGGTTGTCGGCGAACTGCCGGTTGCTGCCCAGCACTGGGCGGTCGTCGGTGAAGCCGCTCACCATCAGCATTTCGTCCCGGGCGCCCAGGTAGGCGGCGAGCGGCGCCGCCAGGCTCTTCAGGAGTTGCCGGCCCTCGGGCTGCAACTGGTCGGAATTGAGGGCGAAGAGCACGCTGCCGCTGATGCCGATGCGGCCATCGGCAAAGGTCACCCGGCCCGAGGCGAGGGGGATGGCCAGGGCTTTTTCGAGGGCCTGGCGGCGTTGTTCTTCCACCTGCCGCTTCTTCACTTCGGCTTCCAGGCTGCTCACCAGGTCCAGTTGCACGCCGAGCACCCCCACCAGGATGATGACGAAGGCCCCCAGCAAGCCCGCCATGAGGTCGCCGAAGACCGCCCAGACGGGCGTTGTGTGCTCGAGGGTTTCGCTGTGGTCCATGGTCAGGCTGCGGCGGCCAGGGCGGGTTGCCGGCCAGAGAGCTCTTGCAGGTCATCCACCATGCGCTTCTGGGAGAGGATGCTGAGGTCGATGATCTCCCGCGCCTGGGCCACGTAGTAGGCGAGCTGGTCGTCGCTGCGGGCGAGGGTCTTGCCCAGGGCGCTCTCAATGCGTTCCAGGGCGGTCATGAGCTGATTGTTGCTGTCGCTGAAGCGCTCCACGGCCAGGCCGAAAGCCTCGCCCAGGCTGGCCACCTCGGCGGCGCTGCCGGTGATTTGGGCGGCGACGCTGTCCAGTCGCGCCGATTCGGCCTCCAGCCGCTCCTCCAGCCGGCCGCCGGCCCGTTCCAGCAGGGTGGCGGCGGAAGCCACCAGGGCGTCGATGGCGCCGCGCTGCTCGGTGGAGGCGTGGTTGATGGCATCCAGCAGGGCGCCCAGGGTTTCCATGATGCGGCTGCGTTCTTCCAGTAGGGTGTTGTCCCGGGCGATGCTGGCGGAAAGCTCCTGGCGCAACTGGCCGATGACCTCGGCGGCGGCCTTGGGCGCCTCCGCCGCCGTCTGCATCAGGCGCGACACTTCGGCTATGGTGCCGCTGGCCTGGGCCTTGCTGTCGGCGCTGATGGCGGTGGCCGTTTCCCGCAGGGTGTGGCAGATGCCCTGCTGCTGGGCGAGGGTCTGGGCGCCCGCCGCCTGCCACTCCTGGCGCAGGCCGGCGGCCATTGCTTCCAGGGCCGTGGCCAGGGCGGTCTGGCGTTCCCGGTCGCCGGCGGCCAGTTCAACCCGCAGGGCGGTGTGGGCCGCGCCCACGGTGGCGAGCAGGGCCTCGGCCCGCAGGGCAAAGGTTTCGGCAAAGCCGGCGAGGGCGGCTTGCCACTCGGCGGCCACCCGGTCGCTGGTGCCTTCGTGCTTGGCCAGGGCGGTGCGCCAGGTGTCGGCCACGCTTTCGGCGGTGGCGTTGAAGCGCTCGGCCAGGGTAGTGAAACGGGCCTCGGCGGTGGCCGCCAGGGTGTCGTGCAGCGCCGCGGTGTCCTTGGCCAGGGCGGCGGTGGTAGCGACCAGCTCGCTCTGGCGGGTGGCGTGGGCGGCTTCCACGCTGGCCAGCAGCGCGGCGGTGCGCTGCTCGAAGGTGGCGGCGTAGCTGGCCAAAGCGGCTTCCGTGCTCGCGGCCTGCCGTTCTCCGGTTAGCTGTTGGTGGCCCAGGGCAGCCTGCCAGCCTTCCGTTACAGAGGCGGCGGTGGCGGCGAAGCGCTGGGCCACGCCGTCGAGCTGGGTTTGCACCGTGGCCGCCACGCCGGCGTGCAGGGCGGCGGTTTCGCGGGCGATGCCGGCCATGGTGGCTTCCACCACGGGCTGGATGGTCTGGCCGGCGAGGCGGGCGCTTGCGCTGAGGCTGGCGTTGAGGGAGCGATCCACCGAAGCCGCCAGTTCGCCGTAGGCGCCCCTGGCTTCGGCGTAGAAGCCTTCCTGCCCGGCCAGCAGGCGCTCGCCGAGGGCGCGATGATGGGCTTCCATCTGCGCCATCATGGCCTGCAGCTGTTCCACCACAGCCGGCAGGGCCTGGGCCTGGCCTTGCAGGGCCTTGAAGGTTTCCTGTCGCTGGTGGGTGAGGGAAAAGCCGCGCAGGGTGGTGGCGATGCGGCTGTCCAGCAACTGCCCGGCCAGCAGCCGCTCCCGGCGGCAGAGAGAGGAGATGAGCCCCAGCATGGCCGAGGCCGCCACGCCGGCGACGGAGGTGCCGAAGGCCAGCCCCAGGCCCTTGACCGGGGCGGCCAGGGCGGCGCGGATGGTGTGCAGGTCGGTGGTGCTTTCCAGGGCCAGGACGGCGCCGTTCAAGGTGACCACCATGCCGAGGAAGGTGCCGAGCATGCCCAGCAGCACCAGAAGGCCCACCAGATAGGGCGTCACCGCCGGGCCGGGCAAGCCGACTCGCTCGCCCTCGACGCGCAGGCGCACGGCGTTCTGCAGGGAGGGGTGGATGCGGCCCAGCCAGGGGCAGAGTTCGGGGAGATCGGCGGGTAATTCGGCCAGGGCGCGGGTGAGCGATGCCGTAGCCTGGTCGAAACGGCGCAGTTCAGAGGCGCCGACCCCATAGACGGCGCCGATGAGCGCCGTCATGGCCAGGGCCAGGGGGCTGGCGCCCACGTAACCGGCACCCACCCAGGCCACCGCGGCCAGGCCCGCAAAAAAGGCCGTCCAACAGAGTTTCTTGTTCATTGCTGCGTCACTTCCTCGTTGCCAAGCGCCTCGATCAACCCGGCCACGGGCGCCAGGCGCAATTCCAGTTCCGCCAGCAGCACCGCCCGCAGGTCCTTGCAAAAGGCGGTGAGCCAGCCCCCCGGCTGCAGCCAGCGCTGCACGTCGTCTGCCCCTTCGCCCATGGCCGCCACGTGCGCTGCGTGCAGGTGCGCAAAGCGCTTGGCCAGCAGCAGGGGCACGGTGGCCAGCAGGTTGCGCTCACGGGCACCCAGGGCCTGCTCCAGCACCGCATCCAGATCGGCGAGCTGCTTGAGGGCGGGGGAGCGGCCCGCCAGCGCTGCCCGCGCATTGGCGCGCAGGGGGGCGATGCTGCTGCCCATGTCCCGCTGGTGGGCGAGGACATACCGGTGATAGGGGTCGAAATCCGCCGCACTTTCGGTAGCGGCACCCAAGGCCGGAAGGGGCAATTTTACCCGGGACGGACCCGGATTGAGCACCCCGTCATTGACAATGGATTCGGCGAGGAAATTCCGCACCCGGGCATATTCCGCCCGCAGGGTCTCGGCACCCGCCGCCGGCGCAGCGCCGCGCAGGCTGCTGCCACCCGCCAGGGCGCCGGAAAGGGCGATGGAATCCGTAAAGTCCAGCCACTGCCCAAGCCGCTCCGCCACGGTCGGCCGCCCCTCGCCGACCTCCGCCACCGCCATCTCGGCCAGCACGCGCACCAGCCGGGAACTGGTGAAACTCGATCGCGGCAATGCCTGCGCCATACAAAAACCGACTTCCGACTACTGAAAGGGGGGGTAGGGTACTACAGAGTGGTGGGGGAGGGCAGGGGGGATGGGAAGACCTCCAGCGCTTCGGCCAAAACCGATTTTGACTTCCCTCCCCAGTCACACGTGAATGCACCAATGAGCTGCCGCTCACCGGCTATCGGCAGTTACCGTGCAAATCAGCGCAAGGTAATCACAGCGTGGCTATTATTCCCGCACCAGGAGTTCAGACCGCCCGAAGTATTTTCACAGCCCCTGCGCCAATACGAACTTCAAGATACTGTTTGCTATGTGGCGGCGTCAGGCGTATTGTGCGCCGCAGCGATTTCTAGTTGTGTTGTTATCTTGTCGGTCTAGTACCCGCGGCTTCGCGGCGCCATTCCCCCATTTTTACCTCGCCCTCTTGATCTCGCCCCATCCAGGGGCATTCCGCCCCGCAATTTTTCGGAGATTCAAGATATGGCAACAGGTAGCGTCAAGTGGTTTAACGATTCCAAAGGTTTTGGCTTCATTACGCCGGAAGGCGGCGGCGAAGATCTCTTCGCTCATTTTTCGGCGATTCAATCCCATGGTTTTAAGACCCTGACCGAGGGGCAGCGGGTCAGTTTCGACATCACCACCGGCCCCAAGGGCAAACAAGCCAGCAATATCCAGATCGCCTGATTTCTATAGGCGTTCTCGTTGGCTGCCGCTTTGGCGTGGCGGCCAACCCTTCCCATAGGCCGGTCTTTCGGGCAACCCCGAAAATTCAAATAGTCCGAGACGAACGGCTGTGCCCCGAAGCGAGTGTTACGTTGCCGCTATCGGGTTCGCATGCTGCCCGCCAATTGGGGCATTTGCCGAGTGATTGGCGCGGTTGGCCAGACTACCCCGCTCGGACCCTAATCGCCTTCGATTCACACGGCGACAAATCTCAAGCGGCATGCGTTAGGCGAATTAGCCGGGCCGTTTCAACGTTACGGAGTACAGCATGACCCATGCTATTCAGCGAACTGAACTCAAGACCTTCTACTACACCCCTGTTCATTGTCCCTTCTGCGGCATTCGGGTCATGGGGGCAGACCCGATTGACGAAACGCGAATTACTGCCTGCCCTCACACCTTATTCATCGCTCATGACATGGCCTTCGAATATCGTTCGGAACAATTCAATAGAAACCTCGGCCTGAATGGCCTGACCGACCAAGAGGTGGAAGAGCGATGGCTACGGGAGACGAATGGGATCGACGGCCTCACCAACCAAGTAACCGTGGCGGACGCAATCAAGGTCGCCGCTTACGCGCCGGCTCCATCACCCTACGGTTCTTACTACGGGTTCGTACCTACCGAATGAGCGGTGACAACTGAAGCTTGACCGCGATGCCTGATGCTTCGGGCCAGCGCTTTTGAACCGTAGTCATCCGTACCCAATTCCCGTCGGGCTTGCCCCGCGGGCCACCTCAGGAGAAACATTCGTGGCCAAAGAAGAACTCATCGAAATGCAAGGCGTTGTGATGGAAGTGCTACCCGATACGCGCTTCCGCGTCACTCTGGAGAATGGACACACGCTCGTGGCCTACAGCGGCGGCAAGATGCGCAAGAACCACATTCGCGTCCTGGCTGGTGACAAGGTCTCCCTGGAAATGTCGCCGTATGACTTGACCAAGGGAAGGATCACCTTCCGCCACATCGAGGGGCGCACCCCGTCCAGCCTACGGCAGCAGCGCCGCTGATCAGCCGTATCAGCCATGCCTGCAAACGCTTCGCAGGACTGCAATCCGTAGTGTGCGTAATATTCCTGCACTGCGACAGTGAAATCCGTTGTTCATTCGGCCCGAGAAGGCCATCGGAGCGCGTTCGTGGCAAAAGTCAACTACCAGTTCGAAAAGCGCCAGCGTGACGTGGCCAAGAAGCAGAAGCAGGAAGAGAAGCGCCAGCAGAAGATTGCCAATAAGGCGGCGGCCAATGCTGAACTTCCTCATGCAAACCTGACGAAAGAGATTCAGTTACCTGACGGGCACCCTGGTGAGCCTGGAAAGATATCTACCTGATCGTACGGCGCCGTAGGTGCTGCGTGTTCCTTTGCATCGGTCTGTGCGAATCGATAACGCCAAGACGGAACGGGTTGGTACCGCAGGCTTTCTGATCACCTTGTATCGACGCTGTGGGTTTCAGGCCGAGGATCTCCTTCGCGTCGATTAGCGGTAGTCCGGAGGGGAGTGCCCGTCTACTGATCTGGATTTGCAGGCTGCGCCGGCTTCGCCGATCATGGCGGCCGATTGAGGTGAGGCCGCCATGGAAAAGCCCAACGCTCCTTCTTGCGAAAGGAATCGGGAACCGATTCTTGAAGTGCTGCGCCAGCACTTCTCCGATCGTCGCCATGTGCTGGAAATCGGCAGCGGCACCGGCCAGCACGCCATCTTCTTTGCCGAGCGCTTGCCGCACCTGACCTGGCAGACTTCGGACCGCGCGGAGAACCTGCCCGGCATCACCGCCTGGCTGGACGAAGCCGCCTTGCCCAACACCCCGCCACCCCTGCGACTCGACGTGCAGGCAACCTGGCCGGCCCTGCGCTGCGACGCGGTCTTCTCGGCCAACACGCTGCACATCATGCCCTGGGCCGCCGTCGAGGCCCTGTTCGCCAGCCTGACCGGCATCATGGCTGGCGACGCCAAATTGGCGGTCTACGGCCCCTTCAACTATGGCGGACAATTCACCAGCGAGAGCAATGCCAGTTTCGACCGCTGGCTCAAGGAAAAAGCGCCGCACCAGGGGATACGGGATTTCGAGATGGTGCATGCCCTAGCGCTGGGGGCCGGTCTGGAACTGCTTGAGGATCGGGCCATGCCGTCGAACAACCGCTGTCTGGTCTGGCAGGTGGTGAGGGGTGTATAGCCGGATGAGCAGCGGAAGTCGGCCGATCGTTGCCTACGCCACGTACTGAAAGCCGGTGGCGGAGTGTCCGCGGCATCTTGATGCTGCGTTGAGGTTGGCTGATTTACCATCATTCTTTGAACACGGCCGCGAATGCGCGGTCTCTTTGGTGCGTGCGCGGAATACCCGGTGGTGCGCCATTTACAACCGACCAGAATCGAGGAGTGACAACATGGGCAATGCCCTAAATTATTTCCGCAGCGGCGTGACGGCAGTCGCCGTCCTCTTTTCCGCTGCGGCCCTAGGCCACGGCGACGTGACGCCGCATCCGATCGATACCAAGGGCCTGAAGCCGCTGGGCTCTGCCTGGCTGCCGGAGAATCCCTACCGCGGCGACAAGGCGGCGTTTGCCATCGGTGCCGAAGGCTACCTGCACAATTGCGCCGGCTGTCACGGCCTGAATGCCGTGACCGGCGGCGTGGCGCCGGACCTGTTGCTGGGTTCCAAGGACTGCCTGGGCATGAGCGGCAGCAGCCAGGCGGCTTGCCTCAAGGATAGCGACGACTACTTCAAGGAACGGGTCTTGAAGGGCAAGATCATCAACGGCAAGGTCAATATGCCCGCGTATGAGAGCGTGTTCACCCAGGAAGCGGTCTGGGCGCTGAAGACCTACATCGACACCCGAACCGAACAGGCCGCAAAGGGCAACTGAAGGACCTGCCGTCGATGGACCCGGCTACTTCGGGAGTGCCCGCTTGCCTTAGGCCGGCTGCGCCTTGCGCGTCGGCCATCCTCGCCAACCCTGTCGCTTTGCCAGCCGTTCGCCACTGCGAAGAGTGGACATTCAATCTCATCCGTAGTCGAGGGACAGATGAGACGCACCGCTGGCCGAACCCCCAAAGCGTCCGCTCCGCGCGCGAGCACGGGTTCCCGGAATGAGACGTCCGGCCATCGCTTCGATGGCCGGACGTCTTTTTTCAGCAGTACGGGGGCGTTACGTCTGCTCCCTCAGCTCACGTCGAACCGATCCAGATTCATCACCTTGGTCCACGCTGCCGCGAAGTCGCGGACGAATTTCTCCTTTGCGTCGTCCTGGGCGTAGACCTCGGCCAGGGCGCGGAGTTGGGAATTGGAGCCGAAGATGAGATCGACGCGGGTGGCGGTCCACTTGACCTGGCCGGTCTGGTGGTCGCGGCCTTCGAAGGTGTCGGCGGCGGGCGTCGTGGGGTGCCAGGCGGTAGCCATGTCCAGCAGGTTGACGAAGAAGTCGTTGCCGAGCACCTGGGGCCGGTTCGTGAAGACGCCGTGCGGCGCGTTGCCGGCGTTGGCGCCGAGGACGCGCAGGCCGCCGACGAGGACGGTCATCTCCGGCGCGCTCAGGGTAAGGAGCTGGGCCTTGTCGATGAGTAATTCCTCGGCGCTGACGCTATAGGCCTGCTTGGCGTAGTTGCGGAAGCCGTCGGCCTGGGGTTCGAGGACGGCGAAGGATTCGACGTCGGTCTGGGCCTGGGTGGCATCGGTGCGGCCGGGGGTGAAGGGCAGTTCGACCGGGACGCCGGCAGCCCGGGCGGCGGCTTCGACTGCGGCATCGCCGGCCAGGACGATGAGGTCGGCGAGGCTGACCTTCCTGCCGCCGCGCTGGCTACCGTTGAAGCCTTCGCGGATGCCTTCCAGGGTGGCGAGCACCTTGGCCAGCTGGGCGGGGTCGTTGGCTTCCCAGTCCTTTTGCGGGGCAAGGCGGATACGGGCGCCGTTGGCGCCGCCCCGCATGTCGGAGCCGCGGTAGGTGGAGGCGGAAGCCCAGGCAGTGGCGACCAGTTCGCTGATGCCGAGGCCGGAGGCGAGTACCTGGGTTTTCAGCGCGCCGATGTCGGCGGCGTCGATCAGCGGGTGATCGACCGTGGGCAGCGGGTCCTGCCAAGTCAGGTCTTCGGCCGGCACTTCGGGTCCCAGATAGCGTGCCTTGGGCCCCATGTCGCGGTGGGTGAGCTTGAACCAAGCGCGGGCGAAGGCGTCGGCGAAGGCGGCCGGGTCTTTGTGGAAGCGGCGGGCGATGGGCTCGTAGATGGGGTCGAAGCGCAGGCTGAGGTCGGCCGTGGTCATCATGGGCGGGTGCTTCTTGGCCGGCTCGTGGGCGTCCGGAATCAGGTGCTCGGGTTTGACGTTCTTGGCCACCCACTGGTGGGCGCCGGCGGGGCTCTTGGTGAGTTCCCACTCGTAGCCGAAGAGGGTGTCGAAGTAGCCGTTGTCCCACTGGGTGGGGTTGGGCTTCCAGGCGCCTTCGATGCCGCTGGTGGTGGTATCGCCGCCCTTGCCGCTCCGGTAGGCGTTGATCCAGCCCAGGCCCTGGGCCTCGATGGGGGCGCCTTCCGGTTCTGGGCCTACCAGCTTGGGGTCGCCGGCGCCGTGCGCTTTGCCGAAGGTGTGGCCGCCCGCGACGAGGGCGACGGTTTCTTCGTCGTTCATGGCCATGCGGGCGAAGGTTTCGCGCACGTCGCGGCCGGAGGCGACGGGATCGGGGTTGCCGTTGGGGCCTTCCGGGTTCACGTAGATGAGGCCCATCTGCACGGCGGCGAGCGGCGCTTCCAGCTGGCGCTCGCCGCGGTAGCGCTGGTCGCCCAGCCAGGTAGCTTCCTTGCCCCAGTAGATGTCTTCTTCCGGCTGCCAGATGTCGGCGCGGCCGCCGCCGAAGCCGAAAGTCTTGAAATCCATGGATTCCAGCGCCACGTTGCCGGCCAGGATGAAGAGGTCGGCCCAGGAGATGCGGTTGCCGTACTTTTGCTTGACGGGCCAGAGCAGGCGCCGTGCCTTGTCCAGGTTGCCGTTGTCCGGCCAGCTATTGACCGGGGCGAAGCGCTGGTTGCCGGTGCCGCCGCCGCCCCGGCCGTCGGCCGTGCGGTAGGTGCCGGCGCTGTGCCAAGCCATGCGGATGAAGAGGCCGCCGTAATGGCCCCAGTCGGCAGGCCACCAGGGTTGGGAATCGGTCATCAGGGCGGCAAGGTCGCGCTTGAGGGCGGCGTAATCCAACTTCCGGAATTCGGCGGCGTAGTCGAAGTTGGCACCCAACGGGTTGGAGGCCGGGGCGTGCTGATGCAGGATGTTGAGGTTCAGCTGCTTGGGCCACCAATCCCGGTTGGATTGCACGCCCTGGGTTGCCCGAGCGCCGTGCATGCCCGCGAAGGGGCACTTGCTTTCGTTACTCATGATTCGCTCCTTGAAAAACCTAGTGCAGGTGCTTCAAGGTAGGCGGACGCTGCCGGGGTGTCCAAGGAATTGCCGCTATGGGGATGATAGGGAATGCAAATCGCCGGGCGGGAGTGCAGTGTCGGGCTGCTGCGGCGCTGGGGAGCGTTTCACGTGGAACGCTGCGCGAGGGTCGAGGAACTCAGGCTTCGGCCTTCTTCTTGGCCGCAGGTTTTTTGGCCGGGGTCTTCTTCTCGAACTCGAATCCCACCTTGCCGCCCTGCACCACCAGGAAGGCGGAGAATTTGCGGCGGGTGCGGTTGGAGACGAATTCCTTGAGCAGATCGGTCTTGCCGGTGGCCAGGAGCTTCTGCATCTGGGCAGGCTCCACCGGCTGCTGGAGGATGACCTTGCCGGAGCGGAAATCGCAGGTCTTGGCAGGGCCGGCGGACTTTTCGCACACGTAGGCGGCGCCGTGGTCGAAGACGCCGGCAGCGCACTTGGGGCACTTGCCCAGGGACTCCCGGTCGGAAAAATCGACGGCTTCGGCTTCGCCCTCCTCGCTGGCGCGGTCCTGGCCAAAGTCGAATTCCGGTTCCTGCTTGTCGTTCAGCTTGATGGCCGCGGCGAAGGCCCGGCCCATCTTGTTGCGGAACCCGGTGAGGGGGCCGATTTGCCTTGATGTGAGCAGGATCTCGATTTCCTCGGGTTCGAATTGCCGGCCGGCCACGATCTTCCACAGACCGTAGTTGCAGTCGCTGCACTGGAATTTCTTGTAGGTTTCGCGGATCAAGCCGCCGCAGCGGGGGCAGGGCGCTGCGAGGATGCCGAAGTCGCCGGGGATGGTGTCGCTGTCGTAGGTCTTGGCGCGCTCGACGATGTGGCGGGTCATTTCGGCGATTTCCCGCATGAACTCGTCGCGGGTGAAGTCGCCCTTCTCGATGCGGCCCAGCTTCCACTCCCAATCGCCGGTCAACTCCGGCTGGGTGAGTTCGGTGACGCCCAGGCCGTTCAGCAGGGTCATCAGCGAAAAGGCCTTGGCGGTGGGAATCAGTTCCCGGCCTTCCCGGTGGATATATTGCTCGCCGATGAGGTTCTCGATGATCTGGGCTCGGGTGGCGGGCGTGCCGAGGCCGCGGCCGGCCATGGCGGCCTTCAATTCCTCGTCGTCCACCATCTTGCCGGCGCCTTCCATGGCCGAGAGCAAGGTGGCTTCGGAGTAGCGGGGCGGCGGCTTGGTGGTGTTGGCCTTGACCGTGACCGCTTCGGTATGGACCTTCTCGCCGGAGTCGACCTTCACCAGATTGCCCTCCTCGCCCTCCTGGCCTTCTTTACCGTGGACGGCGAGCCAGCCCGGATGGACCAGCACCTTGCCCTCGGTCTTGAAGGGATGGCCGGCGACGCGGGTGATGCGGGTGGTGACCAGGTATTCGGCAGCCGGGAAGAAGACGGAAAGGAAGCGGCGCACGACGAAGTCGTACAGCTTCTGCTCCAGCTCGTTAAGGTGCTTGGGAGCCTGGGTGGTGGGAATGATGGCGAAGTGATCGCTGATCTTGGCGTTGTTGAAGATGCGCTTGTTGGGCAGCACCCAGTTGCGGGCCAGGATCTGGTGGGCAAAGGGGGAATACTTGGCAAGCAGCACCTCGTCGTGGCCCTTGCCGACCCCCTCGCCGGTGAGCATGGTGAGGGTGGCCTTGACCGTGGCCAGGTAATCCTCGGGCAGGGCTCGGGAATCGGTACGGGGGTAGGTGAGGACCTTGTGCTTCTCGTAGAGGGCCTGGGCGATGGAGAGCGTGGTCTTTGCGGAGAAGCCGAAGCGAGCGTTCGCTTCGCGCTGGAGGCTCGTCAAATCGAAGAGGAGCGGGGAAAGACGGGTCTCGGGCTTGGCTTCTTCGCTGACTTCGCCGGGCTTGCCCTCGGTGGCGGCGCGGAGGGCTGCGGCTTTGGCTTCTTCCCAAAGGCGGTCGGCCCGGGCGTGTTCGTCCTCGTCCTTGCCCTTGAAACTTTCGTCGAACCACTTGCCGGTATAGGTACCGGCCTTGGCGGCGAATTCGGCCTCCACTTCCCAGTAGGGGCGCGGCTTGAATTCACGAATCTTCTTTTCCCGCTCGACGACGATGGCCAGCGTCGGCGTCTGCACCCGGCCGACGGTGGTCAGATGGAAGCCGCCGGTCTTGGAATTGAAGGCGGTCATCGCCCGGGTACCGTTGATGCCCACCAGCCAGTCCGATTCCGAACGGCAGACAGCGGCGTCGGCCAGGCCGCGCATTTCGTGGCCGCTACGCAGGCGCGCGAAACCGTCGCGGATCGAGCCCTGGGTCATGGACTGCAGCCACAGGCGCTGCACGGGCTTACCGGCTTTGGCGTGCTGGGCGATGTAATTGAAGATCAGCTCGCCTTCCCGCCCGGCGTCGCATGCGTTGATGAGCCCGTCGACATCCTTTCTCTTGATCAGCTTGGTCACCACCTGGAGGCGGGACTTGGTCTTGTCGATGGGGGAAAGGGCGAAGTGGGGCGGGATCACCGGCAAGTGGGCGAAGGACCACTTGCCGCGCTTGACCTCGAACTCCTCCGGGCAGGCCAGTTCCAGCAGGTGACCGACGGCCGAAGTCAGCACGTGGGACTCGCTTTCGTAGTAGTCGTCGTGCTTGGTGAAGCCGCCCAGCGCCTTGGCGATATCGCCGGCGACCGAGGGCTTTTCGGCGATGATTAGTTTTTTGCCCATGCTGTTCTCTGTGGAGTGCGGGGCATGATAAGTGCCGAGGAAGAGCCTTGGCAAGCCGGACTTTCCCGGGAAAATCCCGGCCCGGCAGGCGGGGGCCTTCAGGATCGGGGGGCAAGGTAGCCCGCGGCGATGGTTGCGAAGGCCGCGACCTGGGATTTTTCCCAGGCGGCTTCGCGGCCCAGTTCGGTCGCCATCAGGCGCGCGACGGCGGGTGCAGCGGCCTGAGCGGCGCGGGCGTCGAAGAGGAGACTACGGGTGCGGCGGGCCAGAACGTCATCCACGCTGCGGGCCATCTCGCTGCGGCAGGCCCAGACGACTTCGGCACCGGTGGCAGGCAGTTGCGGCACCAAGGGCCGCGCCAGTTCCGGCTGTTCGGTTTCCAGGCGGAGGAGTTCCGGCGCGTCGCTGCCGTAGGGGGCGAGGCGACCGTGGTGGCGGGCATCCGGGTCGTGGCCGTGCAGGGGCAGGTCGCGAGTGGGGCAGGGGCGCCGGGGCAAGGCGGCCAGGGTGGCCGTCAGGTCGACGGCGTCTTCGGCCATGTGGCGAGTGGTGGTCCACTTGCCGCCGGCGACGGTGACCAGCCCGGAGCGAGGGTCGATGAGGATGCTGTGGTCGCGGGAGAGCCCCGCCGTGCCGCCGCCTTCGCCGGACTTCACCAGGGGGCGGATGCCGGCAAAGACGGAGCGGATGTCGGCGTAGCCGGCGTCCCGCGTCAGATAGCGGTTGGCGGTGTCGAGGATGAAATCGATTTCGGCGCGGGTGGGGACGGGTTCCGCGGCAACTCCGCTGACCGGAACGTCGGTGGTGCCGACGATGACCCGGTGGTGCCAGGGGATGGCGAACATGACTCGGCCGTCATCCGTGTGGGGCACCATGATGGCGCTGTGGCCGGGGAGGAAGTCGCGGTCGAGGACGATGTGGCTGCCCTGGCTGGGGGCGATGACCGGTGCGGCGTCGGCTTGGTCCAGACGACGCAGCCCGTCGGCAAAGGGGCCGGTGGCGTTGATAACGGCCCGGGCGCGCACGCTGAAGTCGCGCCCGCTCTCCCGGTCCAGGAGGCGGGCGCCGCAGACCCGGCCGCCGGCGTCCTTTTCCAGCGCCACCGCCGGGCAGTAATTGGCCAGCACCGTCCCGTGGTCTGCCGCGGTGAGCGCCAGGTGGATGGCGAGGCGGGCGTCGTCGAACTGGCCGTCGAAATAGCGGGTGCCGCCACGCAGGCCTTCGGCCTCTATTGTGGGGATGGCGGCCCGCACTTCGTCCAGGGACAGATGACTGGAGGCGCCGAAGCCGTATTCGCCGGCCAGGAGGTCATAGACTTTTAGGCCGATGCCGTAGAAGGGGGATTCCCACCATTCGTAACTGGGCACCACGAAGGCCAGGTCGTGCACCAGGTGGGGGGCGTTGCGGCGCAGCAAGCCGCGCTCCCTCAGGGCATCCATCACCAGGGCCACGTTGCCCTGTTGCAGGTAGCGTACGCCGCCGTGCACCAGCTTGGTGGAGCGGCTGGAAGTGCCCTTGGCGAAATCCTCGCCTTCCGCCAGAGCCACCGCATAACCCCGGGCGGCGGCGTCCATGGCGATGGCCAGACCGGTGGCTCCGCCGCCGATGACCAGGATATCCCAGGTACGCCCGTCCGCCAGGGCGGCGATCATGACTTCCCGCTTCATGGCCGAGCCCAGCCCTTGGCGCGGGTCAGCGCTTCGTTCCAGCGGCCCCGCCTTTGTTGGGCTTGCGCCGCCTTGATGGTGGGCTCGAAGCGCCGATCGATCTGCCAGTGTTCCGCCAAGCTGGTCAGATCGGGCCAGAAGCCGCTGGCCACGCCGGCAAAGTAGGCCGCTCCCAGCGCGGTGGTCTCGATGATCCGGGGCCGGACGACCGGGCGTTGCAGGAGGTCGGCCTGGATCTGGAGAAGCAGATCGTTGGCGGCGGCGCCGCCATCGACACGCAGTTCGGACAGGGGGGCGCCGGAATCGGCAGCGACCGCATCGGCCAGATCGGCCACCTGGAAGGCGATGGCCTCCAGGGTGGCGCGGGCAATGTGCGCCCGGGTACTGCCGCGGGTGAGACCGAGCAGGGTGCCCCGGGCGTCTGCATCCCAATGGGGCGCCCCCAGGCCGGCGAAGGCGGGGACGAAGACCACGTCCCCGCAGTCCGGCACCGAGGCCGCCAGGGCTTCGACCTCCGAGGACGAAGCGATGATGCCGAGGCCGTCCCGCAGCCACTGCACCGCGGCACCGCCGACGAAGGCACTTCCCTCCAGGGCGTAAGTGAGTACTCCCTTTTGCCGAGACGCCACGGTGGTAATCAGTCCGTGCCGTGAGGGAGGCGCACTCGCACCCGTATTGACGAGCAGGAAGCAGCCTGTGCCGTAGGTGTTCTTGGCCAGCCCGGGGGAGAAGCAGGCCTGCCCCGCCAGGGCGCCCTGCTGGTCACCGACCCCGGCGGCGAGGGGGACGCCGGCCAGGGCCGGCAGGGCTGTGATCGGCCCGAGGAGGGCGCCAGTGTCGACCACTTGGGGTAGAAGGGCGGGGGGGATGGCGAAGCGGGTCAGGAGTTCCTCGTCCCAGCTTCCCCGGTGCAGGTCGAAAAGCAGGGTTCGGGAAGCATTGGTCGCATCGGTGGCATGGACGCGCCCGCCGGTGAGGCGAAAGCTCAGCCAGGCATCGACGGTGCCAAAGCAGAGCTCGCCGGCTTCGGCCCGGGCGCGGGCCCCCGGCAGGGTGTCGAGGAGCCAGGCGAGCTTGGTGGCGGAGAAATACGGGTCGAGGACCAGGCCCGTCCGTGCCGCGACGAACTCGCTCAGGCCCTCGTCGCGCAGACGGTGGCAGGCCTCGGCGGTGCGCCGGTCCTGCCACACGATGGCGGGCGCCAGGGGTCGGCCGCTGGCGCGCTCCCACAGCACCGTGGTCTCGCGCTGGTTGGCGATGCCTACGGCGGCCACGTCGCCTGCCTGCAGCCCGGCCCGGGAAAGTGCTTCCTCAGCCACGGCGGCCTGGGTATGCCAGATTTCCTCGGCGTCGTGCTCGACCCAGCCCGGGCGGGGGAAGTGCTGCGTGAATTCGCGCTGGGCGACGGCCAGGATGCGGCTCTCCCGGTCGAAGACGATGGCCCGGGAACTGGTGGTGCCCTGGTCCAGGGCGACGATGCAGCACGGGGAGGGCATGGCGGGCTCCTGCGGCGGGGGCGTTGCCGCGAGCATAGGCCGGCGGGCGTGGCGGGGCAATCCCCGGGACGGCTGCGGGTGCGAGTCGACCGCGGCGCCCGGGGCGGGTGAAGGGCGCCTACCCCGGCAGGCGCTGGTATAGACCGCCGGGCAGAGGGGCGATGCGGCCCCTCAGCTCCAGGTCGAGAAGCTCGGGCAGCAGCCGGTCGGCGGCAAGGCCGGTTCTCTCAGCCAGATCGTCGAGGCTGCAGGGGTCATGGCCCAGGGCGGCCAGGACAGGGGATTCCGTGCCATCCCGGGATGCGGCGAGGGGTGAGGCAGGCGTCCCGTCGAGGTGCAGTTCTTCCAGGATGTCGTGGGCGGTTTCGACCAGCTTGGCGCCTTCCCGGATGAGTCGATGGCAGCCCCGGGCGACCGGAGAATGAATCGAACCGGGAATGGCGAAAACCTCGCGCCCCTGCTCGGCGGCCAGCCGGGCGGTGATGAGGGAACCGCTCTGGAGCGCCGCTTCGACTACCAGGACGCCCCGGGAAAGCCCGGCGATGATGCGGTTGCGGCGGGGAAAATTGGCCGCCAGGGCCGGTGTGCCAAGGGGAAACTCGGAAACGATGGCGCCGCGCTCGACGATGGCCAGGGCCAGTTCCTTGTTGCGGGCGGGGTAAATGCGATCGATGCCGGTGCCGATGACCGCCACGGTGGCGCCGTGGCCGGCCAGGGCGCCCCGGTGGGCGGCCGCGTCGATGCCCAGGGCAAGGCCGCTGGTGACGGTCAGGCCTTGCTCGGCCAGGGCCTGGCCGAAGAACTCGGCGGTGCGGACGCCCGCGGCGGTCGCGTTGCGGCTGCCGACGATGGCGATGCCGGCGCGGCCGGCCAGGGCGGGGTCGCCGCGCAGGTAGAGCAGGGTCGGAGGGTCGGGAATGGTGAGCAGGGCCGGGGGGTAGTCCGCATCCCCCAGGGTGACGATGCGGTGGCCGGGCGTTGCGGCCCAGGCCAGGGCTTGCTCCACGGCTGCGCCGACGTCGCTGTCGAAGAGAAGGTCGGCCCGATCACCCACAACGGCGCGGGCGGCGAGGCGTCCGGCGGAAAAGACGGCATCCGGTAAACCGAAAGCGGCGAGGAGCTTGCGCTGACTCTCGCCGCCGAGGCCGGAGATCAGGGACAGCCGCAGCCAGGCGGCCAGCCCCGAGGGATCGCTCACGGGTTGCGGATGGCGTCGCCGACGATGACCGGCTTGCCGCTTTCCATCACCAGGGCGTAGGAAATGCGCTCGAAGGTGCGGAAGACGAAAGCCAGGCCGTAGCGTTCGTCCGGAATGGGCGTATCGACGCGGCGGTCGTTGTCGTCGTAACCCTGGGAGACGCGCTTGCGGTAGAGGGCGACGACATGGCCGAGTTCAAGGCCTTCGCGCTTGCCGCGGTTGATGGCAATCACCGACAGGGGGCCGGATTCCTGAACTCCGGAGTAGATGGAAAGAATCTTGCCCTCGACGGGCTGCCCGGGGCTGTGGGGCATGTAGGAGGCAAGGGTGGGCAGGGGGGCGGCAACCAGACGGTCGCCGCGGCCGATTTCTTCCTTGGCCTGCAGGATGCTGATGACCGCCGGCTGGCCGGGCTGACTGGGCTGGAGCAGTTTGGCGTTGCCCAGGAAGAAGGCCTCGTGGCCCAGAATTTCCTTGGTGTCCGGATCCTTCAAGGGCTTCACCGGGCGATAGACGTGCCAGGCGACTTGATCGACGCCGGGAATGGAAGAAACGAACGCCGTATCTCCGTTGCCGACGAAGACCCGGTCTTCCTGGGTGGCGACGATGCGCGGCGCGCTGTCGAGACCATCGGGATCGACGATCAGGGGCTGGGAGATGAAGGGCTCGATGACGTGGGGCGGAATGCTGGGAATCGCCTGGCGGGAATCCTCCGAATACACCGTCGGCTGCACCTTGACCGGGCGCGCGATGCGCAGGCGGGGATTGCCGCCGGAGAGGTCGAGGACGACGATGTCCCCCGGGTAGATGAGATGGGGATTCTTGATCTCGGCCTTGTTGAGCCGCCAGACTTCGGGCCAGCGCCAGGGTTCCTTGAGGAACTTGCCGGAGATGCCCCAAAGCGTGTCCCCCTTGACCACCACGTGCCGGTCGGGGGGGTTGTCCAGCAGCTGGACGGCGTCGGCGGCGACGGCGCAGGCGGTCGTCACGGCCAGGATGAGCGCGGATATAATGCGTAGCATCGTCGGTACCCTCATTGCCGGCGGAACGGGCGGCCGGGATCACTGTCTCACCGCCATAGCCGTTCCGTATCTCGGAAGTGCTTTAGATTCTGCACATAATTACTTAAGCCGGCAAGCTTTTCTTGGTGTTTTCCTATGGCGTTGTTACCCATTTTGCGTTACCCCGACCCGCGGCTGAAAAAAAGCGCGGCGCCCATTGAACGAATCGACGATTCCGTCCGTGCCCTGGCGGGGGATATGGCCGAAACCATGTACGAAGCCCCGGGCATCGGGCTGGCCGCCACCCAGGTGGATGTGCATCGGCAACTCGTGGTGATCGACGTCTCCGAGGAAAAAAACCAGCTCCTGGTGCTCATCAACCCCCGTATCCTCGAGTGCAACGGCGTCCAGGAAGGTGAGGAAGGCTGCCTCTCGGTGCCCGGCATCTACGATAAGGTCGAGCGGGCGGAAACCGTCACCGTGCACTACATGGATCTGGAAGGGCAGGAGCAGACCCGGGTGGCCGAGGGCCTCCTCGCGGTGTGCATCCAGCACGAACTCGACCACCTGCAAGGCAAGGTTTTCGTCGATTACCTTTCCCAACTGAAGCAGACGCGCATTCGCAGCAAGCTTGCCAAGCAGGCACGCATCACCGCCTGATGAAACTCATTTTCGCGGGAACCCCGGAATTTGCCGCGCGGGCCTTGCAGGCGCTCCTTGCCGCCGGGCACGCGGTTCCCCTCGTTCTGACCCAGCCCGACCGGCCTGCCGGTCGGGGCATGGCCCTGACGCCTTCGGCGGTGAAACGGTTGGCGCTGGCGCACGGTCTGGAGGTCTTTCAGCCCGCCAGCCTGCGGGACGACGAGGCCCGGGGGCGCATCGCCGCCGTGGGAGCCGATCTCATGGTCGTGGCCGCCTACGGCTTGATCCTCCCCCAGGCCGTCCTCGACCTGCCACGCCTGGGCTGCCTCAACATCCATGCCTCCCTGCTGCCGCGCTGGCGCGGCGCCGCGCCCATCCAGCGGGCGCTTCTCGCCGGGGACGCGGAGACGGGGGTGTGCATCATGCAGATGGAGGCGGGCCTCGATACCGGGCCGGTGCTTCTTTCCGGCGCGACGCCCATCGGTGCGGGGGAATCCGCGGGCGAACTGCACGACCGGTTGGCGGCCTTGGGGGCGGACCTCATCGTCGAGGCCCTGGGGCGTTTGCCTTTGCCCGCCACGCCACAGCCCACCGAGGGGGTGAGCTACGCGGCCAAGATCGAAAAGGCGGAAGCGGTTCTGGACTGGAACCTCGCCGCCGCCGAACTCCATCGCCGCGTGCGGGCCTTCAATCCCTTTCCCGGCGTGCAGGCCATGGTCGGGGGGCTGCCCTGCAAGATCTGGGTGGCCCGGCCCGCGGAGGGGCAAGGGCTGCCCGGCACCGTGCTCGAGGCGGGGAGGCAGGGGATTCTGATCGCCTGTGGCGAAGGAGCCCTGCTGATCTCGGAATTGCAGAAGGCCGGTGGCAAGCGCTTGTCGGCGGCTCAGTTTCTGGCGGGAAACCCGATCCCACTCCCGGGCTAGTAGTCAGTCACATAGGTTTGCGTGAATGCCGAGGCGCGCATCCGCGCCCGGATCGCGCGAAGCGAACCGCAGCCATAGCCGAAGCTATGGCGAGGACGAGCGACGAGCAGGGATGCGGGGCGTGCCGAACATAGCTGAACCTATGTGACTGACTACTAGTCGTCACCCCGCCTCGCCCCCGTCCCGGATGTGGGGCAGGGGGGGCGGGCAGGGCGCACCGTGCGGGACTTCCTTGGTCTCCCGTTCCGACCAGACTCCCGCGCCCCGCAGCACTTCCCGCGTCTCCAGCCGGTTCGGGGCGAAGGTCGCGATGGCTTCTGCGAACAGGCCCCGGGCACGCTGGCTGTTGTCGGCGCTGAAGTTGCAGACATACACATCCAGGGTGACCCCGGCGATTTCCGGCCAGGTGTGCAGGGCGAAGTGGGATTCGGCCAGCACCACGGTACCGGTGACGCCCGCCGGGTGGCCTTCGCCGTCCCGAAACTGATGGAAATACGTGCCCACCACGCACAGGCCGTGCCGAACGCAGGCTTCGACGGCGAAGCGTTCCAGCCCTGCGGCATCGAGCAGCAGGGCGGGGGGGCAGCGGCAGTCGAGTAGATCGGCGGTGAGGTGGAGTCCTTGCATGTCCGCATTCTAAGCCGGAGCCGGCGCGAGGAGTCCGCGCTTCTGGCAACGCCGGCAGCGGGCCGGTGGAGGTGGGGTGAGACCGGGTGCCCTGTGGCTCTCCATGCGCCCCCGGTGCGGCCGCAGGCAAGATGCCGATGCCGCACTCCCGTTGTCGCGAGCCTGATCCACGGCGGTCACGGCAGGGTGCGCGAGCGGGGCGCTCCCGTTTCACGTGAAACGTCCCCCAAGAGTCCATTGAGGAAGCGGGCCAGGCGATGGCCGGAGGCCAGCAGGCGCTCGCGGGCGATCCGCCGGGCCTGGTCGCGGAAGGCCTCATCCAGGAGTGCCGGACTGTCCCCCGCCGGGGGATAGGCCCCGCTGGCAGCCAGGGCGCGGGATTCTCCTATCCAATCGGCGGGCGAACCCTGGCGCGCAGGAAGGGAATGACCTTCCGTCAGGCGCTGCGCGGCGGCCTCGAGGCGTTTGCCCCGCAACCAGGGCGGGCCGGGCAGGTCGTCCCACCATGCGTGCAGGGACATGACAGGCAGGCGCGGGTGGCTGGGATCGTGGATTTCAAACCGATTGCCGCCGTCGTCGTCGCGTACCCCGGCGTGCAGGGGCTGATGGGCGTCGGCGACCAGATGGACGATCCAGGGGAGAGCGTAGCTGCGCAGCGTTGCGGGGGTGGCCGGGTCGGCCAGCTGCCGGGCCAGACGATCGATCTGACGGTCGAGGTCGCCCCCCAGCGGACGCCCGTCGGCGCTGCGGTCAACATAGTGCCAACTGCCATGGCGATCCATGTCCGGAAATCCGGGCAACGGCGGCGTGGGGTCGGCGCCGCTGTCGTGGAAGCGCGGGTCGCGGCGGATGTCGTCTGGCCAGGTGGAGCACTCGATGAAAGCTGTCGCCGGGTCAGTGCCTTTGGCGGTCCAGCGGCCGGAGTCGGGATGGGCCGCAAGGAGGGCGGCGACCCGCTCCCTGACGCCGGGATCGAGTTGCGACCAGGCCAGGCTCGCCACCAGGCGATGGCCGGCCGAGTTCCACGCCTGGGCCGGGTCGGGAAGCAGGAGGAGGGGGGCCAGGGCGAGTGCGGCGAGGAAGGCGCGCCAGGGCTTGTGCCTGGAGGCGTCGGGTCTGGGCGCGCCTCCCTGGCGCGTCGCCCTCGGGTGGTGGCCGCTGGAGGGGGGGCCGTATGGAGGCTTGAGCATGGCGGGATTATCGTGGAAAGCGCGCCGGCGGCGGTACGGCGCCGACGGCCCCGAGGCGGAACGCTCGGGTGGGTGCGGAGGTCCGGGGCACCCGGCCCGGCGGGCATCCACAAGCGGCCCACCAAGGTTTCAAGGATAATCGCGTCCCATGACTTCCCGCTCCCCTGCCGTCGCCTCCCTGGACCCGAGCGCCCTGGCCTATGCGCTCCAGGCGGCAGCCCGGGTGGTGGCTGAGGTGCTGGCAGGGCGCAGTCTGGCCGAGGGCTTGCCGGCCTGGATCGACGCCGAGGCCCGGCCCGCCGTACAGGACTTCATATACAGCAGCCTGCGCCAGTACGGTCGGGGCGACTTCCTGCTTGGGCGACTGCTGGACCGGCCCCTGGATGAAGACGAGGTACGCGCCCTGCTGCTCATCGCGCTGCACCGCCTGGAATCTCGCCCCGAGGCGGCCCACACCACTGTCGATCAGGCGGTGAGCGCTGCCGGCTCCTGGGCCGGGGGGCGCCGCAAGGGCCTGGTCAACGCCGTGTTGCGCAGGTTTCAGCGCGAGCGCGAGGCGCTTCTCGCAGCGGCGGAAGCCGACGAGGTCGCCGCACGGCGGCACCCGCTCTGGTGGCTCGGACGCCTGCGGCAGGCCTATCCGGAAAGCTGGGAGAGCATTGTGGCCGCCGGCAACCGGCCGCCCCCCATGGCGCTGCGGGTCAATGTGCGCCTGGGGAGCGTCGCCGCTTACGCCGCCGAACTCCAGGCACGGGGGATCTCCTCCCGCCCCTGGGACGAGGCAGGGCTGATCCTCGACAAGCCGGTCCCCGTCGAGCGTCTGCCCCATTTTTTCGAGGGACGGGCATCGGTGCAAGATCCCGGGGCGCAGCGGGCGGCCACCTTGCTCGACCCGGCTCCGGGCGGCCGGGTGCTGGACGCTTGCGCCGCGCCCGGGGGCAAGGCGGCGCATCTCCTGGAACGGGCCGACCTGGATCTCCTGGCTTTGGACCTGAAGCCAGCCCGCTGTCGCCGGGTAGAAGCCACCCTGGTCCGTCTCGGTCTGGCTGCCCGGGTCCGGGTGGCCGACGCAGCCAGACCCGATGCCTGGTGGGACGGGCAGCCCTTCGACGCTGTCCTGGCCGACGTGCCCTGTACGGCCAGCGGCGTCGTGAGGCGTCACCCGGACGCCAAGTGGCTGCGCCGAGAAGCCGACGTGGCCAGCTTTGCCACCACCCAGGCTCGCCTTTTGGATGCCCTGTGGCGAGTCGTGAAACCGGGCGGTAAACTGCTGTACGCTACCTGTTCCATTTTTCCCGAGGAGAACGGGGCGCAGGTGGAAGCCTTTCTGGCCCGGCAGGCGTCGGCCCGGCGAGGCCACGAAGAACAATGGCTGCCTTGCGACGACCACGATGGCTTCTACTACTGCCTCCTCGAAAAATTGCCCTGAGCCCTGGCGGCTCCTGCTGGCAATCTTCTGCCTGGGCTGGTGCGCCTGGTTGCACGGGGCTGAGGTCGAGGTGCTCAATCCCCAACTCGTCCCCGTCGAGGACGGCTACGCCCTCAGCGCCGAGTTCAACTTCGAGATCAGTCCGCGCCTGGAAGAGGCCGTCGCCAAGGGGGTCGTCCTGCACTTCGTGACCGATTTCGAACTGATCCGGCCGCGCTGGTACTGGCTGGACGAAAAACTGGTCAGTCGCAGCCAGACCATCCGCCTGTCCTACCACGCCCTGACGCGCCAGTATCGCCTTTCCACCGGCGCCCTGCACCAGTCGGTGGAAACCCTCTCCGAGGCCCTGCGCTTGCTCTCGCGTCTGCGCCATTGGGTGGTGATCGAGCGACCCGGCGACAAGCCGGACAAGGACGCTCCCCGCGTCGGTGAGACCTACCAGGGCGCCTTGCGCCTCAGGCTGGATACCACCCAATTGCCCAAGCCATTCCAGATTGCCGCCCTGGGCAACAAGGACTGGACCCTGGCTTCCGACTGGAAGACCTGGTCTGTCGTGCTGCCGCCCCTGCCTGCGGCGGAAACCCGGTGAAGACCAAGCGGCTCATTGCTGTCGGCGGGGCTCTGGCCGGGACCGTCGGCGCCATCGTCTGGTTCCTGCTTCTGGTCAGCACGGCGGCGGACACCGCGCTGTTCACCCGCCACTATCCGCTGCTCATCGCCTTCAACGTCGTCCTGGCCCTGGCCATGGTCGGCCTGGTGGGCTGGCAACTGACCGTCCTCTGGCGCGACTACCGCCGGCAGGTTTTCGGCGCGCGCCTGAAGCTTCGCCTCATGCTCATGTTCGGCGCGGTAGCGGTGCTGCCCGGAGCCCTGGTCTATGGCGTGTCGGTTCAGTTCGTCACCCGCTCCATCGAGAGCTGGTTCGACGTTCGGGTGGAAAAGGCGCTCGAATCAGGCCTCAATCTGGGGCGCAGCGCCTTGGATTCCCTCCTCGCCGAGTTGTCCGACAAGGCGCGCAACATGGCCCTGGAGCTTTCCGAACTGCCGGAATCGGGCCGCCGCTCCGCCCTCCTGCGCTTGCTGGAACAGAGCGGTGCGCAGTCGGCCGCGCTTTTCTCCGCCGGCGGCCAGTTGCTGGCCAGCGCCAATTCGGAACTGGGTACCGGGCTCTTGCCCTCCTTGCCCAGCCAGACGCAACTCAAGCAGGCGCGCAGCGCTTTCGCCGTCACCTCGGTGGACCTGGAGGAGGGGCGCATGACGCTGCGGGTGCTCGTCCCGGTGGCTGCCCGTGCGGTGTACGAGGATCGCCGCATCCTGCAACTGATCCACCCCGTGCCCCCGGCCCTGGCCCAGAACGCCGAGGCGGTCCAGGCCGTGTATCGGGACTACCAGGAACTGCAACTGGCCCGCGAGGGATTGACGCGCATCTATGCCCTCACCCTGACGCTCACCGTCCTGTTGGGCCTGTTTTCCGCCTTTGCCCTGGCCTTCGTCATGGCCCGCCGTTTGTCGGCGCCGCTTTCCATCCTGGCCGAGGGCACCCAGGCGGTGGCCCAGGGGGATTTCTCGCCGCGCCAGGCCGTGTATAGCCGCGACGAACTCGGCGTCCTCACCCAATCCTTCAGCCGCATGACCCGCCAGTTGGACGAGGCCCGCCGCGAGGCGGAGCGGCACCGCACGGAGCTGGAGTCTGCCCGGGGCTATCTGGAATCGATTCTGGCCAACCTTTCGGCAGGGGTGCTGGTTTTCGACCGCAGCTTCACCCTGCGTACGGTAAACGAGGGAGCCCTGACCATCCTGAGCGACGATTTCCAGGGCCTGGTCGGGCTTCCCTTACCCGAGTGGCCCCGCCAGGCGGCCCTGGCCGCCGCGATTCAAGGCCACCTTGCCCCCGGCACGGAAGGCGAGTGGCAGGGGCAACTGGAGATGGAGCGCCCCAATGGCATGCCCCAGGTTCTGTTGCTGCGGGGCACGCACCTGCCGGAAGCCAGCGGCGGCGGCGAGGTGGTGGTCTTCGACGACGTGACACGGCTCATCGCCGCCCAGCGCAGTGCGGCCTGGGGCGAAGTGGCGCGGCGCCTGGCCCACGAGATCAAGAATCCCCTGACGCCCATCCAGCTTTCTGCCGAACGCCTGCAATTGAAGCTGGCCGACAAGCTCCTGAACGGCGACGCGGACATGCTCAGGCGCAGTACCCAGACCATCATCAACCAGGTCCAGGCCATGAAGCGCATGGTCGATGACTTCCGAGATTACGCCCGCCTGCCGGCTCCGGAAGTCGCTCCCCTGGATCTCAACGGTCTGATCGGCGAAGTGCTGGGGCTGTACGAGACCTCGGGCGCGCACATCGTCTTGCAACTGGCGGCGGATTTGCCGCCGGTTCTTGGCGACGTCACTCAACTGCGCCAGATCATCCACAATCTGCTGCGTAACGGCGAAGACGCCCTGGAGGGCCGCGCCGGGGCGGAGATCACGGTGAGCACGGCGCGGGACGCCCGTCACGCCCGATTGCGCGTTGCCGACAACGGCCCGGGTTTTCCGGCTGAACTGCTGCCCCGCATCTTCGAGCCCTACGTCACCACCAAGGCGCGGGGCACGGGGTTGGGGCTGCCCATCGTCAAAAAAATCGTCGATGAACACCACGGACACATCGATATCGGCAATTCTCCGGAGGGCGGCGCGTGTATCGAAATACGCCTGCCCCTGGTACGGGAGGAGGAAGGAAGACATGGCAATCATTCTGGTCGTTGATGACGAGGTGGGTATTCGGGAGTTGCTCTCGGAAATCCTCATCGACGAAGGCTACGACGTCCGCCTGGCGGAGAATGCCGGCGCCGCCCGCCGGGTGCGCGAGGAACTACGACCCGACCTCGTTCTTCTCGACATCTGGATGCCGGACACGGACGGCATTTCGCTCCTCAAGGAGTGGCACGCCGGGGGCCAGCTCAGCATGCCGGTGGTGATGATGTCGGGCCACGGCACCATCGACTCGGCCGTCGAGGCGACCCGCTTCGGCGCCTTCGACTTTCTCGAAAAGCCCATCGCCCTGCAAAAACTCCTGACGACGGTGCAAAAGGCCTTGAAGCACGCCGGCCCGGTGCAGCGCCCCCACCTGACCCTGGAAGCCTTTGCTCGCACCGGCTTCATGAAGGAATTCAAGCGCCGCCTGGAGCAGGCGGCCGGTAAGGCCTCGGTCATCCTGCTCAAGGGGGCGAGCGGCGGCATGGCGGAAATCTGCGCTCGCACCCTGCAGCCGCCCCGGGCTCCCTGGCTCGACCTTTCCTCCCTGACTGCGGCAGTGTCTCAGGAGGCCCTGGAGAAGGCGGGTGGCGGGGTGATTTTCGTCCCCGACCTGTCGGCTCTGGGCAAATTGCAGCAGATGAACCTGAGCTTCACCCTGGATCGACTGGAAAAGCTCAACCTCTTGCTGGTCGCCGCCAGCAGCCGCCCCCTGTCCGCCCTGGGAGAGGCGGGCTGGGACGGCAAGCTCATCGCCCGCCTGGGCGAAATCTGGGTCGCCATGCCCAGCTTGGCCGGCCACGCCGATGACGTGCCGGAAATCGCCGGTCTTCTGCTCACCCACTTCATCGAGCGCGGCGAGGTGCCCGCCCGCCGCCTGGCCAGCAGTGCCCTCAACGCGCTGCGCACCCAGCCCTGGAAGGGCGCTGGCGACGGCGGCTGGTCGGAGCTGTACACCCTGGTGCGCAATCTCGCCCTGACCACCCTGGATGAGGAGATCGTCTCCGACGACGTCGCCCGGCTACGTCCCCAGGAGGAAGCGGATGCCACGGTCGCCTCCCTGCTGCCGCTCCTCGACCAGCCCCTGCGGGAGGCGAGGGATGCCTTCGAGAAAATCTATTTCGAACACCACCTGCGCCTGGAAGGGGGAAACATGACCAAGCTGGCCGACAAGTCCGGCCTGGAGCGGACCCACCTGTACCGCAAGCTGAAGCAGCTCGGGGTGGCCCTGGGCCGCAGGGCGGAAGACTGACGGGGGCGACATCCATGCGCGTCATCATTCTCGGGGCGGGTCAGGTCGGGGCCAGCGTGGCCGAAGGCCTGGTCTCGGAAGAAAACGACATCACGGTTGTGGATACAGACGCTGCACGCCTGCACCACTTGCAGGACCGCCTCGATCTGCGCACCGTCTGCGGCAGTGCGGCGCTGCCCTCGGTCCTGAAAAACGCCGGGGCTGAAGATGCCGACCTCCTCATCGCCGTCACCCAGAACGATCAGACCAACCTGGTGGCATGCAAGCTCGCCCACAGTGTGTTCAAGATTCCCACCCGCATCGCCCGTCTGCGCTCGCGGGACTTCCTGGAAGACGAGGCCCTGCTCGCGCCGGAAAATTTTGCCGTCGATTTCGCCATCTGCCCCGAGCAGATCATCACCGACTACATCCGGCGCCTGATCGAATTTCCCGAGGCTCTGCAGGTGTTGGAGTTCGCCCGCGGCCGGGTCAGCCTGGTTGCCGTGCGGGCCTACGAGGGCGGGCTTCTGGTGGGCAAACCCATCCGGGAGATGCGAGATCACCTGCCGGCGGATGCCGACGCCCGCATCGCCGCCATCTTCCGCCGCGACCAGCCAGTGATTCCGGAGGGGGGAACGGTGATCGAGGCCGGCGACGAAGTCTTCCTGCTGGCTGCCGCGGAGAACATCCGTAACGTGCTGCGCGAGTTGCGCCGCCTGGTCAATCCGGTCGTCCGCATCATGATCGCCGGCGGTGGCAACGTGGGCCTGCGCCTCGCCCAGCGCCTGGAAAAGCGTTATGAAATCAAAATCATAGAAGGCAATGCCGGGCGAGCCGAGGCCATCGCCAGCGAAGTGAGCGAAACCCTGGTCCTGCTGGGTGACGCCACCGACGAGGAGCTGCTGGAGCAGGAAAACATCGCCGAGATGGATCTCTTCCTCGCCCTCACCAATGACGACGAAGACAACATCATGGCCGGCAGCCTGGCCAAGCGTCTGGGTTGCAAGCGGGTAGTGGCGCTCATCAATCGCCGCGCCTACGCCGAGATGATCGAGGGCGGCCCCATCGACATCGGCATCTCGCCGGCCCAGGTGTCCATCGGCACCCTCCTGGCCCACGTGCGGCAGGGGGACGTGGCCGAAGTTCATCCGCTCCGTCGCGGCGCCGCCGAGGCGCTGGAACTGGTCGCCCACGGCGACGCCCGCACCTCCAAGGTCGTCGGCCGCCGCTTCGACGAAATCGATTGGCCCCACGGCGTCACCGTCGCAGCCCTGGTGCGCAACTTCGACCAGCCGGTGATCGTGGGGCGCACCGACGACTGGACCGCCGTCACCCGCTACGGCGAGGTGGAGATCGCCCACCACGATACGGTGATCCAGCCGGAAGACCACGTCATCGTCTTCTGTACCCGCAAGAGCCTGGTGAAGAAGGTCGAGAAGCTCTTCCAGGTCGGATTCCACTTCTTCTGAGAGCGCCGCCGTGGAGCGTTTCGCCCCCGTCTTCAAAGTCCTGGGCATGATCGTCATGCTCTTCGGCCTGACCATGCTGCTCCCTCTTGCGCTGTCCTACGCGGTGGACGATGGCGCCCAGGGCGCTTACGACGAGTCCATTGCCCTGACCCTGCTGTGCGGCGCCCTGCTCTGGCACCGCCACCGGGGAGTGAAGCGGGAGCTGACCGTGCGCGACGGTTTCCTCATGGTCGTCCTGGTCTGGACCGTGCTGCCCGTCTTCGCCTGCGTTCCGTTCATGATCCAGATGGGGGCGAGCTTCACCGATGCCTATTTCGAAGCGGTATCGGGCCTGACCACCACAGGCTCCACCGTTTTTTCCGGCCTCGACGCGCTGCCGCCGTCGATCAACCTCTGGCGCCACCAGCTGGTGTGGGTTGGCGGCATGGGCCTCATCGTCCTCGCGGTGGCCATCCTCCCCCTGCTGGGTATCGGCGGGCGCCAGATGTTCAAGGCCGAGACGCCGGGGCCCATGAAGGATGCCAAGATGACCCCCCGCATCGCCGAAACGGCCAAGGGTCTGTGGCTCGTCTATCTGGCCATCTCGGTGGCCTGCATCCTGGCCTACTGGCTGGCCGGGATGAGCGCTTTCGACGCGGTCTGTCATGGCTTCTCGACCATGGGTCTGGGCGGATTCTCGACCCACGACGCGAGCTTCGGCCACTTCAATGCTCCGCTCATCGAGGCGGTCGCCATTGTCTTCATGCTCCTGGCGGGAATCAATTTCGCCACCCACTTCCTTGCCGTCAGCGGCCGTTCGCTGCGGCCCTACCTCGGCGACCCGGAGGCGGGATGGTATCTGGCCGTCGTGGGGGCGAGCATCCTGATGGTCGCCGTCTACATCTGGGCAGCAGGAGCCTACCCCGACCTCGGGACGGCGCTGCGCCACGCAGCCTTCAATGTGATTTCCATCGCCACCACCACCGGCTACGCCAGCGTCGATTTCGCCCTGTGGCCCATTTTTGCCCCCCTGTGGATGCTTTTCCTGTCCAGCTTCGCCACCAGTGCCGGGTCCACGGGGGGAGGCATCAAGATGATCCGGGCGCTGCTGCTCTACAAGCAGGTCTATCGGGAATTGCTGCGGGCCATGCACCCCGCCGCGGTCTACAACGTCCGGGTGGGCGGCCAGGTCGCGCCCCAGAGCATTCTGTTCGCCGTCCTCGCCTTCGGCTTCATGTACATGGTGAGCATCGTGTCGATGACCCTGGTCCTCGCCTTTACCGGCCTGGACATCGTCACGGCCTTCACCGCCGTTGTCGCCAGCATCAACAACACCGGCCCCGGCCTCGGCCAGGTGGGGCCCTCGACCACCTACGAAGTGCTCAGCGATGCGCAAACCTGGGTGTGTACCTTTGCCATGCTCCTCGGGCGGCTGGAAATCTTCACCCTTCTGGTGGTCTTTACCCCGGCCTTCTGGCGCAAGTGACCGGCGGGGCCGAAAGGCGGATAATTCGCGTCTTTCGACCTCCGGCGAGCCCATCGTGACCCGACCCCGCAATGACAACTTCCTGCGCGCCCTCCTGAAGGAGCCCACTGACCACGTTCCCCTCTGGCTCATGCGTCAGGCCGGCCGCTACCTGCCGGAATATTGCGAAACGAGAAAGCGGGCGGGCAACTTCCTCAATCTGTGCAAGACGCCCTCCCTGGCCTGCGAGGTGACCCTGCAACCCCTGGCTCGCTACGATCTCGACGCCGCCATTCTCTTTTCCGACATCCTCACTATCCCTGACGCCATGGGTCTCGGCCTCTATTTCGAGGAAGGCGAGGGCCCCAAGTTCGAGCGGCCCCTGCGCGAGGAATGGGCGATCAATGACCTTTCGGCGCCGGACCCCTTTGATCACCTGCGCTACGTCATGGATGCGGTGAGCGAAATCCGCCGGGCTCTGGACAACTCGGTTCCCCTCATCGGATTTTCCGGCAGCCCCTATACCCTGGCCTGCTACATGGTCGAGGGCGGCGGTTCCAGCGACTTCCGCCGCATCAAGACCATGCTTTACGACCGGCCGGATCTCCTTCACCGCATCCTGGCCGTGACCGCAGACACGGTGACCGCCTACCTCAACGCCCAGATCGACAGCGGCGCCCAGGCGGTGATGATTTTCGACACCTGGGGCGGCTCCCTGTCGGCCGCCGCCTACCGCGAGTTCTCCCTGGCCTACATGCAGCGCATCGTCGCCGGCCTGAAGCGGGAAAAGGACGGCGAGCGAGTGCCCTGCATCGTCTTCACCAAGAATGGCGGCCTGTGGCTGGAAAGCATCGCCGATATCGGTTGTGACGCCCTCGGCCTCGACTGGACCCTGGACATCGGCGAAGCCCGCCGACGGGTTGGCGACCGGGTGGCCCTGCAGGGCAATCTGGATCCCAACGTGCTCTTCGCCTCGCCGGACGTCGTCGCGGCAGAGGCGCGCAAGGTTCTCGACAGTTTCGGTGCCGGCAACACAGGCCATGTGTTCAACCTGGGCCACGGTATTTCCCAATTCACCCCGCCGGAAAACGTGACGGTCCTGGTCGATACGGTCCACGCTTATCGCTCGACGCGGTAAGCCGTTCGCCAGGCTCACGCAGGGCGGGCGCGAGCAAGGCACGGCGCTGTCCACTTCGAACGGCACCGTCCTGGGACGGTCCTCGGCGGCCGGATGGAGAGCAGGCTAAACGCCGAGCGAACCTACGCCTAAGGTCATAGGTACTCACAAGCGGGTGTTTCACTTATGCACAGTTTGGGGGCGTGGGCTCCAGGGAAATGGGCTCCGCCCCGTTGACAGTGACGTAAAAAGCCAAGTCGTTGATTCGTTGGGGTTTACGCCGCGCCGATTTTTTCGGCAAAGTGACAAAAATCCTTCTGGAGTACCGGTTTAGGCCATTCATCCAAAAGCAATCCACAAAGTTATCCACAGATTTTGGGGACAATTTGAAAAACCTCTATAAGTTAATGAGTTGCCCCGGTTTCCAAGAATTGACGCGAAGTATTCGAATCCCGTAGAGCCCCGTCCCGTGAGCTTTTTGCGCGTCGCCCTCGATCTCCCCCTCCATCGCAGCTTCGAGTACCGCTGGCCAGAAGCCAGCGCCGACGATATCGGCCTGCGGGTCCGGGTGCCCTTTGGCCGCGGGGAGCGCATCGGCGTCATCGTCGGGGTGGCCGAAGAGAGCGACTGGCCGGCCGAGCAAGTGCGCCCCGCCAAGGAAATCCTGCGCGACCTGCCGCCCCTGGGGGCTGATTTCCTCGCCCTGTGCGACTTTGCCGCCCGCTATTACCAAGCCGCACCGGGCGAGGCCATCCTGCAGGCGCTGCCGGCGGGCTTGAAGCGTATCGCCCCGCCGCAGCGTCGGGCAGCGCGCCGCGTGCGGCCCGTCGCCACCGTGGCCCCCCCGGAACTCACGTCCGAACAGGGGGCGGCCATCGAAGCCATCAAAGCCGCGCCGGGTTTCGTCCCCTGGTTGTTGCATGGCGTCACCGGCAGCGGCAAGACCGAGGTCTACCTGCAACTGATCGCAGCGACCCTGGCCGCGGGCCGTCAGGCCCTCGTCCTGGTGCCCGAAATCAATCTCACGCCCCAACTCGAAGCCCGGGTGCGGGCGCGCTTTCCCGACCAGGGGGTCGTCGCCCTGCACAGCGAACTCGCCGAAGCGGCGCGGGAGCGTCACTGGCGGGACGCCCAGGCGGGGGAGGCGGCCATCGTCCTCGGCACGAGGCTGGCGGTCTTTGCTCCCCTGCCCCGACTGGGGCTCATCGTCGTGGATGAAGAGCACGATCCTTCGTTCAAGCAGCAGGACGGCATGCGCTACTCGGCACGGGACGTGGCGGTCTTTCGTGCCCGCTGGTCGGATATCCCCATCGTCCTGGGCTCGGCCACCCCCTCCCTCGAATCCTGGGCCAATGCCCAGGCCGGACGCTATCGCCGGCTGACCCTTGCGGGACGGGCGGTGGCCACCGCACGCCTGCCCGTCGTCAATCTGGTGGATAGCCGGCGCGAGACCGTGCGCGATGGGGTGGGCGCCGCCCTGGAGGCGGCCCTGCTTGCGCGGCTCGAACGGGGCGAACAGAGCCTGGTCTTCCTCAACCGCCGTGGCTACGCACCGGTGTTGGCTTGTGCCGCCTGTGGCTGGACCTCCCGCTGCCGACGTTGCGCCGCCAACCTCGTCCTGCACCAGGCCGACCGCCGTCTGCGCTGCCACCACTGCGGCTTCGAAACCCGCGTGCCGAGGGCCTGCCCCACCTGCGGCAACCAGGACATCCAGCCCTTCGGCCGGGGCACCCAGCGCCTGGAAGCCTGGCTGGCCGAACGCTTTCCCGCCGCCCGCGTGCTGCGGGTTGACCGCGACTCGGTCAAGTCCCGCCGCCAGTGGGAGGGGATCCTGGAGCGCATCCACGCCGGCGAGGCCGACATCCTGGTGGGCACCCAGATGCTGGCCAAGGGCCACGATTTTCCCCGTCTCACCCTGGTTGGCGTGGTGGGTGCAGACGCCGCCCTCTTTGCCGCCGACTGGCGCGCGCCGGAACGTCTCTTCGCGCAACTCATGCAGGTGGCGGGCCGCGCCGGGCGGGCGGAATTGCCCGGGGAAGTCCTCATTCAGACCCGCTACCCGGAGCATCCCCTCTACGCCGCCCTGGCGGCCCACGACTTTCCCGGCTTCGCTGCGGCCCAACTGGAAGAACGTCGTCAGGCGGGCTTTCCCCCCTACGCCTACCAGGCCATCCTGCGGGCGGAAGCCCCGGCCATGAGCGACGCCATCGCCTTCCTGGCCACGGCCCGCGCCCATGCCGAGGTCGGCGTGGCCACCGGCATCACCGCCTACGATCCCATCCCCTTGCGTCTCTCCCGCGTCGCCGAAAGGGATCGGGCCCAACTCCTGCTCGAATCGGGCTCCCGCCGCGCCCTGCAGGACTTTCTGCCCCTCTGGCGCGAGAAGCTGGAAAGCATCCGCGTCCCGGCCAAGCTACGCTGGCATCTGGAGGTGGATCCGCTCGAGTGCTGATCCCCACCGCCGTCAATCACCGCTGCCGGCTGTTTTCCCTCAGCCAGGCCATGCGGTCGAGGATTTTCCTGCGCCAGCTTGCGGCGATTCCCTTGGCAGAAGCGATAGTGGCGAGGGAGGCCACAGGCGGTCGATGGAGCCGGAGGCAAGACAGGGCTTCGGCCAGGGTCGGTGCGGAGGCGTCCCGCTCGACCAGTTGCAGGCCGTCGCCGGCCCGAACCGTGCCGGGAACCAGTACCCGGGCGTACCAGCCGGCGATGCCTTCGGCGGCGATGAAGGCGGCCATGCCCTCTAGGCAGTAGCGGGCGTCGATTTTCCAGCAGGGGCTGCGGGGCTGGCTGATCTGGAGGCGCGTTTCTCCCAGGGCGAAGACATCGCCGAGGCAAACGTCGCCTTCGCTGAACCCGGCGGCCGACAGGTTTTCCCCGATACTCCCCGGCAGGAGCTGGGGGGTCGCTTCCGGGAAGCGGTCGGCCAGGCGGGAGTAGTGTTCGACGGGGAAGCAATGTACGGCCTTCTCCGGCCCTCCGTGGACGCTGCGGTCGGCCTGCTGGTCGCCGACGAACCCCTCTGGCCCAAGAGCGATGGGCAGGGAGGCGGCCGATTTCAGCAAGGCCGTCGGTCGGCCGCTGCCGGGCATGGGGCGCACCTGCCCGATGAAAATGCTGACGGGGGAGGGGGTCAGGAGCGGCTCCACAGCCAGGCCGCGCCCCGCACGCCGGAGGAGTCACCGTGCTGCGGCGGGACCAGGCGGGTGCGGACGCTGTCGGAAAAGATGTGGCGTCCCCAGCGCCGAGGGACCTGGTCGTAGAGGGCGGCGATGCCGGAGAGACCTCCGCCCAGGACGATGACTTCCGGGTCGAAGACGTTGATGACGCCCGCCAGGGAACGGGCCAGACGCTCGGCGTAGAGATCGAGGCTTGCGCAGCACGGTGCGTTGCCGGCTGCGGCACCGGCGGCGATGGCCGCGGCGTCGAACTCGCTTCCGCCTGCGGAGCGGTGATGGGCCGCCAAGGCCGGGCCGCTCAGATAGGTCTCGATGCAGCCTGACCGGCCGCAATAGCAGGGGGGTGGCGGCTGGTCGGCGGCGGTGGGGGCGGGGAGGGGGTTGTGGCCCCACTCGCCGGCGATGCCGTTGGCTCCCGCCAGGACGCGGCCGCCGACCACCAGGCCCCCGCCCACGCCGGTGCCGAGGATGACGCCGAAAACCGTTGCCGCTCCGGCCCCGGCGCCGTCGATAGCCTCGGACAGCGCGAAGCAGTTGGCGTCGTTGGCCAGCCGGACCTCTCTTTGCAGCAGGACCTGCAAATCACGGCGCAGGGGCTGGCCGTTCAGCCAGGTGGAGTTGGCGTTGCGGATGCGTCCGTCCAGCAGGGACTCCGAACCGGGAATGCCGAGCCCCAGGCTACCCCGTTGCCCGAGTTCTGCTTCGGCCTCCTCCACCAGGTCGGCTACGGCCCCCACCGTGGCGCGGTAGTCGCCCCGAGGGGTGTCCCGGCGGCGACGCAGCATCACACGGCCCCGCGGCCCCAGGGCGATGATTTCGATCTTGCTGCCGCCCAGGTCGATGCCCAGGCGCAGGGCGGCGTGGGAGGCGGGCATGAGCGCTCAGACGCGAACGGCGATGCCCTTCACGTTACCGTGGGTGGTCGTGAAGGTGCGCAGCACGCTGCCGCCGGCTTCGAGCAGGAGGGTGAACAGATTGCGCTCGGAGTAGAGACAGACTGAACGGTGCAGGTCGTATTTCTTCGCCATGGCCGGTGCCAGGCTGCAGAAACGCTCGCTTAGGCCCTGCTCGGCGCCGGCATAACCGTCCCCCAGTTCGGAATGCAGGCCCAGGATGGACACGTAGAGCTTGCCGCCAATCTTGAGGCGCAGCAGTATCTGATGCACGAAACGGCGGGCGTCTTCGTAGGGTACGCCGCAGAGCCCGCGGCGGATCACGACCAGATCGAAGGGTTCGCCAGAAAGGTCGTCTTCGAGGTGCTGAAAGTCGAGGGGCGAGAAGGCGAGTTCATCGTCGAAGCCGGCAGCGGCGGCCAGGGTCCGGGCGCGGTCCGCCATGGCGGCCTCATCGCCCAGAGTGACGCGGGCGCCCAGCTTGGCCATGGCGATGGCCAGATCGGCTGCGCCCACCGGGGCGACCAGGGCCGTCACCGGATTGCCGAAACGGCGCCGCTTGACGACCTCCTCGAGTGCAAGCCGCTCCAGTTCGTCGGCGCCCGTCGCCAATGGATTGGCTGTAGTATGGACTGTGTTCATAAGTCTCCCCTGCTGCATTTTGCGCGGATCGGGGCGACTTTTCAACGGGGAATCTTATGCTGGTGAAATTCGTATCGAGCGAAACTGGAGAACTCATCATGTTCGCCGAAGTGGCGCGTCAATTGCTGCTTGCGCTGGGCAAACCCTGCGTCGCCCGTGGCGCCTTCACGGTGGATGAGATGGCCGCCGCAGCAGCCCGCCTGCGGGCCCTGGTGGAAGGAGGGGCGGCAGGCGCCGGCACTGGAGCGTCCGGGTCGGGCGAGGAGGAGGACGAGCCGCCGGTGTCCCTCGGCAGCCGGGCCTGGCCCTTCATCGACATGCTGGAGAGGACCGGCCGGGGGGGCTCCCGGGCGAATATCGTATGGGAGGCGCCGGCGGACTTTTCCGGCTGATCCGCCCGTACTTGTCCCCTCAGAACAGCTCGATGTCGTCGCCCTTTTGCTTCATTTCGGCCATGTAGCGCTGCACGGCCTCGTGCACCGGGACACCTTGCATCACGGCTTCGAACATGTTCACTTCTTCCCGCATGGTGTATTTGGACTTGATCCTGTCCTGCAGTGCGACCCATTCTGCGGGGTTGTAGAGCTTGGCCTGATTCGACACCAGGTCGCTGAGGGAGCCGAGGCTATGGCCGACATGGACCAGGCGCTGGGCCAGTTTGTCGTAGAACTGGAAGGCGATCACCGCCTGGTGCACCATCCCCGAGACGTGCTCGGACATCCCCGTCAGTTCGGCTTTGGCGGCCCCCATTTCGGCAGTGTCCGGAAGGCTGCGGATGGTTTCCGACAGCGTCTGCATGCACGCTGCCATGGTGGTGAAGGCGCCAGTCAGCACGTCCACCGAGGTATTGCTCTCGGTCATGGCGGCCTCGATCTGCACTGCTGCCAATTCCAGCATGAGCACGGTTTCCCGCACCTGGCTCCAGTTGAGGTCCGGCGCATGGGCCGAAGTGCCGCGCGGGGGGGTGTTTGCCTCTGCCATCCTGTTATCCCTCTCTCCTCCGTTCTGGCGGGGGACTATACCGTATTTCGCCGCGCCCTATCCACACGGGAAAGGTGCTTCCCCGAGGAAGACTGGCTCCGGCACGAGGTCGACGCCGAAGCGTTCATTGACGTCCCACTGTACCGCGTGCATCAGGGCGCGGACGTCGCTTCCCCGGGCACCCCCCCGATTGACCAGAACCAGGGCCTGTTTGTCGTACATCCCTACCGGACCGAGATTGCGGCCTTTCCACCCGGCCTGCTCGATTAGCCAGCCGGCGGCGAGCTTCACCCGCCCGTCGGCCTGGGGATAGCGGGGCAGGGCGGGGAATCGGCGCCCCAGGTCGGCGGCGAACCCGGCCTCAACCACCGGGTTGTGGAAGAAGCTGCCGGCGTTGGGCAGCACCGCCGGGTCGGGCAGCTTGCGGCGCCGCACCGCCATGACCGCTCGTGCCACGTCTTGGGGGCTTGGTGTGGCGGTCGTGCGGGACTCTAGTTCCGCGGCGAGTTCGCCGTAGCGGACATTGGGTCGCCAGCCCTTGGGCAGGCGAAAGTGCACTGCCGTGATGGCGAAGCGGCCCGACAGATGCCAGCCCTCTTGCTTGAACACGCTGTCGCGGTAGGCAAAGCGGCAATCCTCGGGCGAGAAGGCGACGAGGCATTCGGTGGCAAAGTCGTAGGCCACCACCCGGGCGATGCGTTCGCCGACTTCCAGGCCGTATGCGCCGATGTTCTGGATCGGTGCCGCCCCTACGGTGCCGGGAATGAGCACTAGGTTCTCCAGCCCCGGCCAGCCCTGCTCCAGGGTCCACATCACGAAGTCGTGCCAGTTCTCGCCGGCCCCCCCTTCCACGAGCCAGGCGTCGCCGTCCTCCCCCACCAACCGCCGACCGCAAAGGGCCATGTGCAGAACCAGCCCGGCGAAATCCCCGGCGAGCACCAGATTGCTGCCGCCGCCGAGGATGAAGCGGCGTCCGGCGAGGCTGGCCGCCTCGTGGAGCTGCGCGACTTCGGTCACGCGCAGATAGCGCTCCGCCCTTGCGGGGAGGGCTAGGGTGTTGAAAGAGGTGAGGTCGAGGCAATGGTCCAATATCTGGGCTGAATCTACAGAACTGGCGCCAGCCACCGCTCGGCTTCCGGGAGGGGCATGCCCTTGCGGGAAGCCCAGTCTTCCAGTTGATCGCGGCCGATCTTGGGGATGGCGAAGTAGCGGGCGGCGGGGTGGCCGATGAAGTAGCCGGCGACCGAGGCGGCCGGGGTCATGGCGCAGGATTCTGTGAGCGCCATGCCGGCGTTGCCCGGGGCGTCGAGGAGGGCGAAGAGGCCCTGCTTGGCGGTATGGTCCGGGCAAGCGGGGTAGCCCGGGGCCGGGCGGATTCCGGCGTAGGCTTCGGCGATCAGATCCTCGCTGGTCAGGGACTCCTCGCCTGCGTAGCCCCAGAATTCCCGGCGTACGCGCTGGTGCAGCCATTCCGCTGCCGCTTCGGCCAGGCGGTCGGCGAGGGATTTGAGCAGGATGGCGGAGTAGTCGTCGTGGGCGGCCTCGAATTCGGCCAGCTTGTCCTCGATGCCCAGGCCGGCGGTGACCGCGAAGGCGCCGCAGTAATCGCGTGGCCCGACGAAATCGGCCAGGGCTAGATTGGGGCGGTCGGCGGGCTGCTTGTGCTGCTGCCGCAAGCCGACCCAGCGGGCGATTTCTGTATTGCGGGACTCGTCCTGGTAGAAGGCGATGTCGTCACCCACGCCGGCGGCTGGCCACAGGCCAAAAACGGCCCGGGCGGAAAGCCACTGTTCCTCGACGATGAGGGTGAGCATGCGCCGGGCGTCATCGTAGAGCTGACGTGCCGTTTCGCCTACCGTCTCGCTTTCCAGGATGGCGGGGTAGCGGCCCGCCAACTCCCAGGACTGGAAGAAAGGGGTCCAGTCGATGAAGAGGGTGAGGTCTTCCAGGTCGATGTCCAGGGCCTGGACGCCGATGACCCGCGGCACGGTGGGTGTGTGCGTTTCGTTCCACGTGAAACGCCTGGCCCGGGCCTCGGCCAGCGTGACCAGGGTGGCACCCTTGCGGCCGGCGTGCTCGGCCCGCACCGCCTCGTATTCGGCGGCGATCTCCGCCACATAGCCCGCTTTCTGCTCCTGGGACAGCAGCTTGGTGGCGACGCCCACGGCGCGGGAGGCGTCGGGTACGTAGACCACCGGGCTGTCGGTGTTGGGAGCGATCTTGATGGCGGTATGGGCGCGGCTGGTGGTGGCGCCACCAATGAGCAGCGGCTGGGTCAGGCCCTGGCGTTTCATTTCGCCCGCGACGTGAGCCATCTCTTCCAGCGAGGGCGTGATCAGGCCGGAGAGGCCGATGATGTCGACGCGGTGTTCGAGGGCCGCCTTCAGGATGTTGTCGCAGGAGACCATGACGCCGAGATCGACCACGTCGTAGCCGTTGCAGCCGAGCACGACGCCGACGATATTCTTGCCGATGTCATGCACATCGCCCTTGACGGTGGCCATCAGGATTTTGCCTTTGGAACCGAGGCCGGTGCGGGATTTCTCGGCTTCGATATAGGGCAGCAGATGAGCGACGGCCTGCTTCATGACGCGGGCCGACTTCACCACCTGGGGCAGGAACATCTTGCCGGCGCCGAAGAGGTCACCGACGTGGTTCATGCCGGCCATCAGCGGGCCTTCGATGACGGCCAGCGGCGGCCGCCCTGCGGCGGCCAGCTTGGCGCGAACCTCTTCGGTATCGGCTACCACGAAGTCGGTGATGCCCTTGATCAGCGCGTGCTCCAGGCGCTTCTCGACCGGCTGCTCGCGCCAGCTCAGGTCGGGGCCGCTGTCCTTGGCCTTGCCTTCCTTGACGGTCTGGGCGAATTCGACCAGCGCTTCCCCGGCGCCGGGGTGGCGGTTGAGCACCACATCCTCGACCTTGGTTCGGAGCTCCGGCGCCAGGTCGTCGTACACGCCCAGCATGCCGGCATTGACGATGCCCATGGTCATGCCGTTCTGGATGGCGTGGTAGAGGAAGACGGTATGGATGGCCTCACGCACTGGGTCGTTGCCGCGGAAGCTGAAGGACACATTCGACACGCCGCCGGAGATGTGGGCGTGGGGCAGGTTGTCCTTGATCCAGCGGGTAGCCTGGATGAAATCGACGGCGTAGTTGTCGTGCTCGGGGATTCCTGTCGCAATCGCAAAGATGTTGGGGTCGAAGATGATGTCTTCGGCAGGAAAACCCATACCGGTGAGCAGGGTGTAAGCCTTGCCGCAGATCTCGGTCTTGCGGGCGTAGGTATCGGCCTGGCCCTTCTCGTCGAAAGCCATGACGATCACCGCCGCACCGTAGCGGCGGGCGAGTTTGGCCTGCTCGAGGAACTTGGCTTCGCCTTCCTTCATCGAGATGGAATTGACGATGCCCTTACCCTGGATGCACTTGAGGCCGGCCTCGATGACCTCCCACTTGGAGGAGTCGATCATGATCGGCACTCGGGAGATGTCCGGTTCCGAGGCGATCAGCTTCAAGAACTTGTCCATGGCGGCGATGGAGTCGAGCATCGCCTCGTCCATGTTGATGTCGATGACCTGGGCGCCGTTTTCCACCTGCTGGCGGGCGACGGCCAGGGCGTCGTCGAAGCGGCCTTCGAGGATCATGCGGGCGAAGGCGCGGGAGCCGGTGACGTTGGTGCGCTCGCCGACGTTGACGTAAAGCGAGGCGGCGGTGACGTTGAAAGGCTCGAGGCCGGAGAGGCGCAGGGCCGGTTCGATGGCCGGGAGGGCGCGGGGCTTGACCGGGGCAACCCGTTGGGCGATGGCGCGGATATGGTCGGGGGACGTGCCGCAGCAGCCGCCGACGATATTGACGATGCCGCCCTTAGCCCAACTCTCGATCTCATCGGCCAACATGTCCGGCGTCTCGTCGTAGCCGCCGAAGGCGTTGGGCAGGCCGGCGTTGGGGTGGGCGGAGACGAAGCAGTCGCAGACGCGGGAGAGCTCCTCGACGTACTGGCGCAGTTCCTTGGCGCCCAGGGCGCAATTCAGGCCGAAGGAGAGCGGCCGGATGTGGCGCAGGGAATTCCAGAAGGCTTCGGCGGTCTGGCCGGAAAGCGTGCGGCCGGAGGCATCGGTGATGGTGCCGGAAATCATCACCGGCCAGCGGCGGCCGGCGGCGTCGAAGTATTTCTCGATGGCGAACAGGGCCGCCTTGGCGTTGAGGGTGTCGAACACCGTCTCCACCAGGAGGATGTCGGCGCCGCCCTCGCACAGGCCGGTGGCGGCCTCGACGTAGTTGGCGACCAGCTCGTCGAAGCTGACGTTGCGGTAGCCGGGGTCGTTCACGTCCGGCGAAATGGACGCCGTGCGGCTGGTGGGGCCGAGGACGCCGGCCACGAAGCGGGGCTTGCCCGGGTTGGCGGCGGTGAATTCGTCGCACAGCCGGCGGGCCAGTTTGGCGCCTGCGAAGTTCAGCTCGTAGACGATCTCGGTCAGGTTGTAGTCGGCCTGGGAGACGGCGGTGGAATTGAAGGTGCAGGTTTCGAGGATGTCGGCGCCGGCTTCCAGGTAGTCGCGGTGGATGCCGCCGATGACGTCCGGCCGTGTCAGGACCAGCAGGTCATTGTTGCCCTTGACATCGTGGGGGTGGTCCTTGAAGCGCTCGCCGCGGTAGTCGGCCTCGGCGAGGCCGTGGCGCTGGATCATGGTGCCCATCGCGCCGTCGAGAACGAGCAGGCGCTGGGCGAGGAGGGCGGAAAGTTCGGACGTACGATCGGGCTGCATGAATCACCTCGGCAAATCAAGATGCACCGGAGACACCGCAAAAGCAAACGGCGCTACAAACCGGCAGGTTTGCGAGCGCCGTTGATCGTTGCCGAGCCTGGCCCCCTGGGGGTGGTGAGGGGTCGCAGCGCTCCTCGGCAGAGCCCGGAGTTTACTTGCCGGGCGGGCTCATGCCAAGAGTGCCCCGGGGAGCACGCCGGGAGGCCGCTCAGTTGTAGGTCTGGATACGCCGCGAGGTGGTCTTTACGCGGCCGTCGCCCAGGTTGAAATGGACGTGGAAATGGGCTTCTTCGGTGGCCATGGTGCCAGCGACCCGCCAGTCCCAGATTTCTTCCTGCAAATTGTGGAAGACCTCGACTTTGCCAGGTTTGCCGAGCAGGCGGCGGATCTCGTCCTGGCTCATGCCCGGCCGCACGCGGGCCTGGTTTTCGGCGCTTAGGGCCTGTTCGATTCTCACCAGCACGCCATTGGCGTCGAAGCTGAGCATGGGGCACTCGATGCCATTGGGCTGGCGGTTGTACTCCCAGGTCACCGTGCCGTCGTCGTTGAGGAATTCGGCGCTGGGATTCCCCATGCGTGCGCGGACCTCGGAGGAGGTCGACACCCCGAGCTTCAATTCCTGCAGGTTGAGCGCATCGCAGGCGGGGAGGAGGGTGCCGATGATGGCAGCGGCCGCGGTGGCAAGCCAGGGGGGCGTCTTCATGGAGTCTCCTGCGGGGGTGGGGAGGGCTGTGGGGGCGGGGCGCCGGCCTCGGCGCTCACCCGCCGGTGGTGGAGCAGGGCGCCAAGGGCACCCAGGGCGAGCAATCCAGCCATGCCGGCGGCCAGGTGCCGGGTCGAGTGCCATAGCAGCGGTGCCAACGCGGCAGCGACGATGCCGTTGAGGGCGGCCTGGAGGAAGGTCTGGCACGAGGCAGCAAGTCCGCGCTGGGCGCCGTAGGGGTCTAGGGCGTAAAGCGTCAGGGTGGGAACGGCGAGGGCCATGCCGCAGGTGTAGAAGAAAATGGGCGCCACACTCCAGGGCAGCCCTGGCGGCAGGAGGGCATTGAGCAGCAGATTGCCGCAGGCCGCGAAGCCCATCAACCCATAGCCTGCGGCAAGGGTGCGGGGGCGGGAGAGATGCCCGGCAACCCGGCCGGAAATCCAGGATCCGGTCAGAAGCCCGCTCATCGAAGGGCCGAAGAGCCACAGGAAGCCCGTTTCCGAAACCCCCAGGTGAGTCATCAGGAACATGGGGGCCGATAGGACGTAAAGGAAGAAGCCGGCGAAATTGAGTGCGATCGCGCCACAGACGTAAAGAAAGCGAGGGGTACTCAATACCCTGCGGTAGGTGCTCAAGAGGTAGGAGGGTCGCAAGCTCTGGCGCTTATCCGGTGGCAGGGTTTCCGGAAGCAGACGGTAGCAGGCCAGGGTCAGGCTTGCCGCCAGGAGGGCCAGGAAGACGAAGGGCGAGCGCCAGCCGAAAAAGGATTGCAGCCAACCGCCGATCAGGGGCGCCAGGGCCGGGGCGAAGGCGAACATCATGGTGATCTGCGCCATGAGCCGCTGGGCCGGCGGTCCGTCGAACAGATCGCGCACGATGGCCCGGCTGACCACCATGCCGGCCCCCGCGCTGATGCCCTGCACCGCGCGCAAGATCCACAGGTGCTCGATGCGGGTGGCAAAGGCGCAGCTCAGGGAGGCCAGACCAAAAACAGCCACGGCCACCAGCACGACCCGCCGCCTTCCCAGGGCGTCGGCCAGGGCGCCGTGCCACAGGGTCATCAGGGCAAAGGGCAGCAGATAGGCCGAAAGGGTCTGCTGCACGGCCAGGGGACTGGCCGCGAGGCGAGCACCGATTTCCGGGAAAGATGGAAGGTAGGTGTCGATGGCAAAGGGTCCCAGGGCCGCCAGGGCCGCGAGGAGAAAGGCAATGCCGCGGGGGGCGGGCGTCCCGGCGCGAGTCAGTTCGCTCATTGTGATCCCTGCCTGTCCCGCGGGGGACGCGCCCCGTGCCCGCATTCTCCCTGCGCCTCTTGTGCGGAAGAGGGTCCGGTGGAGCGGGGGGCGGGCATGCCGAAGCCCTTCATGAGTCGTCTTGAACGCCATCCATACCCGACAGCCGTCGGTACTGGATGGCCTCCGCCACATGGGCGGCGCGCACCGGCTCGCTGCCGGCCAGGTCGGCCACCGTGCGGGCCACCTTGAGGATGCGGTGCCAGGCCCGGGCGGAAAGCGCCAGGCGGGCCATGGCCTGGCGCAGGAGCGCGGTACCCTCTGCGTCGGGCGCGCAATGGCTATCGACCTCCTGGGCCCCCAGGCGGGCATTGGCCTTGCCCTGGCGGCGGTGCTGGCGATCGAGGGCGGCGGCCACCCGCTCGCGCACGACGGCAGAGGATTCTCCCTCGGGTCTTGTCAGCAGCACGTCGCCTGCCACGGCCGGGACTTCGATCTGGAGGTCGATGCGGTCCAGGAGGGGCCCCGAGAGGCGACCCCGGTAGCGGGCCACCTGGTCCGGGGTGCAGCGGCAGCGACCGCTGGGGGAACCCAAGTGCCCGCAAGGGCAGGGATTCATCGCGGCGATCAACTGGAATTCGGCGGGAAACTCGGCGTGCCGCGCCGCCCGGGCGATGTGGATACGGCCCGATTCCAGCGGTTCGCGCAGGGTCTCCAGCACCTTGCGGTCGAATTCCGGCAATTCGTCCAGGAAAAGCACGCCCTGATGGGCGAGGGAAATCTCCCCGGGCCGGGGCGGGTTGCCGCCCCCAACCAGGGCCACCGCGGAAGCCGTGTGGTGGGGGCTGCGGAAGGGTCGGCGGGCGAAGGCGGAGGTCCGGAATTGCCCGGCCAGGGAGAGCACGGCGGCGGATTCCCGGGCTGCGTTGGGGGGCAGGGGGGGCAGGAGGCCCGGAAGCCGGGCAGCGAGCATCGACTTGCCGGCCCCGGGGGGGCCCAGCATGAGGAGCGAGTGGCCGCCCCCCGCGGCAACCTCCAGGGCGCGCTTGGCCTGGGTCTGGCCCCGCACTTCGGCAAGATCGGCCAGGGTTTCCTGCGCTTCGGGTGGGGAGGCCGTCGCTTCCGGAAGGGGTTCCCTTTCGCACAGATGGGCGCAGACGGCGAGGAGGGTGGGGGCGGCGAGGATATCCGTCCCTCCCGAAAGGGCAGCCTCGGCAGCGCTATCCGTGGGCAGGACGAAGCGGCGTCCATCGCCCAGGGCCTCCAGGGCCATGGCCAGGGCGCCTCGTATCGGGCGCAATTCACCGGAAAGGGAAAGCTCGCCGGCAAATTCGTGCTGCTCCAGGAGGCGAGGGGAAATCTGCCCGGCGGCGGCCAGGATGCCGATAGCGATGGGTAGGTCGAAGCGTCCCGACTCCTTGGGCAGGTCGGCCGGGGCGAGATTGACCGTAATGCGGCGGGAGGGAAATTCGAAGCCGGAATTGACCAGGGCGGCGCGCACCCGGTCGCGGGCCTCGCGCACTTCGACGTCGGGCAAGCCGACCAGGGTGAAGCTGGGCAGTCCGGCGGCGAGATGGACCTCCACCCTCACCGGCGGCGCGGCAAGGCCGTCCAATCCGCGGCTATGGACGACGGCCAGGGCCATGGCCGTCCTGCCTCAGGAGCCGGCGCGCTGTCGCTCGAGCGCTTCCACCCGGGTTTCCAGCTCCTTGAGCTTTTCCCGGGTGCGGGCGAGCACCTGGGCCTGGACGTCGAACTCCTCGCGCGTCACCACATCGAGGCGAGCGAGGAAGCCGGATATCAGGGCGCGAGTGTTCTTTTCCAGGTCTTTGGCCGGCGTGGCGGCCAGAAGGGCGTTGAGCCGGGCGGCGAGGTCGTCGAGGAGCTTGGGGTCGAGCATGGCGGCCTCCGAGTCGAGGGGGGCCGAGTTTAGCACATCAGGGTTTCCGCAAAGGGCGGCGGCCGCTGCCCAAAACAGTGCGCACCGGCAAAATTACGCACCAGCATGGTGCAACGCTTCGGGGCATGTCGCCGCATGTCTCTGGCAAACAATTGATTTTCATCAATAAACTCGACTGGCACAGGTCATGCTATTGCTGCACTGCATAACTTTCATTTTATTGTCAGGAGAGAAACGATGAAGAAATCCCTGCTTGCCGTCGCCCTGGCGACCGCCTTCGCCCTTCCCGCCCAGGCCGCCGACGCTCCCGCAGCGCCCGAAGCCAAGAGCCCCCATACCCTTACCGGCAATCTGACGCTGGCCTCCAGCTACCGCTTCCGCGGTATCGACCAGACTTTCGGCAAGCCGGCCCTCCAGGGCGGTATCGACTACAGCCACGAAAGTGGTTTCTACCTCGGGAACTGGAACTCCAATGTCAGTTCTGGAGCGGGTTACGCCGAAGGCAACCTGGAAATGGACTTCTACGGCGGTTACAAGACCAGCTTCGGCGATATCGGTCTCGATGTCGGGGTTCTGTACTACTACTATCCGGGCAGCACGGCGAAGCCGCTGCGCTTCAGCAACGCCAAGCATCCCAGTGCCAGTGCCAACGGGACCGTGAGCAATACCGAGGTCTATGTCGGCGCGAGCTGGAAATTCCTCTCCCTCAAGTACAGCTATGCCCTGAGCGATTACTTCGATCTGCCTGACTCGGACGGCAGCAGCTATCTCGACCTGTCTGCCAACTATGATCTCGGCAACGGCTGGGGTATCAATGGTCACGTCGGCCGCCTGTTCGCCAACGACTACAAGTACAACATCAATACCGGCAGCCGCAGCATCGAATACACCGATTGGAAAATCGGCGTCACCAAGGACGTCGAAGGCTGGCTCTTTGGCCTGGCTTATGTTGGCACCAATGCGAACGGAAGTTGCTCGAAGGCCGAGTTCTACTGCTTCTTCAATTCGCTGAGCTGGAGTAACTCGGGCGCGCAGTTTGGCCACAAGGACAAGGACGCCGGTCGCGGCGTCGCCGTGCTGTCCGTCACCAAGACCTTCTAACCCGCTTCATCTAATCCCCGTCGGCGACCCGGCCGGCGTCGACGGGGCAAAGTTTTCAACCTTGTGAGGATCCACTCATGAAATTCGTCACTGCCATCATCAAGCCCTTCAAGCTTGACGAAGTGCGTGAAGCCCTTTCCGCCATTGGCGTGCAGGGCATCACTGTCACGGAAGTCAAAGGTTTCGGCCGGCAGAAAGGTCACACCGAACTCTATCGGGGGGCCGAATACGTAGTCGACTTCCTGCCCAAAGTGAAGATCGAGGCCGCCATCAAGGACGACCAGGTCGACCAGGTCATAGAAGCCATCGAAAAGTCCGCCAGTACCGGCAAGATCGGTGACGGCAAGATTTTTGTCTTCGAACTCGAACAAGTGATTCGCATCCGGACCGGCGAGACCGGTACCGATGCCTTGTAAAGGGAGCCGCGTGCCATGAAAAGAATTTTTGCCATCTTGGCGCTCTTCGGCGCCGTTACCCTGGGGGCTCCGGCATGGGCGGAAGACAAGCCCGCGGAAGCGGCACCTGCCGCCACCGCGCCGGCCGCTGCTCCCGCCGCTGCCGCGGCCGCCCCTGCTGCGGCAACGGAAGCTGCTCCCGCCGCCGCACCCGCTGCCGCTCCGGCGGTACCCAACAAGGGCGACAACGCCTGGATCATGGTCTGTTCGGCCCTGGTCATCCTGATGTCCATCCCCGGTCTGGCGCTGTTCTACGGTGGCCTTGTGCGCTCCAAGAACATGCTCTCGGTGCTCATGCAGGTCTTCGTTGTCTTCTCTCTGATCACGGTCCTTTGGTGCGTGTATGGCTACTCCCTGGCTTTCACGGAGGGCAACGACTATTTTGGAACCCTGGACAAGCTCTTCCTCAAGGGCATCACGCCGGAGTCCGTCGGGGCCACCTTCTCCAAGGGCGTGGTCATCTCCGAACTGGTCTTCGTGATCTTCCAGGGCGCGTTCGCGGCCATCACCTGCGCTCTTATCGTCGGCGCCTTCGCCGAGCGGGTGAGGTTCTCCGGCGTCCTGTTGTTCACCGTCCTGTGGTTCACCCTCTCCTACCTGCCCATGGCGCACATGGTCTGGTACTGGGCCGGTCCAGATGCCTACACCGACGCTGCCGCCGCTGAAGCTGCCGGCAAGACCGCGGGTTTCCTCTTCCAGAAGGGCGCCCTCGACTTTGCGGGCGGGACCGTGGTGCATATCAACGCCGCCGTCGCCGGTCTGGTCGGTGCCTACATGGTGGGCAAGCGTACCGGCCTGGGCAACGTAGCCATGGCGCCGCACTCCCTGACCTTCACCATGATCGGTGCCTCGCTCCTGTGGTTCGGCTGGTTCGGCTTCAACGCCGGCTCCGCCCTGGAAGCCTCTGGCGGCTCTGCCCTGGCCATGGTCAACACCTGGCTGGCCACCGCCTGCGCGGCCCTGTCCTGGATGTTCGCCGAATGGATCCTCAAGGGTAAGCCCTCCATGCTGGGTGCCGCCTCCGGCGCCGTGGCCGGCCTCGTGGCCATCACCCCCGCCGCCGGCTTCGTCGGCGTCATGGGGGCCATGGTCATCGGCCTGCTGGCCGGCGTGGTCTGCCTGTGGGGCGTCAATGGCCTGAAGAAGCTGCTCGGGGCGGACGACTCCCTCGACGTCTTCGGCGTCCATGGCGTGGGAGGCATCCTGGGTGCCATCCTCACCGGCGTCTTCGTGGCGCCCTCGCTTGGCGGCACGGGCGTCTATGACTACGTGGCCAACAAGGTCGGCGACTTCGACATGACCGCCCAGGTCATCGCCCAGCTGTGGGGCGTGGGCACCGTCATCGTCTGGTCCGGCGTCGTTTCCCTGGTGTCCTACAAGATCGCCGATATCGTGGTCGGTCTGCGGGTGCCGGAAGACGAGGAGCGCGAAGGTCTCGACCTCACCTCCCACGGCGAGACCGCTTACCACCACTGATCGAATTCTCGACTCTCTCCTTCCGGGCGCCCCAGGGCGCCCGCTTTTTTTTGTTGCGCGCCCCTGTTAGTCTCGGGCGATGCGCATCGCCCAACTGTCCGATCTTCATCTCACCGCCGACGGCGCTCTGCTCTTCGGCAGCGTCAACACCTGGGCCGCCTGCGGTCAAGCGCTCCTGCGGGTCGCGGCCCTGGAGCCCCGGCCGGATTTCCTCGTCGTCACGGGTGACCTGGCCCAGGGGGGCGATGCAGCGACCTACCGGCGCCTGGCGGACCGCCTCAGGGAAGTGGGCATCCCCTTCGCCGTCATTCCCGGCAATCATGACGATAGGCGCCAATTGCGCTCGGCCTTCGCCTTTCCCGGCCGCATCGGGGCCTGTCACCAGCGCATCGATGTGGGCGCCGGGGTCCTGCTGCTCCTCGACACCCAGGTGCCCGGGCGCGAGGGCGGCCAGGTCACGCCGGCCCACATCGCCTGGCTCGATTCCGTGATGGGCGACCGGCAGCCTGCGCTTCTCGCCATGCACCATCCGCCCTTCGCGGTGGGCATTGCGGGCATGGACCGCATCCGCTGCCGCGGCGACGGCCTGTTGGCCGACTGGCTGGCCCGCCATCCGGAAGTGGCCGCAGTACTGTGCGGCCATGTCCATCGCTTCGTCGCCACCACCTTTGCCGGCCGTCCTGCCGTGACCGCCCCGTCACCGGCCCACCAGATCGCTCTAGGCGACGGGCCCCTGGCCTGGACGGCAGAACCGGGCGGATTCCTGCTTCATTTCTGGCAGCCGGGGGAGCGCCCCCTGAGCCACTACCTGCCGCTCGCCCCCGCGCCCGCCGTGCCCTACGGACATTGAACCTGGGCGAATCGCCTTATTAAGCCCCGAATGCCGCGCGCCCTGGAATTTTGCGCCTCCTGAATCGCCTCCCAAACGGACTCGTCCGCCTGAGGGTTCTTGATTGACCTTGGCTGACCTTGACTCCCCGTCTCGGCAACTGGGTCAGGAGGGGGCTGGGGCCCTCAGGCGCCGGCGCACACCCGGTCCCGGCCCTCGGACTTGGCCCGGTAGAGCGCCATGTCGGCCCGTACGACGAGGGAGTCGAGGCTGTCCTCGCCGGGTCTGAACTCCGCCGTGCCCACGCTGATTCCCAGGCGCAGGGTATCGAAGAGTCCGGCGACCTCGATCTCGGCCACGGCCTGGCGGATGCGCTCCCCTACCTGACAGGCGCCTTCGACCCCGGTCTCCGGCAGCAGGATGCGGAATTCGTCGCCTCCCGCTCGGGCGAAGACGTCCTGTTCGCGCAACTGGTCCCGCGCCGCCGCGACGATGAGGCGCAGAGCCTCGTCACCCGCCGCGTGGCCCAGGCGGTCGTTGATGTCCTTGAAGCGGTCGATGTCCATCACGATGATGGAAAAGGGCGCGGCTCCCCGGGTGACCCGGGCCTGTTCCCGTCCCGCCAGGGCGTAGAAACTGCGCAAATTGAAGGCGCCGGTGAGGAAATCCGTCGCGGCGAGGGTCTCCAGGCGTTGCTCGAGTTGTTTGCGCTCGGAGATGTCGAGCATGGCACCGGCGATACCGTCGGCTTCGCCCCAGGGGTCACGGAACACCGCTTTATGGAAGAGCACGTCGCGGGCTGAACCGTCGGCGTAGCGGACCTTGGCTTCGTACACCTGGGTGCCGCCCGCATCCAGCAGGGCGCGATCGGCTTCCTGATAGATGGTGGCGAACTCCGGGGGCGAGATGTCATGCACCGTGGCTCCCAGGATGCGGGTCCGAGGCAGACCCAGGTAATCTTCGAAGGCGCGATTGCAGGCGATGTAGCGGCAATCCCGGTCCTTGACGAAGAGGGGGGTGGGCAGGGTGTCGAGGGCTGCCTGCAGGCGCAGGGCGTAGGTGGAGCGCTGGGCCAGGAGGGGGTCGGGCCTGCCGTCCCGCTTGATGCGCACCAGGGCCAGGGCCACGCGCTCACCGTCGTCCAGGGCGCAACAGTCGGCCGCCCCGGCCGTCATGGCCCGCCGGGCCAGGGCAGGGTCATAGGGATCGAGAAGAATGAGATGGGGAAAATCGGCCGGGCAGAGCGGATGATACTGATCGTCCCAGTCGTTCAGTGCATCCGAACCGTCTGCCAGCACCAGAACCGCGAGGGACCCGTCTACCCGGCAGTCCTGGGGCTGCGGAGAGGAAACGGCAGTGGCGTACCCCGCTGGCACGGCCGGCGGCCCGCGCCGGTGGCGACGTAGGTCGAGGATGAGGAGCGAATCGGGCGCAGTGGGAGGGAGCATGGGGCGAAAAACCGGCCTGGAGCGGCCGGTTCTCCCGAGTATTGTGCTCCCCTGGCGAGGCTAACGGAAGACCACGGTCTTGTTGCCGTGCACCAGCACCCGGTCCTCCAGGTGATAGCGCAGGCCCCGGGCCAGGACGGTCTTCTCGATATCCTTGCCGTAGCGCACCATGTCTTCCGGCGAATCGGAATGGTCAATGCGGATCACGTCCTGCTCGATGATGGGGCCGGCGTCCAGTTCCGAGGTGACGTAGTGGCAGGTGGCGCCGATCAGCTTGACCCCCCGCTCATAGGCCTGATGGTAGGGCTTGGCCCCGGCGAAACTGGGCAGGAAGGAGTGGTGGATGTTGATGATGCGTCCTGGATAGGCGTCGCACAGCTCCGGCGAGAGGATCTGCATGTAGCGGGCGAGCACCATGCAGTCACCGCGGACATCGTCGAAGATGCGGGCGATCTCCGCGTAGGCCCGGCTTTTGCCGTCCCCGGCCACGGGGACGTTGTGGAAGGGGATGCCGTGCCACTCGACGAAGCCGCGGAAGCTGTCGTGGTTGGAGACGACGCAAGGGATCTCGATATCCAGCTCCCTGGCCTGCCAGCGCGCCAGAAGGTCGTAGAGGCAGTGCTCCTGCTTGGACACCAGCACCACGACCCGCTTCTTCACCGCGCTGTCGGTGATGCGCCAGTCCATGCCCAGGGGCGTCGCCACCGCTGTCGCGAAGCGCTCGCGGAATTCGGCAAGGAGGAAAGGCAGGGAATCCGCCTTGATCTCGATGCGCATGAAGTAGCGCCCGGTGAGCGCATCGGCGTGGAAGCTGGATTCCAGAATCCAGCCCCCGTTCTCCGCGATGAAGCCCGAAACCCGGGCGATGATGCCCACCTGGTCGGGGCAGGAGGCGGAGAGGGTATAGAAGCGGGCGCGGTGCATTTTGGGGGAGGGGTGAGGGGGAAGGGTGGGGCTGAGGGATTCCCCTTTCCCCTTCCTGGTTTCAGGCCCTGGCGAAAGCCTTGTCGATTTCCGTGCGCAGGCCGCCGTAGTCGCGCACGACAGGGTACTGGGGGAATTCGCGAATGACGTTTTCCGGCGGGTGGAAGAGGATGCCGCCGTGGGCCTCGCCCAGCATGGCGGTGTCGTTGTAGCTGTCGCCCGCCGCCACCACCTTGAAATTGAGTTCCTTGAAGCGCTTGACCGCCTCCTGCTTCTGATTGGGCATGCGCAAATGATAATTGACCAGCATGCCGGCGCTGTCCGCCTCCAGGGAATGGCAGAAGAGGGTGGGCAGGCCCAATTGCTGCATCAACGGCTTGGCGAATTCGTAAAAGGTATCGGAAAGGATGATCACTTGGTAGGTGTCGCGCAGGGCGTCGAGGAACTCCCGGGCGCCGGGCATGGGGCCCATGGCGGCGATGACCTTCTGGATGTCCGGCAGACCCAGACCGTGCTGGCGCAGGATGCCCAGGCGGTAGGTCATGAGCTTGTCGTAGTCGGGCTCGTCCCGGGTGGTGCGCTTCAGTTCGGGAATGCCGGTGCGCTGGGCGAATTCGATCCAGATTTCCGGAACCAGCACCCCTTCGAGGTCGAGACAAACGATTTTCACAGCCAACTCCCGCCAAGCCCTTGGGCAAAGGGGGGCATTTTACCCGATCATGGTGCGGGCAAGGCCTCCAGTTCCTCCTGGGCCAGGAGCCAGCGCTCCTCGGTGGCGGCCAGGTCGGCGGTCAATTGGGCCTGCCGGCGGTGCAGCGCGTCGATGTCGCTGCGGTCGCCGCCGGAGGCGTAGAGGGCGGGGTCGGCAAGCCGAGCGTCCAGGGACTGCTTTTCCTCGTTCCAGGCCGCCATATGCGTCTCCAACTGCTCGATCTCCTTCACCAGGGGGCGGCGTCGGGCCAGCAGGGCCTGGCGCTGGGCGGCCTCCTCCTCTCGCTTCTGCCGGCGCTCGGCCTTCTGGGCGGCGGCATCGGGTTCCGGCGCCTTCTCGGCGGCGCGCTGGGCGGCCAGCCAGGCGGCGTAGTCGTCCAGATCACCGTCGAAGAGCGCCGTCTGGCCGTCGGCCACCAGCCACAGTTCGTCGGCGCAGGTGCGCAGCAGATGGCGGTCGTGGGAGACCAGCACCACGCCGCCTTCGAAATCCTGCAAGGCGAAGGTCAGGGCTTCGCGCATCTCCAGGTCCAGGTGGTTGGTGGGCTCGTCCAGGAGCAGCAGGTTGGGCCGGGTGCGGATGAGCAGCGCCAGGGCCAGGCGTGACTTCTCGCCGCCGGAGAAAGGGCCGACGGAGCGGGTGGCCATGTCGCCGCGGAAATCGAAACCCCCCAGGTAGTCGCGCAGCTCCTGCTCCGGCGTGGTGGGTTCCAGGCGGGTGAGGTGCTGCAGGGGCGATTCATCGGGGCGCAGTTGCTCCAGTTGGTGCTGGGCGAAGTAGCCGATGTTCAAGGCCTTGGCTTCCTGCCGTTCGCCGTCGGTCATGGGCAGGGCACCGGCCAGGAGCTTGACCAGGGTCGATTTGCCGGCGCCGTTGCGCCCCAGAAGGCCAATGCGGCTGCCCGGGCGCAGGGTGACGTTCACCCGCTCCAGGATGCGCTTCCCGCCATAGCCGGCGGCGGCGCCGCGGATGGCCAGCAGCGGGTCGGGCAGGCTGGCCGGCAGACGGAAGTCGAAGTGGAAGGGCGAATCGACGTGGGCGGCGGCGACCACTTCCATGCGCCCCAGGGCCTTGATGCGGCTCTGGGCCTGGCGGGCCTTGGTGGCCTTGGCTTTGAAGCGGTCGATGAAGCGTTGCAGGTGGGCGATCTGCTTCTGCTGGGCCTCGAAGGTGGCCTGTTGCACGGCCAGTTGGGCGGCTCGGGCCCGCTCGTAGTCGGAATAGCCGCCGCTGTAGAGTCCGATGCGCTGCTGCTCGATGGCAAGGATGTTGCCCACAACGGCATCCAGAAAATCCCGGTCGTGGGAAATGAGCAGCAGGGTGGCGGGCGTCGCCTTGAGCCAGCCCTCCAGCCAGAGGACGGCATCGAGGTCCAGGTGGTTGGTGGGTTCGTCCAGGAGCAGCAGGTCGGCACGGCAGGACAGCGCCCGCGCAAGGTTGAGGCGCACCCGCCAGCCGCCGGAAAACTCCGCCACCGGTTTTGCGAAATCGCCGTCGGAAAAGCCCAGGCCGTGCAGCACTTCGGCCACCCGGGCGCGGGCCGCATAGCCGCCGATCTCGCCGTAACGGGCATGCAGGGCGCCTATGGCTACGCCGTCGCCTCGGATTTCGGCGGCGGCCAGATCGGCCTCCACCCGGCGCAACTCGATATCGCCGTCGAGGACGAATTCGATGGCCGGCGTGGGCAGGGCCGGCGTTTCCTGGGCCACCCGGGCGATGGACCAGGCGGCGGGCAATTCCACGTCGCCCCGCTCTGCGTGCAATTCCCCGGCCAGAAGGGCGAAAAGGCTGGATTTGCCGCAGCCGTTGGCGCCCACCAGGCCCACCCGCCAGCCGGCGTGGATCTGAAAGCTGGCCCCCTCGACGAGGGGCCGGCCGGCGCGGGCGAGGGTGGCGTTTCTGAGGGCAATCATGATGTGGGGCGGCGTTGCGGCGGGGCGGCGTCCGAAGGCGGCATTCTACCGCCCCGGGCTCGCCGGAACTCGGGCTGCAAGTATCTGCCCAAGCGCTGCCAGCCTGCCGCCGCACCGGGCTATGATTCCGTCTTCACGCTTTACTCCCTACCGGACCGCCCTCCTTGTCATTGTTTCGCGTCCTCTTGCTTGCCGTCCTTTTCGCCGCTGGCCGTGGGGTCGCCGGCGAGGCGGTGGTCGTGCAACTGGTCTGGAAGCACCAGTTCGAGTTCGCGGCCTTCTACGCCGCCGAAGCCGAAGGCTACTATCGCGAGGCGGGTCTCGAAGTCAGCTTGCGGGAGGGAGGGCCCGGCATCGACGCGGTGAGGGAAGTGGTGGAAGGGCGGGCCGACGTCGGGGTCGGCACCTCGGCCCTGGTCGTCGAGCGTTCGCAGGGCAAGCCGGTCGTCGCCCTGGCCACCCTCATGCAGCATTCGCCCGTCGCCCTGCTGGCCCGGCGTGCGGGAGGGGTTGCCAGCGTGCACGATCTGGCCGGGCGGGCCGTCGCCGTGGACCCCCATACCCGGGACGAAATCGAGGCTTATCTCAAAGCAGCGGGCCTGCGTCCGGAACAGATTCGCCTGGTAGATCAGCCCGATTGGACCCTCGATTCCCTGGAGCGTGGCGCTGTCGCGGCCAAGGTGGTCTACCTGTCCAACGAACCCTTCCTGGTGCGCGGGCGGGAACACGAATTCCTGCTGCTCACGCCTCGTTCGGCGGGGATCGACCTGTTCGGCAACATGCTGTTTACCAGCGAGAGCACCCTGCGGCACCGGCCGGGGGTGGTGGAGGCCCTGCGCAAGGCGACCCTCAGGGGGTTGGAGTACGCCCTGGCTCACCCCGAGCGGGTGGCGGACCTGATCCTGGAGCGCTACAACAGCCAGGACAAGTCCCGTCCCCACTTGCTCTACGAAGCTGCCCAGATTCGCGAACTGACCCGGCCGGATCTGGTGGAGCCGGGCTATATGAGTCCCGGCCGCTGGCGCCACGTGGTCGAGGTCTACGCCAGTCGTGGCAAAGTGCCGGAGGACTTTTCCCTAGAGGGATTCCTCTACGACCCTCACCCGCGTACAGTCCCCGGCTGGATGACCTGGACCACCGCAGGGGCACTCCTCCTTGCCCTGGGAGCCTGGATCGTCGTGGCCCGCATGCGCCGTCTGAATCGCAAGCTTCAGGCCGAAATCGCCGAACGCCAGGCGATGCAGCAGGCCCTGCACGCCAGCGAGGGCAAGTACCGCGAACTGGTACTCAACGCCAATGCGGTCATCGTGCGCCTGACGCCCGACGGTCGCATCGATTACTTCAACGAGGTGGCGGAAAAGGTCTTCGGGTATCAGGAAGCGGAAATTCTGGGGCAGCCCGCCCTGGGCACCATCGTCCCGCCGCGGGAACACGACGACGGCCGCGATCTGGGCGTCCTGCTCGCCGCGGTGCTGGCCGACCCCCAACGCCATGCGGTCAACGAAAATGAAAACCTGACTCGGGACGGGCGGCGTCTGTGGGTGCGCTGGGCCAATCGCGGCATCGTCGACGGGGAGGGCCGTCTGACGGGCATCCTGTCCATCGGCCACGACATCACCGAGCAGCACCGCCTGGAGGCCGAACTGGCCGACCACCGCCAGCACCTGGAAGCCATGGTCGCCGCGCGTACGGCGGAGCTGTCCCTAGCCAAGGAGGCGGCGGAAGCGGCCAGTCGCGCCAAGAGCAGTTTTCTCACTAATATGAGCCACGAGTTGCGCACGCCATTCCACGGCATTCTGGGGGCCATCACCCTGGCCCGGTCGCGCATGGCCGACTCCAAGGGCAAGGAACTCCTGGATCGCGCCAAGAACGCCACCAACCATCTGCTGCGGGTCATCAACGACATCCTCGACATTTCCCGCATCGAGGCCGAGCGCCTGGAAATCGAGAGCACCGAGTTCTGCCTTCTGCCCATCGTCGAAAATCTCACCAGTCTCTTGGGGCAGACCGCCCGCGGCAAAGGCATCGCTCTTGCCTTCGACCTGGCGCCGGACCTCGCCACCCTGCGCCTGCTGGGGGATCCCCTGCGCCTGACCCAGGTGCTCATCAACCTGGTCGGAAACGCGGTGAAATTCACCGAGCAGGGGGAGGTCGCACTGCGCATCAGCGAGGGGGTGCGGGAGGGGCTTCGCCATCGGCTGCGCTTCGAAGTGGAAGACAGCGGCATCGGTATCCCACCCGAGGCCCTGGCCAGGTTATTCACGGCCTTCGAGCAGGGTGACGGCTCCATGACCCGCCGCTACGGCGGGACGGGACTCGGCCTGGCCATCAGTCGACGCCTCGTGCAATTGATGGGTGGCGAAATCGGCGTGCACAGCGCGCCGGGGGAGGGCAGCAGCTTCTGGTTCGAACTCGAATTCTGCGAAACCGGGGCGCCCGGCCCCGTGCCGCAGGCTTCCGCCCAGGTCCAGGCGCAGCGTTTGCGAAGGGACCATGGCGGCAAGCGCATCCTGGTGGTCGAGGACGACCCGGTGAATCAGGAAGTCGCCCGCACCATGCTGGAAGACGCGGGTCTGCTGGCGGACCTGGCCGGCGACGGCGAGGAGGGTGTGCGCCGGGCTGGCGCGCAGCGCTACGCCCTGATTCTCATGGACATGCAAATGCCGGTGATGAACGGCCTCGATGCCACCTTGCTCATCCGGGCCGGCTCCATCAACGCGACGACGCCCATCCTGGCCATGACCGCCAATGCCTTCGCCGAAGATCGGGAACGTTGCCTGGAGGCCGGCATGAACGACCACATCGCCAAACCGGTGGTGCCCGAACGCCTGTACCAGGTTGTGGCCGACTGGTTGGATCGGGGCAGCCCGGATGGGGAGTCACCCCAGGGGCAGCGTTCCCCCGTCGACCACCCGTCGTAGCACGAAGCTCGAATGCACCCCCGTCACCCCGGGGATGCGCGTGATGCGGTTGAGCAATAAATCCTGGTAGGCATCCATGTCCTTCACCACCACCTTGAGTTGGTAGTCGGCGGATTGCCCGGTGATGAGCAGGCACTCCAGCACTTCGGGGATTTCCCGTACGGCGGCCTCGAAGGCCTTGAAGCGCTCCGGCGTGTGCTGATCCATGGAGATATGAATGAGGGCCATGAGCGACAGGCCGAGGGCCTTGGCGTTGAGTACCGCCCGGTAGCCGGCGATGAGACCGGCTTCCTCCAGTGCCCGCACCCGCCGCAGGCAGGGGGAGGGAGAAAGGCCGATGGTGTCGGCGAGATCCTGGTTGCTGATGCGGCCGTCCTGTTGCAGGAGGGCGAGGATCTGGCGATCGTAGCGGTCGAGTTCCATGGTATGGCGTGTTGGCAATGATTGGTTAAACAAATATCCGTTGTTTTGGCGAAATACGCAATATTCTGCCAAAACAACGGCGAATCACGGCAAAGAACGCAAGCACCTGCCACGGGCTTTTGCGTACGATGGGGTCCATCGAAAACAAGCACCCCAGCCCCCGGAGCCCGCTATGTTGACTGACCCTTCCCGCAAGTATTCCGCCTTCCCCCCGGTCGCCCTCGCCGATCGCCAATGGCCCGGCCGCGTCATCGACAAGCCGCCGGTGTGGATGAGCACCGACCTCCGCGATGGCAACCAGTCCCTCTTCGAGCCCATGAACGGCGAGCGCAAGATGCGCATGTTCAAGACCCTCTGCGCCATCGGCTTCAAGGAGATCGAGGTGGCCTTTCCCTCGGCTTCCCAGACCGATTTCGACTTCGTGCGGAGCCTCATCGAGGATGGGCACATCCCGGAAGACGTCACCATCGAGGTCCTCACCCAGGCCCGGGAACATCTCATCCGCCGCACCATGGAATCCTTGAAGGGTGCCCGGCGGGCCATCGTCCATGTCTATAACGCCACCTCGAAGCCCTTCCGCGACATCGTCTTCGGCATGAGCAAGGCCGAGGTGGTGGCCATGGCCGTGGATGCGGTGACCCTCATCAAGCAATTGGCGGCAGAGCAGCCGGAGACCGAGTTCATCCTCGAATACAGCCCGGAAACCTTCACCGCCACGGAACTCGACTTCGCCTTGGAGGTTTGCGATGCGGTCACCGCCGCCTGGGGCGCCACGCCGGACAAGCCGGTGATCCTCAACCTCCCGACCACGGTGGAAGTCGCCACGCCCAACGTGTACGCCGATCAGATCGAGTGGATGCACCGCCACCTCGCCCGCCGCGACAGCGTCGTCTTGAGCCTCCATCCCCACAACGACCGCGGCACGGCGGTGGCCGCCGCCGAGCTCGGTCTCATGGCCGGCGCCGACCGCGTCGAGGGCTGTCTCTTCGGCAACGGGGAGCGCACTGGCAACGTCGATATCGTCACCCTCGCCTTGAACATGTACACCCAGGGCGTGCACCCCGGTCTCGACTTTTCGGACATCAACGCCGTCGCCCGTACCGTCGAGCACTGCAACCAGTTGCCCATCCATCCACGGCATCCCTACGTGGGTGACCTCGTGTTCACCGCCTTCTCCGGCTCCCACCAGGATGCCATCAAGAAGGGCTTCGCCGCTCAAAAGGCCCAAAGCGAAGAAATTCAGCCGTGGAACGTGCCCTACCTCCCCATCGATCCTGCCGACGTGGGGCGCAGCTACGACTCCGTGATCCGGGTCAACAGCCAGTCGGGCAAGGGTGGCATCGCCTACCTCATGGAGAGCGAGTACGGCGTGGTCATGCCCCGCCGTCTGCAGGTGGAGTTCTCCGGCGTCGTCCAGGCCCACACCGACGCCCATGGCGGCGAGGTGAGCGCCAGCGACATCTGGCGCCTCTTCGAGGACACCTACATGGGCCGCGAGGTAGCGGTGCGTTACGTCGAGCACCATCTTTTCGAACACGGTAGCGCCCAGGGCATCCGCCTCACGGTGGAAGTGAACGGCGTAGCCCATCGCCTCGCCGGCGAAGGCAACGGCCCCATCGACGCCGCAGCGCACGCCTTGCGCGGACTCGGCATCGCCCTCCAGGTGCGCAGCTACGAGGAGCGTTCCATGGGCGCCAGCCAGGACGCGGGCAATGCCCGGGCCTGCGCCTTCCTCGAAGTCGCCCGCCCCAGCGGCGGCGGCGACTGCTACGGCGTCGGCATAGACGGCAACATCGTCACGGCGTCGATCAAGGCCTTGGTCAGTGCGGCCAATCGGGCGGGGTTCGAGGCCCTGGCCCTGGCGGCGTAGCAGCTTCCCCCGGGAGGCGCACCGCCTGGACTTCGCGGCCTTCTCCCCTCTGGCGAAGGCCTGACCCCGGGGAATCCGCCGCGAAGCCGATTCGCCGATTCGCGCCATTGGAGACAGTGGGGCGACGCTTGCTCCGGAACGCAACATTTTCTTTGCCTTTGCCTCGCGGATGGCGCATAGTGCGCGCCAGCGATTTTCAAGTAGTGTCGTGTCAGGTTCAGTACCCGCAGTTCTGCGGCGATCTTTCCGTATTCCAGCGCCGTCTTGAGTTTCGCCCCCCGGGGCTATCCCCTCATTCTGTTTTTTTGGAGATTCAAGATATGGCAGCAGGTACCGTCAAGTGGTTCAACGATTCCAAGGGCTTCGGCTTCATCACCCCGGACGCCGGCGGCGACGATCTTTTCGCCCATTTTTCCGCCATCCAGTCCCAGGGTTTCAAGACCCTGGCTGAAGGCCAGCGCGTGACCTTCGACGTCACCACCGGCCCCAAGGGCCAGCAGGCGACCAACATCCGCGCCGCCTGAGCGGCGCCCTCCTGGCACGGGGCAAGCCCCGCGCCTGAGTCCCCTGGACGAGACCCGGCTTTCGCCGGGTTTTTTATTTTCCGCCGGACCCCGGAGGTGCCTTCATGGCCAAGGAAGAACTCATCGAAATGCAGGGCGTCGTGAACGAAGTGATGCCTGATTCCCGTTTTCTCGTCACGCTGGACAACGGCCACACCCTAGTGGCCTACACCGCGGGCAAGATGCGTAAGCACCACATCCGCATCCTGGCCGGCGACAAGGTTTCCCTGGAGCTTTCCCCCTACGACCTTTCCAAGGGGCGCATCACCTTCCGCCATCTGGAAGGGCGTCCACCCATGGCGCCTCGCGGCCAGCGCCGCTGAATTCCAAGCGTCCTTTATCGGGCCGGCCCCGAGCTTGGGGGAAGGACTCGGGAAGAGCAGATTGCGGACGCGAAGGGTTGTTTTGCCCGGAGCCGCCCGTACAGCGGACCGGTTGCCGGCGCCTAGTAGTCAGTCACATAGGTTAAGCGATGTTCTGCCCGCCCCGCATCCCCGCTCGCTTTTTCGCTCATCCTCGCCATAGCTTCGGCTAGGGCTGCGGTTCGCTTCGCGCGATCGGGGTGCGGATGCGCGCCTCGGCATTCACGCAAACCTATCTGACTGACTACTGGCTTTCCAGCCGAGAGCTTGGGACGCATTTCCGTGCCGTCAGCGCAAGGCCTCCGGCGTGTTCAAATTGCGGAAGGCGTCGGGGTCGGCGAACGCTACCCGTACCTGGCGGCGACTCTCCTGCCAGTCGATGACCCGCCTTCCACCGGCGGCCAGATATTCCGCCAGGGGGTCCGCCAGATCGCGGCTGCACAGGCAGAACGCCGCGTGGACGCGCCCTTCCGCCATGGCGACCGCCAATTCGGCCCCCGATTCGAGCAGGGCCACGCGCAGGCGCAATACCAGATCGACCGGAAAGAAAGGCGAATCGCAGGGGGCCATCACCACCAGCGGCGTACTTGCCGCGGCGAGCGCGGCGTGCAGGCCTGCCAGGGGACCGGCGAAATCCGGGATCGCGTCGCCGATGACCGGGTAACCCAGCGCCGTGTACGCCTCCCGATTGCGGTTGGCGTTGATGAGGAGCGTCTCCACCTGGGGCGCCAGGCGTTCCGCCACCTGCTGCGCCAGGGGCCGGCCGCCGTAGTCCAGCAGCCCCTTGTCCGCACCGCCCATGCGACGGCCGAGACCTCCGGCCAGCACGACTCCCGTGACGCCCCTCGTCATCAGAACACCAGGGTGCGCCAGGCCGGATCGAGGGTCCGGGCGACGAAGGCCGTGGCACCGGCGTGCCCGGCACACTGGGCAATGAAGGGCTCGCCGGGACCGACCCAGGCGGCGCCGGCCATGGAGCAGGCGTAGAGCTTGACGCCCTCCCGCGCCAGTTCGTCGAGAAAGCGCTGGATCGATTTCTCCCGCTCCGCAGTCGGGTAGGCGGAGGAGGCGATGCCCTCCACCAGCCAGCGTACCGCTGGTCCCGAAAAATGGATCTCCACTTCGTAATCCAGGGCCCGGGCCGCCAGGGCGTGCACCAGGGGGGTGACACAGAGGTCGGGCCGGTCGGGCGTCGCGCTGGCGATGAGCAGGGCAAGGCCGGTGGGGGCATCAGTCGGCAAAGCGGGCCTCCGGTTCCAGAGTGAGGATGTGGCGGCGGTAGGCGGCGCCGTCGAGCAGCAAGCTCCGCTCGGCGATCCAGGCGGTTGGTCGGGCCCGCACCATCCAACCGGCGCCGTAGGGATCGCAGTTCACCACGGTCGGTCTTTCCTCCGCCGCTTCGTTGCCCTCCAGTTGCACGAAGGAAACGGGGGCATGGACGGCGATCACGGTCTTGCGGCTTTCCACCGTGCCCAGGCCGCGGCCGATGGCCACTTCGGCCCCGTTGGGCTTGGCTGTGAAGGCGATGACCTCGCCGGCCAGGAAAAGCCCGAAAGCCGTGGCGCCAATACGCACCTCGCCCCCGCCGATCTCCTGCACCCACATCTCGCTGCGGGGGCAGTAAAGGCGGTCATCGGGGATGAAGCCGTGGAAGGCGGTGTGGGGCATGGCGGGAGTTTACCCGTATCGCCCTGCCTGCCGATGTTCGTTCATCCTGGAAACCTCGGAGCGGTGCCCCACGGGGGGAGTGACCCCGAGTGGCCTAGAACTCCGGGGAGGGATGTATTCCGGGTATCGGCGGCGGCTAACCGAAGTTTCCTGGTTATGCACCGTGGAGGGCCAAGCGGCCCCGCTAACTGTGGCGTACAGGATTTGATGGCGCGCCTGACACGATTCGAACGTGCGACCCCTGCCTTCGGAGGGCAGTACTCTATCCAGCTGAGCTACAGGCGCTTTGGGCCACAAGTGGCTTGGGTTCACGGGCGTGCGCCGCGGCGCGGCGATCCGGGGCGCTGAACCGACGTTCCGGAAGGCGGCAAGGATAGCGGTTTTGCCCCCCGGAGTCCATTGCGGCGGTGCGAAATCGGGCGCAAGCCTTTATAATTCCACGCTTTACCCCCCATCAAGGACAATAACCATGGCCGAACCCCATTCTTCCAAGTCCATCATGGTCGCGAGCATTGTCGTCGCCGTGGTCGGGATTGCTCTCATCGTACCCCTGTCCCTCAAGGGCGACAGGTCCGCTGCCCAGTCCGGCAGCTCCGACGCTGCTGACGTGCGTATTCAGCCCGTCGCCAAGTTCGAATTGCAAAAGGCTGCCGCAGCGACCGGCGGCGCGCCCAAGGACGGGCCCACGGTGTACAACACCGTGTGTGGCGCCTGCCACAACTCGGGTGTTGCCAATGCCCCCAAGGCGGGCGACAAGGGCGCCTGGGGTCCCCGTATCGCCCAGGGCAAGGATGCCCTGTACAAGAGCGCTCTGGGGGGCAAGGGGGCCATGCCGCCCAAGGGCGGCGCCGCCGCTCTTTCCGACGCCGAAATCAAGGCGGCCGTCGATCATTTGGTGGGCCTGGCCAAGTAAGAGACGCTGCTTCCGGTTGTACGGCGGGAGGCTTCGGCCTCCCGTTTGCATTGAACCTGGAAACCTCAGTTGATCGCTTGCCAATGCCCGGAATCCTCTGTGCCCCGGACTCCACGCCACTCCGAATCGCTCACCCAGCGGGTGACCTCGCTACGAGCCCGCTGGCACATCCGGGCGGGCGCCTGGCTTTGTCGCTACTCCTTGCAGGCTTGAGCCTGCCGCGTCGTCGCTTCGCGCCAGACACCCGCCCGAACGCACCAGCGGGCTCGTCCAACTGAGGTTTCCGGGTTGAAGGGGGCGACTAAAAAGGGCGCCCCGGAGGGCGCCCTGCCGGGCCGGCGTTTGGAGGGCCGGCAGCGGCTGCGGGAGGGAATTACTTCTTGGCCGGCTCCGGGGTCTTGGCGGCTTCGGTCTTTGCCGGCTCCGTCTTCTTGACCTCGGCGGGCTTGGCTTCGGCAAGCTTCACCGTGGCAGTGCCCTCGGACTTGGCCTGGGGAGCACCGTCGGCCTTGGCGTGGGGCTCGGTCTTCTTGACCTGCTTGTGGGTGTGCTTGTGCTGTTTGGGTGTTGCGGCTGCCTTCTTGGCCTCTGCGGGCGCAGCGGTTTCCTTGGCGGCTTCGGGAGCCTTGCCCTCGGTCTTGGGCGCTTCGGCCTTCTGGACGGCCGCCGCCGGAGCGGCGGCGGTCTTGGCTTCGGGTGCGGTCTTGGCTTCGGGTGCGGGCTTGGCATCGGCGGCGTGGGCGATGCCAAAGGCGGCGGCGATGGCGAGGGCGATCAGTTGCTTGGTCATGGTTTTTTCTCCTGAGTGGGTGTCTCTGTCATTCGGCGTTGCGGGATTGCACTGCCTTGGGCCGAATAACGCCGCCTGTGGCGGGCCGGTAGTCAAGAGAAGGGTAAGGCCGTGTAACGCCCGGTGACGGGCCGGTTACGACGTTTTGCCCGCCAGGAGGGCCTTCATGGCCGCCAGACGGGCGCTGCCGGTGGCCTTGTCCGGTTCCGCGGCCGCCTTGCCACCGCAGAAGCGAATGTCTTCCTTGCCCATTTCGACGATGAAGCGTGAAGGTTCGCAGGGGATCAGGTCGCGCGCCTGCTTGCGACGCTCGCAGTAGGAGATGTGCAGGGAGCGCTGGGCGCGGGTGATGCCCACGTACATCAAGCGGCGCTCTTCCTCGACCTTGCCGGTTTCCACAGACTCCCGGTGGGGGAGGATGCCTTCCTCGACGCCCACCAGGAATACGTGGGGGTACTCCAGGCCCTTGGCCGCGTGCAGGGTGGAAAGCTGCACGGCGTCCAGGTCGGCCTCGTCCTTGTCCAGCATATTGATGAGGGCGATGCTCTGAGTCAGGTCGAGGAGGGTCTTGCCTTCCTCTTCGCCTTTCCTGTTCAGCCAGTCGGCGAACTCCAGCACATTGCCCCAGCGGGTCTGGGCGCCGCGCTCCTCCTCGTGGTCATACAGATGGGCCTCATAGTCGATGGCCTTGAGGAGATCGGGTACCACCTGCTGGGCGGGTTCCTTCCCCGCCCGGAGCTGGAAGCGGTTGATGAAGTGGCAGAACTCCAGCAGCGGTTCGAGTTGGCGAGCCTGCACCCGCTGGGCGAAACCTTCCTGGAAGGCGGCCGCGAAGAGCGACAGGTGACGCTCCCCGGCGTACTGGCCCAGCACTTGCAGGGTGGCGGCACCGATGCCGCGTTTGGGCGTGGTCGCAGCGCGGATGAAGGCGGGATCGTCGTCCTCGTTGGCGAAGAGGCGCAGATAACTGGTGAGATCCTTGATTTCAGTCTTGTCGAAAAAGGACTGCCCGCCGGAGAGGCGGTAGGGAATCTTGGCGTTGCGTAACTGTTGCTCGAAGACCCGTGCCAGATGGTTGGAGCGGTAAAGAATGGCGTAGTCGCGGAAACGGCCCCGGTGCTCGAAGCGGTGGGCCTGGAGCTTCATCACCACCGCCTCCGCCTCGCCCTCGTTGTCGCGGCAGGCGGTGACGGTGATGGGTTCGCCGTGGCCCAGCTCTGACCAAAGGGTCTTCTCGAACAGCTTTTCATTGTGGGCGATGACCGCATTGGCGGCCTTGAGGATGCGCACAGTCGAACGGTAGTTCTGCTCCAGCTTGATGACCCGCAGGGCCGGGAACTCGTCCGGCAGGCGTTTCAGGTTGGCGATGTCTGCCCCCCGCCAGGCATAGATGGCCTGGTCGTCATCTCCCACGGCGGTGAATTGGGCCCGCACGCCGGTAAGGAGCTTGAGCAACTGGTACTGACAGGCGTTGGTGTCCTGGTACTCATCCACCAGCAGGTAGCGCAGGCGGTTCTGCCACTTCTCGCGTACTTCGGGGTGGCTCTCCAGGATCTGCACCGGCAGGCGGATCAGGTCGTCGAAATCCACCGCCTGGTAGGCCTTGAGGGTGGCCTCGTAGGAGAGGTAGCTGCGGGCGGCCAGGGTTTCGGTGTCGTTGGCGGCCCGGTCCAGGGCCGCCTCGGGACTGACCAGGCCGTTCTTCCAGTGGGAGATGAGGGATTGCAGGCGGCGCAGGGTCGCCTTGTCGACGGTTATGGCCAGGTCGCCGATGATGCCGGCGCAGTCGGCGGCATCGAAAATGGAAAAGCGCGGCTTGTAGCCCAAGGCGCGGGCTTCTTCCCGCAAGAAGCGCACCCCTAGGGAATGGAAGGTGGAAATCTGGACTTCGGCCGCCGTCTGGCCCCCCAGCAAGCGGGCCACCCGCTCGTGCATCTCCTTGGCCGCCTTGTTGGTGAAAGTGATGGCCGCCACGGTGCCGGGCCGGAAGCCGCAATCCTGGATCAGATAGGCGATCTTCTGCGTGATGACCCGAGTCTTGCCCGAACCGGCTCCGGCCAGCACCAGGAGGGGGCCATCGAGGTAGCGGATTGCTTCGCGTTGCGGGGGGTTCAAGCCGGACATCAAAAGGGAACGCCCCGGCGGACCGGGGCGTGGGCGGTGGGGATCGGGGGATTCTACCTCACGCTTCGGTATCGACCGAGGGGCCCGCGAGGCCCGGCTTCAGGAGCGTTTCTGCTTCGGCGCCGAGGTGTACCAGGCGTTCAGCCAATTCCCGCGCCTCGGCCAGAGTCGGGTCGGTACTGCCGGAATCCGGAACGTGCGATTTGGCCGCCTCCAGTTCCTGTTGCAGCGACCGCTCCCGATCCGCATCGACGGATTCCGCCGGGCCCACCCGCCGCAGGGCGTCGGCTTCCAGCGCCCGGGCGCGCTCGGCGGCGTCGCGAATGGGGTTGCGGGTGGTGGAAGAGAGGCGGTCAAGTTTCATGGCAGGCGTCCTGGGCAGGATAACGGCAGATCCTGGACGAATCTGAAGTGACGGGCTGGATGGACGGTCGGCGGGTCCAGATTGTGGCTGCCTTGCAGTCGCGGGTCTCGCCAGGACCAAGGGCGCTGGCGACCACCAGAACCGCGCAGCCCGGGCGCCAATCCCTACGGCACTTTTTGCTGCCTGAAAACCTTGGGTTGCGACGGGGTGCGGGAGTCGTCATCTGCCTGAAGGCGGACCACTTGCCGATTACTGCGCAAGTGGAGGCGATTCCGGCTTGGTCGGTCGGTGCAGGAAAAAAAGCGAAAGCCCGACGCTCAGAGGCCGTGAAGAAATCGGGGCGAGCGCCTCCAGTGCGAAGTGGACGGAACGCTGCGACGAGACATATCAGGGCGATAGGCGAGGAGCGAGCACCCCTCAACGAAGCAATCGGGCCGCGCAGTAGATTTATCCTGGAAACCTCGGTTGATCGCTTGCCAATGCCAGGAATCCTCTTTACCCCGGACCGCCGGGCCACTTCGATTCGCTCACCCTGCGGGTGACCTTGCTACGAGCCCGCTGGCGCATCCGGGCTCGTCCAACTCAGGTTTCCAGGACTATTCACCGGCTCTCAATGCGCCGCTTCCCAATTCGGTCCCACCCCGACCTCCACCACCAGCGGCACCGAAAGCTGCGCCACCTGGGTCATCAGCCGGGGCAGGTGGGTGCGCAGGTCCATCAGCTCGGCGTCCGGCACTTCCAGCACCAGTTCGTCGTGCACCTGGAGCACCAGGTTTGAGGCCATGGATCGTTCGTTCAGCCAGCGCTGTACGGCGATCATGGCCATCTTGATGAGGTCGGCGGCTGTGCCCTGCATGGGCGCGTTGATGGCGGCGCGTTCGGCGCCCTGGCGGCGGCCCTGCTGACTGGCGCGGATGTCCGGGAACCACAGGCGACGGCCGAAGGCAGTCTCGACGTAGCCTTGCTGGCGAGCGGCATTGCGGGTTTCCTCCATGTAGCGGGCGACGCCGGGGTAGCGGGCGAAGTAGCGGTCGATGTAGGTCTGAGCGGCACCGCGTTCCAGGTCGAGCTGGCGGGCCAGCCCGAAGGCGCTCATGCCGTAGATGAGGCCGAAGTTGATGGTCTTGGCGACGCGGCGCTGGTCGGGGCCGACTTCCAGGGGGGTGACGCCGAAAATCTCGGCGGCGGTGGCCCGGTGCACGTCCTCGCCCTTGGCGAAAGCATCGAGCAGGCGCGGATCCCGGGAGAGATGGGCCATGATGCGCAGTTCGATCTGCGAGTAGTCGGCGGAAACGATGCTGCTGCCGGCCGGGGCGACGAAGGCGGTGCGGATGCGCCGGCCTTCCTCGGTGCGTACCGGGATGTTCTGCAGATTGGGGTCGCTGGAGGCCAGCCGCCCGGTGGCCACGCTGGCCTGGGCGTAGTGGGTATGAACGCGGCCGGTGGCGGAATTTACCGAGCGCGGCAGCTTGTCGGTGTAGGTGCCCTTCAGCTTGGACAGGCTGCGGTGTTCGAGAAGCAGCTTGGGTAGTGGGTAGTCGAGGGCCAGTTCGGAGAGCACTTCCTCGTCGGTGGAGGGTGTGCCGGAAGGGGTCTTTTTCTTCACCGGCAGGCCCTGGCGCTCGAAAAGGATTTCGGCGAGCTGTTTGGGGGAAGCCAGATTGAAGGGCTGGCCGGCCAGTTCGTAGGCCTGTGCCTCCAGGGCCAAGATCTTCTGGCCGAGTTCGTGGCTTTGCCGCGCCAGGGCCGACGTGTCGATCAACACGCCATTCCGTTCCATGCGCCAGATCACCCGCTGCACCGGCACTTCCAGTTCGCCGTAGATGCGGGCCAGGCCGGGCTCGTCGGCGAAGCGGGGGAACAGGGTCTGGTGCACGCGCAGGGTGACGTCGGCGTCTTCGGCGGAATAGGCGGCGGCCCGTTCCACATCCACCTGGTCGAAGCCGATCTGCTTGGCACCCTTGCCGCAGAGGTCCTCGTAGGCGATGGTGGCGAGGCCCAGGTGGCGGCTGCACAGCTGGCCGAGGTCGTGGCCCTTGTCGGACTCCAGGACGTAGGACTGGAGCATGGTGTCGTGGGCGACGCCGGCCAGGGCGATGCCGTGGTTGGCGAAGACGTGCTGGTCGTACTTGGCGTTCTGCAGCACCTTGCCTTTGCCGGCATCTTCCAGCCAGGGCTTGAGGCGGGCCAGCACCTGCGCCCGGTCGAGCTGGTCCGGGGCGCCGGGGGCCGTGTGGGCCACGGGGATATAGCAGGCCTCGCCGGCCTGAACCGACAGCGAGATGCCGACGATGCGGGCGGCGAAGGCATCAAGGCTGGTGGTTTCGGTATCCAGGGCGGTGAGGGGCGCGGCGTCGATCTTGGCCAGCCAGGCTTCCAATTGCGACCAGGCGAAGACCGTCTCGTAGGCGGCGCGATGGACGCCCGAAGCGTCGAGGGTCGGTGAAGCGGCGGGCGTCTCCGGGTCGGTCGCCGGGGCGGCGCCGGATTCCAATTCTTTCAGCCAGGTCTTGAATTCGAAACGGCCGAACAGGGCTTTCAACACCTCGGCATCGCGGGGTTGCGGCGCCAATTCGGCGGGCGCCGGAAGACTGGGCAGATCGCAAACCACGGTCACCAGCTTGCGGCCCAGGGGCAGGAACTCCAGGTGAGCTCGCAGGTTTTCACCCACCACACCGCCGATTTCGCCGGCGTGGGCGACGATGCCGTCCAGGTCGCCGTACTGGGCCAGCCATTTGAGGGCCGTCTTGGGACCGCACTTGGCGACGCCGGGGACGCCGTCCACGCTGTCGCCGACCAGCGCCAGATAATCGACGATGCGCTCCGGCGGCACGCCGAACTTGGCCTCCACTCCGGCCGGGTCCAGCAGCTCGTTGCTCATGGTGTTGAACCAGCGCACCGAGGGGCTGACCAGCTGGGTCAAATCCTTGTCACCGGTGGAAATCAAAGTCTCCAGGCCGCTGGCGGAAGCCCGGGCTGCGAGGGTGCCGATGACGTCGTCGGCTTCCACGCCATCGACCATGAGCAGCGGCCAGCCGGCAGCCCGCACCGCGGCGTGGATGGGCTCGATCTGGCGTACCAGATCTTCCGGCATGGGGGGGCGATGGGCCTTGTATTCCGGAAACCAGTGGTCACGGAAGGTCTTGCCCTTGGCATCGAAGACGACGGCCTTGTAGTCTGCCTTGTAGTCGTTTTCCAGCCGGCGTAGCATGGAAAGCACCCCATAGAGCGCGCCTGTGGGCTCGCCGGCCTTGTTTCTCAGGTCGGGCAGGGCATGGAAGGCGCGGTAGAGGTAGGACGAACCGTCCACCAAGAGGAGCAGAGGCATATGACAGAGAACAATAAATTCGTTTGCCCGGCGGAAGGTGATGCCGCCATCCAGGCGGCCTCGGCCCGGGAATCCTGGCGAATCTTCGGCATTATGTCAGAGTTCGTCGAGGCCACCGAAAGGCTCTCGTCGATCCGGCCGGCGGTAACCGTCTTCGGCAGCGCCCGGGTGCCCGTCGGCTCTCCCTACTACGCACTGACCGAGACCATCGCCCGCCTGCTGTCCGATTCCGGCTTCGCGGTCATTTCGGGTGGCGGCCCCGGCATCATGGAAGCAGCCAACAAGGGGGCCTTCGACGGCAAGTCGCCCTCGGTGGGGCTCAACATCCAGTTGCCCCACGAGCAGCGCGCCAATCCCTACCAGGACGTGTCCCAGACCTTCCGCCATTTCTTCGCCCGCAAATACATGTTCGTGCGCTTTGCCAGCGCCTACGTGGTCATGCCCGGCGGCTTCGGCACCCTGGACGAATTGCTCGAAGCCCTGACGCTGATCCAGACCGGCAAGAGCCGCAAGATCCCCATCATCCTGGTCTGCTCCGCCTTCTGGGCCGGGCTGGTCGATTGGTTCCGCGACCGCCTGGTGGAGGAAAAGATGATCGACACCGGTGACATGGACCTCATACAGGTCATCGACGAGCCTGACCGGGTGGTCGAGGCCATTTTCAAGCACTACGAAGCCCGCTCCTTTGCGCCCCTGCCTAACGAGCGGGAGATGATGCTCAACCTGTAATAAAATGGGGCTCCCGCCCCCCAGGAAACACCATGCGTCGCCTCATTCCCCTCCTGTTCCTCGCCGCCCTGCCCTCCTGGGCTGAGGCGCCGCGCCCCACCGACCTGCAGCCGCTGCCCGCCGTTCCCCCGCCTCCGCCGGGCATGGAGGCCTTCGACGCAGCCCTGGAGCCCCAGGTCACCATCGTGCGCAACGACAAGGAAACCCGCGAGGAATTCCGTGCCAACGGCAAGCTGTACATGGTCAAGGTGACGCCGGTGGGCGGCACGCCCTACTACCTAGTCGATCACCAGGGCAACGGCCAGTTCATCGAGGCGGACATGGTGGGCGGCCCGGTGGTCAAGCCGCCCATGTGGGTGATCCATAGCTGGTAATGGACTTGGGGAGGGCCGTCAGCCCCCCCGCAGCAATGGCAGAACCCTCTCCCTTTCCGGTTGCGCCCCGTCCCTTCGATGGGGCCAGCCGCCACGTCGATCCCGGCGCCTGCTTCGACTGGCTTCGCCAGGGTTGGGCGCTCTTCCTGGCCGACCCGGGAACCTGGCTGGCCTGTTCCCTGCTCACGCTCCTCATCGGTATCAGCCCCACCCTCGTTCCCCTGGTAGGCGGCGTGGCGACCAACCTCCTGATGCCCATCCTGAGCGCCGGCCTCCTCGACCAGGCCCGCCGCCAGTCCCGCGGCGAGGATATCGACGTGGGCGGGCTGTTCAACGGCTTTCGCCACCGCACGGGTGAGCTCGTCCTCCTGGGCGTGGTGTTCACCGTGGCCATCGTGGCCGTCGTGGTGGTCATCGGCATCCTCATCGGCGGCGGCGTCGCCGGCGGCCTGTTCGGCGCCTCCACCGGCCGGCCGGTTGTGGCCGGTGCCGGCTTCGGCGTCGTTCTGGGCGGACTTCTGCTCGGCGGCCTGCTGATCTCCCTGGCCCTGGTGCCCCTGACCATGGCCATGTGGTTCGCCCCCGCCCTGGTGTATTTCAACGGCATGGCACCGGTGGCAGCCATGAAGGCGAGCTTCGCCGCCTGCCTCGCCAACTGGCTGCCCTTCCTGGTGTTCAGCGTCATCCTTACGGTGCTCTGCTTCTTTGCCACCCTGCCCCTGGGTCTGGGCTTTCTCGTCCTCCTGCCCGTCTTCTCCGGCGCCCTGTACGCCTCCTACCGCGACGTCTTTCCCACCAGTTGATGCGCGCCCAACAACTTCCCCCCGCCGCGGGCTGGAACTGGATCGTCGGCGGCGCCGGCCTTTACCGCCGCAATCCGCCCGTCCTTGGCCTCCTCGTCGTCGCCTACTGGTTCACCGTCGTCCTGCTCTCGGCCCTGCCCCTCATCGGCACGGTGCTCGCCTCCCTGGCCGTTCCCGGGCTCTCGGTGGGACTCATGCACAGTTGCCGCCTGCTGGAGCGCCGCCAGACACCGGCACTACAAACCCTCTACGGCGGCTTGCGCGAAAACCCGCGCACCCTGGCGGCCCTCGGTGCCCTCTATCTGGCCTGCACGCTGGCCATCCTGATGCTTTCGTCCCTGGCCGACGGCGGCGAGTTGTTGCGCTTCATGCTTTCCGGCCAGCCACTGGACCGGGAGACGGTGGAGAGCGGCCGCCTCATGGCGCCGGCGACCATCGTCATCCTGCTCCTCGCTCCGGTGCTCATGGCCTACTGGTTTGCCCCGGTTCTCGCCGCCTGGCACGGGCTTCCGGTGGGCAAGGCGCTGTTCTTCAGCCTGATGGCCTGCTGGATCAACTGGCGCGCCTTCCTGACCTATGGCATCGCGCTGGCCCTGGTGGCGGCAGTGCTGCCTGGCGTGGTGCTGGCCGTCCTCCTGCTCATTTTCCCCGACGCGGCCAATTTCCTCACCGCCCTGGTCACCGTGCCGGCCATGCTGGTCCTGGCGCCCATCGTCTTCGCCAGCTTTTACGTCAGTTACCGCGACGTGTTCGGAATCGATGCCGCGGCTTGAACCCCTGGGTGTTTTCGGGGGCACCTTCGACCCGGTCCATAGCGGGCATCTGCGCCTGGCAGAAGAGGCCCGCGAGGGCCTCGCGCTGAGCGGTGTGCGCTGGATTCCGGCCGGGCAGCCCCCCCACCGGGACCGGCCCGGCGTCGGGGCTGCCCACCGGCTGGCCATGGTGCGCCTGGCCGTGGCGGGCAACCCCGCCTTCTCCGTCGACGCCAGCGAAGCGGAAGCCGAGCGCCCGAGCTACACCGTGCCCACCCTGGAGCGCCTGCGGGAGGAACTGGGCCGCGAGCGGCCCCTGGTCCTGCTGCTGGGGGCCGACGCCTTTGCCGGCTTGCCCACCTGGCACCGCTGGACGACCCTGTTCGAGCTTGCCCATGTGGCGGTTTCCCACCGCCCCGGCTACCCGGTGGAGTCCGGCAGCCTGCTGCCGGCCCTGGCGGAGGAGTTCGCCCGCCGGCGCCTGGCCTGCCCGGATGGCCTGGGACTAGCCCCCGGCGGGGGCATCGTCACCTTCGCCATGACTCAGTTGGCCATTTCCGCCACCCAGATTCGCGGCATCGTCGCCCGGGGCGCCAGTCCCCGCTATTTGCTGCCCGACGCCCTTGTCGACTATATTCAACGTCACCACCTCTACCAAAGCGCCTGATGGACGTCCGCAAACTGCAAAAGATCGTTGTCGCTGCCCTGGAAGACATCAAGGGCAAGGACATCGAAGTCATCAACACCACGCGCCTCACCTCCCTGTTCGACCGCATCGTCATCGCCTCCGGGGATTCCAACCGCCAGGTCAAGGCCCTGGCCCGCAATGTGCAGGAAAAGGTGCGCGAAGCCGGCGGCGAAGTCGTCTCGGTGGAGGGCGAGGAATTCGGCGAATGGGTACTGGTGGATCTGGGCGATCTGGTGGTCCATGTCATGCAGCCGGCAGTCCGCCAGTACTACAACCTGGAAGAACTCTGGCAGGTGACGCCGGCCCAGCGCCGCGCCGCAGCGGCAGAATCCCGGGCCGCATGAGGCTCGCGGTGGTGGCCGTGGGCCACCGGCAGCCGGCGTGGATAGACGCAGGCTGCACGGAGTATCTGCGCCGCATGCCTCGGGAACTCCCCGCCACCCTGGTTGAAATCAAGCCCGAGCCCCGGGGCTCGAAAAGCCGGGAGCAGCTCCTGGCGGCGGAGAAGGGACGCATCCGAGACGTCCTGCCCAGCAGTGCCCGCCTGGTCGTCCTAGACGAGCGGGGCGACGACCTCACCACCCTGCAATTGGCGCGCCGCCTGGAGAGTTGGATGCACGACGGCCGCGACGCTGCCCTGCTGATCGGCGGCGCCGATGGCCTGGACGAGGATTTGAAACGCGGCGCCGACGAGCGTCTGCGCCTCTCCAGCCTTACCCTTCCCCACGGTCTGGCGCGCCTGCTGCTGTGCGAGCAGTTGTACCGGGCGGTGAGCGTGCTCAAGAATCACCCCTATCACCGGGAAGGTTGAACCATCCCCGCTCACCCCTGATCCCGAGACCCATGCGCATCCATCTTGCCTCCCGCAGTCCCCGCCGCCGCGAGATTCTCGGCCAGATCGGCGTGGCCTTCGACACCATGATTTTTCGCACCGGCGAGCGAGCCGACCCGGAAACCGACGAGACGCCGTTCCCCGGCGAGGATCCCGCAGCGTACGTGGAGCGCGTCGCCCGGTCCAAGGCGGACCACGGCGGGCGCATCCTCGACTGGCGCAAGCTGGTGCGCCAGCCGGTGCTGGCGGCCGACACCACGCTGGATTTCGCCGGTTCCATCATCGGCAAACCGGCGGGGCCCGGCGACGCCGAGGCCATTCTGCGTAGCCTGTCGGGGAATACCCATCGCGTCCTTACCGGTGTGGCCCTGCACCACGGAGGCCGCACCGAATTCGCCCTGTCGGTCAGCGAGGTGGCCTTCCGCCCCCTGGACGATGAGGAAATCCGGCACTACGTCGCCAGCGGCGATCCCCTGGACAAGGCTGGCGCCTACGGCATTCAGGGACGCGCCGGCATTTTCGTGCGCCACCTCGCCGGCAGCTACACCGGTGTGATGGGCTTGCCGGTCTGCGAAACCGCCGAACTTCTGAAGGCTGCCGGCTGGCGTTTTTAACCGGGAAACCTCAGGTGCCCGCCCGAACGCACCAGCGGGCTCGTAGCAAGGTCACCCGCAGGGTGAGCGATTCGGACTGGCGTGGAGGGCAGGGGCGCAGAGGATTCCGGGCATTGGCAAGCGATCAACTGAGGTTTCCAGGTTTAACCCCGATGCATCGGCTGAAATTTACGGAACCCTCCGAAGAACGATCAGACCGCTACCGCACGAGCTGCAGCAGATGCGCCACCGCGTCAGCCGCGCCGGCGGTTGCGGGCGGCATCGGTGGGGACTGGCTCCACAGCGTCTGCAACTCGCCCTCCAGCCCCCCCTCAGTCAAGGCCCGGGCGGACACCTCCCGGCAGGCCCCGTGGGCGTGCAGCCAGGCGATGAGGCAGTCCTGTTCCGGCCAGTCGTCCCGGCGCACGTAGAGCACCGGCGTTGCGCAGGCCGCGGCCTCAGTGAAGGTGCCGTAACCAGGTTTGGTGAGCACCGCGTCCACCGAGGCAAGCAAGTCCGGAAAATCCAGATCGCAGGATTCCGCCGCCACAGCGTCCGGGTGGCGACAATCCCAGACCGCCGGGACCAACCAGCGCAGGCCGGAGTTGTGCGGCCAGGCTTCGAGAGGCAGGCGATGGGCGATGCCGCCCAGAGCGATGAGGACGTTGCGCCGGCCAGCGGGGAAACCCAGGGGGCGCCGCTGCCCGGGGCGAGCGACCACGCCGATATCCACCCGATTGTCCAGCTCGTCCATGGGCATGGCCGGAGTCGGCCGCAGGAAGGCACCGGCGGCGCGATAGGCGGCGAGCATCTCGCCGTGGATGCTCCCCGCCCAGGCTTGGTGGCAGAAGAAATGGGCGAAGAGGTCGGCCCAGTTGAGGGAGCACACGGCGGCGGCAGGGATGCCGGCCGCCGCCGCCCCGGCGAGGGGCAGGTAGCTCACCGAGGAGAGAACCAGATCGGCCCCCGAGTCCCTCAAGCACCGAGCCTCGGCGTCGACCCGGCGAGTCCAATCGGCGTGCTCGCCGCGGTAGGCAGCGGCACTGGCGGCAAGGTCCAGAGCCAGGGCGTCGCGCATGACGAAGCCAAAATCGGACCCTTGGGGCAGATGGCTGAACGCCGGCGCAATCCGCTTGCCCAGCGTCGCAGCCGGCAGGGCGCTGCGCAGGGTCAGGCGTAGCCCGGGGATGGCTGCGCCCAGGGCGTTGATGATGGGCGCGGCGATGGCCAGATGGCCGAGGCCGTGGCTTGAAATGTCGGCAAACAGGTGCATGGGCTCCTGAACCTCCGTGCGAGGGGCATTCCCCGCATTGGAGGGGAACGATGGGCCGGGCACCCCCTGCGCGCCCTGCCATGAATACCGACGCCGGGGGACGGCGAGATCGGCGCCAGGCCCAAGTGTACAGCCCTTCTTTCTGCCATGACCGCCTGCCCTGCCATGGGCATCTTTCCGGACCCGCCGGCTTGCCAGCGACCTCCGCTCGGCGTACTTTGGTCGCTTCTCTTGGAGGAGGCTTCATGGATATCGCGCCTCCCGGCTCCGACCCCCCTGTCAGCCCCCGGCCCTTGGCCGAAACCACGCCCTCGCCCGGGCCGGCGCCCTCCCTGCGCCATTTTCCTGCCCTGGCGCTCAGCTTCGGTGTGGGCGCGGTACTGGTGCTGTGGACGGTCATCGCCCTTGGCTTGGCCTCCCTTGAGCGCAGCGAGAAAGCCAGTGCCCACCGGGTGCTCGCCAATCTGGCCCGTTCCTTCGAGGGCCACGTGGAGCGCTCCCTGGACAATATCGACCAGATTCTCGCCGCCGTCGCCCTTTCCGTGGCGCGCGAGGGTTTTCCGGATGATCTCGGAGACATCCTCGGCGACCGTGTCGGCGGTGACCCTCTCTTCCATGAGCTCGCCGTTGCCGATGCCCAGGGAAAAGTCCGGGTGCGCGGCGGCAGCGGATCCGGCGACTCCCTTGAGGGACAGCCCTTCTTCACCCGGCAGCGGGAGCGGCCGGACGGCGGTCTGCTGGTCAGCGAGCCGGCGGCGGGAGCGGTGCCGGGCCGGGTTTCGGTCATTCTTTCCCATCGCGTGAGCGGGGGTGACGGCAATTTCGGCGGTGTCGTGGTGGCGTCCGTGGCGCCGGAGTACTTCACCCGCTTCTATTCCAGCTTCGATCTGGGTGCGGGCGGCAGCGTCGCCCTGGTGAGCCTGGACGGCAAGGTACGCGCCCGACACGTCCGTCCTTCCGCCAGCGGCGCTTTCCCCCGGCAGGACGAAGCTCTCGCCCCCTCCACCCTGCGGGAGGTGCTCCAGCGCAACCCCCAGGGCACCCTGCAAGGCCCTAGTCCGGTGGACGGCGTCAGCCGCCTGTACGCTTATCGCGTCATGGAGCGCTATCCCTTTGCGGTGGTTGTCGGCATGGGCGAGGACCATGCCCTGGCCGATCTGGCGACCCGGCGCATGGAGTGGACCGGACTGGGCGCCGCTGTCAGCCTCGTCATCCTGGGGCTCACCGCCGTGCTCTACCGCCGCTCTCTGCGCCTGTGCGAAGCCGAGGAACGCACCCGCGCCGCCCTGGAGCAAGTCCGCCTGAGCGCCAAGGTTTTCGAGGAAAGCAGCGACGGCATCATGATCTGCGACGGCGAAAACCGCATCCTGACGGTCAATCGGGCCTTCACGACCATCACCGGCTACGGGGCGGAGGAGGTCATCGGACGCAATCCCCGCTTCCTGGGTTCCGGCGCCACGCCCCGCGAAACCTACCAGGAAATGTGGTGCAGCCTGAGGGAGCGCGGCTCCTGGCACGGAGAGGTGGTCAATCGCCGCAAGGACGGGGAGAAGTATCCGGAATGGCTCTCCGTCTGTGAAGTACGCGACAGCAAGGGCACCCTCACCCACCACATCGGCATCTTCTCGGACGCCACGGCCCACAAATTCGATGGCCGGCGCCTACACTTCCTGGTCCATTACGACACCCTCACCGAACTGCCCAATCGCCTCCTGCTGGGGGATCGGCTCAGTCAGGCCGTGGCCGGCGCCCGGCGCACCGGCAAGAGCGTGGCCGTGCTGTTCATCGACCTGGACAATTTCAAGCCGGTCAACGATACCTATGGCCACGAAGCCGGTGACCGGCTGCTCAAGGCCGTGGCTTCCCGCCTGCATTCGGTCATCCGGGAAACCGACACCTTGGCCCGCCTGGGGGGTGACGAGTTCGTCCTGGTCATGCCCGAACTGGATTTCGACGGCCACGCCGAAGTGGTGGCGGAGAAATGCCGTACGGTATTTGACGCCCCCTTCGTCATCGCCGGCAACGAAATTCGTGCCGCGGCGAGCATAGGGATCGCCCGTTATCCCCTGGATGGCACGGACCCGCAAAGTCTGCTCGAAGCGGCCGACCGCGCCATGTATGCCGCCAAGGAAGCCGAGAAGGGTGCCACCCGGGCGCTGTCGCGCCGGGCACACTGAAGCCGAATTGCCGCTCAGAGCCTGTGAACTTTTTGGGCGCGCCCGAGCGGCGTGCCCAGGCGTGCACGATCAAGGCGCCAAGCACAGCCATAGCTCGGACTATGGCGGGCATTGGCAACGCCGAGCGGGCGCAAGGGGGCATGACGAGCGGGGGCGAAAGAAATGTTCATAGGCTCTCAGGCCCGCGGATTTGGCGCGTCCAGCACCAGTTCACCGGGCTGCGTGGCGTTCTTGAGAAGTGCCTGCACCTGCTCCCGGGCCAGGGGACGGTGGAAAAGGTAGCCCTGTCCGATGCGTCCGCCCATGGCCACCAGGGCCTTGGCCTGACGGGAGGTCTCTATCCCCTCGATGACCACTTCCATGCCCAGGCCGCCGGCCATGCCCAGGACGGCCCGCACGATGGCTTCCGAATTGGCGTCGCCGGGGATGCGATTGACAAAGCTGCGGTCGATCTTGAGGTTGGCAATGGGGAATTTGGTCAGATAGGTGAGGGAAGAGTAGCCGGTGCCGAAATCGTCCAGGGACCATTCGATCCCGGCGCCCGCCAGGCGATGCAGCATCGATTTGGAGATACGCTTTTCGTTGAGGATCAGGCTTTCGGTGATTTCGAGTTCCAGGCGCGGCCGGGGGCGTCCGGCGGAGGCGAGGGCCGCCACCAGGTCGTCGACGAATCCTTCTTCGTCCAGTTGGCGGCCCGAAACGTTGATCGCCAGGCGCGGGGGATCCAGACCGGCGTCGCGCCACACGGCCCAGTCCTGGCAGGCGCGGTTCATGATTTGGCGACCCAGGGCGACGATGAGGCCCGAATCCTCCGCCACCTGGATAAAGTGCCCCGGGGGCAGCACGCCCCGCTCGGGATGCTGCCAGCGGACCAGGGCCTCCAGGCCGACGATCTTGCCGCTCAGGATTTCCACCTGAGGCTGGTACATGAGGAAAAACTCTTCCTGCTCAATGCCGCGGCGCAGGTCGCTTTCCAGGGCCAGACGGCGGTTGGCGTGGTCGAGCAGGTCCGAGGTGTAGATGCAATAGTCGTTTTTGCCCGCCGCCTTGGCCTGGTACATGGCGATGTCGGCGAAGCGCAGCAGATCGGCCAGATCGACGGTCTGTTCGGGAAAGAGCGCGATGCCCGCGCTGACCCCGACGTGGAGCGTGTGCTCACCCAGGGTGTAGGGTTCGGCCAGCTTGTCGATCAGTTTGGTCACCACTTCCACCGCGTCCCGCAAGGCACGGATGTTTTCCAGGATGACGGTGAATTCGTCCCCCCCCAGGCGACAGACCAGGTCGCCCTTGCGCACCAGGGTCGCGAAACGCACCCCTACTGCGTGGAGAAGTTGGTCCCCCACCTGGTGCCCCAGGGTGTCGTTCACCACCTTGAAGTCGTCCAGGTCCAGGTAGACCAGCGCGATGTTGCTCTTGAGGCGTCGGGCACGCTCCGCCGCCCGGGGCAGTTCCTTGTGGAAGTAGACGCGGTTGGCCAGGCCGGTAACCGAATCGTAGTGGGCCAGATGGTCGAGAAGCTTTTCGGTGCGTGCCCGTTCGCGCAGTTCGTTGTCCAGGCGGGCGGTCTTCTGCTGCAGGGAATCCAGCATGTCGTTGAAGGTCTGCGCCAGATCGGCAATTTCCCGCGGGCCGGTGAGACTGGCCCGCTTCTCCAGTTCCGGCCTGCCCGACAGCTCACCCGCCAGGGAAGCGAGGTCCGCGATGGGTCGGGCCAGCCATTCCCCGGCCTTGGCCAGGGCAGCCCGCATGGCAACGATGGCCAAGAGGGTCAGGACCGCCAGGCTGCCCAGAAGGATGAAGAGGTAGCGATACAGCGTCCCGAAGGCGACTTCGACGTAGAGGATGCCGGAAAAACCCTTGCGCCCTTCGATCTGGCGCGCAAGCCGCAAGGAATCCAGGCCCACGTGGCGTTCCCTGGGCAGGGGCGCCACCTCCGGAAGCGCGCTGTCGCCCGCGGCGGGGCGACGCAGGACCGCCAGGGGTTCTCCGTTCCGCCCATACACCGCAGCCATGCGCAGATCGCGCATTTCTCCCCAGCGCTGCAGCACCCCCTCGAGGGATTGGGGATGATCGGACTCGGCCGCGGCCACCAGGAGTTCGCCCAGGCTGGCGACCTGCTCCTCGATACTGTCCACCTGGACGCTGCGCAGGTAATAGAAGGCAAAGCCGGCCACCGCCACGGCGGCCAGCAGGACCACGGTTACCACCGCCGGAAAGGCCATGCCGACGATCTGCGCCGGAATCGATACGGGCGGCGATTGATCGCGGGGCTTCATGCAGACCCCCGGTCGGCCTGGGAGCCCGGCACCGAGGAATCCAGGCCTGGGGTGCCGCGGGGATGAAGCCCCACGCCCGTGGGGATGCGCGCCCTGCCGGGAGGAATTTGACGAGTCCTCATCTTGTTTTGTCCCCGGACTTCCATAGCCTGCCCACTGCGGAATGTCCAAGCTGTCGTGCCATTTGTAGTTTTAACGGCAGCATACACCGGGTGGGGCGGCAAGACACGGGCGGCATCATGGTTTTCCCCACTTTGGCGGCGTGGGCACTGGGTGTTCCCTGAATTCGAGGCTCGCCATCCAGACCTCGGGGGCTACATGGACTGAGCAGGCCTTCAGTCGAAGTAGCTGCGCGCCGCCTCGTAGCGCTGGGCGTAGTAACGGTCGCTCATGCGATCCACGCGCACGCGGCCGTTGCGGGCCGGGGCATGGACGAAGCGACCATCGCCGATATAGATGCCGACGTGGGAGCGGGGGCGGTTGAGGGTGTTGAAGAAGACCAGATCGCCCGGCTTGAGGGCTTCGCGCTCGACGGCCCGGCCCCCCTCGGCGATGTCGGCGGCGCTGCCCGTCACCCGCAGTCCGGCGGCCCGGTCGTAGACGTAGCTCACCATGCCGCTGCAATCGAGGCCGGCATCCGGGTTCTTGCCGCCAAAACGGTAGCCGGTATCGATCAGCCCCAGGGCGAAAAGCACAACGTCGGAGCCCCGATCGGCCTGCCGGGCGGCGGCGATGGCTGTGGGTCCGGGGTCCGGACTGCGGGCTGCTTCAGGGGGTGCGGTACCGCAGGCGCTCAAAGCAGCCGCCAGAATCAGGCCGAACAGACTTGATTGCAAAGGGCAACGCCGAAGTGAAGGCATTTTCTGGAAAACGAACGTAATACCGCGTTTTTTATATGAAAATTCTTCAGCAATCAAGCAGGCCTGGAATTACAGGCGGGTGCAAAGCTGCGCGAATCCCGGATACTCGGCCGGGGTCAGCGCCACCTTGCGCGCCGCCCCTTTCTGGGATTCGCCCCGTACCAGGGCGTCCACGAAAGCCGCCCGGTCGCTGACCCAGTTGCCGCCGAGGAAGGTGACGCCGCGGGCGAAGAGCGCATCCGGCAGGCAGCCGGCGGAGGGGCCGATGAGGGCGAGACGGCGGGCGTTGCGGCAATGGCCGAGCATCACGTCCAGGGTGTCGTTCAGAAGGATGGTGCTGGTGGACAGCACCTTGCAGCAGGCGGCGAGTTCCCTGGCGTCGAGAGTGACCCGGTAGCCTTCCTTGTCGCCGGCCAGGTCGGCCCGCAACTCGACCACCGTGAGGGAGGCGCCGGTTTGCAGCACCCGGCCGAGCAGGGGCTTGAAGAAGCCGATCATGCCGATGCGCTCCCCCGCCTGGGGGTCCAGTTCGCCGATGGAATCGCCGCTCGCCGGAGGCACGTAGCCGGCCCGGTCGAAGAGGCAGCGGGTCAGGGCGTTGGCGGCGGCGAAGCCGAGGGTCTTGTCCAGCCCGGTGCCGGTGGCGTAGCGACGGGCGAGGACCAGAGGGTCGCTCCCCGCCAGGCCAAGGCCGTCCCCGGCGGCGCGCAGGCGGGCCAGGGTGTCGTCGAGCAATACGTAGGAGAGGCCGATGGCGCCGTCTTCCAGTTCCAGGGCGCAGAACTCGCCGCGGTTGTCGAGGTTGGCGCCGGGGTCCGGCGGCAGGTGCAGGGCACGGATGCGGGGGAGCGGCGCTTTTTCAGCGAACTGTTGCAGTTGGGCAATGTAGTCGGCGGCGAAGCTCATGAGGCATCCTTGGGTTTGTACTCGCCCCGGTGCAGCGCGGCGCGCACGGCCTCCGACGCGGTCTCGGCGGAGACGGTGCCGGCCTTGTTCTCCGGGGAGCGCAGGGCGCCCGGGAAATACATGGCGGTGAGGCTCTTGGAATGGATGGGAGAGTCGGCGTTGGAGCTGCCGTAGCGGCGCCAGTCGCGCACCCAGTAGATATGGTCGGCGACTTCCAGGAGGCCGATGGTCTCCCGGTCGCCGATGAGGATGCCCTGCACGCGCAGCCCGAGATCGGCCTTGCAGGCGTCCAGCCGCGCGGCGACCTCGCCAGTGGCGCCAAATTCGCCATCGGAGGCGATGAGCAGGTCGGCGAGTTGCCAGCGCGTGTCTTCCAGCTTGGCGATGGCTTTCTCCAGGGGGCCGCAGATGTCGGTACCGCCCCGGAAGGCCTGGCCGAGAAAACGCATCAGGCGCTCGATGCCGCCGGCGTCCACCGCCAGTTCCAGCTCCACGACTTCGTCCGGGCCGCCGAAGGCGAAGACGTGGCAGGTGCGCTTCTGGGCGTGGGCCGTGCGCACCGCCTCCAATACGGTGGCCTTGGCCACCGCCTCGGCGCCGCCCTGCATGGAGCCGGAGGTGTCGACGCAGATGAGGATGGGGCCCATTTCCAGGCGCTTGTCGGGCTGCGGTTCGGGGTTGGGGCGCCAGACCAGGGCTTCGTGGAAGAGCACTTCCTGCATGCGGTCGTCGTCCTCGTAGCAGAGCAGGGTGCGCTCGGCGCGGCGCGCGTGCCACACCAGGCGCAGGCGCGGATGGCCGAGGAGGACCGATTCCGCCGGCAGCATGCGGGCGATGCGATCAGAACGGACGATGGCCCGCGTTTCGCCCGGCAGGTCGGGCACCCGCACGGTGCGGCTCTCCGGGCGCTGGGCGATGGCTTGCTCCATGACCTGGACGGTGGCCTGGCTGGCTGCGTCGAGTACGTCGATCTGGCGGGCGCGGCCCAGGCGGCGAATGATGTCTGCCAGTTCCGGCAGCCGTTCGAGGAGCTTCCTGATGCGCATCACGTCCTGCCAGCCTTCGGAGCGCAGCAGGCCGCGGATGAGATCCCAGCGAGTGTGCTTGCCGCCGTCGGGTAAGAGCCCGAAGACCTCCTTCAACTCGTCCATCTCGCCGCAGCGTTCCTGCCAGTCGGCGGCAAAGGCGGCGAGCGCCGTGGCGCGGGCTTGTGCCGGCGTGGACCCGCGGTCCTGGTAGTCGACGATGAAGTCGAGGTGGAAGAGGAGGCTCATCAATACGGTGTCGGCCAGCTCCTGCTGACCCTCGCAGTAACCGGCCAGTTCGAGGTCGGCCATGGTGGTGGCGAGGCTGCCCACCAGATCGGGGCCGGGCCAGGGCCAGTCGGCGGCTGGGGGCAGGACGCCGTCCATCAGGGCGCGGCGCAGGCCGGCCAGGGCTTCTAGACGCGGCTCGAGGGCACCCTCGGCATTGGTCAGGCCGCCCAGCCAGAGGTTGCGCGCCAGGGCGTCGAGGGCCGCGAGGCGCGCCTCCTGGGCTTCGAACAGGAGGGGGCGGGCGGCTTCAGGCTTCACGGGGTGTCGAGGGGCTCGACGGCCACAGGCTCGGGAACCTGGCCGTCGTCCTCGGGCAGGCGCGGCAGGGCCTGGAAGCCGGCGCGGGCGGCCAGGGCTCGCTCCCGCAGGCCGGCTACGGCCTCGGCGGTGGCGGCGAGGTGGCCATCGACCCGTGTGGCGAGGCTTTCGTCCAACCACAGGCTGCCTGCCCGGTAGGCGGCAAGGTCGCTGCGCTGGGCGGCGAGTTCGGCCACGTAGGTGTCGATCCGGGCCAGCAGGTCGTCGATCTGGGCGGTGCGGGCGCCGATATGGCAGGCGCCATAGCGGCGCTTCCTGGCGTAGGTCATGCGCAGGGCGGCGGAACCGCCCTTGGCGTCGCCGATCTGGTCGGCGATCTGTTCGGCGGAAAAACGCAGGCGCCCGGAATCGTCGTAATCGAGGTCGTTGGCTTGGAGTTCGGCGTCGAGCTGGGCCTGGAAGGCCTCCACCACCCGGGTCAGGCGGGGCGGAGAGAAGGCCTCGCGCACGCCGAGGCGGTTCTGCAACCAGGCGGCGACCTTTTCCTGGCGGGCGGCGTCGGGCGCCGTGATCCAGGGGAGCAGGAGCAAGTCCCACAGGGCGACGGCAGCACGGCCCTCGCTCGCCGCGGCGACCCGCAGCAGAACGACGATCTTGACCCAGCGCCGGTCGGAAACATAGACCTGATCCGCCACGAACTGGGCGCGCAGGTCGGCCAGGGTGGCGATGACCATTTCCGGCAGCGCCACCGCCGCAGCCGCCGAGGCAAGAGCGGCAATGTCCTCGGCGGCCAGGGTGTCCTGCCGGGCCGGTGCCTGCCAGGCCGCGGCGGTGTCGGTGCGCAGCAGGGCGGCGAAGGCGCCGGGGCTTACCGAATCGACCGGGATGCGGGTGAGGAAGCGATCGAAGAAGGCTTCCGCCACTTCGTCCTCCGGCACCTCGTTGGTGGCGCCGATGGCGGTGATGAGGGGGCAGCGCTGGCGGCCAGCGCCGTTGTCGAATTCCCGTTCGTTGAGCAGGGTGAGCAGGGCGTTGAGGATGGCGCTGTTGGCCTTGAACACTTCGTCGATGAAGGCCACCGAGGCGTCAGGCAGGAAGCCGGCCGTGTGGCGCTCGTAGCGGTCTTCTTCCAGGGCTTTGATGGAAAGTGGTCCGAAGAGCTCTTCCGGCACCGAGAAGCGGGTAAGCAGGCGCTCGAAATAGCGGGCGTCGCGAAAGATGGCATGCAGCCGGCGGGCCAGCTCGCTCTTGGCCGTACCGGGTGGGCCGATGAGCAGGCTGTGCTCCCCGGCCAGGGCGGTAAGCAGGCAGAGGCGGACGATAGGGCGGCGCTCGACGAGGCCTGCCTCCAGGGTGCGCAGCAGGGTGGGGAGGCGCGTACGTAATGCGCTCAGGGGGAGGGCGACTTGATCCATGGGGATATCCTACTGGCGAAGTCAGGATTAGGCTTTGATCGATCTGAAAGCCGCGAAAAGTCGCTTTATCTTTTACCCGCCACCACGCTGGGTAGCCCGGTCCACCGCCTCCAACAGGGCCTGGGCGGCGGCGGCGTCGCCGGCAACAACGCTGACCACGACTTCCATGCGTGCCAGGTTCAGGGCTCCCAGGCGTAGGGGGGCGATGGGGGTGAAGGCGAAGCGCAGGCGCGCCGCATCGCCGGCCAACTCCACCGACCCGGTGCCATCGGTGACGGCACCGGGGAAAGCGGTACTGAGGGAAGCGACAAACTCGGTCGGCGTCGCGGTCATGATCCGCCGGGAGTTGCCGCTCCAGGGGAGGGCCAATCAGCCCCCGGCGACGGGAGGCCAGACGGCGAGAACCTCGCCGTCCTTGAGGACTCGCCCGGCGCGGTCGTCTGGGGCCACGTAGGCGCCGTCGATCAGAACCAGATGGGTGAGCTTCGCCGGCAGGGCAAAACTGTCCAGGGCCTGCTGGACAGTACTGCCCTCGGCGATGTCGATCTCGGCCTTGTTCCCCACCCGCGGGGCGGGCAGGTAATCGGTCAGGGTCGCGTAGAGCTTCAGCGTGATGCGCATGAGGACGGAATCAGGCACTCACCATGTCGGCCCGGGCGTTCTGATGGATGCCGAGATAGGCTTCCATGAAGCGGGTCGGGGAGTGTTTCAGAACGTCCTTCCAGTGACCGAGCTTGGTGCGCGACTGGATGAGTCCCCGCAGACAGCCCACATGCTGGGTGATGCCTACGCTGGTGGCGCCCACCAGTACATCGTCCTTGAACTGAAGGCTGATGTACTGGGAATGCTCCTCGTCGCAGTGCTCGACGCTGTCACCGCCCTCCATGCCCCACCACTGCCCGAAGGAGGTGGAAATGAGCCCCAGGGTAGCCAGCACGTTGATGGGCAGCACGCCGGGCAGCAGCGCGTTGCCTCCGGCCATATTGACCGCCGCGACGCGGGCCTGATCGGCCGCGTTGGGCTGGATGGCGGAGACCAGAGGCTCGCCGGAGAAGAAGTCGCGGCCTTCTGCCACGTCGCCGGCGGCGAAGACGCCCTCGACATTGGTGCGCATTCCGTCGTCGACCCGGATGCCACGGCCCTGCTGAATCTTGGTGCCCTGCAGGAAATCGAGGTTGGGGATCACGCCGGCGGCAACGATGACCACGTCGCAGGGCAGGACTTCGCCGGTGGTGAGGGTCACCGCCAGGGGGGCGTCGCCAGTCCCGTCGTCGATACTCTTGACGCCGGCGGAGGTCCGTACGCGGATGCCCTTCTTCTCGACCCACTTCGAAATCATGTTGCCAGCCTTGGCGGTCATCATGCGGGGAACCATGCGGTCGCCCATTTCGACGATGGTGAGCTCGACGCCGCGGGCGGCCAGGGCTTCCATGATGATGCAGCCGATGAAGCCGGCCCCGAGTTGCAGGACGCGGCTGCCCGGTTTGGTCAGGGCCGCGATGGCGCGGGCGTCGGTCATGGTCCAGCAGTTCTGGACCTGAGGCCGGTTGATGCCCGGGATGGGCGGCTGGAAGGGGCGCGAACCGGTGGCGATGAGGAGCCGATCATAGGTTTCGCTGGTGCCGTCCGCGTAATGCACGGTGCGGGCGTCGGTATCGAGGCGCACGACCTTGCCGGCGCGCTCGGTGATGCCGAGGCTGGCGAAATGGTCGGAACTCTTGCGCAAGTACATGCCTGGCTCGCCGATATTGCCTTCCAGGTAGTAGGGGATGGCCATGCGGGAATAGGGTGGCAGGCCTTCACTTCCCACCATGACGATTTCGCCGGCCTTGTCGGTGCGGCGCAGGGTTTCGGCGGCGACCACGCCGGCCGGCCCGTTCCCGAGAATGAGATATTTCATTGTTGTCCTCGCTCGACTTCAAGACGAGGACGCCCGCCTCGCGGCGGGCGTCCCGATGGCCCGATCCGCTGCCAGCATAGCGCAAGCGGAGGCGGGCGGGGTTGGCGTTACAGGCCGAGTCGCGCCCGGGTTTCAGCGGTGGGCACACCCTCGGCGTCCCAACCACGCACCTGGTAGTACAGGGGCAACATCTTGTCGATGCCGCTGACCACACCCTTGGCCGGACCCGTCTTGCACGGCTCGGTCTTGAGCCGCTTCGGCAGGTCGTCATCCTTCCTCGTGAAACCGGCCTTGAGGTTGTACAGGCGCTCGAGATTGTAGATGCGCTCGCCCATGAGGGTCATCTTCTCCATGGACCAGTCGCCTTCGCAGGCGGCCTGGACCTGGGGCTGCACGTCGGCCACCGACCAGGCGAAGGAGGTGAAGAGGCAGACGCCGGCCGCGTCGAACACCGTGGTGGCGTCCTGGAAGGCCTTGACCAGTTCGGGCTTGCCTTCGGTGGCGGTGGGCTCGGTCTTGACCGGAATGCCCAGCACTTCGGAAGCCACGGTGTAGCCCCGCACATGGCAGGCCCCGCGATTGGAGGTGGCGTAATTGAGACCGATGCCCTGGATGCCGCGACCGTCGTAGGCGGGGAATTCCAGGCCCTTGACGCTCATGGTCAGGTCGGGATGGCCGTACTTGGCGGTCAGTCGCTTGGAGCCCTGGCCGAGAATTTTGCCGAAGCCTTCGCCGCGGGCGGTGATTTCGGCCAGGTAAGCCAGGGCCTTGGCGGAGCCGAAGGGTGAATCCATCCCCAACTCTTCCTTGGTGATGACGCCCATTTCGTAGAGTTCCATGACCGCACCGACGGTGGCACCGAAGGTGATGGGGTCCATGCCGTCTTCGTTGCACAGCATGTTGGCGTACTGGAGCGCTTCCAGATCGCCGACGCCATTGGCGGCGCCCAGGGCCCAGGCAGCTTCATACTCCAGACCGCCCGAGGCGCCCCAGTACTGCGGCTTGTTCTCGACGGTGAAGTGCCCCTTGTCCATCTGCGACACGCGGCCGCAGGCAATTGTGCAGCCGAAACAGGCCTGGTTGGTGACCAGATGCTTTTTACCGTCGGTGGGACGCACTTCGTGCATGGCTTCGGCGGAAATCTTGGAGGCTTCCTCGAATTGCACGTCGCGGTGGTTGCGGGTGGGCAGGGCGCCGATTTCGTTGATCACGTTCATCAACACCTGGGTGCCGTAGGTGGGCAGGCCCTGGCCGGTGACGGCGTTGTCCTTGAGCACTTTCTTGGCGGCATCGGAGGCCTGCTTGAATTCACCGTAGTTCTTGATGCCGGAAACCCCCTTGGTGCCGCGCAGGGCGACGGCCTTGAGGTTCTTGGAGCCCATCACCGCGCCGACGCCGGAGCGGCCGGCGGCCCGGTGCAGGTCGTTGACGATGCAGGAGAAGAGCACCAAGTTCTCACCGGCACGGCCGATGGACGACACGCGGATCTGCGGATCCTGGTGGGCCGTCTTGATCATCTCTTCGGTTTCCCAGCAAGTCTTGCCCCACAGGTGGGAGGCGTCGCGCAGTTCGGCGGTGTCGTTCTCGACGTAAAGATAGACAGGCTTGGGGGACTTGCCTTCAAAAATGATCATGTCCCAGCCGGCGAACTTCATTTCGGCGCCGAAGAAGCCACCGGAATTGGAGCAGGCGATGGCGTTGGTCAGCGGACCCTTGGTGATGACCGTGTAGCGGCCGCCGGTGGAGGCCATGGTGCCGGTAAGGGGGCCGGTGGCCATGATCATCTTGTTCTCGGGGGAGAGGGGATCGACCTTGGGGTCGGTTTCCTCGTACAGATACTTGGTGCCCAGGCCCCGGGAGCCAAGGTACTCGTCGGCCCACTTCATGTTCAGGGGTTCGGGGGTGCAGGTGCCCGCGGTCAGGTTCACGCGGAGGATTTTTCTGTTCCAGCTCATGCTTGTTCTCCTTAGGCAGCGGCGGCGGGAAGGGACTTGGCAGCCCAGGCGCGCATGCGGTCGAGGCCAGTGCCTTCCGAGTCGATATAGGTGATGGCGCCGGTGGGGCAGGCCTTGGCGCACTCGGGGTCGCCGCCGCACAGATCGCACTTGTGGACCTTGCCGACGTCAGCCATGTAGTTGATGGTGCCGAAGGGGCAGGAAATGGTGCACACCTTGCAGCCGACGCAGGTCGCTTCCTTGACAATCTTGGCGCCGGTGGCCGAATCGATGACGATGGCCTCGACCGGGCACGAGTGCATACACCAGGCGTCGGAGCACTGGGTGCAGGTGTAGGGCACCTTGCGGCCCTCGTGCTCGAAATTGAAAACCTTGATGCGGGACTTTGCGGGATTGACGATCCCCGTGTGCTCAAATGAGCAGGCCATCTCGCACTGCAGACACCCCGTGCATTTGACGGGGTCGATGTGAAGCGACTTTTGCATGACGTCTCCTCGACAGTATTGTTCGGAACGCTGATGAGAAACCGCGGGAGACGGGTCACGGAGAACGCGGCCGCGGTTTGGGACAAATCAGGGGTGCAAAAATTATGCCCCAAATTTGCCGGTGCAAGCGAACTATCGCTCCTTTTCTTGCAATTTGCGCTCAGGTGCAGTTTTTCCCCCATTAGAACGGCAGCGGCAGGGGTTGAGCGCTGCGAGCAGAATGCTCAACCCTGGAGCATCTGTCAAATTTCGCAGCAACCCTGGCAGTGCCTAATCCCATGATTAGATCAGGGTTTCAAGTCGTCTTTTCTAAACACCTTGCGCCTTGGTCGCGACAACCCATGCATATAAGTGCATAGGCGGCGGCATTTTTCGGTCCTGGTCCCCGTTCAGCCGCGAATTACCCCAGCAGCGCTTTCAGTGCCGCGACAACCAGCAAGGTATATCCTGCCGCCACGGCATCGTCGGCCATAACGCCGAAACCGTTCTTGACGTGCTGATCGAAGTACCTGGCCGGCTGGGGCTTGACGATGTCGAAGAAGCGAAAGAGGGCGAAGGCGACTGCCTGCCACAGTATCCCGGTCGGCGTCAGCAGCAGCACGATCCAGAAGGGAACGATCTCATCCCACACGATGCTGCCGTGGTCGGGATCGCCCAGGCTGCGGCCGGCAGTGTCGATGGCCCAGAAACCGACTACGTAGGCGAGCACGAAGGCGATTCCCAACTGCACTTCGCTGCAATAGGGGCGAAAGAGGACGAAACTGAGCCAGGCGAAGAGCGTTCCGACAGTGCCGGGCGCCCACTGGGAGAGGCCGCTGCCGCAGCCGCAGGCGATGAAGTGGGCCGGGTGGGCGAAGAGGAAGCGCAGGCTGGGCGGGGTGTCGGCCATATCTCAGGCGCTCGGAAAGTGGTCGTAGCCCTGATGGTCAAAGGCGATGGGTTGACCATCCGGGTCGAAGACGGTCACGCCGCCCGCCGGGCCGGCCTGCATTTCGCCGATGCACCACAGGGGCAGTTCCAGGTCGGCGGCGATCTTGCCAATGGCCAGTCTCTGGTCGGTCGGGGCGGTGAAGCACAGTTCGTAGTCGTCGCCCCCCGCCAGTTGAGCGTCCAGGGCCAGGGCCCGGGGGATGGCGTCTGGCGTCTGCCCCTTGGGCAGGTGGGGCAGCTGGACGAGGCGCACCGCGGCGGCCAGACCCGAACGCTCGGCAATATGGCGCAGATCGGCCAGGAGGCCGTCGGAAACATCGATGGCGGCACTGGCGATGCCGCGCAGCGCCAGACCCAGGCTCACGCGGGGCTGGGGCTTTTCCAGGGCAGCGAGGCACAGCCGGCGCCAGGGCTCGGGGAGTTCCGCCTTGCCCTTCAGGTGGGCGAGGCCGAGGCCAGCCAGACCCGGCCGGCCGGAGACCCAGATGTCGTCGTGGAGGCGGGCGCCACCCCGGCGCAGGGCCTGGCAGGGAGGTACCTCGCCCAGGGCGGTGATGCAGAGACTGAGCGGGCCGCGGGTGGTGTCGCCGCCCACCACATCGACGCCGAAAGCCCTGGCACAGGCAAAGAAACCCTCGGCGAAGGCGGCGATCCAGGCCTCGTCGGCAGCGGGCAGGCTGCCGGCCAGGGTCGCCCAGCGCGGCAGGGCGCCCATGGCGGCCAAGTCGGAGACGTTGACCGCCAGAGCCTTCCAACCCAGGTTGCGGGGGTCGGTATCGGGGAAGAAATGGGTGCCGGCCACCAGCATGTCGGTTGTGACGGCCAGTTCCATGCCCGGGGTCGGGGCCAGCAGGGCGCAGTCGTCACCGGGGCCGAGGACGGCCCCCGGCGTGGGCCGCGTGAAGTAGCGGTCGATGAGGGCGAATTCGGACACGCCGTCCCCTTCAGTGCCTGGGGATTCCTGGGGCGCGCCCGAGCGGGCGCACTTGGGTCAGGTGAGCGGGGGCGAAGGGAATTTTCACGGGCGCTCAGCGGCGAGGCTTCTTGGCTTCGATTTCGACCGTCCGCAGGTCGGCGGCCAGCTTGTCCAGAACTCCGTTCACGTACTTGTGGCCGTCGGTGCCGCCGAAGGCCTTGGCCAGTTCGATGGCCTCGTTGATGATGACGCGGTAGGGCGTTTCCGGGTGGTGATTCAGCTCGAAGGCGCCGATGAGCAGGACCGAAGCCTCGACGGGGGAAAGCTCGTCGAAGCCGCGGTCGATGTGGGCGCCGATCTGGCCGGCTAGGGTTTCCCGCTGCGCGAGGACTCCCCGCACGAGTTTCTGGCAGAAAACCTTGTCGGCTCTCTCGAAGCCTTCGAGCTCCGGCAGATGGGCTTCGATAGCGGCTTCGTCCTGACCGCCGACCCGCCACTGGTAGAGGCCCTGCAGGGCGAATTCCCGTGCCCGGCGGCGGGCGGACTTGGCGGGCGCCTTGGCGGTGCCGGATTCCTGGGGCTTAGCGGTCATCGGTGAGGGCTTTCAGAAGATTGGCCATCTCGACGGCGGCCTGGGCGCAATCACTGCCCTTGGGTTGCATGCGCGCCAGGGCCTGGTCGTCGTTTTCGCAGGTAAGAATGCCGTTGGCCACTGGTACGCCGGTGTCGAGTTGCACCTCCATCACCGCCCGGCAGGCGTCGTTGGACACCACCTCAAAGTGGTAGGTCTCGCCGCGAATGACCGCCCCCAGGGCGATGAGGGCGTCGTATCTGCCGCTCTGGGCCATGGTCTGCAACACCAGAGGGATTTCCAGTGCACCCGGCACGGTGGCAATGGCCATGTCGGTATCGGCCACCCCCAGGCGCTTCAACTCGGCCACGCAGGCCGAGAGCAGTCCCTCGCCCACGTCCTGATTGAAGCGGCTCATGCAGATGCCGACTTTGAGACCGGCGCCCTTGAGGTTGGTGTCGTATTCGTAGAGCTTGTCGAAGCGGGGCATTAGTTCAGTTCCGAGGGGCAGGTGACGAATCCTGTAACTTCGAGGTCGAAGCCGGTCATGGAGGGCATGCGGCGCGGGCTGGAGAGCAAGCGCATCTTGGTCACACCCAGGTCGCGCAGGATCTGGGCGCCGATGCCATAGGTGCGAGGATCCCACTTCGCCTGACCCTTGGGGGCGTTTCCGGTGAGGCGGCTGAGCAGGGCCTCGCCGTCTTCCGGTCGGTGCATGAGAACGATGACGCCATGGCCCCTTTGCGCCAGGGCGGCCTGGGCCTGGTCGATGGAAAAGGACTGTCGTTTGCTGCCCGGATCGAGGAAATCGAGGACCGACAGGGGCTCGTGCACCCGAACCAGGGTTTCCTCCCCGGCCGGGATGGTGCCTTTGACCAGGGCCAGATGGGTGGCGCCGGAGGCCCGGTCCACGTAGGCGTGGAGGACGAATTCCCCATGGGGAGTCTGGATGGGCTTGGCCGTGACCCGCTCCACCAACTTCTCGGACGCAGCCCGATAGTGGATGAGGTCGGAAATGGTGCCGATCTTGAGGCCGTGCTGCCGGGCAAACTCCAGCAGTTCGGGCAGGCGCGCCATGGTGCCGTCGTCATTCATGATCTCGCAGATGACGGACGCCGGCTCCAGGCCTGCCAAACCGGCCAGGTCGCAGCCCGCCTCGGTATGGCCGGCACGCACCAGCACGCCGCCTTCCCGGGCGGTGATGGGAAAGACGTGGCCGGGCTGGACGATGTCGTCGGCGGTGGCGTTCTTGGCCACGGCCACCTGGATGGTACGGGCCCGGTCGGCGGCGGAAATGCCCGTGGTGACTCCCTCGGCGGCCTCGATGGACACGGTGAAGGCGGTACCGTACACGGTGCCGTTGTTGCGCGCCATCTGGGTCAGGCCCAGTTTTTTGCAGCGGGCCAGGGTGAGGGTCAGGCAGATCAGTCCGCGGCCGAACTTGGCCATGAAATTGATCGCTTCCGGCGTGATGTGCTCGGCAGCCATGACCAGGTCGCCTTCGTTTTCGCGGTCTTCCTCGTCCACCAGGACGACCATGCGGCCGGCCTTCAATTCGGCGACGATCTCGTCGGTGGTGGAGATGGCGGGGTGCATCGGAGCCATGTCAGCTTTCCGGGTTCAGCAGTCGCTCGCAGTAGCGGGCAATGAGGTCCACCTCCAGATTCACCTTGCTGCCCGGTTGCAGGCGGTTGAGCGTGGTGCGTTCCAGGGTGTGGGGGATTAGGTTGATGGTGAAGTCCGTTCCATTGACCGTGTTGGTGGTGAGGCTGGTTCCATCGACGGTGATTGACCCCTTGCGGGCGATGTACTTGGCCAGACCCTCCGGCGCCCGGATTTCCAGGAGGCGGTTGTCGCCCACCGGGTCGAAGCGCAGCACTTCGCCAACACCATCGACATGGCCGGAAACCAGATGGCCGCCGACCACGTCGGCGAGGCGCAGCGCCTTTTCCAGATTGACCGGGCCGGGAGCGTGGAGGCCCACGGTGCAGGCGAGGGTTTCCGGCGAGACATCGACGCAGAACTGCCCACCTTCCCGGGCCACCACGGTGAGGCAGACGCCGTTGTGGGCAATGGAATCGCCGAGAGCGACATCTGAGATATCCAGCCCGCCGGCCTCGACGGTCAGCCGAAAGCCCGCCTCCCGGGGGGTGAGCTGGGTAATACGGCCGACGGCGGCGACAATGCCGGAAAACATGGGGATCCAGGGGGACTTGCAGAGAGGAGCCGGATTTTATCATGTCCCCCGCCGGGCCCGCCGGATCAGCGCTTCGCTTGGCACCAGCGGCGCAAATCCTTCATCCCATTTTGTTGCGCAGTCCGTGGAGCAGGCTAATAGCCCAAAATACCTATAGTGGGGCTAGGGGCTTTCTGCACTATAATTTCGGCACCCCCCCTTTTTCCGGTTCGCGTCGCCCCAGATGGATCGCGACATCGTCGCCCCCGCCCTGCCCTGCCCCACCGGCCACGCCGAGATCGATCTCGAGCATAGCCTGCTCCTGGCCTGCGTGGACCGCTTAAACACGGTGTGCCGCATCCCCGACAGCCGCTGCAGTTGCCGCGATTGCCTGGTCAGGATGCAATCCGAGTGCCACGCCGATCTGGGCAACCTGCTCGGTGACCTGCTCATGTACCTGGTGGACCACTTCCGCACCGAGGAAACCCTCATGCGGTCCCACGGCGTCGCGCGCATCGCGCCGGATTTCTGCGAACGGCACAAGGAAGACCACGCGGCCATCGCCCTGACCATCCAGGAACTGACCGCCAGCCTGGATCCCTTGCAGACGGCCGATCTGGTGCGCCGCCTGCACCGCCTGCTGTCCTACTGGCTGCAGGACCACATCGCCCGCCACGACGCGGTGCTGGTGCGCTTTTTTCCCACCACCGCTGCTTAGGGCGTGTTCACGGTAAGCGACGGACTGCCGGTACTGGGAGCACACCCTAGTCAGTCTTTGTCCCGCTGCATCAAGCGGGCGATGAAGTAGGGAAAAAGCCCCGAACCGATCAGGGCAAGAGCGGAAACCAGCAGCGCAAGTCCCGCCATGGGGTCTTCCAGGATGGGATGCAGGGTGGCGCCAAAGCCGGCCAGACTCACCAGCCCGGGAAGGGCCGTGAGCACCCCTAGAGCGCACAGAATCACGAAGCTGGCGGGATGGCGTCTCATGCCGAAACTTGTTCCAACACAGGGCAAGTCCCGAACGCCCGCCAGAACGCCGTTCGCCTTTGCGTGTCATGGTCCGCTGCGCCCCACGGAGCACCCCCGGAACATGCGTGGACTCCGCGCAGGGTATCTCCAGGCAGTACCATCATTACCCCCGCCGTTCTGAAAGACAGGCGTCAGGATAGCCCGAAACGGCACCCGCCTCCTCGGGGACGAAGACCCTCCCGCCGCCAAGATCGGCGCAGCGCAGGGGCTGCCGGTAGAGTCGGGTCAGACCATGCGCGGTCAGCATGTCGGCCACCGGCCCGCATTCCGCCTCGCCTTCTCCGTACAAAAGCAGAGCGCGCTGGCAGTAGCGGTAGGCCAGGCCCGGGTCGTGCAGCACCATGACGACCCCCACGCCACGGGCGCGCGCCAGGCCCTTGAACAGTCCGAGGATCGCCACCTGATGGCACAGATCGAGATGGGAAAGCGGCTCGTCGAGAAGGTAAAGGGGGGCCGCCTGGGTCAGCAGGGTGGCGATGGCCAGCCGTTGCCGCTCGCCCCCCGACAGGGTATCCACCCCGCGGGACTCCAGACCGGCCAGGTCGACCTCCGCCAGCGCGGCGCGGGCCAGTTGTGCATCCGCCTCGCTTTCCCAGTCCCAGCGGCCCAGGTGGGGATGGCGTCCGGTCAGGGCGGTTTCGAGAACCGTGGTGGCAAAGGGGTCGCCCCGCTGCTGCCCGAGCCAGGCCCTGCGGAGCGCGGCAGCCCGCGGCGGGAGTCGGGTCGTCGATTCTCCTCCCAGCAGCACCTCCCCCGACCGGGGGGGGCGCAAACCCGCCAGGGTCGACAGCAGAGTCGATTTGCCAGCCCCATTGCGTCCCAGAATGGCTAGGCATTCTCCGGCCCCGAGCGCCAGGTCGAGGCCCTGTACCAGTGTCCGGCCGGCCACGGCGACACAGAGGGAACGGGCTTCGAGCAGGGGCGCGCTCACCGGGGCTGCCTCGCCAGCACCAGGAGAAAGACCGGGACGCCGATGAGGGCGGTCAGAACGCCGACCGGGAGTTGCTGCGGCGCCACTACGGTCCGGGCCAGGGTATCGGCCGCCACCAGCAGCGCTCCCCCCGCCAGGACGGAAGCAGGCAGAAGCAAGCGCTGATCGCCCCCCGCCAACAGGCGCACCCCATGGGGCACCAGAAGGCCGACGAATCCTATGGCGCCGGCGGTAGTCACGGCCGTTGCGGTGGCCATGGCGGCCAGGAAATAGACCAGAAAGCGCAGACGACCTACCGAAACCCCCAGGGCCTGGGCCTCCAGTAGCCCGCGGGCCAGAAGATTGAGTTCCCGGGCCTGCGGCAGGCAGAGCAGCAGACACGACCCAAGCACGAGGAGGGGCATCTGCCATTCACCCGCCGGACTCAGGTCGCCCATCAGCCAGAACAGCATGCCACGCAGGCTGGCTTCGGGCGCCAGCGCCAGCAGCAGGGAAATGAGGGCGCCGCAGCCGGCGGCAACGATGACCCCGGTGAGGAGCAGCCGGGTCTGGGTCCAACTGCCGTCCCCGTGGGCGATCCCGAACACCGCCAGCATGGCGGCCAGGGCGCCGGCAAAGGCCAGGGCATCCACCAGGCCGGCGGAGAGCCCCAGCAGCATGGCCACCAGGGCCCCCACCCCCGCACCACCGGATACCCCCAGGACGTAGGGATCAGCCAGGGGATTGCGCAGCAGACTCTGCATCAGGGCACCGGCCAGAGCCAGCAGCCCGCCGCAGGCAAAACCGGCCAGCGCTCGAGGTAGGCGCAATTGCCAGACGATGTCGGCGGCGGGCCCCTCGCCTCCGACGAGCAGCGCAGCCAGTTCTCCGGGCCCTAGCGCCACGGAACCCACCGCCAGGGCCACCCCGAGGCTGCCCAGCGCGAGAAACGCGAGGCCAAGCAGGATCAGGAGAGCGCGGCGGCGGGTGGGCAAGATCAGAAGCTATAGCGCAGGTCGGCGAAGAAGCTTCGCCCATCGGCGGGATAGTAACTGGAGCCAAAGCCGAAATCGTAGGCCGTAGGCGCGTAATGTCGATCGCCAATGTTCTGCACTCGCGCCCGGGCGGTCCAGTTGTCCCGCTGCCAGGTCACGACGAAATCGGCCACTGTGTACGAAGGCAGGCGGGAGCGTGCATTGGCGGTGTCTCCCCCGTAGTAGCGCTGGCCGACGTGCTCGGCCAGCAGGGCCAGATCCCAGCCAGGGGCAGGCAGGAAATGCAGCCCTGCATGACCCTGGATGCGGGGCACGAGGGGAATGCGCTTGCCTTGGTCGACCCCGTCCCGGAAGACCGCGGACTGGAGGTTCGCCCCGCCGCTCAATTGCCAGTTGTGGCCCAGCGCGAGTTTGCCATTGGCTTCCACGCCCCGGTGCCGCGTCTTGGCCAGGTTCTCGTTTTCGAAGGTCAGTGCGTTGAAGGCGATTTCGTCCTCCATGCTCAGCGAGTAAGCGGTGAGCGCGAGGCTATGACCGGCGCCGCTCCACTGCCCGCCGACATCGACGAAGCGGCCCGTTTCCGGCCGCAGGCGCTGGTTGATGAAGCCGGTGAAGGTGGTGAGTTCGTCCAGATTGGCAAAGCGGAAGGTGGTCCCCGCACGGGTGAACAGACGCAGCCCGGCCAGGGGTCTGTAGCTCAGGCCCACTTCGCCGATGCGCTCGCTGTGGTCGTTGGTGAGCCGCGGCCCGGTGCTGTCCCGGGCGGTCTGATCGATGGACTGGTGGCGGGCGCCCAGGGTCAGGGTCAGCGACCCGGTGAGATCGGTGCGATTCTGAACATAGACGCCGCGGCTCGTCTGGTCGATGCGCACCACCTTGTTCAGCGCACCATGGGGCGAGGCGTAGCGATGTGACTCCAGTTCGCCGTCGTAAAAATCGACACCCAAGGTCGTGGTACTGGAAAGCGCGCCCAGGCCATGCTGCCAGCGCAGGCGCGGGGTAAAGGCGAGGGTGTCGGTCTCCCGCCGGTCGTAGGAGAAGAAATTGGAAATCCAGGACTCGTTGGCCGTTTCCGCCAGGGACAACTCGGCCGCCAGACTCAAGCTGTCCGTAATCTGCCAGTCGACGCCAGGGCGCACGAAATTGCCCCGGCGCTGGGCAAAACTGTCCAGGGTCTCGGCCTGACGGGGATCGTCACGGTAGCGCGCCTCGCTGAGCACCCCCGGTAACCCGCTCTCCAGCTTGGACCAGCCAAGTTCGACGAAGGCTTCCCCGCGCCCGAAACGGTAGGCGAGGCGGCCGCTGGCGTTGTCGCGCTCCTGCACATTGTTGCGCCGCCAGCCGTCCGTGGCCTGATGATTGGCAGAAAGCGCCAGATCGAATTCGCCCAGGCGGCGGGACAGATTGGCGGCGAACTGCCGCCCGTCCCGGCTGCCCAGGCCGAGCACCACGCTGCCGCCATCCCTGGCCGCGCCGGTGACGATGTTGATCACCCCCCCCACCGCGTTGTCCCCGTAGAGGACCGCGGCGCTGCCGCTCATCACCTCGACGCGGTCGATACTGTCCAGGGGCACCAGACCCCAATCGACGCTGGTGGAATCCAGAGGATTGAGGCGCTGGCCGTTCAACAGCACCAGGGTGCGCTGGGCGGCACCGTCGCCGAAACCCCGCATGTCCAGGGCCGTGTCGGCGCCGATGGAACCATAGAGGGGGCGCACGACGACGCCGGCGACGTGGCGCAGCACGTCCGGCAGCGTCGTGGCGCCCGAGCGGAGGATTTCGTCCCGCCCGACGACCAGCACGCTGGCTGCAGCCCCTAGGGCGGATTCGCTGAACCGGCTGGCGGTCACCACCACCGGGTCCAGACGGGATTCCTGCTGAGCGTGCAGTGGAGGAAGGAAAAAGGCGGGTACGAGCGCCGCCCAGAGCTTGCGATGGACTTTCATGATTCTCCCTTAGCCGGCGTGCGTCCCCGCGCGCCGGAGGCTGATGGATGAAGCGCCGAGAGAGAATGGGCAAAGCCCGGTACCGCCTCCCCGCGGCCCTTCGCTGAATGTGCAAGGCCGGTATCCGGGCTCGCGAGTCTTGATTTGCCGCCTTCCCAGGCCGAAACCCAGTGGCGTGAGGGCAAATCCGCACTCGCTTACCGTTGCGGGGGCAGCAGCGGAATGGTTCCCTGACGGAACGCACCGCTTTCCCGTTTAACCGCGTTCGGAACGATCCTCCCGCGGCACCTGACACGGCCGTAATTATAGCAGCGGCCCTTCCGCCCGGGCTGGGAAAAAGCGCCACGGCTCCGAACAATCCACTTGCAGAACATGGGCTTAATCCTTGACGGCATTTTGTTTTTCCCCCTATAGTGCGCCCCATGAATAGTGAACTGGATGCCCTGGAAGGCAAGATCGAGCAGGTGCTCGCCGTCGTGCACCGGCTGCGGGCCGAAAACGAAGTCCTGCGCAACCAGTTGGCCACGGCGGAGTCCGAGCGCCTTTCACTGCGCCAGAAAATCAATACCGCCCGCGACCGCCTGGAAACCCTGGTGGGCAAACTGCCGGAGGACGCCTGAAGTGGACGGTGAGACGAATCACCTGGACGTGAAGATCATGGGCCGCGAGTACCGCGTGGCCTGCCTGCCGGAAGAAAGGGATGCCCTGCTCGCCGCCGTGGAGCTGGTGGACGGGCGTATGCGCGACATCGCCCAGCGCACCCGCAACACCATCGCCGAACGGGTCGCCGTCATGGCAGCCCTCAACATTGCCCACGAACACCTCTCCGCCCCCCGGGCCCTCCCCGGCGAAGCAATCGCCGAAGACGACGATTCGCTTGCCAGTTGCGAGGCAAAGCGTAGAATCGACGCCATGGGAGCACGGCTAGACACCGTGCTGGGACCGCAAAGCCAGCTTGATCTGTGACGGCCGCGGCCCCGACCGCCGAGTGTCCCCTGCGGTGTTTGTCAAGGCCATATATTCCTTGGACCAATGCTGATTGGCATCGGTTGCGAACCGTCGAAACCGCTGTTGTGAGCCTCCTTCTTCGGAGGCGCCTGATGCGGGAGGAAAGCAACCACTCTGAACCCAGGTTCAGGATGCCGGCCTGACGGCACTTGCGGGGGCCAGTTTTTCTGGCAAGCGTAACGGGTGGCAGCGATCCTGCCGCCCGTTTGCTTTTGAAGGTGCCCGATGCCTTACTGGCTAATGAAATCCGAACCTGAAGAGGTTTCCATTGACGATCTGGCTGCCCGGCCGGGTCAGACGGTGCCCTGGTTCGGCGTGCGCAATTACCAGGCGCGCAACTTCATGCGGGATAGCATGGCCGTCGGCGATCTGGCCTTCTTTTATCACTCGGGCTGTGCCGAGCCAGGGATCGCCGGTATCTGCGCCGTGTGCTCTCTTCCCTACCCCGATGCCACCCAGTTTGATCCAGCTAGCGCCTACTTCGATCCGCGGTCGCGCCCCGAGGCGCCGCGCTGGCAGTTGGTGGATGTGCGTCTGGTGAGCAAGACTGCCTTCGTTCCCCTCGCCCGCCTGCGGCAGTGTCCTGAACTGGCCGCCATGCGCCTCCTGGCGCCGGGCAACCGGCTGTCGATCACGCCGGTGAGCGCAGCGGAATGGGCCTTCATCACCGCCTCGTTGATGGAATCCCCGTGACGCTCTGGTGGCTCCTGTACCCGCTCTTGGGCATGTTCGGGGGATTCGTCGCCGGGCTGTTCGGCGTCGGCGGGGGTATGACCCTGGTGCCCTTCCTGTACATGATCTTCGCCGCCCAGGGTTTCCCCCAGGAGCACCTCATGCACCTCTCCCTGGGCACCTCGATGGCCACCATCGTGCTCACCTCCCTGTCCAGCATGCGTGCCCACCACGCCCACGGGGCGGTCGATTGGGCCATCGTGCGGGCCATGGCGCCTGGCCTCGTGCTGGGCACCCTGGGGGGTTCCCTGGTCGCCGGCTGGGTGCCGACACGGCCCCTGGCGGCGGCTTTCGTCTGCATCGTGTACTACGCCGCCGCCCAGATGGTGCTGGATGTCCGCCCCAAGCCCCAGCGTGGCCTGCCAGGCGCCACCGGGCTTTTCGCCGCGGGCGGCGCCATCGGCATCGTCTCCAGCCTGGTGGCGGCCGGGGGGGGCTTCCTTTCCGTCCCCTTCATGATCTTGTGCAACGTCGCCATGCACACGGCCGTGGGAACTTCGGCCGCCATGGGTTTCCCCATCGCCCTGGCGGGCTCAATCGGCTATGGCTTCGCCGGCTGGGGGGCGGTGGGGCTACCGCCCTATACGCTCGGCTACGTCTATCTGCCAGGCTTCGTCGGCATCGTCGCCCTGAGCATGCTGATGGCTCCGGTAGGCGCGCGCCTCGCCCACCGGCTGCCCATCAAGAAGCTGAAACGCGCCTTCGGCGTCTTCCTCGCCCTGCTGGCCAGCAAGATGCTGGCCAATCTCCTGGGCTGATTTGCCTTTCAGCCCGCTTTTGGGCATCGTTGCCGCGTCTCGGATCTCCCTCACGCTATGAAATACCACGACCTGCGCGACTTTATCGCCCAACTCGAAACCCGGGGCCAACTGCGCCGGGTGGGTGTCCCGGTGGATCCTCATCTGGAAATGACCGAAATCTGCGACCGCGTCCTGCGCGGCGGCGGCCCGGCGATCCTCTTCGAGAAGCCCACCGGGCACGGCATTCCCGTTCTGGCCAACCTCTTCGGCACCCCCGAGCGGGTGGCCCTGGGCATGGGCGAGGAAGGCGACTGGAAGACCGCCCTGCGGGAGGTGGGAAAACTGCTGGCTTACCTCAAGGAACCGGAACCGCCCAAGGGGCTCAAGGATGCCTGGGAGAAGCTGCCGGTCTTGAAACAGGTACTCAACATGTCGCCCAGGACCGTGTCCTCGGCCTCCTGCCAGGAAGTGGTGTGGGAAGGCAAGGACGTGGACCTCTCCCGTCTGCCCATCCAGCACTGCTGGCCCGGCGACGTGGCACCCCTCATCACCTGGGGCCTGGTGGTGACGCGGGGGCCCCACAAGGCGCGCCAGAACCTGGGCATCTACCGGCAGCAGGTGCTCGGACCGAACAAGGTCATCATGCGCTGGCTGGCCCACCGCGGCGGGGCCCTGGATTTCCGCGACCATCAACTGGCGAAACCGGGCCAGCCCTTCCCGCTGGCCGTGGTCATCGGCTGCGACCCGGCCACCATCCTGGGTGCCGTGACGCCGGTGCCGGATTCGCTTTCCGAATACCAGTTCGCCGGCCTGCTGCGGGGCGGCAAGACCGAGCTGGTCAAGTGCCTGGGTTCCGACCTGCAGGTGCCCGCGTCGGCAGAGATCGTGCTGGAGGGCGTCATCCACCCCGGCGAAACGGCGCTGGAAGGCCCCTACGGTGATCACACAGGCTACTACAACGAGCAGGCCGAATTCCCGGTCTTCACCGTCGAGCGCATCACCACGCGCCAGAATCCCATCTACCACAGCACCTACACCGGCAAACCGCCGGACGAACCGGCCATCCTCGGCGTGGCGCTCAACGAGGTGTTCGTGCCGCTCCTGCAGAAGCAGTATCCGGAAATCGTCGATTTCTACCTGCCGCCGGAGGGGTGTTCCTACCGCATGGCCCTGGTCAGCATCCGCAAGCAGTACCCCGGACACGCCAAGCGGGTGATGTTCGGCATCTGGTCCTTCCTGCGTCAGTTCATGTATACGAAGACCATCGTCGTGGTGGACGACGACATCGACATCCGCGACTGGAAGGAAGTCATCTGGGCCATCACCACCCGCATGGACGCCACCCGGGATACGACCCTGGTGGACAACACGCCCATCGACTACCTAGACTTCGCCAGCCCGGTGGCCGGTCTCGGCTCCAAGATGGGACTGGACGCCACCAACAAGTGGCTGGGGGAGACCCACCGCGAATGGGGGCGGCCCATCGTCATGGACGAGGCGGTTAAAAAACGGGTCGATGGGATGTGGGACGCGCTGGGTCTGTGATGGCCAGCGCCCTTGTTGTCACGCCGGTGGATCTCGACGATCCCGCCCAGGCCGCCGCTTGGCTCGACCTCCTCGACCACTACGCCCGTGACCCCATGGGCGGCGGCAGCGGGCTGTCGGTCTACGCCCATGACCATCTGGTGGGCGAACTGCGCGGACTCCCCAGTTTTCATGGCGCCCTGGCCTGGCTGGGCGGACGGGCCGTGGGGCTCATCAATTGCTTCGCCGGCTTTTCCACCTTCGCCGCCCGGCCGCTCCTCAACATCCACGACATCGTCGCCCACACCAATGTGCGCGGCTCCGGCGTCGGCCAGGCCTTGCTGGTCTGGGCCGAGGGGCGGGCGCGGGAGCTGGGCTGCTGCAAGCTGACCCTGGAATTGCTGGCCAATAACCGGAGTGCCCTGCAGGCTTACGAGCGGGCCGGGTTCGCCCCCTACGTGCTCGATCCGGCAGCCGGGACGGCGCTGTTCCTGCAAAAGCTGCTCTGATGCGCCTGCCAACTCTGACCGAAGGGCGCCTCGTCCAGCGCCGCAACCGTTTCGTGGCGGAGGTGGAGATCGCCGGTGCCGTGGTCGACGCCCATTGTCCCAACACCGGCTCCCTGTTCGGCTGCAAGGCTCCGGGAAGCCGGGTGTGGCTGTCGCCGGCGGAGAATCCGGAACGCAAACTGCGCTGGACCTGGGAGATTGTGGAAGCCGTTCCCGGCGTCCTCGTCGGCCTCCATACCGGCCGTCCCAACGGCTTGGTGGAGGAGGCCCTGCGGGCCGGCGGGGTGCCGGCGTTGGCCGGCTACACCGGGTTTCGCCGCGAGGTGCGCTACGGCCGCGAGAACAGCCGCATCGACCTGCTGCTGGAAGGCGCCGGCTGGCCACCCTGCTACGTGGAAGTGAAGAACGTCACGGCGGCGGTGGATGACGGTATCGGCTTCTTTCCCGATGCCGTCACCGAGCGCGGCGCCAGGCACCTGCGGGAAATGATGGGGGTGGTGGCCGACGGCGCCCGGGCCGCCCTCGTGTTCTGCGTGCAACGGGGCGACGTGACGGAGGTCCGCCCGGCCGACGCCATCGATCCGGTCTATGGACAGACGCTGCGCGAAGCCCTGTCCGTCGGCGTCGAAGCCTACGCCCTGGGGGCGGAAGTGACTCCGGCCGAGATCATCCTGACCCGCAGCTTGCCCGTGGTCACGCCTGGCCCGCCTCGGCTGTAAAGAGGGAATGCGCGACAACCTCGGGGGTTCTGTCGTTGTCGTTTGCCGAAGCAAGGTTGAGTGGTGACCCGAAAAACGATTGGGCTGGAGTAACCGATGGGCCTTCTCGGCGTCCTTCACCGGAAGGCGGGGGCTGGCAATGAGCGGTCATTGGGATTTGGCTCCGATTGCGAACGCGACTGCCTGTCATGTTGGCGTTTGCTAATATTGCGAGAATCGGCGATGCTGAAAACCCATGGCTTCGACCGAGTCTTATGTTTGCGAGCTGAAGACGAGGGAGCGCAGCAGTTTTAAGCACAAGAATCATCGAAACCCATGAATTACTTGCGTCATCATTTCAGCCTCCTGTTCCTGCCCGTTGCTCTGATCGTCATCGCGGGGGCCTGGTTTTACGGGCAGGCCGCCGTAGACCGGGAGATCGGCCGGCTACAGACCCAGGAAAGCTTGAGCATCGGACTTGGCGGTGCGGCACTGAAGGGCAGGTTCGATGATGTCGCCCGCGATCTCTCTTATCTCGCCACTTCGAGCCCCCTGCATGCCGTGCTCGACTCCGGGGATGCCAAGGCCATCGCGGCGCTCGAGAACAATTTGTTCCATTTCTCGGCAAGCAAGCGTATCTACGATCAAGTACGCTGGATCGACGAAACCGGAATGGAGCGGGTACGCGTTGATTTCCGTGAGGGGGCGGCTGTCGCCATCCCCCGGGCGCAGTTGCAGCCCAAGGGGCAACGCTATTTCTTTACCGACACGATCAAGTTGAGTCCGGGCGGAATATTCGTTTCTCCTCTCGATCTCAACATCGAGCAAGACAAAGTTGAAGTACCGCACAAACCCATGCTGCGCGTGGCGACCCCTGTGGTTGATGGTCAGGGCAGGAAACGTGGCATCGTCATCCTGAATTATTTTGGCCGCATCCTGCTCGACGCTTTCGCGGCCTCGTCGGCAGCAATTGCCGATCACGCGATGGTGCTCAACAACGAGGGGTATTGGCTCAAGAGTCCGGTCCCCGAGGACGAGTGGGGATTCATGTTCAAGCGCCCCGAGCACTCGCTGGCGGCACGCACTCCCGAAGCCTGGAAGCACATTCGCGGCAAAGACGCCGGCCAGGTCGAGCTTGCCGATGGTTTGTGGAGCTGGCAGACGGTCTACCCGCTGGTCGAGGGGCAGCGATCGAGCAGCGGTTCCGATGAGGCGTTCCAGCCCAGTCGTGGCGACGTCGATGCGAAGCTCTACTTCTGGAAAGTGGTCGCCCACGTTCCGGCCGCGAAGCTCGCGGAAGTCCGCCAAGCGATCTTGCAGCCGTTGATTGCGGTGGTGGCACTCCTGCTGGCGGGGATTGCCCTGGCCAGTTGGCGCGTTGCGCAAGACTGGAGCGCTCGCCGGGAGGCCGAGGAGGAAGTCCGCAGAATCAACACGGGGCTATCCGAAATGGTCGCTGAGCGGACCCGTGAGCTTGAGCAGCACCGCGATCGGCTAGAAGAACTGGTGGCCGAACGTACGGCCGAACTCGAGTTGGCCCGGGACCGCTCCGAAGCGGCCAGCAGAGCCAAGACCGCCTTCCTCGCGAACATGAGCCACGAGATCCGCACCCCGTTGAACGCGGTGCTTGGCATGGCGCATCTGCTGCGGCGCTCGCAACAGACTGCCAAGCAGAAAGATCAGGTGAGCAAGATCCTGATTTCAGGTCAGCATCTTCTCGAAATTCTCAACGACGTGCTCGACCTGGCCAAGATCGAGGCAGGCAAGCTCGTGGTGGGCGAAGCTCCGGTCAGCGTCGACGCGGTGCTTCAGAACGTCGTCTCGATGATGCAAAGCCGGGTCGACGAAAAGGGTCTCCAGTTGGGCGTCGAGGTCGATCGTCCGCTGCCCATCCTGTTGGGGGACAACGGAAGACTGCAACAGGCATTGCTGAATTACGTCGCCAACGCGGTCAAATTCACCGAGCGTGGTCGCGTGATCGTGCGTGCCAGGCGTGCGGCTGAAAATCCGGAAAGCGTGACTTTGCGCTTCGAGGTCGAGGATACGGGGATCGGGATCGCCGCGGAAGATTTGCAGCGGCTGTTCTCTGCCTTCGAACAGGCCGATAACTCGGAAACTCGCAAGTACGGTGGAACCGGACTGGGACTGGTCATCGTGCGCAAATTGGCCCACCTGATGGGGGGGGAGGCCGGAGCCGAAAGTACACCCGGCGTGGGGAGTACCTTCTGGTTCGAGGCACGCCTGCGCAAAGCTTCCGCGTCGGGTCTGGAAGCTGGGGTTTCGGTTCCCGAGGATGTCGAGAAACTGCTCCGCTCGGGGTATTCCGGCCGTCTCATCCTCCTCGCCGAGGACGATCCCATGAACCGCGAAGTGACCCTGGCTCTACTGGAGGAAGTCGGTTTGCGGGCCGATACCGCGGAAGACGGCGCAGAGGCAGTGCGCTTGGCGAAGGAGCATGAATATGCGGTGATCCTGATGGATCTGCGCATGCCGAAGCTCGACGGTCTCGAAGCGACCCGGCAGATTCGCCTCCTTCCTCGGCATCGCGCCACGCCCATTCTTGCTCTTTCCGCGAATACCTTCATGCGGGATCGCCAACGCTGCATCGATGCCGGGATGAATGACTTTATCCCCAAGCCCGTCACACCTGAACACCTTTTCGCCGCACTCCTGACCTGGATGCGGGGGGATAAAGACGTTTTCGGCACCTCAGGCTCGTGAAGGCAGCTGAATCCCTCGGCTCACCGTCCTGGGGGCGCCTAGGGGGCAACCGGGTTCTTCGCCTGGCCTTCATCGGCTGGTGATCAGCCTAATCGATCACCCCCAGGCGGCCATTGTGGCTGCCCATGTACCAGTAGCGGCCGCGGGCGTCGATGATCGCCTTGCGGATCCCCACTCCCTGGGAGGGCAGGCGGATGACCCGGAACTTTTCCGCGGCCGGGTCGAAGAGGGCGACGGTGTCGGTGGCGATTTCGTTGGCCCAGACCCGGCCGGCGGCATCGACGGTGACTGCATAGGGGCCGCCCCCGGCCCCTGCCGGCATGGGATAGCTTGCGACCACCTTGCCGACGGCAGGATCGACCTTGAGGAGCCGGCCGTCGCCGTAGGCGGTGACCCAGAGCATGCCATTCGGGGCAATCGCCATGCGGCGAGGCTGGCTGCCGCGTCCGGTGGGGAGTTCCGTCCAGGTGCCCGTGGCGGGGTCGAGCCGCCCCAGGCTGTCGCCCTGGAAGCGGCAGAACCAGATCATTCCCCGGCCGTCGACGGCGATGCCGTAGGGATTGCCGGAAGCGGGGTACTCGACAATTCGGCCCGTCTTGCGGTCCAGTCGGCCGATGCGCTGGCCGCCCTGGACGGTGAACCAGATCGTCCCCATGGCGTCGAGCACTAGGGTATGGGGGTCGCCGCCCGAGGGGGCGGGGTATTCGGTGACCTTGCCGGTGGCCGGATCGAGGCGGCCGATGGTGCCGTTGCCGTTGCCGGTGTACCAGACGATGCCCTCGGGATCGACCAGCAGGCCGTGGGGGCGGGCGCCCCTCGGCAGCGTCCATTCGCGGAAGGTTTCCGAGGCGGGATCGAAGCGGGCGATGCGGTTGCCGGCCATGACGGCGATGAAAATGCTGCCGTCGGGCGCCGGCGCGGGGTCGCGGGCGAACTCCGGAGTCGGTACGGGCCATTCGCGCACATGACCGGAGATCGCGGGCAGGGCGCCGGCCGTGATGCCATAGTTGGAACCGCCGGCGAAGGCCGGGTGGGATGCCAATCCGGCAACGATCAGCGCGGGAAGGAGCATGGATCTCATAGCGGGCGGCGGAACGTCGATGAGCATACCGCCAAGACCCCGAGAAACCTGGTTGGTTCTAATCCGCTTCCAGGATCGGCGGAATTTCTCCGCTTTGACGCTGGGCCACCCACAGCAGCAGGGCGTCGATGGCCGGGCCGCCGGCCTGGGCGCGGGGGTGGTTGATGAGGAAGACCACCGCGTAGCGGCGGCCCTGGCTGTCGAGCGCGAAGCCGGCGGCGGTCTTGACGCCGTCCAGGGTGCCGGTCTTGATGTGGGCGCGGCCGCTGGCCGTACTTTCCTTGAGCCGCTTCTTCATGGTGCCGTCGATGCCGACAATGGGCAGCGACGAGACCAGTTCCGGCATCACCGGGCTTTTCCAGGCATCCTGGAGCAGGCGGTCGAGGCTTTCGGCGCTGATGCGCTCCTGGCGGGAGAGGCCGGAACCGTTTTCGATGACCAGTTCCGGGAATTTCAGATTGCGGCCGGCCAGCCAGTCGGCCACCCGACGCCGCGCCCGTTCCGACGTGCCGGGGCCGGTTTCATTGCCCAGGCTGAGGAAGAGCTGGCGGGCCATGACGTTGTTGGAGAATTTGTTGATGTCCCGCACCACGTCGGCCAGGGGCGGCGATTCCTGGACCGCCACCGGGCGGGCGCCGGCGGGAAGGCTGCCGGAACGCACTTTGCCCCCCAGGCTGCCACCCAGTTCCTTCCACAGCGCGCGGAAAAGGCCATCGACCTGGGCATTGGCGTCCAGGGGAGCGAGGTTGAGGGTCTTCTCGCCGCAAAGCGGGCTGTAGCTGCCGCTGAATTCCAGACGCTGGCTGCCGCTTTCGGCGATCAGGCGGGTGACGATGGCGTCCTTCCAGTCGCTGCTGCAATCGCCCTTGGCTACCTGCACGCGGTTGTCGATGGTCAGCCCCTCGGCTGGGGTTTCAGCCAGGACGCGCACCTGCCGTCCGTCGCTGGTCAGGGTGAAGCGCAGGGCGCGGAAATTGACCAGCAGAGCATCGGGGCCCACGTTATAGGGACGCATGGGTTTGTCGTCGAAGGCGCCGGGATCGACGGGGGGCACGTCGAAAACGCTGCGATCGAGCACCAGGTCGCCGACGATGTGCTGCACGCCACGCCCGCGCAACTGGCGCAATAGGGCCCAGAAGTGTTCGAGGGCGAACTTGGGGTCGCCGCCGCCCTTCAGGTAGAGGTTGCCACCCAGTTTGCCGTCCACCGGATCGGCCTCGGTGTAGGCACTGGTCTTCCAGGTCCATGCGGGGCCAAGAAGGTCCAGGGCGGCATAGGTGGTCACCAGCTTCATGACCGAGGCGGGATTCATGGCCTGACGGGCATTGTGGGACACCAGGGTGAAGCGGGAGTCGACCGGATGGACCACGACAGCCACGCTGGCAGGCGGAATCTGCGCAGCCTTGAGGGCCGCGAGCACGGGGGGCGGCAGCCCTTCGGCGGCCCGGCCAGACGCGGGGAGTGCAAGAGCCAGGGCGATGGCACCCAGGAAGAGCGGGCGCTTCATGCCAGCGCCGGATAGTCGATGTAACCCTTCTCTCCGCCCTGGTAGAAGGTTTCCGGGTCCGCCGCCGCCCAGGAGGCCTCCCGGGCGACGCGGGTTTCCAGGTCCGGGTTGGCGATCCAGGCCTTGCCGTAGGCCACCGCGGCGCAACGGCCGGCAGCGACCCAGGCTTCGCCCCGAGCCCGGTCGAAGCCGCCATTGCTGACGATGGGCATGGTGGCGAACTCCCGGAAATGACCCGCCACATCGGCCAGGCCGCCCGCCACGCCGTCGAGCTGGCCCGGCATGAAGGGTTCGGTCAGGTGCAGATAGGCCAGGCCGTAGGCGTTGGCCCGGCGCACGATGGACTCCCACATCGGCACCGTATCGGCGGTGACACTCATGCCGTGGATGCCGTTCAGCATGGGATTGAGGCGGAAGCCGACCCGGTCGAAGGGCAGCGCCCGGCCCACCGCGTCCAGGACTTCAAAGAAGATGCGCGCCCGGTTCTCGAAGCAGCCGCCATAGGCGTCGCTGCGAGTGTTGGAGCAGGCGGCGAAGAACTGGTGGAACAGGTAGCCGTTGGAGGCATGGATCTCGACCCCGTCGAAGCCTGCCGCCACGGCGTTGGCAGCGGCCCGGCCAAAGTCGTCGACGATGGCGGCGATCTGCGCGGTCGTCAGTTCCCGCGGCGTGACGGTATCCCGCAGGCCGGCGGGCGAAAACATCTTGACGCGGGGGTCGATGGGCGAAGGGGCGGGCGGCGCCTCACCGCCGTGGAAATCGGGCAGCGACAGGCGCCCGCAATGCCACAACTGGCAGACGATGAGCCCGCCTTTGGCGTGAACCGCGTCGCTCACCCGCTTCCAGCCCGCGACCTGGGCGTCGGACCAGAGACCCGGCGTGTACGGGTAGCCCCGTCCCTGGGGCGAGACGATGGTGCCCTCGGAGACGATGAGCCCGGCCCCGGCCCGCTGGGCGTAGTAGCGGGCCATGAGTTCGGTCGGAGCGGATTGCGCATTGTCGGCGCGGCAGCGGGTCAGGGGGGCCATGACCAGGCGATTGCGGAGCTCCAGGGCGCCGAGGCGTACCGGGGACAGCAAGGGGGAGTTCATTGTGGGGGGGCTTCACGAGGCTGATAATGCGGGCATTCTACGGAATGGGACGCCCCCATGGATACCGCCGCCATCGCCCGCGCCGCCCGCCTGATCGGCAATGCCGAGGCGCTCCTCGTCACCGCCGGGGCCGGCCTGGGAGTCGATTCCGGCCTGCCCGACTTTCGCGGCCGGGATGGCTTCTGGCGGGCCTATCCCGCCCTGGCGCGGGCGCGCATCGCATTCGAGGAGGCTGCCTGCCCCGACACCTTCCGCCGCGACCCGCATCTCGCCTGGGGATTCTACGGCCACCGCCTGGCTCTCTATCGGCGCACCGTGCCCCACCTTGGCTTCGCCCTCCTGCGGCGCTGGGGAGAACGCCTTCCCGGCGGTCTTTTCGTCTTGACCAGCAACGTCGATGGCCAATTCGCCAAAGCGGGTTTCGCAGCGGGGGAGGTGTGCGAAATCCACGGTTCGATCCACCATCTGCAATGCCTGGAACCTTGCTGTCAGCGCATCTGGTCAGCCAGCACGCTGGAACCGCGGGTGGATGAGGCGGAATGCCGCTGGCTGGGTGAGCTGCCCCGCTGCCCCCGTTGCGCCGGCCTCGCGCGGCCCAACATCCTCATGTTCGGCGATGGCGCCTGGATCGCCGCTCGCACCCGGCAGCAGCAGGCGGAACTGGACGTCTGGCGCCGCCAGGCCGGACGGACCGTCATCCTGGAAATCGGCGCTGGTACACACGTCCCCACCGTGCGGATTCTGGGCGAAGGGCTGGGGCTGCCGCTCATCCGCATCAACCCCGGCGAGGCCGAAGTGGGAAGCATCCCCGGGGTGGGTATCGCCGCCGGGGCGAGGGAGGCGCTCGAAGCCCTGGACGCTGTCCTCTGACTGTTGCACCCACGCCATGCCCCTCGCCCGGTCCGACCGGAGGGCGCTTCTCGTCTTTATCCCACAGGCGTAACATCGACCCCTTATCTTCCCCGGAACTCCCCATGCTGGCGCATTTGCGCAGCCGCCTCTGGCTTCTCATCGCCGTGGCTGTGCTTCCCCTGGTCGTTTTCGCCCTGCTCAGCTATCGCGAGCAGCGTGCGGCGGCGGTATCCGGGGTCGAGACCGATATCCGCCAGCTGGTGCGCACGGCCCGAGTGGAGGAAAGCCGCGCCATCGATCATTCGCGGGACATTCTGCGCATCCTGGCCCGGTCCGAAGATCTGCGGGATCTGGATCCCGACCAGTGCCAGGGCATCGCCCAGCGCCTGCTGCAAACCCAGGCCGACTACCTCAATTTTGGCGCCGCCCTGCCCGACGGCACGCTGTTCTGCAGCGGCCTTCCCGCTGCCGGTCCCTTGGCGGTGGGCGACCGCACCTGGTTCCGGGAAGCGGTCACCCGACGCGAGTTGAGCCTGGGGGGCTTCATCCAGGGCCGCATCTCGGGCAAGCCGGCCCTGGCCTTCGGCTATCCTCTCCTGGCGGCGGACGGCCGCGTGCGGGCCGTCCTCTTCGCCAGTCTTTCCTTTTCCTGGCTGGAACGCATCGCCCGCGCCGTGCAGCCGCCGGAGGGCTGGACCGTGCAGATCGCCGATCGCCGCGGCACCGTCCTGGCCCGCTATCCCGACGGTGCCCGCTGGGTGGGCAAAACCATGCCGGAAGCCCGTCTGGCGGAGCACCTGGCCAAGGCCCCCGCCGAGGGCGTAGTCGAACTCTCGGGCTGCGATGGCGGCGCCTGTTACTACGGCGTCGCCCCCCTGGCCTCGTCCCGGGACGAGCTTTACCTGGTGGTGGGTGCCGCTCGCAACGTGGCCCTGGCCGACGCCGAGGAACGCCTGCGCATCCACCTGTTGCTCCTAGCAGCCATTGCCCTGGGATCGGCCTTCCTGGCCCGCGGCCTATTGCAGCGCTCCTTCCTCGGCTGGGCCGAACGCCTGACCGCCACGGCACGGCGTTTCGGCGGCGGCGACCAGAGCGCCCGCATCGATCACCCCAGCACCATTCTGGAATTGAAGGAGGTGGACGATACCTTCAACGCCATGGCCGACAGCGTGGTCAGCGCCGAGGCGGTGTTGCGCAAGGCCCAGGAGCGCTACGAGCGTATTGCCGCCACGGTGCCCGGCGTGCTCTACGAATACCTGAGCGACCCCGGAGGTGGGGGGCGCTTCACTTACTTCAGCCCCCGCTGTGAAGAGATTTTCGAGTGTTCGGCCGACGCCCTGGTCAGCGATCCGGGACTCGCCTGGGGCATGGTGCACCCCGACGACGTGCGCGGCCTGCGCCGGGAAGAGCTGGAAGCCAACCGCCTGGGCCGCCCCTTCCAGGCGGAAGTCCGCATCATCGCGCCCAGCGGTCGCTGCCGCTGGATTCAATTGGCGGCCCGCCGGGGAGGCCACTTCGAGGGCGGCAGCGCCCTGTGGAGCGGCGTGATCCTCGACGTGAGCGAGCGCCGCAAGGCCGAGGCCACCCTGCGCAAACTCTACCTCGCGGTGGAACAGAGCCCCCTGAGCATCGTCATCACCGACGATCAGGCCAATATCGAGTACGTCAACGAAGCCTTCGAGCGGGCTTCCGGCTATAGCGCGGAAAAGGTGCTGGGCCGCAACGCCCGCCTGCAAGCCTCCGGCGCCACGCCAGCGGAAACCTACCGCGACCTATGGACCCATCTGCGCGCCGGGCGCATGTGGCAAGGGGAATTCGACAACCGGCGAGCCGACGGCAGCACCTACGTGGAATTCGTGAAAGTGGCACCGGTGCGCACCCAGGGCGGTCACATCACCCACTTCGTCGCCTTCAAGGAGGACATCACCGAAAAGAAGCGCATCGGCGCCGAACTGGACATGCATCGCCACCACCTGCAGGAGCTCGTAGCCCAGCGCACCCGTGAACTGGAGGAGGCCAACGCCGTCATCGAGCGCCGGGCCGAGGAAGTCGCCACCCTCAACGCCGCCCTGCGCGAGCGGGCCGAGGAGGCCGAGGCGGCCACCCGGGCCAAGAGCGCCTTCCTGGCCAATATGAGCCACGAAATCCGCACGCCCATGAACGCCATCATGGGCCTCAACCACATGCTGGAACGGGCCCGCCCCACCCCAGAGCAACTGGACAAGATCCGCAAGATCGGGGCCTCCGCCGACCACCTGCTGGCCATCATCAACGACATCCTCGACCTGTCCAAGATCGAGGCCGGCAAGGTGAGTTTCCAGGCCGAGCCCTTCGACCTCGCCGCAGTGTTTTCCGACCTCAGCCTCTTCGCCACCCAGCGCCTGGGCGACTGCGGGGTCACTTTCCGCGCCGACCCGGGCGATGTGCCCCGCTACTTGGTGGGCGACCGCACGCGCCTGGTCCAGATGCTGCTCAACTACGTGAGCAATGCGATCAAGTTCACCCGCGCAGGACAGATCGAGCTTTCCGCCAGCGTGCAGGCGACGCACGATCACGAGGTGACGGTACGCTTCGAAGTCGCCGATACCGGCATCGGCCTGTCGGAGGAGCAATGCGGGCGCATTTTCGAGGCTTTCGAGCAGGCGGACGCGTCCACCACCCGCGTCTACGGCGGTACCGGCCTGGGCCTCACCATCAACCGGCATCTGGCCGCCCTCATGGGCGGCGAGGTCGGCGCCCGAGGGAGGCTGGGGGAAGGCAGCGTCTTCTGGGCCACGGCGAGATTCGGCAAGTCCACTGCCAGCGCCATCAAGGAAAGGCAGGCGGCGGTGGGGGCCGAAGGGCGCTTGCGGCGCTGCCATGCCGGCGACCGCATCCTGCTCGTCGAAGACAACCCCATCAATCAGGAAGTCGCCCGGGATCTCCTCATGGACGTGGGGCTGGTCGTCGACCTGGCCACCAACGGACAGGAGGCCGTGGCCAAGGCGGCCGCCGGCCCCTACGACCTGGTCCTCATGGACATCCAGATGCCGGTCATGGATGGCATCGAAGCCGCCCGCGCCATCCGCGCTTTGGTCGGCTGGCAGACCGTCCCCATCCTGGCCATGACCGCCAACGCCTTCGACGAGGACCGCGACCGCTGCCTCGCCGCCGGCATGAACGACCACGTCGCCAAGCCTGTGGACCCGGACCTTCTCTACCAGACCCTTCTCTACTGGCTGCCGACGCGGGGCGAGGCTTAAGGCGTCAAATTGCCTGCCTCGACACCGGGGCGCGTATCAGCGTCCGGATGGCGCAAAGCCAACCCTAGCGCTGATCGTGCTTGGCGTCTTGATCGCTCAGCCCTGGGCAGGCCCCGCGGGCGCGCCTGAAAATTCATAGCCGCTGAGCGCATTCCCGCCGCGCCGGACTCGGAGTATTCTCCCCCGCGGGGCGCAAGACCCCACGGGGAGAGGAGACCATGCACCGACTATTGGATATCCTGGCGTCCGGCGTCCATGATGCCAAGAACCAGTTATTCGTCGCCGAATCGATGATTGCCACGGCGGAAAAGGCCCACGGGATCGATTTGGGTGAAGCGCGTTACGCCATCGAAGCCGCCGCGGGCCGCCTGTCCCGTACCCTGACCACCTACCGGCTTTTGCGCCATGGCGCCAGCCTGGCCATCGTGCCCACGGTAGTGGCCGATCTGTGCGAGGAGGTGAAGCTCGCCCAGGCCAAACACCTGGAGCAGGCTGGCATCCGTCTAGGTCTCGTCTGTTCCGTGCTGGATGAATGGCCCCTGGACCGCGATCTAGTGGGTGACATCCTCAACAATGCCGTGCAGAACGCGGGACGCCACGCCCGCTCTCGGGTCGAGTTGAGCGCAGTACTGGAAGGGGGCGAGCTGGTCCTGAGGGTGGAGGATGATGGCCCCGGATTTGCCGATCCTTCTACCGCTACGGCGGGGGGTACCGGGCTCCTGGTAGGCGAACGCCTGGCTGCCCTGCACGTCCGGCGGGGACGGAGCGGGGCTCTCTTCCTTTCCAACGGCGGCCGGCTGGGCGGGGCCGTGTTCGAACTGCGCCTGCCCTGATGAGCGCCTACGCCAACAAGCGCTTCCTGGTCATCGACGACCAGCCCCTGGCCCGGGAGAGCCTGCGCACCATCGCTCAGAGCGTGGGGGCCTTCGCGGTCGAATTCGCCTCCAATTACCAGGACGCCCTCTATCGCATCCGCAACAACACGCCGGACGTGATCCTGTGCGACTACATGCTGGGCGACGGCCGTTCGGGTCAGCAGCTTCTGGAGGAATTGCGGCGTTTCGGCCTGCTGTCCGACGACACCATCTTCATGATGGTCACAGGCGAACAGGCCTATGAGCAGGTGGTCGCCGCCGTGGAACTGGTGCCCGACGACTACATCATCAAGCCCTTTTCGCCCGACAAGCTGCTCCTGCGCCTCGATCGCATTTCGGCCAAGAAGAAATTTTTCGCCGGGTATTACCGCGAGAAGCGGCGCCAGGATTACGCCGCCGCCCTGGCCGTCCTGGCCCGCAACAAGGAAGACGAGGCCGGCCGCCCCTATCGTTTCGAAATCCTGCGCCAGGAGGCGGAGGCTCATCTCGCTTCGGGCAACGCCGGTGCGGCGGAAGCGGCCTACCGCAACATCCTCACCGACTATGAATTTCCCTGGGCCCGGGCGGGGGTCGCCCGTTCGCTCCATCGCCAGAACCGCCACGTGGAGGCCCGGGCGGAAATCGAGCAAGTGGTTGCCGGGACACCCAGTTACTTCGACGCGGCCGACCTCAAGGCCAGCATATGCATGGCCCAGGGGGAGCATGCCGAGGCCCAGAAAGTGCTCGACGAAGTGGCCCGCAAGACGCCGCGCAATTTCCTGCGCAAGCGGCTCCTGGCCGAGGCTGCCACCCTGAACGGCGACGCCGAGGCGGCCCGGGCGGCGCTGGCCGACGTCATCGCCAACGACAGCATGCCGGGCGCCGTATCGCCGGCCGACCAGCTTGCCCTGGCTCGCAGTCAAGTGGCCGCAGGCGACGGCATCGCGGCGGAAAAGCTGCTGCTCAGCCTGCGTGAAAGCGACGTCAAGGGCTTCGACCTGGCTTTGCAGGCGAGCTACGTCGCCCTCCTGGCGCTCACCTCGCCGGAGCGCGGTGCACCGCGCCTCGCCGGCCTGCGCCCGGCCCTTCTCGACACCGAGCTGCCCACCGACACCCGCATCGACGTGCTGCGGGCGGCCCTGGCCGGGGCCGACGCCGAACTGGCTGAGCGTCAGGCGCGCAGCCTGATGGCCGGGCCAGAGGCAAAAAAGGTGTTTGCCTTGCTGCGCAAGGCCTACGCCCTGCACGGCCGCGACGCCGATCTGCGCGAAATCCAGCGCCAGGTGGCCCTGGAGCGTATCCACCACGAGCCGCCGGCCGGAGCAAGTTCCGCCGCATGAAATCCTGGCTTTTTGCCCTGGCCGTCGCGCTTGCCCTGCCAGCCCGGGCCGAGGTCGTGCTGAGGGACGACGCGGGCAATACCCTGCGCCTTGCGGCACCAGCCCGCCGCATCGTGGCCCTGGCGCCCCATCTGGCCGAGACCCTGTTTGCCGCAGGGGCCGGTGAGCGCCTAGTCGGCACCGTGAGCCATAGCGACTACCCCCCGCAGGCGAGGGCCGTGCCCCGGTTGGGCGACGCCGGCCGGGTGGACCTGGAGGTGGTGGCCGCCTTGAAGCCCGATCTCGTCCTCGCCTGGCAGAGCGGCAACCCGGCCGGGCAGATCGCCCGCCTGCGCAGTCTTGGGGTGCCGGTCTTCGTCGTCGAGCCGCGCCGCCTGGACGACGTGGCCGACCAGATCGAGCGCCTGGGTCTCTTGGCCGGCAGCGAGGCCGCGGCAGCGCAGGCCGCCGCAGCGTATCGGGCGCGTCTCGCCGCCCTGGCCGCCGCTCAGCGCGACAAGGCCCCGGTGCGGGTCTTCTACCAGATCTGGGATGCTCCCCTCATCACCGTGGGTGGGCGCCAGATCATTTCCGACCTCATCCAGCTGTGTGGCGGCCGCAATGTCTTCGCCAGCCTGGAGGCGGTCGCGCCGGCGGTCAGCGTCGAGGCGGTGCTGGCCGCCGATCCGGAGGTCATCATCGCCTCCCTTAGCGCCGAGGAGCGCTCCGAGGCCCTCAGCGGATGGAAGCGTTGGCCGCGGCTCACCGCTGCCCGGCGGGGCAATCTGGTGTCCATCCCGCCGGACCTCGTGCAGCGCCATACCCCCAGGCTTCTGGACGGCGCCGAGCGCCTGTGCAAGGCCCTGGACGAGGCTCGGGCAAAGCGTTCGCGCTTTTGATCCACGCGAAGAGCCCCTTCTCGGGCGCCGGCTATAATCCTTCGCGTGCCATGCCTCCTTGTCATCGCCGTCACCTTTCCGCGCGTCCAACTATGAACCCTCGCTCCCTTGCCGCTCTCGCCGCACTCCTCGCCTTCCTGCCCGCCGCCCAGGCGGTGGAGCCCGCAGCCCTCGCCGCCCTGGAAGAGCTGGGCCGCATCAATGGCGTCGCCTTGGCCTGCCGGCAGCCCGCCCTGGGCAGCCGCGCCCGCAACGCGGTTACGACCGGCGCCCCGAAGATGCGCGACTATGGCGAGATATTCGAAAAGGCCACCCAGGACGCCTACCTCGCCCAGGGCCAAAAGGGTAGTTGCCCGGACGGCAAGACACTCAGTCAGGCGCTGGATCAGGCCGAAGCAGCCCTGAATGCCGCCTTTCCCCGTCAGCCGTGAAGCGCCGCACCGCCCTCGGCCTCCTCCTAGCGATCGGCTGCGGGCTACCGGCGGCGGCCCAGACCGGCCATCGTTCCGGTAGCGGGGCGCCGGAGGAAATCGTTCCGCGCTATCTCCTGCAGGACCCCAACGGGCGGGCGGTAAGCAGTGAGGATTTTCGGGGTCGCTTCCAGTTGATCGCCTTCGGTTACACGGCCTGCCCCGACGTCTGCCCCACCAGTCTGGTCGAAATGGGGGCCGTTCTAGACGGCCTGGGGGCTCGGGCCGACAAGGTCCAAGCCCTCTTCATCACTGTGGATCCGGAACGCGACACCGGTGCCGTGCTCAAGAACTACACCAGCTTCTTCAATCCCCGCATCGTCGGCCTGACCGGGACGCCCCTCCTGGTCCGCCGGGCCGCCGACAACTTCAAGGTGCGCTACGAAAAAGTGCGGGATCCCGCCGATACCTCGGGACGCTACGCCGTCGATCACTCGGCCGGACTCTACCTGATCGGCCCGGACGGCCGCTTCCTCAAGCGCTTTCCCTACGCCACTCCTCCCGCCACCCTGGTGGAAACCCTCGTCCAGTTCCTGGACGGCCGCTGACCCGGAAAATCCTGGCCGGCCGCTGATCGTCGGTCATGTCGGATCGAGCCTCCTGCCGTGACGGGCGCGCAATCAGCGCGCCTCGGCATCCAGGCAAACCGGTCTAGCGCTCGCCGGGCCCCTTGTCCTTGCCTCCTTGGGACCGCTTCTCGGCGGGCGCCGGCCGCGGCTCGGGGGGTCTGACTTCCTCGCGGCGGGGGGCGGGCGCAGGAGCGGCGGCCGGGGCGGGGGCGACCGGCTCTCTCACTCTGGGCGGTTCAGACGGCGCGGGGCGGGCGGAATGCTCGCTCGGATTGGGGAAGGCCCGAACCGATCGTGGGGGTTCTGCGGCAGAGGGGCCGTCGCCGGTCGAGCGCCAGGGTCTTGCTTGCACTTCCGGCGCGGCTTGGCGTGGGGCCGCGTCCACCTGGGGCATGCGGGGGGCCGGCGGGGCGAGCGGCGCGGCCTGGGGTTGCGGGCTGGGAGCCTGGACCGGCGCGGGGGCGGGGCCCGGCAGGGAAGAAGGGCCCGGCAGGGAAGAAGGGCCCGGCAGGGGCATCGGAGCAACTCGGGCGGCCGGGGTCGGAGCACCGCCTTCGTGCCGGCCGGGCGCCTCGGGCCTCGCCGTGGGAGGCTCGGGCCGGGGGAGAGGGCGTTCTACGGGCGCTGTCGGCGGAACGGGCTGCGGCGGCATGACCGGGCGGACCGGCGCTACCGGCGGCAGCGAGGGCGCGGGCGCCGGAGCGGCAGGCGGCGTGCTTGCGGGTACGGCTGAAGGTGCAGCAGCGGGCGCCGGGGCAGGAGCAGGAGCAGGAGCAGGAGCAGGAGCAGGAGCAGGAGCAGGAGCAGGAGCAGGAGCAGGAGCAGGAGCAGGAGCAGGAGCGGCCGGGCGGGGGCCGCTCTGCGGCGGCGGGCCGTTGCGGGTCGCTGCGGGAGGTTCGGGTCGCCGGGGGTCAGCCTGACGCAATGTGTCCTTGGGCGAGGGGGCGGGCGTCGGAGTCGTCTGGGTCGCTGAACTGGCCGGTGGAACGTCCGGGGAGCCGGTCGGCGCGGGTGTGGGGCCCGGCCTGTGCCTGCCCGGGTCTACGCTGCGTCCGCGATCGCGGGATTCGTCTCCCCCGGCGGGGGTGCTGCGGTCCTGCGGGAGGGTGGGACGATGGTGATCTTCGGTCCATCCCGATCCGCCCCGCTCGCCAGAACGGGGGGGATCCCCGTTGGGACCGGGCGGGCGACGGCGAGAGTCGGGCGGGGCGACCCAGCCGGCAGAAGGCGTTCCGGAGGAGACCGGCGCATCGCGAAGATCACGGACGCTGGGGGGCCGCGAGCCGCGCCCGTCGATTGGCCGCCCTGAACTCAAGGTGGTGGCCGCAACGACGGTGACGGCTTCGGGTCGGTGGCGGTAGGCGAAGTCGCGCCGGTGGTGGTCTCTGGCGGCACGATCGATTTGGTCGCCGTGGCGCACGTGGACAATGTTGAGGCGGTGCAGATAGCCAGGGCTGTAGCGGTAGGAGGGTACGTAGACTTCCCGCGGCGCCAGGGGGAACCAGCCCACCGCCGGCCCGCCGACCAGGCTCACGCTCCAGCCGGGGTCGCCCATCCAGGCCACCAGGGCGGGGGCATAGACGGGCCGGGCGACGTAGCTGCCGGGAATCCAGGCCCAACGGCCACGCACCAGCAGCCAGCGCCCGTAGTGGAAGGGGGCGAAACCCCAAGGGGCTTCGTCGATCCAGGTCCAGCCCCAGGGGGAGACCCAGGTCCAGCGGCCATGGCGGTAGGGCGCCCAGCCGGCGCTCAGGCCCCGGGGATACCAGACGGTGCCGTAGTCGGCGAGGGTGGACCAGTCGCCGTAGGCGTCCAGATCGGCGTAGCCGGTCATCTGGGGTGAGACGTGGCGTACCGCGGCGGAGGCCGTGCTGGCGGCGTCGCGGCTGGCGGACCAGTCGTCGAGACTGTCGCGCAACCCTTCGGCATAGAGGGCGGTGCGGCCTTCGGGATCGATGCTCGCTGCCCGGCCGGCGCTCACCGGGACGCTGCGGTCGCGTCCGCTGACAGTGGCGCTGCCGCTGTGGACCGTGACATTGGTGCGGCCATCGCCGACGTCGATGCGGTAGCGGCCCGGGCCGTCGAAGCGGATGCGGCCGTTGGGCGTGTAGGCTTCGGTTTCGGCCGCTTGTTCGGTGTCTCGCAGGGTGATGGAGAGCGCGCCCTGGCCCTGGTTGAGGACGACGTGCTCGTCGTCCAGGGTGGAAAATTCGACCCGGGTCTGGCTGCCCAGGCGGAGGGTGGTGGAACCAACCCAGATCTCGGCCCGGCTGCCCGGGTCGGTATCGAGGATGGCCCCGCCGGCAATGGGCCAGTTGAGACTGGCGGCCTGGCCGGCGTCCTGCCTGTCCAGGCGCAGCAGCGCCTGGCCCTCCAGCAGGGAAACCCGCCCGACCCGGCCTGGGGGATCCGCCAGGACGGCGAGGGGAACGATGGCCGCCGCGATGGCGAGGGCAAGGAGCAAGAGGCGCTGGGCAATCATGGGGCGTACCGGTCCGTAGGGAGTGGAGAGAGTAACGCGCCAACTGTCTTTCGGACCGACGCCGAGGCCCGGGGAATTTTTACAGGATGTTGCGGCGGGGCGTGCCCCAGCTTCGTCCGGCGTGCAGGCCGAGGGCGTTCCCGCGACACTCGGTATTGCTTCCAGGTGTGCCCACTTTGCTGCTCTGGCCGGCATCGGGGGCCGAACCGGGAATCCGTGAACATTTCGCCCCGCCGCCCTAGTAGCCTGACCCACAGGTTGCGGAACAGGATGAAAGCGAAGGATTTGCTTCTCTGGCTAGGCGCCGAAGTTGCAAACCCCGGCAGCAATAGCCGAAGCTATTGCGAGGATGAGCAACAACGCCAGGGAGGCAAAGACAAGCTTTCATGTTGCGTCATCTGTGGGTCAGGCTACCAGGCCCGGCCGTGCCCGACGCTGGACCCGCGTCGCTCAGCGCCGCTGCTCCGGTTCCGCAACGCCGTACTTGTGGGCCACGCTGGTGTAGAGTTCCCGCGCCGAGATGACCTTGGGGCTGCGGCGGTCCTTCTGCTGCGCCTTTTCCAGGTACTGCCAGCCGCGGGCCGCCAGATCGGCGTCCCAGCCCGAGCGGTCCAGGAGGGTGAAAATGGCCTTGGCGGCGTTGATGAGGAATTGCAGATTGGGTACCTGGTCGGCCGCCTGCATGAGTAGCCGGACCGAGCCCTCGAAGTCGCCGCTGCGGGCTGCCAGGACGCCCCGGTTGTTGAGTTCGACGATTTCCCGGCTCACCTGGTCGAGCAGTTCCCGGCCCGCATCGCCCTGGCCGGTCTTCTCGAAAACATTGCCGATGTGGCCGAGGAGTTGTCGGTCCTCGTTGTTTTCCGCCGCCACCTGGCGGATGAGGGCCTTGCCGGCGTCGCCCTTGCCGGTGGCGAAGCAGGCGTGGGCCAGATCGACCACCACCCGCTGCGAAAGGGGTTTGCCCCTTTCGGCGCACTCTTTCGCCACCTCCTGCTGCATGTCGAGGGCCTGCTCGGCCAGTTGCCTGGCCTTGGCGCTCTCGCCGTCGGCCTGGGCACAGAGGCTCTCGGCGGAGAGGGCGGCGAGTTCGGCCAGCTTGTCGCCCCGCCAGTCGCGGCGCAGTTCAGCCACCACGCGGCGGGAGGCGCTGCTGTCGCCCCGCTCTATCAGCACCCGGGCCAGATTGGCGAAGTCATCCACCGTCTTCAGGCTGGAGCCGCGGTGACGTTCGAGTACCTTGCCGTAGGCCTTTTCCGCCGCCAGGAGGTCGCCGTTGCGCGCCGCGATGTCGCCTACCAGGCGCTGCCGCAGCGTGTTGTTGGGCGATACCTGGGCCGCTCTTTGCAGCGCCTCCTGAGCCGCCTCGGGATGGCCGCGGGCTTCCTCTACGGCGGCCAGAAAATCGTAGGCGGCGAGAAACTCCGGGGACTCGACAGTGATCTGGCTGGCGAGCTTGCCGGCTTCCTCCAGGGCGCCGCGCTCCTTGAGGGCCGCAGCCAGACCCATCTTGGCCCAGGGCACCACCCGCCCTTCGAGGACGCGCCGGTACACCGCTTCGGCCTCCGCGGTCCTGCCCAGGGAGTGCAGCAATTCGCCCTTGAAGCGCAGGGCGTCGTAGAGGTAGTTGGGTTGCTGTTGCACGACGCGGTCGCAGGCCACCACGGCCTCCTGCAGGGCACCTCGCTCGATCTGCTCGTAGATGTGGCGCAGCACATGCTTCTTGTAGATGGCCCGCACTAGGCGCTGTTGCAACTGCTCCGCGTTGAAGGGCTTGATGAGGTAGTCGTCGGGCGCCAGTTCGGCCAGGGCGACGACATTGTTGTAGCCGCGCTCGCCGGTGATGATGAGATAGACCGTGGATAGGGGAATCAGGTGGGCATGGCGCAATTCTTCCAGGAGTTGCTGGCCGTCGCGGCCGTCCTCCAGGATGAAATCCGACAGGACGATGTCGAAGCGGTTGCCCTTGACCTGACGGATGACCTCGGCCGTATTGCCGGCCCCGTGCACCGCGGCGACGCCCAGGGCCGAAAGCATGACGCGCAGGGACTCCCTGGCGGGAGGGTGGCGGTCCACGATGAGGACCCGCTTCTTGGTGAGGGCCTGCTGGAGCACCAGCAGCATCTCGTCGTTATCCAGGGCGTCCATGGCTGCACGGGGGGATCGGGTGCCCTCCACGGTACTGGAAGACCTCGGCAGGGACAAGGGAGCCGGCCGATTTCTGTTAATTTTCAGCCCTCTGACGTAAAATCTCGCTCCCTCCTGCCTGGACACGGGCGCGGATTCCAAACTCCCATGCTCTACCCCTCCCGATTCGATGTCATCGTCGTCGGTGGCGGCCACGCCGGCACCGAGGCCGCGCTCGCCGCAGCCCGGGCGGGAGCCAGCACGCTGCTGCTGACCCATAACCTCGACACCCTCGGGGCCATGAGCTGCAACCCGTCCATCGGCGGCATCGGCAAGGGCCATCTGGTGCGCGAGGTCGATGCCCTGGGCGGTGCCATGGCGGCGGCCACCGACGAGGCCGGTATCCAGTTCCGCATTCTCAATGCCTCGAAAGGTCCGGCGGTGCGCGCCACCCGCGCCCAGGCCGATCGCGTGTTGTACAAGCAGGCCATCCGCACGCGCCTGGAAAACCAGCCCAACTTGACCATTTTCGCCCAGGCTTGCGACGACCTCATCGTCGAGGGCGAGCGCGTGGCCGGCGCCGTGACCCAACTGGGCATCCGCTTTATGGCGGATGCCGTGGTGCTGACCGCCGGCACTTTCCTTAATGGCAAGATCCACGTCGGCCTGGAAAACTACACGGGCGGCCGCATGGGCGACCCTCCTTCTGTCTCGCTGGCCGCCCGCCTGAAGGAGCTGAACCTGCCCCAAGGGCGGCTCAAGACCGGCACCCCGCCGCGCCTCGACGGGAAGACCATCGATTTTTCGGTGATGGAGGAGCAGCACTCGGACGATCCACTTCCGGTCTTCTCCTTCCTCGGCAACGCCGCCCAGCATCCGCAGCAGTTGCCCTGCTGGATCACCGAGACCAACGAACGTACCCACGACATCATCCGCAGCGGCCTGGACCGTTCGCCGATGTACACGGGCGTCATCGAAGGCGTCGGGCCGCGCTATTGCCCGTCGATCGAGGACAAGATCCACCGTTTCGCCGACAAGAGTCAGCACAACGTCTTTCTCGAGCCTGAAGGCCTGACCACTCACGAGATCTACCCCAACGGGGTATCGACCAGCCTGCCCTTCGACATCCAGCTCGCCCTGGTACGCTCGATCCGCGGCCTGGAGAACTGCCACATCCTGCGCCCCGGCTACGCCATCGAATACGATTTCTATGACCCGCGCGGCCTCAAGGACACTCTGGAGACCAAGGCCATCGCCGGTCTGTTCTTCGCTGGCCAGATCAACGGCACCACCGGCTACGAGGAGGCTGCCGCCCAGGGGCTGCTCGCGGGCATCAACGCCGTACGCCACGCCAATGGCCAGGAAGGCTGGTGCCCCAAGCGCAACGAGGCCTACCTCGGCGTGCTGGTGGACGATCTCATCACCCGCGGTGTCTCCGACCCCTACCGGATGTTTACAAGCCGGGCCGAATACCGCCTGAGCCTGCGCGAAGACAACGCGGATCTGCGCCTCACCGAGCAGGGCCGCCAACTGGGCCTCGTCGGCGACGCCCGCTGGGATGCCTTCTGCCGCAAGCGCGATGCCGTCGCCGCCGAGCAGGAGCGCCTGAAGTCCACCTGGGTCAATCCCAAAATCACGCCGGCCGAGGACTGCATCCGCGTCCTGGGCAAGGCCATCGACCACGAGTACAACCTGTTCGAACTGCTGCGCCGGCCGGAAGTGAGCTACGCCAGCCTGCTTTCCCTGCCCGGCGCCGGCGAAGGCCAGAGCGACCCGCTGGTCGTCGAGCAACTGGAGATTTCCGCCAAGTACCAGGGCTACATCGACCGCCAGGCGGAGGAAGTAGCCAAGTCGGCCAGCTACGAGAGCACCTTTCTGCCCGAGGATCTGGATTACGGCACCGTGGCCGGCCTGTCCAACGAAGTGAAGCAGAAGCTCACCCTGCATCGGCCCCAGACCATCGGCCAGGCCTCGCGCGTCCAGGGCGTCACCCCGGCCGCCATCTCGCTGCTGCTCATCCACCTGAGGCGCTCCGGCGCGGGACGCGAGGCGGCATGAATCGCGCTGCCCTGGATGCCGGCCTCGCCAGCCTGGGGGGCGACCTGACCGTGCCGGCCCGGGAGGCGCTGCTCGCCTTCCGCGACCTGCTGCTCAAATGGAACCGCACCTACAACCTGACGGCGATTCGGGATCCCGAGCAGGCCCTGGCCCACCACATTCTCGATTCCCTGGCCATCCTCCCCTGGGTCGGAGAGGAACCCCTGCTCGACGTGGGCAGCGGCGGCGGCCTGCCCGGCATTCCCCTGGCCATCGCCCGGCCGGCCCTGGCGGTTACTCTGATCGACGCGGTGGACAAGAAGACCAGCTTCCAGCGTCAAGCGGCCATCGAGTTAGGACTGGGCAATGTCGTCGCCCTCCACGGCCGGGTCGAAGCCCTGTCGGGCAGCTTTGCCCAGATCGTCTCCCGCGCCTTTTCCGACCTCGCCGCCTTCGTTGGGGTGACCCGGCATCTCCTGGCGCCCGGGGGGCGTTGGTTGGCCATGAAGGGGCTGCACCCGGTGGCGGAAATGGCCGCCCTGCCCAGCGGCGTGGTGGTCGACGCCGTCCATCCACTCACCGTTCCAGGCCTCGACGCCGAACGCCACCTGATCGTTCTGAAAGCCGCTCCATGAGAATTCTCGCCATCACCAACCAGAAGGGCGGCGTCGGCAAGACCACGACGGCAGTCAATCTGGCCGCCAGTCTGGCCGCAGCCGGCCGCAGCGTCCTGCTCATCGATCTCGATCCCCAGGGCAACGCCACCACGGGTTCCGGCATCACAAAGAAGGAGGCGCTGCCCACGGTGTACCAGCTTCTCCTGGGGCTGGCCTCCCTGAAAGAAGTCTGCCTGCCCACCGAATTCGGCTTTGACATCCTTCCCGCCAATCGCGAACTGGCCGGCGCGGAGGTCGAACTGATCGATGTGGAGGCACGGGAGTTCCGTCTGCGCGACGCCATCGCGGCCGCCGGATCCCGCTATGACTTTGTGCTCATCGACTGCCCGCCTGCCCTCAACATGCTCACCGTGAATGGTCTCGTCGCTTCCGACGCCGTGCTCATTCCCATGCAGTGCGAGTACTACGCCCTGGAGGGGCTTTCCGATCTGGTCGAAACCCTGCGCAAGGTGCGTACCCACCTCAATCACAGGCTGGAGATCGAAGGCCTGCTGCGCACCATGTATAACCCGCAGAGCACGCTCACCCAGCAAGTTTCGGCTGAACTGGAGAGCCATTTCGGCGCCAAGGTGTATCGCACCATCGTCCCGCGCAATGTCCGTCTCGCCGAAGCGCCGTCCTTCGGCAAGCCGGTCATCGCCTTCGACAAAAGCTCCAGGGGTGCCCAGGCCTACAGCGCCCTGGCCCAAGAAATCCTCGAAAGGATCGCCGCATGATGATCAAGATGAAGGGCCTCGGCCGTGGGCTCGACGCCCTCCTGTCGGGCAAGGAAGAACAGCACGCCGACGAGCAGCGCCTGCTGCCCGTGGATCGCCTGCGCCCGGGCAAGTACCAGCCCCGCACCCGCATGGACGAAACCTCCCTCGCCGAACTCGCCGCCTCGATCAAGGCCCAGGGCGTCATGCAGCCCATCCTGGTGCGGGTGGTGGATGCTACCCCTGGCGCTGAACGCTACGAGATCGTTGCTGGCGAGCGCCGCTGGCGTGCCGCCCAACTCGCCTCCCTCGCCGAGGTGCCCGTCCTGGTACGGGCCATTGCCGACGAGCAGGCCCTGGCCATGGCACTCATCGAGAATATCCAGCGCGAAAACCTCAACCCCTTGGAGGAAGCCCAGGGCATCAAGCGCCTGGTGGACGAATTTGGCCTCACCCATGAACAGGCGGCAGATGCCGTCGGCCGCTCCCGTCCGGCGACCTCCAACCTGCTTCGTCTATTGCAGCTTTCCGCGCCGGTGCAGGAACTGCTCATGAGCGGTAAGCTGGACATGGGCCACGCCCGCGCCCTGCTGCCCCTCAAGGCTGGCCAGCAGGTCGGTGCCGCCCAGACCATCGTGCAGAAAGGCCTTTCGGTCCGCGAAGCCGAGCGTCTCGTTCAGCAGCTCCTCATCCCGCCCCCGGCGCCAGCGGCCAAGCCGGTCAATCGCGATCTCTTGCGCTTGCAGGAAGAACTTTCCGACAGCCTTGGTGCCGTGGTTGCCATCCAGGCGAGCGCCAAGGGCAAGGGAAAGGTCACCATCGAATTCGGCGATCTGGAGCAACTGGATGGACTGCTTCAGCGTTTCCGGGCCTGAATTTTGTCACGACACGAAGGGCTGGGAAGCCCTGTCGATTGGCATAGTGGGCCAATTGCTGCACTGCAACACAATTGACTGAATTTTGAGCGTCTGTTAGAGTTGCGCCGCTTTAGACCGAGGCCCGTCTTGCCCGACCAAGTCGTATGGATTCTGAGCCGGCAAGCGGCACTAGCGATCGTCCTGGGGGCGATCGTTTGGGGGTTCGCCGATGCCCATTCGGCGGTCTCGGTCCTGATCGGGGGATCCATCGGCGTCATTGCCAACCTCGGCTACGTGCTGAGGGCGATGCGGCTGACGTCGGGAAGTGATCCGGTAAAGCTTTACCGGGCGCAGGCAGCGGGTGAGGGCTTCAAGTTTCTCCTCACATTGGCTGGCTTTGCCCTTGTTTTTCTGGGGTACCGGGAAGTGGCGGTTCTGCCGTTGTTTCTCGGTTACGCATCAACCTTCGTCATCTACTGGCTGGCATTGCTGAAGCAACGCTGAGCGGACTGGAGAAAAAATGAGCGCAGAAGGCGGAACCGCAGGTTATATCCAACACCACCTCACTAATCTGGCCGTCTGTGGCGACGCTGCCAAAGTCGACGGCGTTTGTCAGGGCTTCTGGGTATTTCACCTGGATACCCTTCTGGTCTCCGGAATTCTCGGCCTGGTAGTCTTCGGTTTCATGGCCATGCTGGCCAGCAAGGCCACTGCCGGCGTGCCTTCCGGCGGACAGAATTTCGTCGAGATGGTCGTGGGTCTCGTCGACCAGCAGGTGCGCGATACCTTCCACGGCAAGAGCGCGTTGGTCACCCCCTTGGCCATCACCATTTTCGTCTGGGTGTTCGTTATGAACGCCATGGACCTGATTCCCGTGGATTTCCTGCCCTTCGCGGCCCAGAAGATCACCGGCAACGAGCATCTGCCCTTCAAGTTCGTCCCCACTACCGACCCCAATCTGACTTTTGCCATGTCCATCAGCGTGTTCTTCATCATGATTTGGATGAACATCAAGGTGAAGGGCGTGGGAGGCTATCTGCACGAAGTCTTCTCGGCCCCCTTCGGCGCCAAGCTGGCTCCGGTGAACTTCATCTTCCGCGTCGTCGAAGACATCGCCAAGCCCATCTCCTTGGCGCTGCGTCTCTTCGGCAACATGTATGCTGGCGAAATGGTCTTCATTCTGATCGCCTTGCTGGGTCTGTACCAGCTTCCCCTGGCACTGCCCTGGGAACTGTTCCACATCCTGATCATCACCCTGCAGGCCTTCGTGTTCATGATGCTGACCATCGTGTACATGTCGATGGCCGCAGAATCCCACTAAGCTTTCGCAGTTCGTCGTCGTTCTACTTTCAACCCCGCAGCACCCTTTTTAACTTACTGAGGAGTAAACATGGAACTCGCAACCGTCCTCTCCAACACCGCCATCGCTGTCGCCATCCTGATCGGCTGCGGCGCTCTCGGTACCGCCATCGGCTTCGGTATCCTCGGCGGCCGTTTCCTGGAAGGCGCTGCCCGTCAGCCGGAAATGATCCCCACCCTGCAGGTCAAGATGTTCATCGTGGCCGGTCTGCTCGACGCCGTGACCATGATCGGTGTTGGTATCGCCCTGTTCCTGTTGTTCGCCAACCCGTTCCTGGCCCTGCTGAAGCACTAATCCGCGCCCCTGAAACCCAACTTACCAGGAGGTTAGCGTGAATATCAACGCTACACTGATTGGCCAGGCAATCTGGTTTGCGATCTTCATCTGGATCACGATGAAGTATGTCTGGCCGCCGCTGCAAAAGGCGATGGCCGACCGTCAATCCCAGATCGCTGAAGGCCTGGCTGCGGCCGAACGTGGCAAGAACGAGCAAGAGCTCGCCGCCAAGCGTTCCGCCGAGGCGCTGCGGGAAGCCAAGGAGAAGTCCGCGGATCTCGTCGCCCAAGCCGAAAAGCGTGCGCAGCAGATCGTCGAGGAAGCCAAGGGCAATGCCAAGGTGGAGGCCGACAAGGTCGTCGCCGGTGCCAAGGCGGAAATCGAACAGGAAGTCGAACGTGCCAAGCAGCAATTGCGTGAGCGCGTCGCCGAACTGGCGGTTGCCGGTGCCGAGAAGATCCTGCGCAAGGAAATCAACGCGTCCGTGCATGCCGATATGCTGGGCGCCCTGAAGCAGGGCTTGTAATATGGCCGAGTCCGTAACTATCGCCCGTCCCTACGCCGAGGCCCTTTTCCGGGCTGCGAAGGATAGCGGCAAGCTGGCCAAGTGGGCCGAGCAGATCGCTCTGCTCGGTCAGGTGGCAGCCAATCCCGAGGCCCGCGCGGCCATCGGTGACCCCAACGTGGCGGCCACGCAACTGGTCGACCTCTTCCGGTCTGCCTGCGCTTCCGCCAAGGAGTCGGCGGTAGATGCGGAGCTGTCGAACTTCATCCAGCTGCTGTCCAACAACGACCGTCTGGGGCTTTTGCCCGAAATCGCAGGCCTGTACGAAAGCTACAAGCAAGCGGAAGAAGGTACCAAGCAAGCCGAGATCGTTTCGGCCTTCCCCCTCGACGATGCCCAGGTGAAAGCACTGGTGCCGCAACTCGAAACGGTCTTCAAGACCAAGCTCGAAGCTTCGGTGTCAATCGACCCAGAGCTCATTGGCGGCGTCAAGGTCATCGTCGGCGACCAGATGCTGGATGCTTCAGTCCGCGGCAAGCTCGACGCCATGGCAACGGCACTGAACCACTAGGAGAATTTCATGCAGTTGAATCCTTCCGAAATTTCTGAACTGATCAAGAGCAAGATCCAGAACCTCCAGGGCGCCACCGAAGTGCGCACCCAGGGGACTGTGGTCTCCGTGACCGACGGCATCTGCCGCGTGCATGGCCTGCAAGACGTCATGCAGGGCGAAATGCTGGAATTCCCCGGCAACACCTTCGGCATGGCGCTCAACCTCGAGCGCGACTCCGTCGGTGCCGTTGTGCTCGGCGAGTATGAGCACATCTCCGAAGGCGACGTGGTCAAGACCACCGGCCGCATCCTGGAAGTTCCCGTCGGCCCCGAGCTGCTCGGCCGCGTGGTCAACTCCTTGGGGCAACCCATCGACGGCAAGGGCCCGATCAACGCAAAGCTGACCGACAAGATCGAAAAAGTCGCCCCCGGCGTCATCTGGCGTAAATCCGTCTCTCAGCCGGTGCAGACCGGTCTGAAGTGCGTGGACTCCATGGTGCCCGTCGGCCGCGGCCAGCGTGAGCTGATCATCGGCGACCGTCAGACCGGCAAGACCGCCGTCGCAGTCGACACCATCATCAACCAGAAGGGCAAGAACCTCTTCTGCGTGTACGTTGCGGTCGGCCAGAAGGCTTCCACCATCGCCAACGTGGTGCGCAAGCTGGAAGAGCACGGCGCCATGGAATACACCATCGTCGTCGCCGCTTCGGCTTCCGAATCCGCTGCGCTGCAGTTCATCGCCCCCTACTCTGGCTGCACCATGGGCGAGTACTTCCGCGACCGGGGCATGGACGCCCTGATCATTTATGACGACTTGACCAAGCAGGCCTGGGGTTACCGTCAGGTTTCCCTGCTGCTGCGCCGTCCGCCGGGCCGTGAAGCCTATCCGGGCGACGTGTTCTATCTCCACTCCCGTCTCCTGGAGCGCGCCGCTCGCGTTTCCGAAGCCTGGGTCGAGAAGCTCACCAACGGCGAAGTCAAGGGCAAGACCGGTTCTCTGACCGCTCTGCCGGTGATCGAAACCCAGGCTGGTGACGTGTCCGCCTTCGTTCCGACCAACGTCATCTCCATTACCGACGGTCAGATCTTCCTGGAAACCGACCTGTTCAACGCCGGTATCCGTCCCGCCATCAACGCCGGTATCTCCGTGTCCCGCGTCGGCGGTGCCGCCCAGACTAAGCTGATCAAGAAGCTTGGCGGCGGCGTGCGTCTGGCTCTCGCCCAGTACCGCGAACTCGCTGCTTTCGCCCAGTTCGCCTCCGATCTGGATGACGCGACTCGCAAGCAACTTGAGCGTGGCCGTCTGGTGACCGAGCTGATGAAGCAGCCCCAGTACGCCCCCATGAGCATCTCCGAAATGGCCGTGACGCTGTACGCCGCCGACAAGGGCTACTTCGACGACGTCGAAGTGAAGCGTGCCCTCGAGTGCGAAAAGGCCATGATTGGATACCTCAAGTCCAACTGCGCCGACGTCATGAGCACCATGGAGTCCAAGGCTGAGCTCGATGGCGAGACGGAGAAGAAACTGGCCGCCGGCATCCAGGCGTTCAAGAGCAGCTGGGCCTGATCGCTTAGGAGAACGCCATGCCTAGCGGCAAGGAAATTCGCAACAAGATCAAGAGCGTCGAGAACACGCGCAAGATCACCAAGGCCATGGAGATGGTGGCCGCATCCAAAATGCGCAAGGCGCAGGA
>JAEUNZ010000038.1:0-21490 GCA_016790965.1 Dechloromonas sp.
GCAGCTGGGCCTGATCGCTTAGGAGAACGCCATGCCTAGCGGCAAGGAAATTCGCAACAAGATCAAGAGCGTCGAGAACACGCGCAAGATCACCAAGGCCATGGAGATGGTGGCCGCATCCAAAATGCGCAAGGCGCAGGAGCGGATGCGGGCTTCCCGTCCCTATGGCGAAAAGATCCGGCGCGTGGCGGCGAATCTGTCGCACGCCCTTACCGAGTACAAGCACCCCTTCCTGGTCAAGCGTGACCCCGTGCAGAACGTCGGCCTGATCCTTGTCACTTCCGACAAGGGTCTGTGCGGCGGCCTGAACAGCAACGCGCTGCGCCTTTCCGTCAGTCGAATGAAGGAATGGGAAGGGGCGGGGGCCAAGATTGCGGCCACCTGTATCGGCAACAAGGGCTTCGGCTTCATGCAGCGCAATGGCGTGAACGTGGTCTCTCACGTGACCGGCATGGGCGACACGCCGCATCTCGAAAAGCTCATCGGGCCCGTGAAGGTTCAACTCGATGCCTACGTGAAGGGCGAAATCGACGCGCTGTACATCGTCTACACGCGCTTCATCAACACCATGAAGCAGGAAGCGGTCGTGGAGCAGTTGCTTCCGCTGTCCGGTGACGCCGTCGGCTCGGCCAAGACCAAGTGGGACTACGTCTATGAGCCGGAAGCCAAGGAAGTCATCGACGACCTGCTGATCCGTTACGTTGAGGCTCTGATCTATCAGGCCGTGGCCGAAAACATGGCTTCCGAGCAGTCCGCACGGATGGTCGCCATGAAGTCTGCCTCGGACAACGCCAAGAACGTCATCGGTGAGTTGAAGCTGGTTTACAACAAGGCCCGTCAGGCTGCGATCACGAAAGAACTTTCCGAGATCGTCAGCGGCGCCGCCGCGGTGTGACGGCGCTTGGCGCGATGGGCGAGACTTACATGAGCAAAGCGAATGTAATGTCGAGACCAAGTCGCCCTAGCGCCTCGCGTAACGCGTAGATTTTTATTTTTGGGGATTTGAATATGAGTCAAGGTTCAATCGTTCAGTGTATCGGCGCCGTTGTGGACATCCACTTTCCGCGCGACGCCATGCCGAAGGTCTACGACGCCCTCAAGCTCGATGCCTCCGAATCCAACGGGATGGCCGAAGACGGCCTGACCTTCGAGGTTCAGCAGCAGTTGGGTGACGGTGTCGTCCGTACCATCGCCATGGGTTCATCCGATGGCCTGCGTCGCGGCATGAAGGTCAACAACACCGGCGTCGCTATTTCCGTTCCGGTCGGCCAGGGTACCCTGGGCCGCATCATGGACGTGCTGGGGCGCCCGATCGACGAAGCTGGTCCGATCGACACCAACGAAGTGCGCCCGATCCACGCGGCCGCTCCGAAGTTCGACGAACTGTCTTCCTCCGTAGATCTGCTCGAAACCGGCATCAAGGTTATCGATCTGATCTGCCCCTTCGCCAAGGGCGGCAAGGTCGGCCTGTTCGGCGGTGCTGGCGTCGGCAAGACCGTCAACATGATGGAGCTGATCAACAACATCGCCAAGCAGCACTCCGGTCTGTCCGTGTTCGCTGGCGTGGGTGAACGTACCCGTGAAGGGAACGACTTCTACCACGAAATGAAGGACTCCAACGTTCTGGACAAGGTCGCCATGGTGTTCGGTCAGATGAACGAACCCCCGGGCAACCGTCTGCGCGTGGCGCTGACTGGTCTGACGATGGCCGAGCGTTTCCGCGACGACGGTCGCGACATCCTGTTGTTCATCGACAACATCTACCGTTACACCCTGGCTGGTACCGAAGTGTCCGCCCTGCTGGGCCGTATGCCTTCCGCCGTGGGCTACCAGCCTACCCTGGCCGAAGAAATGGGTCGCCTGCAGGAACGCATCACCTCCACCAAGGTGGGCTCCATCACCTCCATCCAGGCCGTGTATGTGCCCGCGGATGACTTGACCGACCCCTCTCCCGCCACCACCTTCCTGCACCTCGACTCCACGGTCGTGCTGTCCCGTGACATCGCCGCGCTGGGTATCTACCCCGCCGTCGATCCGCTGGACTCCACCTCCCGCCAGCTCGACCCCCAGGTCGTCGGCGAAGAGCATTACTCGGTCGCCCGTGCTGTGCAGATTACGCTGCAGCGCTACAAAGAACTGCGCGACATCATCGCCATTCTGGGTATGGACGAACTGTCTCCCGAAGACAAGCTCGCCGTGTCCCGCGCCCGCAAGATCCAGCGCTTCCTGTCCCAGCCCTTCCATGTGGCCGAAGTGTTCACCGGTTCCCCGGGCAAGTTCGTGTCCCTCAAGGACACCATCAAGGGCTTCAAGGGCATCTGCGCCGGCGAATACGACCACCTGCCCGAGCAGGCGTTCTACATGGTCGGCGGCATCGAGGAAGTCATCGAAAAGGCCAAGACGCTGCAGTAACGCGTCCCCAGCATAGGAGCCAGCCATGGCAATTTCTGTTCACTGCGACGTCGTCAGCGCCGAAGAGTCCATCTTCTCCGGCGTGGTCGAATTCGCCGTGTTTCCCGGCGAGGCCGGTGAACTCGGCGTCTATCCGCACCATACGCCGCTGCTTACCCGTATCCGTCCGGGCACCATTCGTCTGAAGGTGCAGGGTCAGGCTGCGGATGAGTTGGTGTATGTCTCCGGAGGCATGCTGGAGATTCAGCCCGACATGATCACCGTGTTGGCTGATACCGCCATCCGTGCCCACGACCTGGACGAAGCCAAGGCCCTGGAAGCCAAAAAGCGTGCCGAAGAGGCTCTTGCCAACCGGCAGGCCGAAATCGACTACGCTGCGGCGGAGGCTGAGTTGGCGCAAGCCATCGCCCAGCTCCAGGCCATTCAGCGGTTGCGCAAGCACACTCACTGAGAGCTTTTCCTTACCCGGAACGAAAAGGCAGCCCCGAGGCTGCCTTTTCTGCTTTGTACGCCGCAAAGCCCGGACTCTGCCCAAAAGAGTTCAAAGTCTGGCCAGCCGCTTCTCGAGACGAGCGAGGTCGTCGCGCAGGCTTGCACAGGCCCCATAGAAGGCCTCCACCTCCCGCCGGGAAACCGCGATGCTGCCATCCTCGGTTGCGTAATCACCAAGATTGGCCAGCAGACGACCCAGGGCCTCCCTGCGCCACGCCAACAGCCCACGTCCCGCGATGGCCACCCGCCGCGCGGCGACATCACCGATTACGCGGGCCAGATCGCCCTCGACGTCCCAGCGCAGGTTGCGGAAGACGAACGCGAGAGTCTCGGCAAGGTCGGCGGAACCTGTGAGCCGCGCAGAAGAGAGCACGGCGCCCGGATCACGAAGGAAGCGCAAGGGAGTGTCGGAAGGAAGGCTGATCACCACATCCGGCGCACCAGCCTCTACCGGTTGCCCGAACATTCCGTCACCGTGGATCAGGAAAGCCAGGTGAAGAGAGCCCAGTTCAACCCGAAGCCGCCGGCCAGCGAAGGGTCGAAGACGTTCGGCAGCCCAGGGTTCCGCAGCCAGCAGGTGATTAATGGCCGAAATTGCGCCGCGGAGGAACATGAGATAGTCCTGGGTCCGTCAATCCGCTCAGTTCATCTGCTGGATGCCCGCGACCGTCCAGCCGCCGCTGCCGCCCACGGGCTTGATCAGGTTCCAGACTTCGTCGAAGGGTGTAGCCGGCCCAGCCTTATCTTCCAGCACCATGCCCCGGAAGCGCACGCTGGCAATGTGGCGATTCCCTTCGCTGACCACCTCGATCAACTGCGCATCGAGGTCGAGGACATCAGTGGTCTGGTGCGCACCCTTGCGCTCGTCGATATCGAGACGTAGTTCGGCAAACATCTCCGGGGTCGTGAATTCCCGGAGATCGTCCAGCTTGCCCGCGTCATGGGCGGCTTGCAGGCGAAGAAAATTGACCTTGGCGACACGGAGGAAGCCAGCACTATCAAAGTCTGCTGGAATACCGCCTGCTGGGACCGGCGCAGCGGAGCCCCTTGCAGACTCCCAATTGGAAGGAGCGAGTGTGCCTGGACCGGACGCGCCGGCAGCAGCGTATTGCATGGGTGCGGAGTGGGTCGCTCCCCCCCGCCGCCGGAACAGCATCTTGAACACGACCACCGCCGCCAGGACAAGCAGAACGATCATCAGGACGTTGGCCAGGCCCTCTCCCAGGCCAAAGTGCGACAGAAGAGCGGCGAGCCCCAGTCCGGCTGCCAGACCGGCGATAGGGCCGAGCCAGTTGCGCTTGGGAGCCTGGGGGGCTGCGGCGGGATTCTGGGGCGTAGCCGGAGAAGCCGCCTGCTGCTGGGTTGGAGCGCCCGGTGCCGGATTGGCCTGTCGCTGCTGCGCGACGGAATCCCTCTGCATGCCCCGGGAAGTACCTCCCCCCAGCCGTTTGGCCTCCGCGTCGGCCAGGGTCAGAACCAGCCCGAGCACCACAACGGCAAAGAATGAAAGGAAGCGCTTCATCGTGTGTCTCCCGGGGGCGTCAGAACTTGTAACCTCGGTGCAGCGCAACCACACCCAGGCTGAGATTGAAGTAATCGACCTGCTCGAGGCCGGCGGACTCCATCAGGGCCTTCAACTCTTCCTGCCCTGGATGAACCCGGATGGACTCGGACAAATAGCGATAGCTCGCTTCGTCCTGGGTGACCAGCTTACCCACGCGCGGGATGACCTGGAACGAATAGAAGTCGTACAGGGGAGCGAGAGGCTTCCAAACCTGCGAGAACTCCAGGACCAGGAGCCGGCCGCCGGGGCGAAGCACCCGCCGCATTTCGCGCAGCGCCCTGTCCTTGTGGGTCATGTTGCGCAATCCAAAGGCGACGGTGACGCAATCAAACCAGTCGTCCGGGAAGGGGAGCTTTTCCGCGTCGCACTGCGCAGTCGGAACGGCGTAGCCTTTGTCCAGTAAGCGGTCGCGACCCCGGGCAAGCATGGCCGCGTTGATGTCGGTGAGCCAGACCTGGCCACTGGGCCCAACCTTCCTGGCGAAAGCGAGGGACAGGTCCCCCGTGCCTCCAGCGACATCGAGGACGCGGAAACCCTCCCGCACGCCAGAGCGCTGGATGGTGAAGGCCTTCCAGAGGCGGTGCATACCCCCGGACATCAAGTCGTTCATCAGGTCGTAACGCCCGGCGACGGAATCGAAAACGTCGGCGACGCGCTGCGCCTTCTCGTGTTCGGCGACAGTCTCGTAGCCGAAATGGGTTTTGTCTTCTGCCATGGTTCAGTGATGGCCGCAGCTCTTGGTGGCGGCAGGTCGGGAGCTTGTGTCGATGTCGCGGGAGGCGCCCCGGGCTTCGAGGAGGCGCAGGTACTCGTCCCACAGCGCGTCACGGTGAATGCAAAACTGGTAGAGCAGATCCCAGGAATAGAGTCCGCTGTCGTGCCCATCGGAAAAAACGAAACGCAGGGCGTAGGTCCCCACCGGCTCTATGCGCTCGATGCAGACTTGACGCTTGCCCGTCTGGAGGGTCTCCTGGCCGGGTCCGTGACCCCGTGCCTCGGCAGACGGAGTGAAAACCCGCAGGAATTCGTGACTCAACTCGAACGTACCCTCGGTTTCATAGACGATTTCAAGCGTGCGGGATTTTTGGTTCAACCGAATGTCGGTTGGAATAGGCGTGTCCTTGTCGAGGCCGGCCATGGTGTTCTCCAGGGGCGAAGGCAGCAGTTTACCTCACCCGCCCCCGGAACGAGCCAGACTTCGTGCGGGTTAGGCGACCTCGAAGGTGACGCGCTCGAAATCGCTGCCCCGTTGCAGCAGCTTCTTCATGCGTGCCCGCCAGTGTCCGTCCTGGCCATCCACATCCAGAATCTTGCTCGCGACGTACATGCCCGCCGGGATCACCAGGGATGCAGGCTCCCCGATGGCCTCCACCGGAGGAAGGAGAAAGCCGCGTACGTAGGGATCACCCGAGGCCTGCCCGGACTCGGGCCGCAGAGCAATGCCGTGGGGCAGGCCAGGCAATACCGAAATGCCCGCCACCAGGCCACCGCGCTGCTCCTGCATGAGCCAGCAGGAGACCGCGAGGATGAAGTTCTCCCCGTCCGGAGGGCAAAGGGCCAGAAGCTGGCCGTGCTGGACCTTTTGCCCCGCCTCGCTGCGCGCCAGCCGGAAGCCGTTGGCCGAATGGTTGATGACATCCCAGTCATCAGCAGGAAAGTTGACCTGCTCGCGGATGGACAGAGGCGCCTGGGGATCGATACGGTCGCGGAAAGTGAACAGCGCGTCGAACTCGCCGCGGGAGTAGGTGCGTGCTGCCGCGGGTTGGACGAACTCCTGACCGGTGACGAAGTAGTGCATGGCATCGAAGCCCACCGCCACGCGCGCGGTACCGGAAGCTGGAAAACGCCGGAAACGACGCGGTGCGGCTTGCTGGGTCCAGGGACGCGAGACCTGATCCAGAAGGCGGATCACATGGCTCGAAGTCTCCTCGCCGAGCCCCAGCTTGGAAGGCAGGATCCGCTCCCGCAGCTGGCTGAGACAGGTACCGATCTGGGCTGCAAGTCGCCCGGTTTCGAGGCGGCGGCCATCGCTGCCGGGGGAAATCATGTTCTGCGGCGGATGAAGGGGCTGATCCTTCATCAGTTCGAGGACGAAGGCGGGGACGTGATTCTCGTCGTCGAGCCGATGCACGCCCACCAGCGGGGACCAATGCCCGGCCCAGCGGCGGATGAGGTTGAGGTCGCGAATGCTGTGGCTGTAGGGGCCGGCGACGTCGATCAGGAGCAGCATCGTATAGGCTGCCGTGCAATGGGTGGTGCGCCTCTCGTTGTCCAGCGCATCCTCAACCGGCGTCATGGCGACGCCCCACTCCTCGGCGGTCTCGTAATAGCCGTGCAGGTCGAGCCATAGGCCGGGGGAGAGCTCCCGCCGGGCACGATAATGCTCGAGGATCATCATCCCCGTGTAGAAGATGCAGCGATGCAGGATGGTGGCTACCCGGGTGCGGTACTCGGGCCCGGCAGTCGGTGGCAGCAGGCGGGCACAGAGGGCGTAGGCCTTTTCCATGCGGCGCCAGTCCGCGATGACCTGCTGGAATGCGCCTTCTTCCACATCGCCCAAGATCAGGGGCTTGTTGTGGTAGCGCCGCGCCATTTCCTCTTCGACGAAGGAAAGCGGCATGCGCGCCTGCTCGAGCAAGGCGAAAAGATCGTCGGCATCCGGCGGCGAAGCAAGCAACCAGTCGAGGAACTGTGCCAGTTCCCGCTCCGCAACCACGGGGTTTGCCAGGGGCAGGCGACCCAGATAGGCGATTCCGGCTTGCAGGTTGGGGATATTGAGCATGGGCGAGACTGGAACGGCGCTCATGACGCCTCCTTGACACCCGCGAGAAAGGTTTCCAGCGCCGCCAGCAAGGCGTCCTCGTCCACCTCGGGGCGGGGCGCGGCGTCGGGCCGGCGGGCCGCTGCCCAGACGGGATCGGGGAAATTGCGGTCATCCCGCCACCGGGGAATGACGTGCCAGTGGAGATGGGGGGTAAGGTTGCCCAGGCTGGCCAAGTTGACCTTGTCCGGGCTGCAAACTTTGCGCACGGCCCCTTCGACGCCGAAGACGACATCCATAAGGTGGCGGCGGGCGGAGGAATCCAGGTCGGACATTTCCTTGACGTGCGCATTCCAAACGACGCGGCAAAACCCGGGGTAGTGGGCGTCGGCCACGCGCACGACACGGCAACTGCGGGATTCCCACAGTAGTTTTCCGCCGTCAGTCTGGCACAACTCGCAGCCGGGCATGGCCTGTCGCTCCTTTTGGGTTTGCGTGGACTGAAGAATAGTCCAAGGTCAAACTATGCCAAAGGTAATATTTCACATTGCAGTGCAGCAAAAACTGCCCTGGTGTTGGGAAATAGCTACAGGGCGCCGCCGTCTACAGCAATACGCGCTCGATGCCGCCGTGGTTGGCCTTGGCCACGTAGTCTGCCATCCAGTTCTCGCCCAAGAGGTGACGGGCGATCTCGACCACGATGTAATCGGCCTGGGTGCCGGCATCGTCGTCGTAGCGGGACAGGCCCTGCAGACAGGCGGGACAGGAGGTGAGGATCTTGACCTCGCCCTTGAATCCATCGCCCCGCAGACTGCCGGCCACCTTTTCGATCTCCTGCTGCTTCCTGAATTTAACCTGGGTGGCGATGTCCGGCCGGGCGTAGGCGAAGGAGCCGGCGTCGCCGCAGCAGCGGTCGGACAGCGGCACGTTCTGGCCCATGAGGTCGTTGGCCACCTTGAGCGGCGCGTAGGTCTTCATCGGGGAGTGGCAGGGGTCGTGATACATGTAGCGGGTGCCGCTGACGCCCTCCAGCTTGACACCCTTCTCCAGCAGGTACTCATGGATGTCCAGCAGACGGCAGCCGGGGAAGATCTTCTCGAACTGGTATTTCTGCAGTTGATCCATGCAGGTGCCGCAGGAGACGATGACCGTCTTGATGTCCAGGTAGTTGAGGGTATTGGCGACGCGGTGGAAGAGCACCCGGTTGTCGGTGGTGATTTTCTGCCCCTTGTCCTCCTCGCCGGCCGCCGTCTGCGGGTAGCCACAGCACAGGTAACCCGGGGGCAGAACCGTGGTGGCGCCAACCTCATAGAGCATGGCCTGGGTGGCCAGACCCACCTGGGAGAAGAGGCGCTCCGAGCCGCAGCCCGGGAAGTAGAAGACCGCGTCCGATTCCTCGGTGGTCTTCTTGGGGTTGCGGATGACCGGGATGACCGTATCGTCCTCGATGTCCAGGAGGCCCCGGGACGTGCGCTTGGGCAGATTGCCCGGCATCGGTCGGTTGAGGAAGTGGATGACCTGGGTCTTCACCGTCGGGGCGCCCAGGGTGGCCGGCGGCGCCTTGCGCGACTCGCGCACCAGGCCGACGCCCTTGGCGATGGCGTGGGCCAGGCGCTGGGCCTTGAAACCCCAGGACATCATGACCGTGCGCATGAGCTTGATGGTGGCTGGATCCTTCAGCGTCAGGAAGGCCATGGCCGCCGCCTTGCCCGGGTTGAAGCGGGTCTTGCCCTGCTCGCGCAGGAAGTTGCGCATGGCGACGGTGACATCGCCGAAGTCGATGTCCACGGGACAGGGCTTCTCGCAACGGTGGCAGATGGTGCAGTGGTCGGCGACGTCGTTGAATTCGTCGAAATGTTGGAGCGAAATGCCGCGTCGGGTCTGCTCTTCGTACAGGAAGGCCTCGATCAACAACGAGGTGCCGAGAATCTTGTTGCGTGGTGAGTAGAGCAGGTTGGCCCGGGGCACGTGGGTCGAGCACACCGGCTTGCATTTGCCGCAGCGCAGGCAGTCCTTGATCATGGTCGAGATGTTGCCGATCTCGGACTGCTCCATGATCAGCGACTCGGTGCCGAGCAGGCTGAAGGAGGGCGTGTAGGCGTTGGCCAGGTCGCCGCCGGGCATCAGCTTGCCCCTGTTGAAACGGCCCTCCGGGTCCACCTTGGCCTTGTAGGCGCGGAAGGGACCGATTTCCTCTTCGGTGAGGAACTCGAGCTTGGTGATGCCGATACCGTGCTCGCCGGAGATGACGCCGTCCAGGGAGCGGGCCAGATGCATGATGCGTTCCACCGCCCGGTTGGCGGTCTGCAGCATCTCGTAGTTGTCCGAATTTACCGGGATGTTCGTATGCACGTTGCCGTCGCCGGCATGCATGTGCAGGGCGACAAAGACGCGGCCGCGCAGGACTTCCTTGTGGATGCCGGCGATGCGATCGAGGATGGGGCGGTAGTAGGCGCCGTCGAAAATCTTCGAGAGGCGCGCCTTCAGCTCCTGCTTCCAGGAGACGCGCACCGAGTAGTCCTGGAGGCGGTGGAAGAGGCGCGGGTGGGCGGCCTTGTTGCTTAACTCGCCCGCCTGCACGCCGTAGGACAGGAAGCGCGATTCGGCCTCGGCCAGGGGCAGGTCCAGGTTCTCCAGCAGCCATTCCCAGCGCAGGCGCACGGCTTCGATGTAATCGAGGGCCGCCTGGCGACGGTCGCCGATGAGCACCTCGGCTTCCAGGGCCACATCGCCCCGGTCCAGGGGCAAGTCGCCCTGGAGAAATTCGCTGAGGGCCGCACAGAGGGCCAGCTTGTTCTGGATGGACAGCTCGATGTTGATACGCTCGATGCCGTCGCAGTACTCACCCATGCGCGGCAGGGGAATGACCACATCCTCGTTCACCTTGAAGGCGTTGGTGTGGCGGGAGATGGCGGCGGTGCGGGAGCGGTCGAGCCAGAATTTCTTGCGCGTCTCCGGGGTGACGGCGATGAAGCCCTCGGCGCCCCGGCTGTTGGTCATGCGCACCACTTCCGAGGTGGCGGCCATCACCGCATCCTCGTCATGGCCGACGATGTCGCCGATCAGTACCATCTTCGGCCTGCCGTGGCGCTTGGCCTTGGTGGCGTAGCCGACGGCCTTCACGTAGCGCTCGTCCAGGTGTTCGAGGCCAGCCAGCAGCACACCGGCCGCGTTGCCGGCACCGCCCGGCTTGAAGTAGTCGGTGATTTCGACGATGGAGGGCACTGCCTCGCGCACCTGGCCGAAGAATTCAAGGCAGACGGTGCGGGTAACCGGCGGCATCTTGTGCAGCACCCAGCGGGCAGCGACGATGATGCCGTCGGTCCCCTCCTTCTGCACGCCGGGGACGCCCCCCAGGAACTTGTCGGTCACGTCCTTGCCCAGGCCGTCCTTGCGGCAGGCGGCGCCGGGCAGGGTGAGTATTTCCTCGCCCAAAGGCTTGTAATTCCGGGCGTCGAATCGCTTGAGGCGGAACTGGACGACCTCCTGCTCGTGGATCTTGCCGAAGTTGTGGTCGAGGCGTTCCACCTCCAGCCAGTTGCCGTCCGGCGTCACCATCTTCCACCAGGCCAGGTTGTCCAGAGCCGTGCCCCACAAGACGGCCTTCTTGCCGCCGGCGTTCATGGCGATGTTGCCGCCGATGCAGGAAGCGGAAGCCGAGGTCGGATCCACGGCAAAGACACGGCCGGCTGCGGCGGCCGCCTCGGCCACCCGCTCGGTGACCACGCCGACACTGGTGCGGATGGTGGAATAGGCCGCCGTATGGCCGGGGAGCACGGTTTCTTCCACCGGACCGATGTCGATCAGCTTCTCGGTGTTGATCACCGCCGAATAGGGGGTCAGGGGCACGGCGCCGCCGGTGTAGCCGGTGCCGCCCCCCCGCGGGATAATGGTCAGCCCGGCCTCGACGCAGCCGCGCACCAGGGGGCCGATCTCCTCCTCGGTATCCGGCGTGAGGACGACGAAGGGGTATTCCACGCGCCAGTCCGTGGCATCGGTGACGTGGGAAACCCGGGAGAGGCCGTCGAAGCAGATGTTGTCGCGACGGGTGTGCCTGCCCAGGACGCGCAGCACCTTGCGGCGCAGGTCCAGGGTTTCGCCGAAATGGTTGGCAAAGCGTTCGACGGCCGCTTGGGCCGCTTCCACCAGACGTTTCACCTTGGCCGAGCGGGTGGGGTCATCCGCTTCGGTGTCGCGGCGGCGCTTTTCCACCTCCCGCAGGCGGTGGCGCAGGGCCTCCACCAGAGCTTCTCGCCGCTCCCGGTTGGCCAGCAGGTCGTCCTCCAGGTAGGGATTGCGCTGCACTACCCAGATATCCCCCAGCACCTCGTAGAGCATGCGGGCCGAGCGGCCCGTGACACGCTCGCCGCGCAGGGTATCGAGAATGGCCCAGTTGTCCGCCCCCAGGAGGCGAATGACGATTTCGCGGTCCGAAAAGGACGTGTAGTTGTAAGGGATTTCGCGCAGGCGGGCGGTCATGGCAGGGGCCGGGGTCCGTCAATAACTCTTGCAGATCGGCGAATTGCCTGAATCCGATGTGGAGCGGGCGATGGGAATCGAACCCACGGCACAAGCTTGGGAAGCTTGGGTATTACCATTATACGACGCCCGCTCTTGGGGTCTGACGGCGGCATTCTAAGCGCAGAAGGCGGCGGCTTCAACCGCGGTCCGGAGCGGCGGCGGGGGGCGGCGAAGAAACCGCAGCAATCGGGCGGTCCGGCGGATTCAGTCACAGGCCCCGAGGAGGCGGTAGCGGCCCTGGTGGAAGAGCAGGGGCGCCCGCTCGGGATTCTGGGCGTAGCGCAGCACTTCGCCGACGAAGATGAGATGGTCGCCCCCGGGGTGCTGCTGGTCGTTGCGCACCTCGAAGTGGGCACAGAGTCCTTCCAGAATCGGGGCACCGCCGTGGCCGGGACGCCAGGGCAGGCCGGCGAAGCGGTCGGCGGGCCAGGTGGCGAAACGGGTGGATATATCCTCCTGGTCCGCGGCCAGGACGTTGATGGCGTAGTGGCTGGCCCGCCGGAAAGACTCGAGCAGATTGGCGGAAACAGCCAGACTCCAGAGCACCAGAGGTGGTTGCAGGGAAACGGCGGCAAAGGAATTGACGGTGAGACCCACCGGCTGGCCGTCGGGGGATAAGGCCGTGACGACCGTGATCCCTGTGGCGAACTGGCCCAGGGTATGGCGGAAGCTGCGGCAATCGAAGCCGCTGGCCACGGCGGCGTCGTCACAGTTTCGGCCAGCGGGGCCTGTGCAGTCGTCGGCATTGTGAGTCATCGTGGGCAGCGGCGGTGGGAAAGGGGCGTATTATCCGGCCTCCGGACGACCCCTGTCGAGACGACCTTTGCCCCAGCCCGAATCCGATTTTGCCGCCCGTTTGGTGGCTTGGCAGCAGCGCTATGGCCGCCATGACCTGCCCTGGCAGGGGACACGGGATCCCTACCGAATCTGGTTGTCTGAAGTGATGTTGCAGCAGACCCAGGTGGCCACGGTGATTCCCTATTACCAGCGGTTCCTGGCGCGCTTTCCCGATGTCGCGTCTCTGGCCGCGGCGGCACCGGAAGAGGTGACGGCCGCCTGGGCGGGCCTGGGGTACTACAGCCGGGCGCGCAATGTGCACCGCTGTGCGCAGGCCGTGGTGGCCGAGTGCGGAGGCTGCTTTCCCTCTGCGCCCGAGGCGCTGGCGGCCTTGCCCGGCATTGGTCGCTCCACGGCGGCGGCGGTGGCCGCCTTTGCCTGGGGCGCTCGGGCGGCTATCCTCGACGGCAACGTGAAGAGAGTGCTGTGCCGCTTCTTTGCCATCGAAGGCTTTCCCGATGCGCCCGCAGTGCAGAGGCGCCTGTGGGCCTTGGCCGAGTCGCTCCTGCCGCCGGGGGACTGCGGACCTTACTCCCAGGCTTTGATGGATCTGGGCGCCACGGTCTGCGCACGGAGGAAGCCCGCATGCGGAAATTGCCCCCTGCGCGACGATTGCGCCGCCCGCAGGGACGGGCGGACCGAGGTCCTGCCTTTTCCCCGGCCGCGGCGGGAGATGCCCCGGCGTGAGACCTGCTTTGTCTTGGTGACGGATGGTGAAGGCGTCCTGCTCGAGAGGCGTCCGCCGGGGGGCATCTGGGGCGGCCTGTTGGTGCCGCCGGAAGGCGATCCGGCGGGGGTGCTGGGGGGCCTCGGCCTGGCGGGCATGCCCTGGCGGCCTTTGTCCGCTCTGCGGCAGACCTTCACCCACTTTCGTCTGGAGGCGACGCCGGTGCTGTGCCGGGTGACGGGACCGCTGGCTGGGGTGGGGGAAGCGGGACGCGAGTGGCTTTGCCGCTCCCGGGTCTGCGAGGCGGGGCTGCCGCCCCTGTTCCGCCGCTTACTGCAGCGCCCCGGGCGCCTCGACGAAGCGCTGAGCGATGAATAGGATTTCGTCGTGGCCGGCCTCGAAGGCGTCGACCACGGCCGGGTCGAACTTGCTGCCCGATAGGCGGCGGATCTCCCGCGCCGCATCGGCCAGGGGCCAGGCCCGCCGGTAGGGGCGTTCCGCGGTGAGGGCGTCAAAGACGTCGGCTACCGCGGCAATGCGCCCGAAGAGGGGCACCTTCTCCCCCTTGAGTCCCCCGGGATAGCCGCTACCGTCCCAGTTTTCGTGATGGGTGAGCGCAATTTCCCGTGCCGCCTGCAGGAGGCGGGAATCGTCGCCGTCCAACATGGCGGCGCCGGCCAGTGGATGCCGCTTGACCTGCTCGAACTCCACCGGCGAAAGCCGCCCGGTCTTGTGCAGGATATCGCCGGGGACGATGACGGTGCCGATATCGTGCATGGCGGCCGCGTCTACCAAGAGCTCGCAGCTTCCGCCATCCAGGCCCATGTGGTGCCCGATGGAGGCGGCGATCTTGCTCATGCGGACGCCGTGCTGACCATCGCGGCCACAGCGGTGATCGAGGGCGCGGGCAAGGCGGCGAATGGCGCTGCGGCTGCCGAGACGGGTTTCTTCCAGGAGCGCTTCCAGATCGCGGGTTCGCTCGCCCACGCGCTGCTGCAAGAGAGCATCCTGGCCGGCCAGGGTATGGCGCATGCGGCCGAGTTGAAGCAGATTGCCAAGGCGGACGCGCACTTCGGCAAGCTCCAGGGGGCGGGTGAGAATTTCTGCCGCGCCGACTGCCCAGGCGCGCTCGTGCCCGGAACGGTCGGCGGGGTCGGCCAGGGCTACGATGGGGATGGCCTCCGGGGCGGCCAGGGGGGCGAGTTCGGCGATGACGTCCACGCCGGTCATACCCGGCATGGTGAGGGCAACGAGAACCGCTTCCGCACGCTGCCGGCGAAATGTTTCTATGCCCAGGCGAGGATTGTCGAAGACGACGGGGGGAGGCAGCTCGAGCCGCTCGAAGACGCGTTGCCCCAGGACTAGGGCAGCGGGGTCGGCATCGATCAGGAATATGCTGCGGCGTTGGCGGGGCATGGGTACCTCCAGTTCCCCGTCATCGTACGCTCAAACCGGCTGCCAGCGTACGGCGCTCAGGCCCCAGTCGGAAAAGTTTTCGGCCCGCACGATCTGGCCGTAATGATTGCCTACCGCCGCCGCCAGATCGGCGACCACGGGCGCGACGTACTGCTTGCGGCCGGCATGGTAGATCACCCGCACGACCGGGGAGAGCAGTTGCTCGGGATGCAATTCCTCGACCACGGCGAGGTGCCCGCTCTCCAGGCGGACGAGGCTGCCCACCGGGTAGATGCCTACCGCGTGCACGAAGGCAGAAAGGAGCGCCGGGTCGAAATCCTGTCCCCCAGCGGCGAACACCTGGCCCAGGGCCAGGGCCGGGATGAGCGCGCGCCGGTAGCTGCGCTGGGAGACCATGGCGTCGAAGCGGTCCACAACTGCTGCCATGCGGCCGGCGAGGGAGATTTCCGTGCCGCCGATGTGGTAGGGATAGCCGGAACCGTCGAAACGTTCGTGGTGTTCGAGAACCACGGCGAGGGCGGATTCCGGCAGAGGATGGTGGGCCATCAGGACGCTCACCCCCTCTTCGACGTGCCGCTCGACGTGGGAACGTTCGTCCCGCGAGAAGCGACCGGCTTTGCCCAGGAGCCCCGCGTCGATGGCGAAATGGCCGATGTCCTTGACCAGGGTGCCCAGGGCCAGGTTCTCGGTTTCGCCGCGTTCGAGGTCCATCTGGCGGGCGTAGGCGACGATGAGGGCGGCGGTCGAGAGGGCGTGGCCCACCGCGTATTCGCTTCCCAGCTTGAGGCGAGCCAGGGGGGGCAGGGCGTCGGGATTGCGCTGCACCGATTCGATCATGCGCTCGATGAGGGGTTCGAGGCGGCCCAGTTCCACCGTCTGGCCTTGGCGGGTGGCGCCCATGAGATCTTCCAGACAATGGCGGGCTTCGCCGAGGAGCAGGCCGGCACGCCGACGCTCCTCCCCCAGGCTGAGGGTCCGGGGTTTGCTGCGCAGCCGCTCGGCCCGCGAGACGTAGTCGGGATTGACCGGCGTGAGCGGAGTCGGCGGCGGGGGAATGTCGCGGCCCCGCTCGGTGTCGATGCTGACCTCGCTGATGTCCTCCTCCGCCATGCGGCGGATGGTGTCGTCGTCCTGCACCAGGAAGCGGGAGCGCCAGAAAGTGTGGGCAAGCCAACTGCGGTGCATGTCCACCACGTACATCCCGGGCAGGAGCTTGGCGATCGGGATGCGGCGGATCATGGCCGGGGTCTCAGCGGGCCGCCTCGGCCTCGCGGCGGCGGGCCTTTTCCATTTTCTCGGCCACCTTGCGCTCGTGCTTGAGGCGCTTCTCGCGCAGGCGTGCAGCGTCCGCATCCCTGCGCTGCTTGCCGGCCCGGGCCTGGGCCTCCTTGTCGGCCAGCTTTTCGGAACGCAGGCGCTCGGCTGCTTCCCGGTCGGCCTCGGTCGCCGCGGCGCGTCCAGGCAACGAGCTTGCCTGGCGTGCGGACTCTGCCTCCCGGCGGGCTGCCCGATCCGCCTGCTCTTCGGCCTTGACCTGGCGTTCGGCGGCAAGGCCCTCGTTCTCGGTACGGCGATGATCGTGCATGGCCGCGACGTAGCGCTGCTTTGCTTCGTTCTGGCAGTCGTTGACCCGGAATTTCTGGAAGCAGGCCTTCTTTTCCTCCTCGAAGCGGGTCTTGGCCGCCTTCTGCGCGGCGATGCCCTCTTTCTGCTTGACCCGGGCGGCGGCGAGGCGGGATTCCCAGTCGGCGCGCTGCTCCGCCGCAGGTCCTTGCGCCGCCCCGGCTGCCGCCGCACCCACCAGGGTGGCGGCGAAAATCAGGCGGGCAACCACTTGTAAGGGTCGATGTTCCACTTTTCGTAACTTTCGAAGCTGGCGATGCGATCCTGGGTCTTGGCGAGATCCACAAGTTCCGGCGGAATGTAGTACTGCTTGCCGGCATGGTAGAAGACGCGCACCACCGGCTCCAGGATCTGCCTTTCGTTCTGCTCCACGACGACCGCCAGTCGGCCGCTGTCCAGGCGGACCAACGAGCCTGTGGGGTAGATGCCCAGGGTGCGGATGAAGCTTTGCACCAGGGCGCGGTCGAAATGGTGCTCGCTCCACTCCAGGAGCTTGCGCAGGGCGGGGGTGGGCGCCATGCCGCGGTGGTAGACCCTGTCCGATGTCATGGCGTCATAGACGTCGACGATGGCCGCCATCTGTCCGGCCTGGCTGAGTTGGGCCCCCTTGCGGCCGGCGGGGTAACCGCTGCCGTCGATGCGTTCGTGGTGCTCCGCCACCACTGCGAGGGCGGTGGCCGAGAGATTGGGGACGGCCCGCAACAGGGCCAAGCCCTCCGGGACGTGGGCCTTCATGAGGGCGAATTCGTCGTCGGACAGCTTGCCGGGCTTGTCGACGATGGCATCGTCCACCCGGGCCTTGCCCACGTCGTGCAGCAGGCCCCCCAGGGCGATTTCGCGGATTTCCTCCCGCGGCAGTTGCAAGGCGCGCCCGAAGGCCGCCAGCAGGGAGCACACGCCGACCGAGTGCTCGAAGGTGTAGCTGTCCTGGCTCTTCAGGCGGGCCAGGGGGAGCAGGGCATCGGAATTGCGGAAGATCGAATCCACCAGGCTGTCGACGATGGGCTCGAAGCGCTCAGGTTCGACCGGCAGGCCCAGGCGCAGGTCGCCCATGAGGTTGCGCGCCAGGCGGTTGGCCTCGCCGTGCAGGCGGCGAGCCCGGGCGGCCTCCTCCCTGACCTCGGTGGCGATGGGCTTGTCGTCCGTCTGGGCGGCGATTTCCTGCAGCAGGCGGTCGAGATCCTCGCTTACCTCCTGCTGGGTACGGGCCGCAAACACGTCGGCGCCCTTGATGGTGTCGATGTAGAGCTCGCGCACACCGATAGCGCGAATCTTCTCTATGGTCGCCGGGTCGCGCACATGGAACTTGCTCTTCAGGAAGGGATGGTCGAGCCAGCCGCAGTTGAGGTCATGGACGAACATGCCCGGCAGCAACTGGTCGATACCGATCTTCTTGATCATCGTGGCGGTCGCAATGGCAATGGCGAAATTCTAGCCCGGAAATTCCGCCAGTATCGCGGTTGCGGGCGCCCTTGCGCCCATATTGGCGCGGCCAATTTCTTCTTCCCCCCTTGAAACTCGTCAGATACGCCCCTATTATTAGCACTCACCGGAAGCGAGTGCTAACAGCCGCTCCCGCCCCCGGGAAATGCCCGGGCCGGTTTCCACCCTTCAGTCATCGTTAGTCGAGGAGTCCATTCATGAAAATCCGTCCGTTGCACGACCGTGTGATCGTCAAGCGCGTCGAGGCCGAGCGCACCACCGCTTCCGGCATCGTCATTCCCGATACTGCCGGCGAAAAGCCCGATCAGGGCGAAGTCCTTGCCGTCGGCCCGGGTAAGCGCGACGACAACGGCAAGCAGGTCGCTCTGGACGTCAAGGTCGGCGACCGCGTGCTGTTCGGCAAATACGCCGGCCAGAGCGTCAAGGTCGATGGTCAGGAAGTCCTGGTCATGCGCGAAGAAGACATCATGGGCGTGCTGGTTTCCTAAGCGCTCCCACTCACGAAACCGTTTCAGGAGATTCACATGGCAGCTAAAGAAGTCAAATTCGGCGATTCCGCTCGGGCCCGCATGGTCGAAGGCGTCAATATCCTGGCCGACGCCGTCAAGGTCACCCTCGGCCCCAAGGGCCGCAACGTGGTGCTCGAGCGTTCCTTCGGCGGCCCGACCGTCACCAAGGACGGCGTTTCCGTGGCCAAGGAAATCGAGCTGAAGGACAAGTTCGCCAATATGGGCGCTCAGATGGTCAAGGAAGTCGCTTCCAAGACCTCCGATATCGCCGGTGACGGCACCACCACCGCCACCGTCCTGGCCCAGTCCATCGTCCGCGAAGGCATGAAGTTCGTCGCCGCCGGCATGAACCCGATGGATCTGAAGCGCGGCATCGACAAGGCCGTTGTCGCCGCCATTGACGAGTTGAAGGCCATTTCCAAGCCCTGCACCACCACCAAGGAAATCGCCCAGGTGGGCGCCATTTCCGCCAACTCCGATGCCTCCATCGGCGACATCATCGCCGAGGCCATGGAGAAGGTCGGCAAGGAAGGCGTCATCACCGTCGAGGACGGCAAGTCCCTGGCCAACGAACTGGATGTCGTCGAGGGCATGCAGTTCGACCGCGGCTACCTGTCCCCCTATTTCATCAACAATCCGGACAAGCAGATCGCCATCCTGGACAACCCCTTTGTCCTGCTCTTCGACAAGAAGATCTCCAACATTCGTGACCTGCTGCCGGTGCTGGAACAGGTCGCCAAGGCTTCCCGCCCGCTGCTTATCATCGCCGAAGACGTGGATGGCGAAGCCCTCGCCACCCTGGTGGTCAATAACATTCGCGGCATCCTCAAGACCGTCGCCGTCAAGGCCCCGGGCTTCGGTGACCGCCGCAAGGCCATGCTCGAAGACATCGCCATCCTGACCGGCGGCATCGTCATCTCCGAAGAGACCGGCCTGACCCTGGAAAAGGCCAGCCTGAAGGATCTGGGCCAGGCCAAGCGCATCGAAGTGGCCAAGGAAAACACCACGATCATCGACGGTGCCGGCGACGCCAAGGGCATCGAAGCCCGGGTGAAGCAGATTCGCGTCCAGATCGAGGAAGCCACCTCCGACTACGACCGCGAGAAGCTGCAGGAACGCGTGGCCAAGCTGGCTGGCGGCGTGGCCGTCATCAAGGTTGGTGCTGCCACCGAAGTCGAAATGAAGGAGAAGAAGGCCCGCGTCGAGGACGCCCTGCACGCCACCCGCGCCGCCGTCGAGGAAGGCATCGTGGCCGGCGGTGGTGTGGCCCTGCTGCGCGCTCGCGCGGCCATCGGCAAGCTGAAGGGTGACAACCACGACCAGGACGCCGGCATCAAGATCGTCCTGCGCGCCATGGAGCAGCCCCTGCGCGAAATCGTCGCCAACGCCGGAGATGAGCCTTCCGTGGTGGTGGACAAGGTCGTTCGTGGCAAGGGCAACTATGGCTACAACGCCTCCACCGGTGATTACGGTGATCTGGTCGACATGGGCGTCCTCGATCCCACCAAGGTCACCCGTACCGCCCTGCAGAACGCCGCCTCCGTCGCCGGCCTGATGCTCACCACCGAGTGCATGGTGGCCGAGTTGGCCGAAGACAAGCCGGCGCCTGCCATGCCTGGCGGCATGGGGGGTATGGGCGGCATGGACATGGGCATGTAATCTGGCGCGGCGCCGGGTGCGCCAGGGCGTCGTTGCTCCCTGCTCGCCGTGCTACAGCACTGTCTTCGCAGGGGCGCCTAGCCCTGACACACCCGGCTTGCGCCGAAGGGGCTCTGGCCTTCCCACGAAAAACCCGCGGTTCGCTGCGGGTTTTTCTTTTTTGACGCTTTGTAACGCCCCGTAAGTTATCTGTAAGAACCGCGCTTTAGATTACGCTCCGCAGCAATGCCTCTATAACCAGCAAGTGCCGAGGAGCCAACCCATGCAAGACATCGTCGAACGGGTTTCAAGAAACCCGAAATTTCACGAGTTCATTGCCACGCGCAATACCTACTCGATCATCATGACCATCCTGGGGGCCGCCGCCTACTACGGCTTCATTCTCCTGGTCGCCTTCAACAAGGAATGGATCGGCACCAAGCTCGGTGCCGGTATGACCACCAGCATCGGTGTGCCTATGGGTGTCGGGGTCATCGTGTTCACCATCATCATCACCTGGATCTACGTCCGCCGGGCCAATACCGAGTTTGACGAGACCAACGAAGCCATCATCCGGGAGGCGCAGAAATAAGATGAACCTCAAGCACAATCTCGCGGCGCTTGCCGCCCTCGCGCTGGCCGGCGGAGCCTTCGCCGCCGGTGGCGATCTGGGTCAGACCCAGCAGCAGGCCACCAACTGGACGGCCATCGTCATGTTCGCCATCTTCGTGGCGGGCACCCTCTACATCACCAAGTGGGCGGCGTCCAAGACCAAGTCGGCCGCTGATTTCTACACTGCCGGCGGCGGTATCACCGGCTTCCAGAACGGTCTCGCCATCGCCGGCGACTACATGTCCGCGGCCTCCTTCCTGGGGATTTCCGGCCTGGTGTTCGCCAACGGCTTCGATGGTCTGATCTTCTCCATCGGCTGGCTGGTCGGCTGGCCGGTCATCACCTTCCTGATGGCCGAGCGCCTGCGTAACCTCGGCAAGTTCACCTTCGCCGACGTGGCCTCCTATCGCTTCTCGCAGACCCCGGTTCGCGTCTTCGCCGCTTCCGCCTCCCTGGTCATCGTTGCCTTCTACATGATTGCGCAGATGGTCGGTGCCGGTCAGCTGATCAAGATCCTCTTCGGTCTCGAATACCTCTACGCCGAAATCCTCGTCGGCTGCATCATGCTGGCCTACGTGCTGTTCGGCGGCATGACCGCGACGACCTGGGTGCAGATCATCAAGGCTGTCATGCTGCTTGGTGGTGCTACTTTCATGGCCGTGGCCGTTCTGCTGCAGTTTGGCTTCTCGCCGGAAGCGCTGTTCGCCAAGGCTGTTGAAGTCCACTCCAAGAAGGATGCCATCATGGCACCGGGCGCCCTGATCAAGGATCCGATCTCCGCCATCTCCGTCGGTATGGCCCTGATGTTCGGTACCGCCGGCCTGCCGCACATCCTGATGCGCTTCTTCACCGTGCCGAACGCCAAGGAAGCCCGCAAGTCGGTTGCCTGGGCAACCACCTGGATCGGCTACTTCTACATCCTGACCTTCATCATCGGTTTCGGCGCCATCACCAACCTGATCCAGAATCCGGGCGACTTCTACGTCGGCGGCGAA
>JAEUNZ010000048.1:0-119794 GCA_016790965.1 Dechloromonas sp.
CCACCACAAGATTCCAAAAAAAGGCCTGATTATTCGGGTCTTTTTGCTTATTGGCGCAGTGAGTGGCCTTCCTTCCAGTCATTCCCGCTTGGGTTTTCAGGGTGACTCTCGGGTGGCAGACTGCCGAATTCCAAGCTCCTGCGATTTCCCTGTCTTCCGGGCACCCGCGAGATGCGTTACTCGATCGCCGTACCATTGCCAGACGCGTTCGCGCCCACTCCGGGCCAAAGACGGCTGGAGATCTGCAGCAAACCTTCCACTTGAAAAGGACAAAATCATGACCCAAACCAATTCCCTGATCCGTTCCCTCATCGCCATCGTGGCCATTTCTGCGGCAGTTGCCGCTTGCGGCAAGAAGGAAGAACCGGCTGCGGCTGCCAACAAGGCCGCCGAGGAAGCGGTCAAGGCTGCCGGTGACGCCGCGAAGACTGCCGCGGATAAGACCGGTGAAGCCGCCAAGGCGGTCGGCGAAGCGGCCAAGGTCAACGCCGAGCAGGCCGTCGGCGAAGCCAAGAGTGTCGCGGCCGAAACCGCCGATAAGGCCAAGGAAACCGCCGAGAAGGTGGCCGCCGACGCCAAGATGGCAGCTGAAAAAGCCGGGGCCGAGGTCAAGGCGGCTGCCGAAACCGGCGCTCAAAAGGCCAAGGACGCGGTCAGCAAGTAATTCAAGCTTTGTTTAGGCTTGGCCCGCCAGTGCGCGGGCCAACTTTTTTCGGAAGTACCGGCGTTCAGCGGTGCTTCACCGCGATCGCCTGTACGACGGCGCCTAATCCGGTGTGATAGAGGCCTTCCACGATATCGCGCTCCACGGCGGCGAGATGGCGAAAAGTTAGTCCCGCCAGTTCGCGCCGGAGCGAATCGGACGTCTGCATGGTGTCTGTGTCCTTGCCGCCGCCGGTGCCGTATTGCACCTGTTCAGGCCGGTAGGCTTCGGCCAGGTAGACGCCACCCGGCCGCAGGCCGGCGACGACACGGCCATGGACCACCGCGCGCAGCGCCGAAGGAAGGGGGCAGAAGATGGAAACGATGCCATCCCATCGCCCTTCGCCGATATCGAAGGCGGCAAGATCGCAGTGGATGGTCTCGATGGCGACGCCATGCTCCTCGGCCAGCCGGCGTGCCTTGGCGAGTCCTACTGCAGAACCGTCTACGGCCGTCACCTCATAGCCCTTCAACGCGAGAAACACGGCATTGCGGCCTTCGCCTTCGGCCAGACTCAGCACCCGACCCTTGGGGATGGCGGCATGGTGCTCGACGAGAAAGGCGTTGGGCGCCTTGCCGTAGGCGTATTCCTCAGTGCTGTAACGTTCGTCCCACATGGATTCCTCTCACGTTCGTGCTGCCGCTGCGTGCCGTCTGCCAATTCCAGGGCAGGGATGTACTTGGTTCTGTTTTCGACGGTAGTGATGGCTTTGCTTGCCATACCAGGGAATTCTTTGGCGAGTCACCCTTGTTCGCGAATCTCACAACCTCAGGGGACCCCGTAGGAACTCCAGCACGTCCTGCTGGGAGCGTTCGGTAAGTGCCCGATCGACGCGCATGCGGTACGACGTGTTGAGGGCCCTGTGGTACCAAACGCCGGTGTAGTCGCCATCCCAGCCGTGTTGGGCGCCTTCGTAGATTTTCAGCGTGACGGATCGGCCTTTGGCGGTGCCATCCTGCTGCAGCGTCTCACACTGGACTACGGGGGAAAGGTCGTCCTCGCTGCCGACCATGATCAGGATCGGTGCCGCGGCATCGCCCTTGCCGATGTGGGTCACGCCACAGCTTGGGTAAAGTCCCACATGGGCGGCGAAACGCAGTTCGCTGCCGGTGTAGCCGGGGCTGGCGGAATTGATCGCCAGGTGAGCGCCCCGAGAAAAGCCGATGACGGCGATGCGCGTGGCGTCGATACGGGGATGGCTGGCCAGGAGATGCAGGGCGTCGAACGTGTCATCGGTGGGTACCGGCTGGACGGCGGAATTGGCCGAAATTCCCCGGGGCCCGAAATAGTCGATCTTGAAGGTGGCGATCCCGTGCTCGCGAAAAAACCGCGCCCACCGTTCGCTTCGCCCGTCGAGTCCGCCGCTGGCGTGGGCGATCACGACGGCAGGCAATTTTCCGGAGCCCCCGGCTGGGAATTGCAGATCGCCCCGCAGCGAAATCTTCTCCGCCGAGGACGGATACACCACCCAACCGGATTGGCCTTGGGCAAGGTCGGTGACCTGCGGACCAGCGGCACACCCCGCCAGCAGGAGGAAGGTAATCAACGCTGCCGGGCGTGGCGCTATTGGGACCAACGCAGTCATGGTCATTTGAATGGAATGGGTCAGAAGCTTCTCTGACCCCATGGTTGGCTGGTCGTTCTACTGCAACAGGTCGAGTGCTTTGCCAGCCTTTTCGGAGGAATTCGTGGTGCGTCCCCAGATTTGCCCACATGATCTGCGCCCAACTGAAGTCCTGCGGCGCCTCGCCGCTGCCGTTACCGGCGTTGTAGTCAAGGACGCTGAACAGGGAGTCGATTGCAGTAATTGGCGGCAAGCCGTACTGATTGAGCGCGGCTTTGTAGCTGGCTTCGATTTTTTCTGTGCTGGGTAGTGTGTAGCCGCCTGTTGCAGCGGGACTGTCATTCAACAATTTGAGATAGTTCTCTAGGTGCACCTTGCCAACGCCCAAGAACACCGTCCCGCCCCAGACGCCAGCACCTACCGTGTTCTCCCACTGGCTGCGCACCATCTCGTAAAACAGGCGGGCGACTGGGGACATGACCAAGGTGTTGTTGGAGACGATCTCCCCGGCTAGAAAGGCGTAGGCGTCACCCTTGCTGCCGAGGAATTTCCAGGCATCGGCGACTTGACCGTTGTTCTTCATTTCTATCAGCTGATTCAGTTATTCGGCGGTGATGTTTAATGTCGACATGACGTTTCCTTTGGCTCATTGACCAGTTTTGGTTGATTCGGATTTGGATTCAGGGGTGGAGTGGGCCTTCGTTGCCCTGTAGGCGAGCCCGGCCGCCTCGAACTCGTTAAGCTGGCCGCTCAATTTGTCTGCCATGCCGACGATGCCGTGAAGGTGGTCCCGCAAAAAGGTGACGTCGACCATCAGGGTCCGTGCCAGCGGAAACATCAGGTGGCAGTCCTGAAAGAGGACGTCTTTGTTGTCGGTGCAATGGATGAGGTACTTGACGCAGTCGTGTTCGATGAATTCGTAGTAGGACGTACTCAGATCGGGCGTCCCGTCCTTCGCGAGGAGCCGATTGACTTGCTCATCACCAAACTGCCTGCGGTGCTTTTCCAGTTCGGCTGGCCCCAGTTTGTAGGCCCACAGCCGACGAAACCGCCTCAAGCCCTGCGTCGCCTGGTCGGAGGGTTCTTCGACGAACGCGGCGGTCTGGCTGATGCTCCGTGGAACATCCGGGAAATTTTGCACTTGGCTGGTGCTATCACCGTAGATGCGAATCTCAAGCTTTTTCCCCGGCCCGACTGACCAGTACATCTCCTCGTGCCGGGCCTGACTCCAGGGTTGGACATCGGGAATGGTAGCGTGCAGCGCGATGGAGCCGACCAAGCCGTCGGTCGCGTTGCGAGAGTAGCCTTTGAGCCAAGTTTTTTCCGGGATGAGGAAGGCAGTGTCGTCGATGGGGATATAGGACACGCCGTTCTTACTTTCGACCGGGCTGGGCAAATGCGGCGCGGAGGCGCGTTGCCTGAAGGCCTCGATTGCTCGCCGGATATCAGGTATCGGCGAGCGATCGCAGGCGGAAAGGATTAGCGCGGCGCAAAACGCGAGTGCCAACCAGCGGAGTGAGCCGGCGAGGCGGCCTCCAGGCATAGAACGGTCACTTCGTTCTTGGATAAAAGGGATAAAAGGGGCCAGGTTCATTTTTCCATTTTTCGGTTCAACGTAGCTCTTCCCATCCAGCCTCGGTCCAACGGAATACCGAAGCCGTCAGAGGACGATCTGCTTTGCGAAGGGCATCGCGGACGAGGGTGCGCAGGGCACGCACCACGGATTCCCCTGTCCCGATTTTCTACACGCCTTTCTGGACGTACGCCACACCGGGCAGCGCCTCAAAATGGGCGTCGCAGGTGAGCAGGTCGGCACTGTGCTCCAGGGCGGTCGCGTAGACGATGGCGTCAGCGGTCGCCAGCTTGAACTGGCGATGCAGGTCGGCGGCCTTCAGGGCAAGGGTCGTGTCGAGGGGCACGACGATGCATTTTTGCGTGTAGGCAATCATCTGGTCGGCCTTCTCTTCGCCGGCCTCGCGGGTGAGCCATTTGGCGAGTTCCAACTGGACGATGGTGGGGACGAGGCACTGTGCCTTGTCGGGAATTTCCGGCGCCAGGCGTTTACCCAGAGGACTGCCGATCAGCCATTCGATCCAGACCGAGGTATCGACCACGCGCATCAGAAGCGGTCCTCGCGGTCCCGGTAGTCCTGTGCTCTGGCGCCCGCCGCGATGCCGGCGAGTTCGTCGAGTGCCGGGACGGGTATGAGCAGTACGCCCTTCCCTTTGGGGATGAAGACGAATTCCTGGCCACTCTGCCAATGCTGCTCCTCGCGCACGGCTTTGGGGATGGAGATCTGGAATTTGCTGGACAGGGTTGCGGTGGCGGCCATCGTCTTACCTCGCATACGATCGATCGTCGATACGTAAGATTATAGTTACGGTATGGCGAGAAGGCGAGCGTGGCGACGAGTCGCCACACCGTCCTCATTCCTTCTCCACGGTGATCCGCCCCCCCGGCACTTCCCCAAAAACCTCCGGCGCATACATCGCTTCCACCCGTGTCGCGGGCAGGGCAAAATCGCCGGCATTGTTGAGGCGCACCGTGTATTCGACGGAGAAATTACCCTTGGCCACGCGGGCGTAGTAGGCGCGGTAGGCGCTGAAGGTGCGTTCGACGTAGGCGGGCCAGGCGTTGCCGCGGGTGCCGTCGTTGCGGCTCTCGATGTGGGAATCGCGGCCGTCGCCGTCGCCCAGGATGCGGGCACCGGCGGGGATGGGGTCGTTGAGCACCACCCAGGCCATGTCCTGGTCGGCTTCCACGTTGATGCGTATTCGTAGGACGTCGCCGCGACTGGTTTTGCCGGCCACCTTCTGGGTCACCGGCGTCACTTCCCGCTTGATGCGGTAGCCCAGGGCGCGGGGAGCGTTGACGGGAACGGCGGCCAGGACCTGGACGCTGGCCCAGGGCTTGCCGCTGCCTTCATGGGAGATCGCCAGTTTGTCGTCGGCAGCGGGCTTGGCGGGCCAGGGCAGCGCCAGCGTGGCGGTATCGCCGGCCGACCAGGCGTGGCTGACCGGAGTGCCCTTGCCGAGGACGGCGCGGGTAGTGCCGGCAACGGGGTCCTTCTCGAACTTCTTGCCGAAGGCGTCGAGGGCGATGGTGGCCCAGACGTTCGCAGTGGTGGTCACCCAGCGCCCCCGTACCTGACGCAACATGGCGCCCTGGACGAGGGCCGGCAGGTCGTCCTTCCAGCCGGGTTCGTCAATGACGGCCTCGATCAGGCGGAAGACGTTGTAATCGCCGCTGACCATGAGCCACCACCAGTAGTCGCTGGCCTCGGTGGTGAAGGCCAGGCGCCCGCCCTGGTAGGAGAGGCGATTGCGAATTTCCTGCTCGGCGGCGGCCAGACGCGGGGCCCGGTCGGGCAGCTCGGTGAGGCGCCTGGCGACCAGATGCCAGTCGATGAGGGCCGCCGTGGGCAGGCGCATGGGCTGTTCCAAGTCGAGGCTGGTGATCACGCCCAGGGGCTTGTGGCCGCGGCGGGTGAGGGCTTCCAGGGCGCTGAGTTTTCTCGCCGTCAGGTCGTTGGTGGGCGCCCAGTGCTCGGGCTTGATGCGGCCCTCGGCGAAGGCGAGGAGCCCCTTTTCCATGCGTCCGGCGATTTCCGGCGGGATGACGAAGCCGGCGGCCTGGCTGACGTCCAGCAGGTAAGCGGTAAGGCTGGGACTGCCGGGCATGTCGCTGGGGAAGTAACGGGCGAGGCCGTTGCCGTCCAGGTAGGTAGGCAGCGCCTCGACGATCTGCTGCCAGCGTTTTTCGTCCCGCAGGCCGACGGCGATGGAGGTCTTCTGCTCCAGGCAGATGAAGGGGTATTCCTCGAAGAAGCGCTTCAATCCAGGCGGCGGCGTGGAAATGCGTGGGGAGAGGCCGACTTCGATGCCGCCGCGGCCGGGCAGGGCGTTGGCGGCCAGGACCGCCGGCAATTCGAGCTTGCCTTCGATGCGGGCGAAGGTGGCCTGCTGTACCGTCACCGGCACGGCAGGCGCGACCTGTTGGGTGATCTTCAGGCGATCCTTGGCGCCGCTGGCGCTGTCGGCGGCCTCGAACTCCCAGTCCAGGGCGGCCACGTTGTCGGGGGCTTCGGCATTCCACGCCACCTCGGCGGCGCCTTCGGCCTCCAGTTTGACATCCTTGGCCTCCAACGCCTTGCCGCCAGTCTTGGCGGTGACGTGTACGGTCATCGGCTTGGCGGTGCCGTTCCTCAGGGTGAGGAGGGCGGCAAAGCGGTCTTTCTCCCGTACCAGGGGCGGCAGCCCGGAGATCATCTGCAGATCCTGCTTGGTGCGGAAACCGCCACTGCCGGTGCCGAAGAGGCTGGTGCCGGCGGCGGCCACGGCCACCACCTTGAACTCGCTGAGGGAGTCGTTGATGGGTACGGCTATCGTGGCGCTGCCGGTGTCATCGAGCGCCACCCGCGGGTTCCACAGGAGCAGGGTGTCGAACAGTTCGCGGGCCGGGGCGCGGCCACCGCCGCCGCCCGGGGGAACGGCCTTCTTGCCGAAGTGGCGTTTGCCGATGACCTGGGATTGGGCGGTGGCGGTCTGAACCTCGTAGCCGCGCCGGGGCAGCATGGCTTCCAGCAGTTTCCAGCTCTCGTTGGGGCGCAGTTCCAGCAGGGCCTGATCCACCGCGGCCAGTGCGACCTCGGTACCGGCCGGCACCGGCTTGCCATCGGGCTGGGTGACCTTCACGCGGACTTTTGCCGTATCCCGAGGCCGGTAATCGGCCTTTTCCGGGGCGACATCGACCTTGAGGCGGAAGCCGTCGATGCCCACGTCGAGGGCGGCGAGGCCCACCTTGTAGGCGGGCTTGGCCAGATCGACCATGGCCGTGGGCTGGGTGGGGTTCCACCATTCCTTGAACCAGGCGAGGGGCTCGCGCCAGCCCCAGTCGAAGAAGGAATACCACTTCACCGGCTGTACCCGCCCACGCACCGCCAGGACCGAGACGAAGACGTTGGGGCCCCATTCCGACTTCACCGGCAGGTCGATAGTGGGCTTGTAGCGGGACAGGGGCTGAACGAAGGTATCGATGATGCCGTCGGCCTCGACGGAGACCAGGGCCGTGGCCTCGCGGAAGGGCATGCGCACCTGCAGGCGGGCCTTCTCGCCGGGGGCATAGCTGCGCTTTTCGGGGATGACATCGATGCGGTCCTGATTGCCGGCGGTGAACCAGGTGTCGCCGGCGCCGGCCACCCAGTAGCTGGTGCCGGCCCGGGCCACGTTGCCCTGGGCGTCCCTGGCTTCGGCCAGGAGATAAACGTTGCCGGCGACATCGACCTTGGGTGCGCACAGCAGCAGGCCGCGGGAATCGGTGCGGCCGGCGCACAGTTCGCCGAGGTCGGAGAATTCGGTATGGTGCTCGTAGGCATAGAAGCCGCCGACCACACGTTTTCTGTGCGAGTAATCGATGCGGCGCTTGGCGAGGATTTTCACCGCCACATCGGCCAGGGGCTTCTTGCTCGCCGTGTCGAGGACGGCTACCTCCACGCCACCCTCGCCTTTGGCGGCCACCCAGTCCTTGACCCGGATGCCGGCGGTGACGGCGGCCGGCCACAGTTCGACGGTGCCGTGAATGGTCTGGATTTCACCGTTGGGGTCCGGGAAGGTCATTTCCGCATAGACTTCGCTCGGCCCCTTGACGCGCTCGGGCAGCGTGACGGAGAGCTTGCCGGCCCCCGCCTTGTCGAGGGTGACGGGCACCTTGTCGGAGATGAGTTGTTCGCTTTCCCGACCGTTATCCACGGCGAAGGCGCCCAGGCCCTCCTGGTCGAAATCCACCTGGAAGCGGAAGGCTTCAAAGCCCTTGAACTCCGGCCAACGCGGCCGCAGGGTCGCGGAAACCTCGGTTTCCACCCCCTTGGCGGCGCCGCCGTTGAGGAAGGAGAGGCCGAGGGCCAGCGGCACTTCCTTCGGCGCCACCTGCCGGGGCGGCACGCCCTGGATGCTGCCGGCGAAAACCGGCAGGCGGAAGTCGGAAACGCGGAACTCGCCGCTTTCCTCCCGGTTGCGGTCGCCGCCGATGAGCATGACGATGTAGCGGCCCCGCTTGGCGGCGGCAGGGATCTTCCAGGTGTTGGTGGCGGTGCCCCGGGCATCCCAGCTGACGGGCTGGCGGAATTCGTCGCCGCTGCCGTCGTGCCGGATGAGCATTTCCGTGGGCAAGCCTTTGGCGTCCGGCGTGGCAAAGCCCCGGCTGTTGCGGTCCCGGGCGATGTGCTTCAGGGAAACGGTTTCGCCGGTCCGGAACAGCGGGCGGTCGAGAATGCTGTGGATCTTGCGCGGCGTCGCCTCACCCCAGGTTTCGACGCCGAAGCGCCAGGGTTCTATGCCCTCCTGCCAGTCGGAACGGACGAAGCTGTAGTCGTCCCCCAGGCGGGCGCTGGCCAAGAGGAAGAAGTCGCTTTCGCAGCCCTGCTCGTCGCGCAGGCCCCGTTCGATCAGGGCGCGGCCCTGGTCGTCGGTGCGGCCACGCCAGAGTTCGCTGCCGTCGCAGCGGGAAACGCGCACCTCGGCCCCGGCCACCGGCTTGCCGCTATCCAGGGCAGTGACCCAGACGAGGCCGTTGTCGCGGCCGGTTTTGAGGTGGACGCCCAGGTTGGTCACCAGGACGGCGGTGCGCACGTACATCGGCTTGGGTGTGGCCAGCAGGGCGGCGCCAAGCAGCCGGCTCTCGATTTCGACGATGTGGTAGCCGGGCTTTTCCAGGGGAATGCCCATCACCTCGAATTCCTGGCCGGCGCCGGGCTTGGGCAGGTCGCGGCTCACCACGCCTCGGCGGTCCTTGAGGAAGGGCAGTTCCCGGGCGACCCAAGGGTCGAAGGTCTCCACGGCGTCCTTGCCGCTGCCGCTCCTGGTGGTTTTGGTCTGCTGTTCGAACTTGGCCAAGGCACGCATGGCGGCCAGAACGTCGGCGTCGTCGGTCAGGCGCTGGTCGGCGAAGCGGTGGGCGGGCAGCTGAAGATTGCGGGTGGGCAGCGCCGTCTCCACATTGCGCAGGGTGACCGGCAGAATGCCGCCTTCCTTCAATTCGAGGATGCCGAAATCCCCCGGAAACTTGGCCAGGGGCGGCAGGGTGCCGGTCTTGACCTTCAAGGGGAAGCTGCCCGCGTTGCTCAAGGGCCGGCCGGCTTCGTCCCGCACGTCGGCGGGGATTTCCAGGCGCAGCTCGGCGTTCTGCGGGAAGGGTTTCGGGAAGACCACGCCGCTGCCAGTGTTCTGGCGGCTGCCCTGATCATCGGGGGTGGGCGTGCGAGTCCCCTCCGGCGTGACGAGGCGAATCTTGTCCAGAACCTTGCGCTCGAGCTGGGCCGAGAATTCCAGGCGCAGATCGGAAAGGGGAGAACAGGGCTGATTGGCCCGCTCCCGCTCGCAGGAGAAGCTGGCCCTGAAGGGTTCCCGCACGGTGTAGAGAAAGCTTTCCTCCCGGGTAGCCTTGGCGCCGCTCTCGGCTTCGACCCCCTTGCCCCAGACCAGCTTCATGCGGGCGCCGGCTGGCAGCGCGGTGGTGCAGGCCAGCCCCAGGCTGCCGGGTTGGGCGGAGCGATGCACGGTGGCCAGGGCGGCATCCCGATCCTTGTCGCTCAAGAGACGGACGGGGATGCGGTTGCCCACCCCATCGGCCTCGCACCAGACGTACTTCTCCACCGACTCGCGCTTCAGGACGCCGCTGGCTTCGACGAGGAAGACCTGATCCTCTTCGATGCGGTCCCCGGGGCGCGGCATGAGGGAGCGGGGCCAGGGGCCGGGAGCGAAGAAGGCGTAGCTGGATTCGCTGCGCACGGCATCGCCGTTGCCTGCCTTGAGGCCGGGCTTCAGGCGGAAGTCGCAGCGCTCCCCTGGCTTCAGCGGGCGGTCGAGCACATAGGTCCAGCTCTTGCTGTCGCTCCAGCGGCCCTTGCCCGCCACGCCGCCGCAATCCACGTCGAAGGGCGCCAGGGCGTCGGGCTGTCCCAGGGGCACCATGTCGTCGGTGAATCGGGCGCTGGCCCGGATCTGCTGGTCGATCTGGCCCTGGGGGGAAAACTGACGCACGGCGGCGGCCTGGGCGAAGAGAGGAAGGGCGAGCAGGAGGGCGGCGAAGGCAGGGCGCAGCATGGAGGCTCCGGGGGGCGCGGGGAGACGGGAACGGAGGGAGAATTATAGCCACGGCATAGGCGCCGGGGCAGGCTTTCATCGGGGACGCAGCAGGGCAGCGACAGCCAGGGCGACGAAGAGCGCGATCAGGGCCCACTTGCCCCCGGAGACCAGGCCGGCGACGAGGAAGAGGGCGTCGGCGGAGCGGTCAAGGTGCGTGGCCAGGTAATACTCAAGCCCGTTCTCCAGGGCATCGAGTCCGGCCGCCGCAGGGAGAAGCCCAGCGAAGCCGGGCCGCAGGGGGGCGGGCAGCGCGGTGGCCAGGAGGGTGCGGGTCGCCAGGCGGTGGCCGAAAAGGCCATAGGCCAGCACGAAAGCCCCGTCGATGAGCAGGTTGGCCGGTAGCAACGCGGCCCCCGTTCCCCAGCGGGTCAGAATTTCCGCGAAATCTGCCCGGCTGTAGATGAATTGCAGCGCCAGGACCGGGGGCTCCAGGGAACGCTGATGAAAGATCATGAGGCCGTAGAGCAGCACCGCGAGGGTGGCGAGCCCCCCCGGAAAGCCGGCCAGGCGGGAGCGACGCAGGGACGATGGAGGAGGGCTCAAGGGGCTAGGCCGAAGGAGGGGGTCGAGGGCGCCATTATAGGCAGCGTCCTAGAACCGCCCGGAAATTCGCCCTGCACGTCCTTGATCGGCGTCAACAAGCTCTGTTGTGGCGGCGGGAAAGCGAAAAATCATGATTTTCGCCAAGAGGGATTCCAGAAACTCGCCAGTCCCGGCTCATGGCACGGGGGAGGGCGCCCCCAGAGCCCCGGCGCACCATGGCTTCGGGGTCGCGGCCTGCGCCGCGGTTCCCCGTTTACAACCTTTACACAACAAGGAGTACGACATGCAGTGGATTGATCCCGCCTATTGCGACATTCGTCTGGGCTTCGAAGTCACCGCCTACGTTTACGTTCGCTAAGGCGATGTAAGCACGGCCCCGGCTCCGCCAAGCCCTCCGTTCCGTATGTTCGGCGCGGCGGGTCGGGGCCACCGGGCTTTTTGATTCCTGGAGATCGGATTCATGACCGACACCGCAGTCCCCGCGGCCGAAGACCGGTTCGCCCTCAACCCGATGTACCTCTTCCGCTGGGAGGAGACGCAGCAGGCTTACGTCCTCCTCTACCCGGAGGGCATCGTCAAGCTCAACGAGACCGCCGGCGAGATCATCAAGCGCTGCGATGGCCAGCGTACCGTCGCCGAAATGGTCGGCGACCTGCAACACACCTACCCCGGCGACGACCTGCGCGTGGCCGAGGGCGTCTACAAGTTTCTGGAGGTTTTCCGTGCCAAAGGATGGATCCGTCGTCAGGCTTGACGGCCAGGGCAAGCCGCTGTGGCTGGTGCTCGAACTCACATACCGCTGCCCCCTGAAGTGCCCCTGGTGCAGCAACCCGGTCAATTTCGACGCCTGCGGCGGCAATGAGCTGTCCACCGAGGAGTGGAAGCGCGTTCTGAAGGAAGGCCGCCAACTGGGGGCCCTGCAACTGGGCTTCACCGGGGGCGAACCCATGCTGCGGGACGACCTGGAAGAATTGGTCGCCGAGGCGAACCGCCTGGGCTACTACACCAATCTCATCACCTCCGGCGTGGGGGTCAATGAAACCCGCCTGGCGGCCTTGAAGGCTGCCGGCCTCAACCAGATCCAGCTTTCCATCCAGTCCAGCGACCGGGATCTCACCGACCGTCTGGTGGGGGCCCGGGCCTTCGACCTGAAGATTGAGGTGGCCAGGATGATGAAGCGCTACGGCTTCCCCATGGTGCTCAATGTGCCGGTCTTCCGCCAGAATGTGGACCAGACGGCAGAAATCCTGGCCATGGCCGAGGACATCGGCGTCGAGTACGTGGAATTCGCCAACATCCAGTACTACAACTGGGCCATGGTCAATAGGGATGAACTCCTGCCCACCCGAGAGCAGATCGAGCGCGCCGAGAAGACGGTGCAGGCGGCCCGGGAGCGGCTGGGGGACAAGATGACCATCTACTTCGTCATCCCCGATTACTACGAGGAGCGCCCCAAGGCCTGCATGAACGGCTGGGGTTCGATCCACCTCACCGTGGCTCCCGACGGCGCCGCGCTGCCCTGCCAGGAAGCCCGCCTCATCGAGGGCCTGGAGTTTCCCACCGTGCGCGAGCACTCCCTGGCCTGGCTGTGGGACGAATCGCCCACCTTCCAGAAATTCCGCGGCCAGGGCTGGATGAAGGAGCCCTGCAACTCCTGCCACGAAAAGGAAAAGGATTTCGGCGGATGTCGCTGTCAGGCTTTCCTGCTCACCGGTGACGCCTGCAACACCGACCCGGCCTGCGCCAAGTCGCCCCACCATCACCTCATCGGCGAGGCGGTGGCCAGGGCCCACGCGCCGGAGCGGGAAACGCGACCCCTCATCATGCGCACCGAAAAGGCGGCCCGCTGTGTTGAGTAGGATTCTCGACTCGTCCCTGAACGCCGTCCTCCTGGGGGTGGCGCTCACCGTGGCGCTGACCCTGCTCCTGCGTGCGGCCCAGGGGGGCTGATGGACGCCGCCTTCCTCGAAATCCTGGCCCGGGTGCTGCATTTTCTCGGCGCCCTGGTCTGGATCGGCCACAACTACGCCACGGCGGTGACCCGCTCCGCCTACGTGCCGCTTTCCCCGGACGATCTGGCCGATCCGGACAGTCCCCGCCAGCAGGCCCTCCTGCAAAGGGAACACGGCACCTTCCGCTACGCTTCCCTGGTCACCCTGGGCAGCGGCCTCTTCATGCTCTGGCAGCGGGGCTGGCTGGAAGGGGCGGCGACGCTCAAGGGGGATCTCGCGCCCATCGGCCTCGGCATGTGGATCGGCGTCATCATGGTCCTCAACCTCTGGTTCGTCCTCTGGCCCAATCAGAAGCGCGTCCTGGGCTTTGTCGCGGCGCCCCTGGACGTGCGTCTGCGGGCGTCGCGGCGCACCTTCCTTTCGGCCCGGGTCAATACCATGCTGTCCATTCCGGTCCTGTTCTTCATGGCGGCGGGGGCCCACGGCGCCTTCATCTTCCACTGAGAGCCCGTGAAAATTTCATTCGCCCCCGCTCGTCTTGCCCCGCTGCGCCCGCTCGGCGTCGCCAATGCTCGCCGTAGCCCTAGCTATGGCTGTGCTTTGCGCCTTGATCGTGCGCACCTGGGCACGCCGCTCGGGCGCGCCCCAAAAATTCACAGCTTCTGATGGCTGTGCCCCGGTACAGCTTCAGCGCGGCGGCGGGGCCCTTGCCGGCTCCCGTGGCGGCCAGGGTGGCGGAAGCCTGCCGCGATTGGCAGGGGGGCGGCTCGATCCTGGGGCTTTCCTTCGTTTCCGAACGATTCAAGGCCCTGCAGCAGGAAACAGAGAGCGCCCTGCGCCGCCTGCTGGCAGTGCCCGAAGGGTTTCGCATTCTTTTCCTCTCCGGCGGCGCCACGGCCCAGTTCGCCGCCTTGCCCTTCAATCTTCTCGCCGGGGGAAGGGCGGTCTATCTGGATTCCGGCCATTGGTCCCGCCGTGCGCGAGACGAGGCGGCCCGCCACGGCCCGGTCATCACGCTGCCCATGGCCGGTCTTGCCGCCTACGACGGCTGGCAGGGGGTGGAGGCCCCGGCGTATTGCCACCTCACCAGCAACGAAACTGCCGACGGCGTTCAGTGGGCCGAGGTCCCGGCCCTGCCGGTGCCCCTGGCGGTGGACATGACCTCCGATTTCCTCACCCGGCCCATCGATTTCGGCCGCGTTGCCCTGGCCTACGCCGGCACCCAGAAGAGCATCGGCGTTCCCGGCCTTACGGTGGTGATCCTGCGCGAAGACCTTCTGGGCCGCGCCGCCCCGACCACGCCCCGGGTGCTCGACTACACCGTTCAGGCGGCTGCCGAATCCCGGGTCAATACCCCGCCGGTGTTCGCCATTTTCGTGCTCCACGCCATGCTGGGCTGGATCGCGGATCAGGGGGGCGTCGCCGCCATGGCGGCGGCCGCCCGGCGGCGCAGCGGGGCGGTCTACTGGGCGGTAGATGAGAATCCGGCCTATCGCGCCCTCGTCCCGCCGCAGCAGCGCTCACGCATCAACCCCTGTTTCCGCCTGGCGGACGAGGCGGCCACCGCCGCCTTTCTGGGGGCGGCCCAGGCCGAGGGACTCCTGGACCTGAGGGGGCATCCCGACGTGGGGGGGGTACGGGTGAGTCTGTACAACGGTCTGCCCGACGACGCCGTGGCCGCCCTGGTGGGCTTCCTGGGCGACTACGCCAGTCTTGGAGCGGCGGCCTGATGGGGTTGGACTGATGGGCGCGCTGGGCGCCTCGCCGGCGTCCCTGTCCCGCCTCGCCCTGCGCACCCGCTGGCGTCTCCTCGATCTTCTGGCCACCCGAGGCGCTGCCGAGGCCGGTCCCCCCGTTCATGTCCTGGGGCTGGTATTTCCGGGCCCGGTAGGGCTGGCGGCGGGATTCGACCGCCATGGCCGCCTGTTCGAGGGAGCCGCCGCCCTGGGCCTGGGCGCGGTGGAGGCGGGGACCGTGTTCGCCGGGCAGCGCCGGCGGGTACCCCCGCCCACGGCACAACCCGGGGGGGCGCGCCGGGGAATCAGTCTGGGCAAGCCCCAGGCGATCCCATGGCCCAGCGCCGAGCACGCCTTTCTCCAGGCCAGGCGCGAGCACGGCGCCGGGGCCGACACCCTCTGTCTCAACCCGGGGCGCGACTGCCCGTCTGCAGCCCGTTTCGCCGGCGTCGTCGCGGCCGTCACCGAAGCCGAGGCCGGCGGCCGGCCCTTGCTGGTCAAGCTGAGTGCCCATTGGCCGGACCCGGCGGAGGCCGCCGCCCTGTGGGTGGCCGCCGGTGCCCGGGGAATCCTGGTGGCGGCCGAGGGCAGTGCCGATCCGCCGGGCGTCCTCCTTGCCCTGCGCCGCCGCCTGGGGGCGGGTATCGCCCTGATAAGCGTCGGCGGCATCGCTTCGGCCCGGGAAGCCCTGGCGCGGCGGGCCGCGGGGGCGGACCTGGTGCAGATCCACCGCGGTCTGGTGCAACGCGGGCCGGCCCTCATCGGCGAAATCAACCGGGCCTGGCGCGGCGGTGCTATCCTGCCCGCCCCGTCCGCTTCTGCGCTTCATCGCGCCCAGCCATCATGGATCAAGTCGTCAAGCTCTACAGCCGCAAGCCCCGCCCCGTGATCGTCAACGGCGAAACCATCCCCGAGGAGGCCATCGCTGCCGCCACCTCGGATTTCGCCGATTCCCCCAAGCCCCGCGACGCGGCGGCCCGGGCCCTGGCTGTCCAGGTGCTCCTGCGCCAGCGGGCCGTGGTGGCGCGCATTGATGCCGAGGACGAGGCGACGGCCATTGAGCGTCTCCTGAGCGCCGAGATTCCCCGGGAGACGGTTTCTGACGAGGAAGTCCGCCGCTATTACGAAGGCAACCCGGACCGCTTTTCCAGCGGTGACCTGTTCCAGGTGCGCCATATCCTGTTCGACACCCGGGCGGGGGACGAAGAGGCCAAGGAGCGTGCGCGGCAGGCCGCCGACCTGTTGCTGCGGCTCAAGGATCATCCCGAAGGCTTCGAAGCTGCCGCCCGCCAGGTTTCGGCCTGCACCAGCGCCGAGGTGGGCGGGCAACTGGGGCAGTTGTCCGCCGGCTCCGTGGTGCCGGAATTCTGGTCCGCCCTGGTGGCCTTCGGCCGCACCGGGCTCCTGCCCAACCCGGTGGAAACCCGCTTCGGCCTGCACCTGATCCAGGTGGATCATTGTGTGCGGGGGCGGGTGCTGCCCTTCGAAATCGTCGCCGATCGCATCCGGGAACACCTCGCCGACCGGCGGGACACCCTGGCTCAGCGCGAATACGTGGCAGGGCTCATTGCCTCGGCGCAGATCAGCGGGGTCGATTTCGGCGATACCTCGCCCGCTGCTCCGGGCCCCGGCTTGCCTCTCGAGTAGCGACCGGTGGCCTGGCCAGGCTGCGATCTCTAGTCGTCAGTCAGAGAGGTTTGCGGCTATGCCCAGGAGCGCATCCGCGCCCCGATCGCACGAAACGAACCGCAGCCATGGCTGAACTGGAGCTATGGCGAAGATGAGCGGCAAAGCGAGCCGGGATGCGGGGCGTGCCGACCCGTGCTGGACCGATCCGACAGACGACTAGGCCTCGTCCGGCAGTCGGGCGTGAATCGCCAGCCAGACGGTGGCCTGGTCGGGATCGGTCCATTCGACGCGGTGGCGGCGGTGGGCGGCTATGGCGATGAATTCCCCGGGGCCTAGGGAACGCGCTGCGGCCTCGTCAGCGAAGCGCAAACGGGCGGCGCCTTGCAGGACCAGGACCCATTCGTCCCAGGCCTGGTCGTACCAGAAGCCCGGCGGGCTCGCTTGGCCGGTGGAGACGATGCGCTCGACCTGCAGCCCGGGGCGGGTGAAGAGGGGAGCGAAGTGCTCCTCGCCGCCCGGGGCGGGAAGCCCGGCCAAGAGATTGCCCGTGCCGGGCTCGCCGACCAGGGCACCTGCGTTTTGGTCGGACCGGATGGGGCCCTTGCAGAGGGTGGAGGCCATGGCGCGATTTCGCCGAGCGTCTAGTAGTCAGTCAGATAGGTTGGCGTGAATGCCGAGGCGCGCATCCGCGCCCGGATCGCGCGAAGCGAACCGCAGCCATAGCCGAAGCTCTGGCGAGGATGAGCGACAAAGCGAGCGGGGATGCGGGGCGGGCCGAACATCGCTGAACCTATGTGACCGCCTACTAGGCGCCGTGCAGCGGGAGCGCCGCGATGCGGCGTTCGATTTCGTCGGCCAGGCGGCGATAGGCCGGGCTGCCCGGGCCGCCGAAGCGGCGGCTGAATTCCGGCTGGTGCAGGAATTCGGGTAGGTCGGCGAGGGAGGGCATGAAGTCTGCCTCGCCGAAGGGCCCGGCCAAGGCGGCCTCCAGGCGCGAGGAGCCGCCGGCCACCGCTTCACCGAAACGGGTTCCGGCCCGGTCGGCGGCCAGGTCGGCGAAGGAGAAGCCGCTGCCCCGGCGGGCGTCTTCCAGTTCCTTGTACAGACCGACGGCGTCGGCGGCCGGTTCGCCGGCCCAGGCGGCCACGGCGGCCGAGACGCCGAAATGTTGGGCGCTGTCGTGGCGGTGCGCCAGTATCAGCTTGACTCGGCGCGGCTGGGGCCAGGCCTTGGCTTGCGGGACCAGGGCGGCGAGATCCTTTTCGTACAGGTACACCGCCAGGACGAGGAGCGCCGCCTTGCGGCCGGGGCGGTCCCGGGCGTCGGAGAGAAGGGGCTTGAGGATTTCGGCCAGGGGGACGGGGCTGCCCGCGGCCCGATGGTCCACCAGGGCGGCGAGGGCCTTCTGAGCGGTCTCCAGGCGTGCCACCTCGGCGGGCTCCAGCGCGACGCTGCGGGCTTGGCGCAGGAGGTCCGGTTCCCAGACGTAGCGCACCACCAGGGCGTTGGCCTGGGCGTCGCGGGCCAGGGCGCGCACGGCGGCCTTGGCGCTGTGCCACTCGGCGTCGCGGTTGAAGCGGGCCAGCAGGGCGGTGAGGCCCTTTTCCGCCAGTCCGGCGGGCAGGGGAAGCTGGCCGACGGAAACGCTGCGCAGGCGCGGTTCGCCTTCCCCCAGGGCCACGGCGAGGCGCAGGTTGAGAAAGCGCCCGGCGGGCAGGGCGCGGGTGAAGCGCAGTTCCACCGCTTCGTCGGTAAGGGAAAGGGCGCCGCGGCCCTTCAGGTAGCGCCCCGCCAGGAAATTGGCCGCCTCGTCGAGCAGGGTCGCCGGCAGGGCCACTTGGCGGGTTTCGCCGCGCTGGAAGTGGCGGGGATCGTTGGCCTTGAACAGATCCCTGGCCTGCCCGACCGCGCGGGGATTGAGGGCCTCGCCCCGCAGGACCAGGGGTTCGCCCTCTAGCGCCAGGGCCAGCAGGACGCCGACGCCGACCAGCAGGCCGAGGAGCAGGAGGGCGAGGCGTTTCATGCGCAAGGGCTCTTAGACGCCCTGCTTCAGACTGGCCTCGATGAAGGCGTCGAGGTCGCCGTCGAGAACCGCCTGGGTATTGCCCACTTCGTAATTGGTGCGCAGATCCTTGATGCGGGACTGGTCCAGCACGTAGGAGCGGATCTGGTGGCCCCAGCCGATGTCGGACTTGGCGTCTTCCAGCTTCTGCTGTTCGGCCTGCTGCTTGCGCAACGCGTGCTCGTAGAGGCGGGCCCGCAGCATCTTCCAGGCTTCGTCACGGTTTCTGTGCTGGGAACGGTCGTTCTGGCACTGGACGACGATGTTGGTCGGGATGTGGGTGAGGCGCACCGCCGAGTCGGTCTTGTTGATGTGCTGGCCGCCGGCGCCGGAGGCACGGAAGGTGTCGGTGCGCACGTCGGCGGGGTTGATCTCGATTTCGATGGAGTCATCGACTTCCGGATAGACGAAGACCGAGGTGAAGCTGGTATGGCGCCGCGCGTTGGAGTCGAAGGGGCTCTTGCGCACCAGGCGGTGGATGCCGGTCTCGGTGCGCAGGGTGCCGTAGCAGTAGTCGCCGGTGAATTTGATCGTGGCGCTCTTGATGCCGGCCACGTCACCTTCGGACTCTTCCATGACTTCGACGCCGAAGCCCTTCTTCTCGCCGTACTTGACGTACATGCGCAGCAGCATGGAAGCCCAATCCTGGGCCTCGGTGCCGCCGGCACCGGCCTGGATTTCCAGGAAGCAGGGGTTGGGATCCTGGGGGTTGTTGAACATGCGGCGGAATTCCAGGGCGGCAATCTTTTCTTCCAGCCCGGCGTTGTCGGCTTCCACCGAGAGCAGGGTCTCGTCGTCACCTTCCTCCTTGCCCAGGGCGAAGAGTTCACGACCGTCGTCGATGCCTTGCTGGACGTCTTCCAGCACCAGCACGATGTTTTCCAGGGATTTCTTTTCCCGCCCCAGTTCCTGGGCGCGCTGGGCGTCGTCCCAGATTCTGGGGTCTTCCAGTTCCTGGTTGAGGAGGGTCAGGCGTTCGCGCTTGTGATCGTAGTCAAAGATACCTCCGCAGATCGGTGGCGCGCTGCGCCAGGTCGTCGAGGGCGTTGGAGATGCTGTTCTGGCGTTCTGCTTCCATGGAATTCGTTCCGCAAATGTTGCAAAGCGGCAATTATAGCCGGGGCGGTCGGCATCCCGGGGCGATTGACGCTCCGGGCCCCTGCGCTACAGTGCTGCCTGAAACTCATTCCCGCGAGACGCCATGAAGCTGAACGACCCCTCCCTCTGGAAGAGCAGGGCCTACCTCGACGGCCGCTGGGTCGAGGCCGACGACGGCGCGAGCTTCGCCGTCGACAATCCTGCCGACGGCCTTGAAATTGCCCGCGTCGCCGACCTGGGGCCGCGGGAGACGGAGGCCGCCATCGCGGCCGCCGCTGCGGCCCTGCCGGCCTGGCGGGCGCGCACGGCCAGAGACAGGGCGGCGGTGCTGCGCCGCTGGCACGATCTGATCCTCGATCACACGGAGGATCTGGCGACCCTCATGACCCTGGAGCAGGGCAAGCCCCTGGCGGAGGCCCGGGGCGAGGTGGCCTACGGTGCGTCCTTCGTCGAATGGTTCGCCGAGGAGGGCAAGCGCGTCTATGGCGACCTGATCCCCTCGCCGGCGACGGACCGGCGCCTTCTGGTGCTCAAGCAGCCGGTGGGGGTGACGGCGGCAATCACGCCCTGGAACTTCCCCTTGGCCATGATCACCCGCAAGGTGGCGCCGGCCCTGGCCGCCGGCTGCACCTCGGTGGTCAAGCCGGCCGAGGCGACGCCATTGTCGGCCCTTGCCCTGGCCGAACTGGCGGTGCGGGCGGGGATTCCTCCCGGTGTCCTCAACGTGGTGACCACGGCGCGGCCGGCGCTGGTGGGCGAGACGCTCACCGCCAGCCCCCTGGTGCGCAAGCTCTCCTTCACCGGCTCTACCCCCGTGGGCAAGCGCCTCATGGCCCAGTGCGCCGGGACGGTGAAGCGCCTTTCCCTGGAACTAGGGGGCAACGCGCCCTTCATCGTCTTCGACGACGCCGACCTCGACGCCGCCGTGCGGGGCGCCCTGCTTTCCAAGTACCGCAATGCGGGCCAGACCTGTGTCTGCGCCAACCGAATCCTTGTGCAGGACGGCATTCACGAGGCATTCGCCACCCGTCTGGCGCAGGCGGTTTCCGGCCTGGCGGTGGGCGATGGCTTCGATCTGCAAACCCAGGTGGGGCCGCTCATCAACGCCGCCGCGCTGGATAAGGTGGAGCGTCTGGTGGCCGACGCCATGGCCCGGGGCGCGCAGGCGCTGGTGGGGGGGAGCCGCCACGCCAGGGGCGGCCACTTTTACGCCCCTACCGTGCTCACCGGGGCGACGCCGGCCATGGCCTTGGCCGAGGAGGAAATCTTCGGGCCGGTGGCGCCGCTCTTCCGTTTCGGGAGCGAGGATGAGGCCGTGGCACTGGCCAACGCCACCCGCTCCGGGTTGGCCGCCTACTTCTACGCCCGCGACCTGGGTCGCGTCTGGCGAGTGGCGGAACGCCTGGAGTACGGCATGGTGGCGGTCAACGAGGGCATCCTGTCCAACGAGGTGGCGCCCTTCGGCGGGGTGAAGGAATCCGGCATCGGCCGCGAGGGCTCCCGCTACGGCATCGACGAATACCTGGAGATGAAGTACGTCTGCCTGGGGGGGCTGGCTTCCTGAGAGCCTGTGAAAATTTCATTCACCCCCTCTCGTCATGCCCAGCCGCGCCCGCTCGGCGTTGCCAATGCTCGCCATAGCCCGGGTTATGGCTGGGCTTGGCGCCTTGATCGTGCACAGATGTGCACGCCGCTCGGCTGCTCCCGAAAAATTCACAGGCTCTGAGCCGGCCGGCGCCGCCCCCGGTCCCATCGGCGGGGGGCGGGAGAGGCTCTCAGTCGGCCCGGTGCAGGTGCAGTTCGCCGGTGTTGCTGCGGGTGGCGTTGATGACCACCTGGCTGATCTGGACCTGGGGGGACACATCGGTGTAGTTGGGGATGTCGGCCATGATGACGCCTTCGTGGGGACCGAAGGCGGCCTGGAAGGCTTCCACGCTGTCGAAGAACAGATGGCATACGGCGGCGAAGGGCGCACCGCCGCCTTCGCCCGCGACCCCCGCATCGACGGCGATGCCCTTGCAGGCCGCCCCTAGCTTGTCGCGCACCATGGGCATGTGGCTGTTGCAGTAATACTCCAGGTCGAAGTGGCTGCCCGGGGCGTTGGGGTAGAGCACGGATACCTTGATCATGGCGATGCCTCCATGTGGGTTGGGCGACGAAAACGGAATGGCGGATCGAGTTGCCGCAGGAGGCCGGCCAACGAGCCCTGCGCCCTTGGCGCGACCGCTATTCCTTCTTTTTCCAGAATCGTTTGATGCCGAAATCGAGCGGCGGTGCCTCGACCTCGGGTTCCTTCGGGGCCTCGGGGGGCGCGTCCCGGTTGGCCATGCGCATGATGTCGGCGTTGAGGGCGTTGGTGTCGACGCCGTAGCAGCCCTGCAGGTCGATTTCCTCGATTTCGGCACCAGCCTTGGCCATCCATTCGGGTACTTCCGGCGCGAAAGGCGCGGGTGCGGGGGGCGGGGGCGCCGCGGCGGCGGAATTGGTCGTCTCGGCAGCGGGGCCGTGGTTGGGGTCAACGGCGGCGGGCCGTGGCACCGGGGCCGAGGGCGGTGCGCCGGCGGCGAGGCGGGTAGCCTCGCGGCCGGCCCGGTTGGCGATGCCCTGGGCGGCGAGTTTTTCGGCCAGGGTGAGGCCGATGTCCAGGCCGGCGGGAATTTCAGTCCCCAGTTCAACCAGCAGGCGGACGGCATCCTTCTTGCCACCGCGACGGGCGACGGCCAGCAGGCTCTCGGCCCGGCTGTCGCTGCGCAGCAGGTTGACCTCGGCGCCGCGGGAAACCAGGCTGCGGATGATGTCCAAATGGCCGTTGTAGGCGGCGATGCGCAGGGGCAGGCCGGGGATGCCGATATTGTCGGGCAGGTTGGGGTCGGCCCCGGCATCCAGGGCGGCATTGACGGCGGCGGGGTCGCCGGCCCGCAGGGCGGCAATGAGTTGATCGGTGGGGCGCATGGTCGGGACGGGGGCGGCGTGGGGCGGGACGAGCATGGGAATTATGAGCTTCGGCCGGAAAAACGTTAACCGGGACATGGAATGGCGCGGCGGTCCGGGACACAAAGCATTCCGGGACTCGACAAGCGGTCAACCGAGGTTTCCGGGTTCAAGATACTCCACCGTGAGCTGGGGATTCTGCACCCCCATGTATTCATTGACCGCCAGGCGAAAGGCGATGCGGGCTCGAGGGCCGGGCTGTGCAGCGAAATTGAACTGGATGGCGTCGATGCGGGAGCTTCCCTTGCGCAGACGCAGCTTCAAATGCTTGTCCTTGAGAATTTTCTGCTGCTCGACCTCGAATTCGTCCAGGAAGAGGGGCGCCGGGAAGCCCTGGCCCCAGACCTCCTGTTCCAGGAGACGGGCGATTTCCAGGGAGATGTAGGCCGTTTCGAGGCCGCCGTCGGTTTCCAGGGTGCGGGTGAGGTCGGCAGGATCCAGGAGCTCGGCGGCGATGCGCGCGAAAAGTTCGGCGAAGCGGGGGAAGTCCTCCTCCCGCAGGGTCGCCCCGGCCGCCATGGCGTGACCGCCGAAGCGCACCAGCAGGCCGGGGGCGCGCTTGACCACCAGGTCCAGGGCGTCGCGCAGGTGCAGGCCGGGGATGGAGCGGCCGGAACCCTTGAGGAGGCCGCTTTCTCCGCGGGCAAAGGCGAAGACCGGCCGATGCAGGCGGTCCTTCAGCCGGGCGGCCAGGATGCCCACCACGCCTTCGTGCCAGTCGGGGTCGAAGAGGGCCATGCCCGGCGCGTCGCCGGCGTCTCCCAGGCGGTCCAGGAGTTCCAGGGCCTGGGCCTGCATGTCGGCCTCGATCTCGCGCCGCTCGCGGTTGAGGCCGTCGAGTTTCTGGGCGATGGCCAGGGCCCGGGCGGGGTCGTCGGTGACGAGGCATTCGATGCCCAGACCCATGTCGGCCAGACGCCCGGCGGCGTTGAGGCGGGGACCCAGGACAAAGCCCAGGTCGAAGGCGGTGGCAGCCCGGGGGTCGCGGCCGCAGGCGGCGAAGAGGGCCGCGAGGCCGGGCTTGACCTGGCCCTGGCGCATGCGGGAGAGGCCCTGGCTGACCAGAATGCGGTTATTGCGGTCCAGACGCACCACGTCGGCGACGGTGCCCAGGGCGACCAGGTCGAGGAGGTTGCCCAGCTTGGGTTCCGGCTGGGCGGCGAAGGCGCCGCGGCGGCGCATTTCGGCCCGCAGGGCGAGCATGACGTAGAACATGACGCCGCAGCCGGCCAGGGATTTGGACGCAAAGCCGCAGCCGGGCTGGTTGGGATTGACGATGCAGTCCGCTGCGGGCAGGGTCTCGCCGGGCAGGTGATGGTCGGTGACCAGGACGGCGATGCCCAGTTCCCGTGCCCGGGCGACGCCTTCCAGGCTGGCAATGCCGTTATCGACGGTGACGATGAGGTCGGGCTGGCGCTCCGACGCGAGGTCGACGATTTCCGGCGAGAGGCCGTAGCCCAGCTTGAAACGGTCCGGCACCAGGTACTCGACGCAGGCGCCGAAGGCCCTGAGGGCGCGCAGGCCGATGGCGCAGGCCGTGGCACCGTCGCAGTCGTAGTCGGCGACGATGAGGATGCGGGCCTCGGCTTCGATGGCGTCGGCCAGGAGGATGGCGGCTTCGTCGGCCCGGGTGAGGGTCTGGGGGGGAAGCAGGTGCTTGAGGTCGTAATCGAGTTCGCTGCGGTCGGCGACGCCCCGGGCGGCGTAGAGGCGAGCCAGAAGCGGATGCAGGCCCTGCTGTTCGAGTTGCCAGGCGGAGCGGGCTGGAATGGTTCGGGATACGAGGCGGGTCATGCGGCAAGGCTCCGGGCCAGGGCGGCGAGGTCGGCAGGGCGGCGCCAGAAGCGCCAGCGGGCACCCGCTTCCAGGCGCCAAGCGAGGGCGCCGTACACGGTGGGCGCCAGGAGGGTGAGGGATTTCAGGCGCCCCAGAGCCCGGGCCGCCGGGGCGAACCAGGCCGCGTCGAGGCCCGCGAGGATGGCGCGCCAGCGGGCGGAATCTTCGTAGAGTACTGCGGACAGGGGTGCATCCAGGACCGCGATGGCGCGCTCCGCAGGGGCAGCAGCGAGCAGGGCGTCCAGTCCGGCGGGCAACGGCAGGGCCTGGACGGCGGCGCTGCGGGCCAGACCTTGCGCGAGAGGGTCGTCAGCGTGGAGGCAGGCGAAGGGGGCGGGCGGGGCGTCCCCCAGGGCGCCGGCCCCCCAGAGCCAGAGGCCATTGACCGCCGGCAGCCCTCGGGCGGCGCGGGCCTCGTTGACCGGGTGGCCGTGCAGCACCATCTGGATTTCGTTCAGGACGGATTGCAGGGGGGAAGCGGCCTGACCCCGGTCCAGACGACGGCCGGCCACGGCGGACAGTGGCGGGGTGGCGAAGGCGACGGGTCGGGCAAGGCGGAGTAGCCAGCGACGGGGCGTGAGGGCATGGAAGCTGCCCAGGTCGGCGAATTCGCGATTGAGAGCGGCGACGAGTTCCACAGCCTCCTGCGCGGCCAGCTCGAAGGCCCCGGCGTCGGCCAGGACCACGCGCTCGTGGTGAAAGCGCAGGTGCACCGGGTCGGCGCACAGCCAGCAGGCGTCGCCCGGGGTCAGGGCCCCTGGAGCCTGTTCCCCGAGGAGGCGCAGGGCGGCCAGGGGCGCGTCGGCGCCGCGGCCCCAGGCGGCGGCAAGGGCGTGTTCGTAGGGCAGGGCGGGCTGCCGCTCGCAGGGGGCGCGGCCCAAAAGCCAGGCCAGGCCAGGCAGGGCGAGGCCTTCCCAGGCGGCCTGGTCGGCGGGTTCCGGCCAGAGCAGTTCGGGGACGAGAAGGGTCAGATGCATCGGGGAAAGCGGGGCGGGGAAGCGAGGCGGGGAAGCGAGGTAAAGCGGTACGGAATGCCCTACCAATGGGCGATACGGGGGGAAGCGGGGTCAGTGTACCATGGCGCCTTTGCCGTCCCCCGTGTGCCGCTACGCCCGCTCGCAGCGGGCTTCGCATTTCTGCCCCGTTTCCCGGAGTCCTGGCGTTTTATGGCCTTGCCCTACGAACTGCTCATCGGTTTGCGCTATACCCGCGCCAAGCGACGCAATCACTTCATTTCCTTCATTTCCCTCATTTCCATGGCCGGCATAGGCCTGGGCGTGGCGGCGCTCATCGTCGTGCTCTCGGTGATGAACGGCTTCCAGACCGAATTGCGGACCCGCATCCTGGGGGTGGCGTCTCACATCCAGATCACCGGCGTTTCGGGAGAGCTTTCCAACTGGCCCGAAGTGGCGAGTCAGGCGGCGCGCCACCCGGAGGTGCGGGCCAGCGCGCCCTTCGTCCAGTCCCAGGCCATGTTCGCCGTGGATAACGGGGTGCGTGGTTCGGTGGTGCGCGGCATCGTGCCGCAACTGGAGGAGGGAGTGGCGAATTTTGCCGGTGCCATGAAGAGCGGCCGGCTGGAGGACCTGCGTCCGGGCGAATTCGGCGTCATCCTGGGGGCCGATCTGGCCCGCGGTATCGGCGTATTCACCGGCGACAAGGTGACCTTGATCGCGCCCCAGGGCAGTGTCACCCCGGCCGGGATCGTGCCCCGCCTCAAGACCTTCACCGTGGTGGGCATATTCGAGGTGGGTATGTACGAGTACGACAACGGCCTCGCCCTCATCCACCTGGAAGACGCCCAGAAGCTCTATCGCCTGGATGACCGCGTGACCGGCGTGCGCCTCAGGATCGACGACCTCTTTGCCGCCCCGCGGGTGACGCGGGAAATCGCGCCCCTCATTTCCGCCGACGCCTATCTCTACGACTGGACCAAGAGCCACGCCAATTTCTTCCGGGCGGTGCAAATCGAGAAAACGATGATGTTTATCATCCTTTCCCTGATTGTGGCCGTCGCGGCTTTCAACCTAGTATCCACTTTGGTTATGGCGGTGACAGACAAGGAAGCGGACATCGCCATTCTGCGCACCCTGGGGGCGCGGCCCGGATCGATCCTGGCCATATTCGTCGTCCAGGGGGCGCTGGTAGGCGTGGTGGGGCTGGGTCTCGGCGTTGCCGGCGGGGTGGCGCTGGCCCTCAATATCGACGTGGTGGTGCCGGCGCTGGAGCGCCTTTTGGGGATTCACTTCCTGGCCAAGGATGTCTATTACATCTCGGAATTGCCTTCGGAACTGCAGTGGAAGGATGTGGGGGGCGTCACGGCCATCGCCTTCGTCCTTGCGCTTGGGGCCACGCTCTACCCGAGTTGGCGGGCCTCGCGGGTCAATCCGGCGGAGGCGCTGCGCTATGAGTGAGGTCGTGCTTTCCGCCCGGGGCCTGGAAAAGACGTTCAGGAGCGGCTCCCTCGAAGTGCCCGTCCTGCGGGGCATAGACCTGGACATCCGGTCCGGCGAGACCCTGGCCGTGGTGGGCGCTTCCGGATCGGGGAAGAGCACCTTGCTCCATCTCCTGGGCGGCTTGGACGCTCCCAGTGCCGGTGCGGTGAGCCTCCTGGGGCGGGATTTTTCCTCTCTCGGGGAAGCGGAGCGGGGCGACTGGCGCAACCGCCATCTGGGTTTCGTTTACCAGTTTCACCACCTGCTGCCGGAATTCAATGCCCTGGAAAACGTCGCCATGCCGCTCCTCATCCGGCGCACCCCGCGGGACGAAGCCCGGCAGCGGGCCGCCGAACTGCTCGAGGCGGTGGGCCTGGGCCACCGCCTGGCGCACCGCCCGGGAGAACTATCCGGCGGCGAGCGGCAGCGGGCGGCGATCGCCCGCGCCCTGGTGACCCGGCCTGCCTGCCTGCTGGCCGACGAACCAACGGGGAACCTGGACCGGGGAACGGCGGGGGCGGTTTTTGATTTGCTGGTCGCCGAAGTTGCCCAGCGGGGGGCGGCCTTGGTTCTAGTAACCCACGATCCGCTTCTGGCGGCGCGGGCGGCTCGCAGCCTGAGCTTGAATGACGGCTGTATTGTGGTTTAGATTTCGGTGCGGGGACTGGCGCCCGCGAACAAAAAGCGACAATAACGGAGGGAAAATCCATGCAAGCCCTTTTCAAACCTTCGGTGGCGGTGCTCAATCGCTTGCGCTATCCGGCCAAATTTCTTCTCATCGGTTCGGTGGTCGCGGTCATCCTGGCGGTCTTCCTGTTCACCATCGTGACCCAGCTCAACCGCGACATCACGGCGGCGAAGAACGAGGTTGCCGGCCTCGGCATGCTCAAGCCCATGAATCGCTTGGTTCAGGCCATGCAGCAACACCGGGGCCTCTCGTCCGGCGTGCTGAATGGCAACGAGGCCATGAAGGACAAGCGGGCGGCCAAGGAAAAGGAAGTGGCCGATTTTTTGTCCGCCAGCGAAACCGCGCTGTCTCCGGAGTTGCGCGCCCACGCCGACTGGAAGGCCGTACGGGACGAGTGGGAGGTGATACGCACCCAGGGCCTGAACTGGTCTGCCGGCGACAACGTCAAGCGCCATACTGCCCTCATCGACCGGGTGCTGCTCTTCATGGTCACCGTGGCCGACGCCACCGAACTGACCCTGGACCCGGTCATGGATACCTATTACATGATGGATACGGTGGTGCAGAAGATGCCCGCCCTGCTGGAACCCCTGGGGGTCACCCGGGCGCGGGGCACCGGCGTGCTGAGCAAGAAGGAACTCGCTCCGGAGCTTAAGGTGGCCATGGCGGCGACCCTGGGCCAATTGAGCCAGACCCTGCGCGCCCAGAACATCAACCTGGGCAAGGTGATGGACAAGGTGCCCGCCACCCGTCCGGTCCTGGAACCGGCGGCCAAGCAGCTGACTGCGGAAGTCGATGCCCTGCTCGCCCTGGTGCGGGAGGACGTCCTGTCCGAACGCTTCCAGACCACCTCCGACGACTATTTCAAGCAGGCCACCACGGTCATCGACCACGGCTATCAGGTGATGTTCGAGACCCTGATTCCGCAGTTCGAAAAGATGCTGGCCGAACGGCAGGGCGATGCCGAGCGCCAGCGGGCGGCCTATGTGCTGGGCGCCATGATCGGCCTGGTGCTGGCGGCCTTTTTCGCGGCGGGCATGTATTTCTCGGTGCTCAACAGCGTCGAGGTCTTTTCCCGGGGCGCCGAACGTCTGGCCGGCGGCGATCTGACCGCCCGTTTCGACCTGGACGGCCACGACGAACTGCACGCTGCGGCGGACCACTTTAACGACATGGCGGGGGCCTTCCGCAAGCTCCTGGGCAATATCCAGGGGGGCGTGCAGCAACTGCGCGTCGCCACCGAGCAGTTGGCAACTTCGAGCAAGCAGATCGCCGATAGTGCGGGTCACCAGAGCGATGCCGCTTCCAGCATGGCGGCCTCGGTGGAGGAAATGACCGTGGGGGTGGACCACATCGCCCGCAATGCGGAGGATGCCCAGAACCATTCGCGGGAGTCGGACCGGGTGGCGGCCCGGGGCGGCGAGATGGTGGGCGGCATCGTGAGCGAAATCCAGCGCATCGCCGCGACGGTCAATGAGAGCGCCGCCGCGGTGGAGGCTTTGGGGCAGAAGTCCAATGAGATTTCGGCCATTGTCGGTGCCATCAAGGACATTGCCGACCAGACCAATCTGCTGGCGCTCAACGCCGCCATCGAAGCGGCCCGGGCCGGGGAGTCTGGCCGCGGCTTCGCGGTGGTGGCCGACGAAGTGAGGAAACTGGCCGAGCGTACCGCCAAATCCACCCAGGAAATCACCGATATGATCGTCTCGATCCAGACCGGGACCGAAACCGCCGTGACCAGCATGAAGCAGGGCGTCGCCTCGGTGGCGGTGGGGGTCGAGCAGGCCAGTCGCGCCGGCAACACCATCGAGGAAGCCCAGGCCTGTTCGCGGCAGGTGGTCGGAGCCGTGGGCGAGATCACCGGCGCCCTGCGCGAGCAGGCCGCCGCCAGTACCGAAATCGCCCAGAACGTCGAAAAGATCGCCCAGATGGCCGAAGAGAACAACGCCGCCGCCGCGGCCAATTCGGGCACCGCCCAGGAATTGCGCCGTCTGGCGGAGAATCTAAGCCAGGAAGTCTCCCGCTTCAAGACCTGAGGGGCTATGAATAAATCTACTGCGCGGCCCGATTGCTTCGTTGGGCGGTGCTCGCTCCTCGCCTATCTCATTGATATGTCTCGTCGCTGCGCTCCGTCCGCCTCGCACTCGGGCCGCTCGCTACGATTTCTTCACAGCCTCTGATCGCGTGGAGGGCGTGACCCGCCCCGCCGCCCCGCCCGGGGCGGTTTTTCCATTGGGTTGTGCGGCCCTCGGCTTCGCCTTGGGCGTCACGGCCCTTCAGTTGCAGCCCCAATTGCCCGCCTGGGGATCGGCGGGCCTCCTGGCCTGCCTCCTGCTCTGCCTGCCCCTGCGCGGGCCATGGCGCCTGTTCATGGTGTTCGCCGCCGCCCTGGCCCTGGGTTTCGGCTGGGCTGCCTGGCGGGCCGAAATCCGCCTGGCTGATGTGCTTCCCGAGCATTGGGAGGGGCGCGACGTGGCCGTGGTCGGCGTGGTGGCCGGCTTGCCCCAGGGCTTTTCCCGGGGCGAGCGCTTCGCCTTTGATGTCGAGAGGGTGGAGACGGCGGGAGCGGTCGTTCCCCGCCGGGTGATGCTGTCCTGGTACCGAGGTGCAGACCATGAGGCTTCCGCGGCGCCGCCGTCCATCCGGGCCGGGGAGCGCTGGCACTTGGTCCTGCGCCTGCGCCGGCCCCATGGCAACGCCAATCCGGGGGGCTTCGATTACGAAGCCTGGCTGCTGGAAAACGGCGTACGGGCCACGGGTTACGTCCGCCCCCGGGAGGCCAACGGACTCGTGGAGGCCTTCGTGCCCGGTTTCGGCTACGGCGTCGAACGCCTGCGCCAGGCGGTGCGGGATCGCTTTCTCGCCGTGCTGCCCCCCGAGACCCACCCCTACGGCGGCATTCTGGCTGCCCTGGCGGTGGGCGACCAGCGCGCCATCCAGGGGGACTTGTGGAACGTCTTTAACCGCACGGGAACCACTCACCTCATGTCCATCTCGGGCTTGCATGTGACCCTGGTGGCGGCGCTAGCCGGCTGGGCCTGCGGCGCCCTGTGGCGGCGTGTGCCTCGCCTGGCCAATCGAGTTGCGGCCCAACGCGTCGCCCTGGCCGCAGGGGTCTTGGCGGCCTTCCTGTATACCGCCCTGGCCGGCTTCGGCGTTCCCGCCCAGCGCACTCTCTATATGCTGGCGGTGGCGGCTCTGGCCCTGGGGTCCGGGCGCTGGGTTTCCCCGGGGCGGGTGCTGGGTCTGGCCCTGGTGGCCGTGCTGCTGGCGGACCCCTGGGCCGTACTGGCGGCCGGTTTCTGGCTGTCCTTCGGAGCCGTGGCGGCCCTGCTCTTCGTGGCCGGGGAGCGGCGTGGCGCGGAGGCGGGCGAGGGGGACGGTCCGGGGCGCCCCCCATGGGGGGAACGTCTGCGCGCTTGGGGCCTGGTCCAGGGGGCGGCGACCCTGGCCTCGCTGCCCGTGCTGCTCCTGGTCTTCGGGCAGTTTTCCCTCGTCTCGCCCCTGGCCAATGCACTGGCCATCCCGGTGGTGAGTTTCGTGGTCACGCCCCTGGCCCTGGCGGCGGCCGCGGTGCCCTGGGACGGGTTGTTGCACCTGGCTCATCTGCCCCTGGCCTGGCTCATGGAGGGGCTCGCCCTGGCGGCCGTGCTGCCGGTCTGGCAGAGTGCGGCGCCTCCGCTGTCGGTGGCCATCCTGGCCGGGCTGGGGGTCATCCTGCTGCTCCTCCCGGCCGGGGTGCCGGGCCGCTGGGCCGGCCTTGGACTGCTGCTGCCGCTCTTTCTCTGGCCGCCGCCCCGCCCGGCCGCGGGAGAGGCCTGGGTGACGGTGCTCGACGTGGGCCAGGGTCTGTCCACCGTGGTGCGCACTCGGGACCACACCCTGGTCTACGATCCGGGGCCTCTCTACAGCGCCGAATCCGACGCCGGTCAGCGCGTCGTGGTGCCCTATCTGCGCAGCCTGGGGGTGGACCGGCTGGACGGACTGGTGGTGACCCATCGCGACAGCGACCACTCCGGAGGCAGCGCATCGCTGCGGGCGGCCTTGCCGGTGGATAGCTTCTGGAGTTCCGCCGGCGAAGCGGGAAGTATCCCCTGCCAGGACGGGCAGCGCTGGGAGTGGGACGACGTGCGCTTCACCGTGCTGCACCCCGCAGCGGCGGAGTACCGGGCCGAAGGCAAGGCCAACCATCTGTCCTGTACCCTGCGCATCGAGGCCGGGGGCCGGGCGATCTTGCTCACCTCGGACATCGAGGCCCGCGACGAGGAAGCGCTGCTGCGTCGCCATCGGGCCGAACTTGCCGTCGATGTTGTCCTGGTCCCCCATCACGGCAGCCGCACTTCCTCCACCCCCGCCTTCGTCGCCGCCACCGCTGCGCGCCATGCCGTGGTGCCGGTGGGTTACCGCAACCGTTTCGGCCATCCCAAGGAAGAGGTACTGGCCCGCTATGCCGCCGCGGGCATGACGGTGTGGCGTACCGACCGGGACGGTGCGGTCGAACTCGTCCTGGCCCGCGACGGCGTGAAGGCGAGGGCTTGGCGCTCGGAGCGCCCGCGCTACTGGCACGGCCGCTGATGCTATGCTTGCAGCACAAGGAGGTGTCATGAGCTGGTTCGACTGTCTCAAACGCTGTTTCTGCCGTCCGTCGGCCTGGGTCGATCGCGAGGTGCGCTGCGCCAGTCCCACCGGCCTGCACCGCATGGCCTATCGGCAATGGGGCGATCCGGGCAATCCCCGGGTGCTGGTCTGCGTCCATGGCCTCACCCGCAACGGGCGGGATTTCGACGATCTGGCCCGGGCCCTCATGCCCCACTACCGGGTGGTCTGTCCCGACGTGGTCGGGCGGGGCCGCAGCGGCCGCCTGAAGGATGCGGCCGGCTATGCCATTCCCCAGTACGTGGCCGACATGGTCACCCTGATCGCCCGGCTCGACGCTGAGGAAGTGCATTGGCTGGGCACCTCCATGGGCGGCCTGATCGGCATGGCCCTGGCCGGTATGCCGGATACTCCCATCACCCGCATGGTGCTCAACGACGTGGGACCGGTCATCACCGGCGAATCCCTGCGCCGCATCGGCCAGTACGTGGGTGCCGACCCCACCTGGGCCACTTTCGACGAGGCCCTGGCCTACGTGCGGCAGGTGAGCGCGCCCTTCGGGCCTCTCAGCGACGCCCAGTGGCGCCACCTGACCGAAACCAGCGTCAGTTGTCGCGCCGACGGGCGCTGGGGCTTCCGCTACGATCCCGCTATCGGCGAGGCCTTCCGCATGGCCTTCGCTGCGGTCGATATCGACCTTTGGCCCCTCTACGAGGCGGTGCGCTGCCCGACCCTGGCCGTGCGCGGGGCGGAATCCGACCTCCTGCGCCGGGAGACCTGGCAGCAGATGGCCGAACGCGGTCCCCGCGCCAAGCTGGCCGAAATCGCCGGCGTGGGCCACGCCCCGATGTTCATGGACCAAGGCCAGATCGCCGTGGTGCGGGATTTTCTGCTGGCTTGAACCGGATTCAGTCGCGGCCCGCGGCCACCCAGCGCTGTAGCCGGACGAGGGGGTCCTGGCGGTAGAAGCGGCGTAGCAGGTCGTAAAAGGCGGGGTATTCCTCGGCCACCACGTCCGGCATTTCGAAGAAGGCTTCGCTCACCACGGCGAAGAATTCGGAGGGGTGTTCGGCGCCGTAGGGGTCGATCCAGGTTTCCTCGTCGCCATCGACGCGCTGGCAGAAGTGCTCGTAGGCCGCGTGCAGAATGTTTTCCCACTGCTTGCGGGAGACGCCGGGGGGAAGCGGGGGCACGCCGTCGGCCTCGCCGTTTTCCATGTCCAGCTTGTGGGCGAATTCGTGGATCACCACGTTGTAGCCGTCGCCCGCCATCTGGGCGTCCCGCCACGAGACGATGACGGGGCCGCCCGCCCAGGCTTCGCCGGAGGCCGTTTCGTCGTACTCGTGCACCACGCCGTCCTCGTCCTGGGTCGCGCGGGGAATGACGAACTCGTCGGGATAGACCACGATGCCCACCCAGCCCCGGTAGGCCGCCAGACCGAGTTCCAGGATGGGCAGGCAGGCCTGCACGGCGATGGCCAGGCAGACCCCGTCGTCCACCACCAGGTCTCCGGCGGGGGTGAATTCCTTTTCCGCCAGGAAGGCGGCGGTAAGTCCCCGCAGCCGGGCGAGTTCCTCCGGCTCCAGGGCCGCGATGAAGGGCAGGGCTGCGACGGTGCGCTCCCACAGGGCGTCGGGGATGGGCGCGGGGGCGGGGCGGCGGAAGAAGTCGAGGAGACCCATTAGCGCCGGGTAGTGAGCCAGATGCCGGTGAAGATGAGGGCAATGCCGGCGTAATGGTAGGCCTGGGGAATTTCCCCCAGAAAGAGGGCCGACAGCGCGGTGCCGAAGACCGGCATCAGGTGGATGAACAGGCTGGCCCGGTTGGCGCCCACCTGGGCGACGCCGCGGTTGTAGAACACATAGCCCAGGAAGCCGGGGAAGATGCCGACGTAGGCCAGGGACAGGAGGCTGCCCGGGTGAAGGTGGATGCTCCGGCCGGCGGCCATTTCCCAGGCGTAGGCCGGGGCCAGGGCGAGGAGGCCGACGGCGGTCATGGCGGCCAGCATGAGCATGGGGTCGACCCCGCTGGGGCGCCAGGCCAGGCCGACCGTATAGATGGCCCAGGTGAGGACGGCGACGAGCATCCAGACGTCGCCCCGGTTGAGCGCCAGCCCGGCCAGCACCGCGGGGTCGCCGCGGGCGACGATGGTGACGGCGCCGATCAGGGAGATGAGGACGCCCAGCCCTTCGACCGCCCCCAGGCGCTTACCCAGGAAGGCCCAGGAAATGGCGATGGTCGCCACCGGGATGAAGGAATTGAGTAGCACCGCGTTGGTGGCCGTCGTCGATTGCAGGGCGAGATAGGCGAAGGTGTTGTAGCTGCCGACCCCCAGGACTCCCAGCAGGGCGACGGCCTTCCAGCCTTGCAGCAGCAGGGGCCATTGGCGCCGATGGGGCCAGGCGAAGGGCAGGGTGAGGCCGAAGGCGATGGCCCAGCGCCAGAACGCCAGGGCAAAGGGCGGCACGTCCTCGCGTATGCCCCGGCCCAGGACCATGTTGCCCGACCAGAACAGGACGGTGAGGGTCAGGAGCAGGTAGGGGTTGAGAAAGAAGCGCCCCGAGGTGGGTGAGGTTGCGGCGACCATGGCGCCGATTATGCCCCAGCGCCCCGGCGCTATAATCGCGGCCATGGTCTCCGTGCTCCATTCCGTCGCCAGCCAGAGCGATTTCCAGCAGTTTCTCCACACCCTTTCCGAGGGCCTGGGGGAAGAAGAAGCCCGGCGCCTCAAGGAGGCCGTCGAATACGCCTGGGAAGTCTATGGCGAGACCGCCCTGGGTAGCGGCGAGCGCATCTGGTCCCACGCTCTGGGCATGGCCCTCATCATCACCGGCCTCAAGCTCGACGGCGATTCCCGGGTGGCGGCCCTGCTGTTCGCCATCCCCGCCCACCAGGAGCATGGCGTCGAAAAGATCGGCGAGCGTTTCGGCAAGTCCGTGGCCCATCTGGTCAACGGGATTTCCCGCCTCAATCGCCTGCGCCCCATCGCCCGGGGTTTCGTCGCCGCCAATATCGAGGCCGGCGAGGTCAATCCCCAGGAGATGAAGGCCCAGATCGAGGTTCTGCGCAAGATGCTCCTGGCCATGGTCGAGGACATCCGGGTGGTGCTCCTGCGCCTGGCCAGCCGCACCCAGACCCTGCGCTTCTACGCCGCCCACCCCGACGAACTGCGCGTCCAAGTGGCACGGGAAACCCTGGAGCTCTATTCACCGCTCGCCAACCGCCTGGGCGTGTGGGAGCTGAAGTGGGAGCTGGAAGACCTCTCCTTCCGCTTCATGCACCCGGACACCTACAAGCAGGTCGCCCGGCTCCTTGACGAGAAACGCACCGAGCGGGAGCAGTTCATCACCGACGCCATCACCCGCCTGCGCGAGGAACTCAAGGCGGTGGGCATCGAAAAGGCCGAGATCTACGGGCGCCCCAAGCACATCTTCAGCATCTGGAACAAGATGCGCAAAAAAGGCGTCGACTTTTCCGAGGTGTACGACGTGCGGGCGCTGCGCGTCATCGTCGACGACATCAAGGATTGCTACACGGTGCTGGGCATCGTGCACAACATCTGGACGCCCATCCCCAAGGAATTCGACGACTACATCTCCAACCCCAAGGGCAATTACTACCGCTCCCTGCACACTGCCGTGCGCTGCCCCGACGGGCGCAGCCTGGAAGTGCAGATCCGCACCTGGGACATGCACAAGCACGCGGAACTGGGCGTCGCCGCCCATTGGCGCTACAAGGAAGGGTCGCGCCATGGCAGCGAGGAGGCCTACGACGAAAAGATCGCCTGGCTGCGTCAGCTCCTGACCTGGAAGGACGAAGTCGCCGATAGTTCGGACTGGGTGAACCACTACAAGCAGGCCGCCCTGGACGAGACGCTGTACGTCATCACCCCCCAGGGCAAGGTCGTCGACCTGCCGGCCGGGGCGACGCCGGTGGATTTTGCCTACCGCGTCCATACCGACCTGGGCCACCGCTGCCGCGGCGCCAAGGTGAACGGCCAACTGGTTCCCCTCAATACGCCCCTGGAAACGGGCCAGCGGGTCGAGATCGTCACCGCCAAGCACGGCGGCCCGTCGCGGGACTGGCTCAACCCTGCCCAGGGCTATATCCAGACCAAGAGCGCCCGGGTGAAGGTGCGGCAATGGTTCTCCAACCTGGCCTTGGAGGAAACCTTGGCCGAGGGCCGCGGCATCGTCGGCAAGGAATTGCAGCGCCTGGGGCTCACCGGCGCCAATATCGACGAACTGGCCCACAAGCTCGGCCACACCGAGGCCGACGACCTCTACATCGCCGCCGCCCGGGGCGAGATGAATCTGCGCCAGTTTCAGTCCGTCGCCCGGGGGGGGGACTTCGAAGCCGAAAAACTCCCTCCCGATGCCGTCCAGACGCGGCCCCGGAAACCGGTGGAGGGCAATCAGGGCATCCTCATCGTCGGCGTGGACAAACTTCTCACCCAACTGGCGCGCTGCTGCAAACCGGCCCCGCCGGATCCTATCCAGGGCTTCGTCACCCGCGGCAAGGGGGTATCCATCCACCGTGCCGACTGCGGCAATTTCGCCAATCTGGCCGCCCTGCACCCGGAGCGGGTCATCGAAACCGACTGGGGGGGCGAAACCACCGGCGTCTTCGCCGCCGACCTGATCGTGGACGCCCACGACCGTCAGGGGCTGCTGCGCGATATTTCGGAAGTCTTCACCCGCGAGAAGATCAACGTCATCGGGGTGAATACCCAGTCCAAACAGGGCAAGGCCCACATGGGATTCACGGTCGAAATCGGCAATCTGCAACAGCTCCAGCGCACCCTGGCGCTGATCCACGAAGTCGAAGGCGTGGTCGCCGCCCGGCGGGTCTGAGGGTCGGCTCCGACACCGCAATGGCGGAACCCCGCCGCCGGTTTCCTCCCCTTGCGCCGGGTCGCCGGCCGGCCTAATATCCCCGTGGAGACTCCGGGTATTGTCCATTCCAGTGGCGGCCGGAGTGAGGCTTGTGGGCTCGTTGCGCGGGCCCGTCCGGTCAGGGGGAAGAGATGAATCCGCAGATTTTGACGCGCGCCTGGGTGGCGCTTGTTCCGGTGGTTTTTCTGGCGGCTTGTTCGTCGCCGCCTTCGCGCAGCAGCGCCATGACCCAGTCGGCGCCGGAGGCCATGGCCCAGGCGCCGGAACGAAGCCCCCAGGAAGTGCGGACGCCTCTGCCGCCGCCCACGGCGACCCGGGTCGAGGAGTCGGGGTCTTCGCCCCTGCCGGGGGGGAGCACTCCCGGCGTATATGCCCGGGTAGAAGTCGCTCACTCCATGGCCCGCAGCGCCGATTTCCGCGACGACCGGGCGGTGAGTCCGGACTGCTTCATCGCCGTCAATTACCCCGGGGTCTGCGGCGCTTCCCTGGATCGACTGGGCAGCGCGACGGCGGTGGGCGTGGGTGTCGGCTACCGTTTCGGCAATGGCTTCCGGGCCGACGTCTCTTACAGCCGGCGGCGGGGTTACGACCTGCGGGGGCATGACCCCGAAGGCACCTACTTCGATCCCCCGGTGACGTCCGACGCGCTGCTCGCCGGTCTTTACTACGACTTTCCCCGTGTTTTCGGCATGGTGCAGCCCTTTGCCGGTGGAGGCGTGGGACGCAGCCGCAACGAAATGGATCCCCTGCGCTGGTCCGACCCGAGCAGTTCCGGCAAGCTTCCCGGCGGCAAGCGCAACGCCTTCGCCTGGCAGTTCTCCGCCGGGATCAATATTTTCCTGCGGGAAAACCTGGTCCTGGAAGTCGGCTATCGCTACATGGATCTGGGCAAGTTCAAGAAATCCGCCGGCCAGGATCTGGTCGGGAATTTCAATGCCCCAGGCGTCGGTACCGGCTCCGCCACCGGCCGCCTGCGCGCCGACGAGATCACCCTGGCCCTGCGGCGGGATTTCTGAGCGTCAGCCCTTGCCCAGGGTGAGCATCAGTTCCCCTTGGGCGCTGCGCGGTTTGGTCCGGGCAGCCGTGCGCCGGGTGTAGTGGCCGCTGCCGTTCATGTCCCAGGCGTTCTGGTTGTCAGCCAGGTAGAACTTCAAGCCCTCGTTGATGACCCGCTTCTTGAGTTTGGGATCGCGGATGGGGAAGGCGAGTTCGATACGGCGGAAGAAGTTGCGCTCCATCCAGTCGGCGCTGGACAGGTAGACCTGTTCGCGGCCCTCGTCGTGGAAGTAGAACACCCGGTGGTGCTCCAGGAAACGGCCGACCACCGAGCGCACGCGGATGTTTTCCGATAGCCCCTTGACCCCTGGCCGCAAGGCGCAGACGCCGCGTACCAGGAGGTCGATCTCGACCCCGGCCTGGGAGGCCTCGTACAGGGCGTGGATGGTTTCCGGTTCCAGGAGGGAATTCATCTTGGCCACGATGCGGCCCTTGCCGCCGGCGCGGGCCCGGGCTGCCTCGGCACCGATGGCGGCGACGACGTTGGGCTGGAGGGTGAACGGGGCCTGCCAGAGGTGCTTGAGGGTACGGGCCTGACCCAGGCCGGTGAGTTGCTTGAAGACTTCGCTCACGTCGTGGGTGATTTCCTCGTCGGCGGTGAGTAGCCCGAAGTCGGAGTAGAGACGAGCGGTGCGCGGGTGGTAGTTGCCGGTGCCCAAATGGGCATAGCGGCGAAGGGTTCCGGCTTCGCGGCGCACGATGAGGAGGGCCTTGGCGTGCACCTTGTAGCCCACCACGCCATAGACCACGTGGGCCCCCACCTCTTCCAGGCGGGTGGCCCAGCCGATATTGGCCTCCTCGTCGAACCGGGCCATGAGCTCGACCACCACGGTGACTTCCTTGCCGTTCTGGGCAGCGCGGATGAGGGACTGCATGAGGACCGAATCGGTCCCGGTGCGGTACACGGTCATCTTGATGGCCACCACTTCGGGGTCCGCTGCCGCCTGTTGCAGGAGGTCGATGACCGGTGCGAAGGACTGGTAGGGGTGATGCAGGAGGATGTCGCCCCGGGCGATTGCCGTGAAGATGCTGAGGCCCTTTTCCAGTTGCCGCGGCAGGCCGGGCAGGTAAGGCGGGAACTTGAGGTCCGGCCGGTCGACCCAGTCGGGTACCTGCATGAGGCGCACCAGATTGACCGGGCCATGGGGGCGGTAGAGATCGATGTCGTCCAGTCCGAATTCGCGCAGGAGAAAGCGGGTCATGGTCGGTGAGCAGTTGTCGGCCACTTCCAGGCGCACCGCGTCGCCGAAGTGGCGCTGGGGCAGTTCGCCCTGGAGTTTGGTGCGCAGGTTGGTGACTTCCTCCTCGTCGACGAAGAGGTCGGAATTGCGGGTGACACGGAACTGGTAACAGCCCAGGACGTTCATGCCCGAGAACAGTTCGCCGACGAATTCGTGCAGGATCGAGGAGAGGAAGACGAAGCCATACTCGCAACCCGCCAGGTCTTCCGGCAGGCGGATGACGCGGGGCAGCACCCGGGGTGCCTGGACGATGGCGGCGCCGGAGCTGCGGCCGAAGGCGTCCTTGCCGTCCAGTTCGACGGCGAAATTGAGGCTCTTGTTGAGCACTCGCGGGAAGGGGTGGGAGGGGTCCAGCCCGATGGGGGTGAGGACCGGCATCATCTCGCGCAGGAAATACGCCCGAATCCATTCCCGCTGGGTCGCGCTCCAGGAGGCCCGGCGCAGGAAGCGGATGCCCTGCTCGGCCAGGCGGGGCAGGACGATCTCGTTCAGTTCGTCGTACTGCTCCGCGACGATGGCGCGGGCTTCGCGGCTGACCCGCCGGAAGGCTTCCTGGGCGGTGGAGCCGTCAGTGGTCACCACCGGAGAGAGGCCGCGAATCTGCTCCTTCAGGCCCGCCACCCGGATTTCAAAGAATTCGTCCAGATTGCTGGAAACGATGCACAGGAAGCGCAAGCGCTCCAGGAGCGGCACCCGCTCATCCCGCGCCTGGGCCAGCACGCGGCGATTGAAGGCCAGGATGCCCAGTTCGCGGTTGAGGTAGTCGGCGGTAGGGAAGGGAGGGACGGCGGCGCGGTGCATTGGCGGGAAGGGGGAAGAGGGGAGGGAGAAGAGGGGAGGGAGAAGAGGGGTGGCTTCGCGCGGACGCAACGCCACATTTCACTTTTCACGTTGCATGCGTGGGATTGTATTGCCGAAATGTTGCAGATGCATGACGGGTGGGCGCAAGGGCGGGCGGAATGGGGGGTTTACCGGCTAGAATTCGGCGACTTCCCCTTGGCCTCTGCCCATGTCCTACGAAACCGTCGCCGCGGTCGATCTCGGCTCCAATAGTTTTCGCCTGCAGGTCGGGCGGGTGGTAGATGACCAGATCTATCCCCTGGATTCCCTCAAGGAGTCGGTGCGGCTCGCTTCCGGCCTCAATGCCGACAAGCGTCTCGACGCCGCCTCCCAGGCCCGGGGACTGGACGCCCTGCGCCGCTTCGGCGAGCGGCTGAGGGGGCTGGACGAAGGCGCAGTGCGGGCGGTGGCCACCAATGCCCTGCGGGTGGCCAAGAATGCGGCCGAGTTCCTTCCCCTGGCTGAGGAGGCCCTGGGGTTTCCCATCGAAATCATCGCCGGCCGCGAGGAGGCGCGCCTGATTTACCTGGGGGCCTCCCATGCCCTACCCAGTGCGAGCCACAAGCGCCTGGTGGTCGATATCGGCGGCGGTTCCACCGAGTTCATCATCGGCAAGCGCCACGAGCCCCAGTTGATGGAATCGCTGTACATGGGCTGCGTGAGCCACACCCTGCGCTACTTTCCCGACGGGCGCATGGACAAGAGGCGCCTGCGCGAGGCCCAGGTGGCGGCGGCCAAGGAAATCGAACTCATCGCCCACGATTACCAGCGCCTGGGCTGGAAGGAAGCAGTGGGTTCTTCGGGAACCGCCCGGGCCATCGCCGATGTGCTGGAACTCAACGGGCTCAATCCCGACGGGGAGCCGGGCATTTCCCGGGTGGGGCTGGAGCGTTTCGCCGCCCTGCTGGTCAAGGCCGGTTCGGCCGAGGCTCTCGACCTGCCTGGTGTGCGCTCCGACCGCCTGCCCGTCCTGCCGGGCGGTGTGGCCATCATGGGGGCGGTATTCGAGGAACTGGGCATCGAGCACATGACCTATTCGGACGGTGCCCTGCGCCTGGGCGTGCTCTATGACCTCCTGGGCCGCTTCCATCATCACGACATGCGCGACGCCACGGTGCGTCAGTTCATGCGCCGCTATCAGGTGGAGGCTGATCAGGCGGAGCGGGTGCAGGAGACGGCCCTGGCTGCCTGGGCGCAGATTCGCCCCGGGGGGGTCGAAGACGGCGAGGCCGCCTCCCTGGGCTGGGCCGCCGCCCTGCACGAGATCGGCATCTCGGTGGCCCACAATGCCTATCACAAGCATGGCGCCTACGTGCTGAACCATGCGGACATGCCGGGATTTTCAAGAAAGGATCAGGCGCGTCTGGCGGCCCTCGTCCTGGGGCACCGGGGCAAGCTGGAAAAGCTGGTGGCCTTGCCCGGCCGTCCGGAAAGCTGGGATTCCGTCTTCTGTCTGCGCCTTGCCGTGCTCCTCCATCGCACCCGCGACGACCGCGCCCTGCCGGAATGGAAGGTGCGGGGCAGCGCGCGCGGTTATGTGCTGGAACTGCCGGACGACTGGCTGGCCGGCAATCCCTGGACCGCGGCGGCCCTGGATGAGGAAAGCGCCGTCTGGCGCCAGATCGGGCGCGAGTTCTCCCTGGAGCGGGGCAAGGGGAAGAAAGGCGGATGACGACGCCCCCCAGCCTGCAGCGCGAGGGAAACCGGGCGATCCTGGCCGGAAGCTGGACCCTGGCTGCCCTGATTCCCCATCTCGATCCCCTGCGGGCGGAACTGCGGGCGGCGGTCGCGGCGGGCTGCGACTGGGATTTCGAGGCGGTTGCGCGGCTGGACTCCGCCGCGGCGACCCTGCTCTGGCAGACCTGGGGGTGTGCCTTTCCCGCCCAATTGCAGCTGAGCGATGAGCAGCGGCGCATTCTGGATCGGGTGGCCGCCGTGGCCGACGAAGGGCCGCCCCCACCGCCCCCGGCTCTTTCGCCGGTGGCCGCCACGGGCCGCTTTGCCCTGCGCGGCGTGCGCCAGACCTACGGCCTGGTCGCGCTCTTCGGCCAACTTATCCTCGATGCCCTGCATCTTGCCCGGCACCGCGACGAACTGCCCTGGAAAGAGTTTTCCGCCAATCTCTACAAGGCCGGCGCCCTGGCGCTGCCGGTGTCGGCCCTGGTGGGGTTTCTCATCGGCATCACCATCAGCTATCTCTCGGCCCTGCAATTGAAGACCTTCGGCGCCGACCTCTTCATCGTCAATATCCTGGGCATTTCGATCATCCGCGAACTGGGACCGGTGCTGGTGGCGGTGCTGGTGGCCGGCCGGTCCGGTTCCGCCATGACGGCCCAGATCGGGGTCATGCGCGTCACCGAAGAGGTCGATGCTCTATCCACCATGGGCATCTCGCGCACCGTGCGCATCATTCTGCCCAAGGTGGCGGCCCTCACCCTGGCCATGCCTTTTCTCGTCCTGTGGACCTCCGCGGTGGCGCTGGCCGGGGGTATGGTGGCGGCCATGCTGCAACTCGATCTTTCCCCGGCTTACTTCATCGAGACCCTGCCCCGAGCGGTCCCTGTCGCCAACCTCGTCATCGGTCTGGTCAAAGGGGCGGTGTTCGGCTTTTCCATCGCCCTGGTGGCTTGCCACTTCGGGCTCAAGGTGCGGCCCAATACGGAAAGCCTGTCCAGCCACACCACGACGGCCGTCGTTTCGGCCATCACCGCCGTCATCATCATCGACGCCATATTCGCCATCTTCACCCGCAACCTCGGGTTGCCGCAGCTATGAGCGCAGTCCCTGCCATCGAGTTGGCTGGCATCTGGACCCGCTACAAGGAGGCGGTGATCCATCGCGACCTGGACCTGATCATCGAGGCTGGCCAGGTGGTGGGGCTGGTGGGGGGCTCGGGCAGCGGCAAGACCACCCTGCTGCGCGAGATGCTCGGGCTCCTTAAGCCAGCCCAGGGCCGCGTGAGCCTCTTCGGCTTCGATCTGGGCAGCCGCGACCCGGTCGGGCAGCAAGCGGTGCGCCGCCGCCTGGGCATGCTCTTCCAGCATGGCGCGCTTTTCTCTGCCCTTTCGGTTTACGACAACGTGGCCTTCCCCCTGCGCGAACTCAAGTGCCTGGACGAGGACTGGATTCGCCAACTGGTGCACCTCAAGCTGGGCATGGTCGAACTGGAGCCCCGCCATGGGCGCCTCATGCCGGCCGAGTTGTCCGGCGGCATGGTCAAGCGGGTGGCCCTGGCCCGGGCCCTGGCCCTGGAACCCGAACTCCTCTTGCTGGACGAGCCTACCGCCGGCCTGGACCCCGACCGCAGTGAAAACTTCGTCCGCCTCATCCGCGAATTGCAGCGGGAACTGGGCTTCACCGTGGTCATGGTGACCCACGACCTCGATACCCTGGCCGGTCTTTCGAGCCGGGTCGCCGTGCTGGCCGACCAGCGCATCGTCGCCTGTGGCCCCTTGCCTGAAGTGATGGCGGTGGATCATCCTTTTATCCGCAACTTTTTCTGCTGCGAGCGCGGGCTCGCGGCCATGCAGAAGGCGAGCCCCTGATGGAAAACAAATCCCACGCTTTCCTGGCCGGAATCTTCGTCATTGTCTTCGGCCTCGCCGGCATCGGTGCCCTGTTTTGGTTCGGCGGCAAGAAGGAGCTGACCCGCGACTACGTCGTGGTCACGCGGCAGAACGTCACCGGGCTGAATCCCCAGGGGCAGGTGCGCTATCGCGGCATCCAGGTGGGCAAGGTCAAGGCCATCAATCTGGACCCGGAGGACGTGCGCAACATTCTCATTGCCATCACCATCTCCCGCGAGGTGCCGGTCACCCGGGGCACCATCGCCAAACTGGGCTACCAGGGCATCACCGGCCTGGCCCACGTGCTGCTGGAAGAAACAGGCAAGGACACCACGCCCCTGGAAGACGAGGATCCGCCGCCCCGTATCGCCATGAAGCCCTCACTGCTGGACGAACTGGGCGATTCGGGGGCCGAGACGCTGCGCCAGGCACGGCATTTCCTGGAGAGCGCCAGCGCACTACTGAACGACGGCAACCGTGCCCGCATCGCCTCGCTGCTGGCCAATGCCGAGGGCCTTTCCGGCCAGATGAAGCCGACCCTGGACAACCTCAACGGTACCCTGGTCCAGGTGCGCGCGCTGCTGAGTGACGAGAACCTGAAGAAGCTTTCCGCTACCGCCGACCAGGCGGCCCCCCTCCTGGCCGAAACGCGGGAGTTGGTCAAGCATCTGGCGGTGACGAGCGAGAAGCTCGACCACGCCATCGGCGACCCGGCCGGTAACGGCGCGGCCGGCGTGGTGCCCCGCCTGCACGAACTTTCCGCCGATGTGTCCGCCACCAGCCGCCAGCTTTCGCGAGTCCTGCGCCTGATCGAGGATTCTCCCCAGGCCCTGGTCTTCGGGGCGCCGCCTCAGCCACCAGGTCCTGGCGAGCCGGGCTTCACGCCGCCGGTCGGGAGGCTGCCATGAGAATGCTTCTGGCGCTCCTGGCCTGCCTGCTGATGGCCGCCTGCATCACCAACGGCAAGCGGGGTGCCGACGCGGCTCCCGCGGTCTATGATCTCGGGCCGGCTCCGGCTCCGGCTCCGGCGTCTGCCGGCCGGCCGGCCCTGGCCCTCGACGTGCGGGCCCCCGGCTGGCTGGATGGCGAAGGCATCGCTTATCGTTTGGCCTACGCCGAGCCCGCCCGCCGCAACGACTACAGTCGCGCCCGCTGGGCGGCGCCCCCGGCCAGCCTGGTGCGCCAGCGCCTGGGCGAGGGTCTAGGGCTTGCGGCCTTGGGGCAGGCCCGGGTGCGCTGTGTGATGCGCGTCGAGCTGGACGAATTCGCCCAGGTGTTCTCGGGCCCCCGTGAGGCCCGAGGGGAACTGCGGGCCAGACTCCAGATTCTCGACCGTGGCAGGGCGCTCCTGGCCGAGGAAGCCTTTGCCATCGCCAAAGCCTCGCCCTCCCCCGATGCGGCGGGGGGGGTGGCCGCCCTGACTGGGGCGGTCGATGAGCTCGCCTCCCGGGCCGGTGTCTGGCGGGCGAACCTCGTTGCTTCGGGAAGGCTCAAAGCCTGCGAGGAGTAAGCGCGATGGAAGAGAAGGACGATCCGGTCTACAAGGCCTTCGGGCATCCCGCCGGCGGCCGGCACGCGGTGGCAAGCGCCCTGACGGCCTTTGCCCGCCAGGGTATTCCCCTCAAGGTGGTGCAGAGTTTTCGCGCCGCCAATCGGGCCGGGGGTTTCGATTGCCCCGGCTGCGCCTTTCCGGATCGTAACGACGGGCGGGGTATCGACAGCTGCGAGCAGGGCCAGAAGGCCATCGCATGGGAGATGACGCGCCGGGGCGCCGACCCGGGGTTTTTTGCCCGTCATCCCTTGGCCGAATTGCGGGTGTGGCCGGACCGCGAGCTGGAAAACGTCGGTCGTCTTACCCATCCTCTGCGCTACGACGCCGACAGCGACACCTACCGCCCCATCCCCTGGGACGAGGCCTGCCGCCTTGCCGGCGCAGGCCTTGCCGCCTTGAATCCCGAGTCGGTGGCTTTCTACACCTCGGGTCGTTCCTCCAACGAAGCGGCCTTCCTGTGGCAGTTCCTGGCCCGGGCCTACGGCAGCGCCCATCTGCCGGACAGTTCCAACCTTTGCCACGAACCTTCGGGTTACGCCATGAAGGACATGCTGGGGGTGGGGAAGGGCACCTGCACCCTGGACGACTTCGAGGCCGCCGAGCTCATCGTGGTCATCGGCCAGAATCCGGCCAGTAACCACCCCCGCATGATGGCCGCCCTGCACCGGGCCGCCACCCGGGGGGCGACGGTGATCGCCTTGAATCCCCTGGACGAACTGGGCTTCCGCGACTTCGCCGACCCGAAGGAACCGGGAGGCCTCCTGGGGCGTGGCGCGCGGGTGGCGCGCAAGGTGTATCGGGTCAAGATCGGCGGCGACCTCGCCGCCCTGAAGGGGGTGATGAAGTCCCTCCTCGCTCGGGGAGAAGGCCTGCTCGACCGGGCGTTTATCGCCGCCCACACGCTGGGCTTCGAGGCCCTGCGCGACGATCTGGCGGCGGAATCCTGGGACGCCATCCTGGAAGAAAGCGGCCTCGCCCGCGCCGAAATCGAGGAGATCACCGATCTCTACGCCGCGTCGCGGGCCACCCTATGCACCTGGTGCATGGGCATCACCCACCACGAGCATGCCGTGGCCACGGTTCAGACCATCGTCAACCTGCTCTTGTTGAAGGGTAACGTGGGGCGGCCTGGGGCCGGTGCGGTACCGGTGCGCGGGCACTCCAACGTGCAGGGCAACCGGACCATGGGCGCCACCGGCAAGGTACCGGCGCGATTCCTCGACCAGTTGGAGGCCGTCTTCGGGGTGCCGGTGCAGCGGGCACCTGGGCTGGACGCCGTGGGCGTCGCCAAGGGCTTGCTGGAGGGCACCCTGCATGGTTTCCTGGCTCTGGGGGGCAATTTCGGGGTGGCGATTCCTGACGGGCCGCGGGTGCGGGCGGCCCTGGAGAGCTGTGAGCTGACCGTCCACGTGGCGACCAAGCTCAATCGCACGCACCTGCACCCCGGGCGCCTGGGGCTCATCCTGCCTGCCCTTGGGCGTACCGACCGGGACCGTCACGAAGTGGTGACGGTGGAAGACAGCATGAGCATGACCCACGCCAGCCGTGGCATCCAAGAGCCCCTTTCCCCAGCCATGCGCGGCGAACCTGCCCTGGTCTGCGCCCTGGGGGAGGCCCTCTTGCCCGGCGCGGCGCCCTGGGGGGAGATGGCCGCCGACTATGGTGCCATCCGTGGCCGCATCGAGGCCTGTCTGGCCGGCGTCTTCGAGGGTTTTGCCGCTTACGACGCCCGGATCGCCCAGCCGGGGGGCTTCTGGCTCCCCAACGCAGCGGCCCGGCGGCAATGGAACACGGCCAGCGGCCGGGCCGAATTCCGCGTCCATGCCATGGCCGCAGGACCCGTCCATCGCGCCCGGCGCCGGGTCGGCCCCCAGGTTCTCGCCTTGATGACGGTGCGCTCGCACGACCAGTTCAACACCACGGTATATGGCCAGGACGATCGCTACCGCGGTATTTTCGGCGGGCGTCGTGTCCTGTTCATGAATGAGCGGGACCTGGCCCGGCGCGGCATCGAGGACGGTGGGGCCGTCGATATCGAGGGCTTGGCCGAGGACGGCGTGCCGAGGCAACTGAGCGGTTTTCGTGCCGTGGCCTACGATATTCCGGAAGGCTGCGTTGCCGCGTACTTTCCGGAAGCGACCCCGCTCATGGCGCTTTCCCTGGCCTCCCGTATCACCGCCACGCCGGCCTACAAGGAGATTCCGGTGCTGGTGCGGCCCGCCGCAGCGGGGTAGGGATGCCGTGATCGGTGTGCGATGGTGTGAGCTTGTCCCGTCGAAGCCTTTGTTTTCACGGGGGATGCCCTTCAACGGGTGCGGGGTGGGCGGCAGAGGCAGGCGGGCGGGGGGCGGTGACCGGTCCGCTTGGGGCAAAATGCAGTTTTCGACGCGAGGGAGAGGGCCTTGAAAGTCCTGGTGGCGGTAAAGCGGGTGGTGGATTACAACGTCCGGGTCCGGGTGAAAGCCGATGGCAGCGACGTCGATCTGGCCAACGTCAAGATGAGCATGAACCCCTTTGACGAAATCGCCGTCGAGGAGGCGATCCGTCTGCGGGAAGCGGGGTTGGCCAGCGAGGTGGTCGTGGTGAGTTGCGGCGCCGCCCCGGCCCAGGAGACCTTGCGCTCGGCCATGGCCCTGGGGGCAGACCGGGCTATTCTGGTGGATTGCGGCGAGGCCGGCAGCGCGGGTTTGCAACCCCTGGCGGTGGCCAAGCTCCTCAAGGCCGTCTGCGATCGGGAGAATCCCGGCTTGGTCATCTGCGGCAAGCAGGCCATCGACGACGACGCCAACCAGACCGGGCAGATGCTTGCCGCCCTGGCCGGCTGGCCCCAGGCGACTTTCGCCTCCCGGTTGGTGGTGGAAGGGAGGGTCGCCCGGGTAACCCGAGAGGTGGATGGGGGTCTGGAAACCCTGGAGGTCGACCTGCCGGCCGTCGTGACCACGGATCTGCGCCTCAACGAGCCCCGCTACGCGACCTTGCCCAACATCATGAAAGCCAAGAAAAAGCCTCTGGACATCGTCCCCGCCGCCGACCTGGGTGTCGACATCACGCCACGCCTCACCCTGCTTCGGGTGGCGGAACCCACACCGCGCAAGGCCGGGGTGAAGGTGGCCGACGTGGCCGAACTCGTCCACAAGCTGCGGCATGAAGCGAAGGTGATGCCATGAAGGTTCTCGTCATCGCGGAACACGATCACCAGTCCCTGGCGCCGGCTTCCCGCAACACCTTGGCGGCGGCGTGCCGGCTGGGGGCCGAAGTCCATGTGCTGGTCGCGGGCTGCGACTGCTCGGGCGTCGCAGCCGAGGCAGCGGCCCTGGCGGGAGTGGGGCGGGTTCTGCTGGCCGACGGACCATCCCTGGCCAGCGCGGGCGCCGAGACCCTTGCCGCCCTGATCCTGGCCCGGGCGCCGGGCTACGGCCATCTGCTGGCCCCGGCCTCGACCTTCGGCAAGAATCTGATGCCCCGCGTCGCCGCCCTGCTCGATGTGGCGCAGATTTCCGACGTGGTGGCCATAGAAGCGTCAGATACCTTCGTGCGCCCCATCTATGCCGGCAACGCCCTGGCCACGGTGCGCAGCGCCGATGCGGTCAAGGTGCTTACGGTGCGCCCCACGGCCTTCGAGGCCGGAGGTCTGGGCCCCGCGGCCCCGGTGGAGGCGATTCCCTTGCCCCAGTCGGTGCCTGGCGCGCGTCTCGTGGGCCGCGAATGTGCGGCTTCGACGCGGCCGGACCTCGGTGCCGCGGCCATCGTCGTTTCCGGTGGGCGTGGCCTGGGCAGCGGTGAAAACTATCATCGCCTCCTGGAACCCCTCGCGGACCGCCTCAATGCGGCCCTGGGCGCTTCCCGCGCCGCGGTGGATGCCGGCTTCGTGCCCAATGACTACCAGGTGGGACAGACTGGCCGCATCGTCGCGCCGCGGCTCTACATCGCCATCGGTATTTCGGGCGCCATCCAGCACCTGGCCGGGATGAAGGATTCCCGCGTGATCGTAGCCATCAACAAGGACCCCGAGGCGCCCATCTTCCAGGTGGCCGACTATGGCTTGGTGGCAGATCTGTTTGAGGCGGTGCCCCAGTTCCTTGAGGCGATCTCCTGAAATGCAATGAATTTCCCCGACACCCTGCTCGCCGACGCCTGGTACTGGGGAGGATGGCTGATCTGGCTGCCCCTTCTGGTCCGGGCGGTCCTGCGAGCACCCTGGCGGGTGCTGGGGGATTCCGCCCGCCTCAACCTCTGGTTGGGGCTGATCGTCGCCCTGCTGCTCATCTGGAGCATCAAGGCAGGCATCAAGCCCGGGCTTTCACTCCATCTGCTGGGGGCAACGGTCCTCACCCTCAGTTTCGGTCCCTGGCTGGCCTTCATCGCGCTGAGTCTGGTGCTGGCCGGGGTGACCCTGAACGATGGCGCGGGGTGGGCGAGCTACGGACTGAACGCCCTGGTGATGGCCGGCTGGAGCGTTTTTCTCGCCTACCGTCTGTTCCGTCTGGTGGACCGTTTTCTTCCTCGCCATTTTTTCATCTACATCTTCGTCAATGGCTTCTTCGGGTCGGCGCTCATGGTTCTGGGCGTCGGCGTTGGCGCCTGTCTATTGTTGGCCCTCGCCGGGGCTTATCCTGCCGCTTATCTTCTGGATGAATACCTGCCCTATTTCGTGCTTTTAGGCTTCTCCGAGGCCTGGCTGTCGGGCATGACCATGACCCTGTTGGTGGTCTATTTTCCTGGCTGGGTGGCGACTTTCGACGATTCACGGTATCTTGCCGGCAAATAATTCCAAGCCCACCACCTTGCCAAACCGGGACCCCGCGCCAGTTTTCGTCTTGCGAGCGAGTGCTCTGGCTCTCGCCCTCGGGGCCCCGGGAGCGTGGGCCCTGGGCCTGGGGGATCTGAGCTCCCGCTCTGTCCTGGGCGAAAATCTGGTGGCGAGCGTCGAATTGCGCGCTTCCTCCGGCGAGGTGCCCGAATCCGCCTGTTTCAGCCTGCGCCCTGGAGATGACGATTCCCTGCCCTGGCTGCGGCAGGGGGATCTGATCCTGCGTCGTGGCAGTCCTCCGGTGCTCGAAATCCGGTCCCGTCGTCCTTTGCGGGAGCCGGTACTGCGTATCGGCATCCTGGTGGGTTGCGGCCACGATCTGCGGCGGGAATACACCCTCCTGCCGAAGCCGGGGGAGCCGGCCGGGGAACTGGTCGTCGCGCCATTGCTGCGAATCGATACGGACAACGCCGCCCCCGAACCGGTGCGGGAGCCCCGTCCCCGGCTCCCCCGCCCGCGGGTGAGCCAGGAGGCGGCTCCCGAGCGGCTCGCGCCGGCCAGACCCTCCCGTCCGCCGCGCAGTACGCCGCTCAAGGACAGACTCATTCTGTCTGGTGGTGAAGGCGATGGCGAGCCTTCCCTGCGCCTGTCCACCGCCCTGAGCGGGCCGGTGGCGGACGATCCGCGCCGGGAAGCCGAGCGGGAATTGCTGCGTCTGGAATTTCGCGCCCTGGCGGCCCTGCACGAGCAGGCCATGAGCCAGTTGGCCGCGGCAGAGAAATTGCGCAAGCTGGAAAGTAGTCTCGGAGAATTGCAGCAGAAGGCGGGCCAACTCGCCGAGCGTATCGAGGCGCGGCAGGCAATTCCCCCGCCTCCGGCCCCCACCGGGCTGTCAACGCCCAGCGTGGGGGCGGTGTCCGCGCCGCTCCCTCAGACTCCGCCAGCACCTCGGGCAAAGCCCGTAGCGGTCGCGCCGGCGGCCGACGCTGCCGGTGAGGGTGTGTTCTGGGGCCTGCTTCTGGGGGCCGTGGCGGGTCTGGCGGGCTGGTTGGTCTGGCGGCAGCGGAGCCGGCGTACGGCCGTGGCTGTGGCCGATCCGCTCACCATCCCCGAGCCCCTCATGGATCCGCCCCGCGAGGACGAGCGGGACGAGCCCGGCGGGGTCGACCTCGCGGTGGAGCCTGCTGCCATGAGGATGCCTTTCGCCGTCGACCTCCCGCTCGAGGAGGGCGAGGGCAGCCCCGCCCCCGCGGCGGCGGAGCCGCCCCGCCCGCGCAGTCTGGATTCTGCTTTTTCAATTTCTGCCGCCTCAGTGCATGAGCACTTCGAGGTCAATCCGGTCATGGAACTGGCCGAGATCATGCTCTCCTTCGGGCGCGTCAAGGGCGCGGCCCAGGCCCTGCAGGAGTACATCGACCAGAGTCCCAAGGAGGCCCTGCAACCCTGGATCAAGCTGCTCGAGGTCTATCGCCTGGCCAATATGCGGGAGGAATTCGAGCGGGTTGCGAGCAGCCTCAATCAGAACTTCAACGTGGCGGTGCTGAACTGGGAGGGGGACGCACGGCCCCTCTCCATCGACTTCGATCTGGACGCCGCCCTGCCGGAAGCACCGCGCCGCCCGCTCTCCCTCGAAGAGCTTCCCCACGTGATCGAGGCCCTTGTTGCAGCCTGGGTTACGCCCGAGTGCGGGGAGTACCTGCAATGGCTGCTGCGGGACAACCGGGGCGGCCAACGCAGCGGCTTTGCCCTGCCGGTGGTGGAGGAAATCCTTTTCCTGGTGGAACTCCGCGAGACCCGGGAGCGTCTGGAGAGGGAAGAGGCCAGCGGACAGGCATGATGGGCGCCGCGAAAGACCGAGCGGGCTCCCCGCCCGTTTCCTACACCCCTCCCCGAATTGTGGGCGAGGGGTTTGACCGAATCGCCAAGGAGACGCCATGAGCGAGTACCGCGCACCCCTGGAAGACATGCGCTTCGTCCTGCGCGAACTGGTGGGTCTGGAGCGTGTCGCCTCCCTGCCGGGGTACGAGGAGGCCGACCCAGACGTGGTGGACGCGATTCTCGACGAGGCGGCCCGCTTTGCCGGCGAAGTGCTTTCGCCTCTGAATCGTGTCGGCGACCTGCACGGCGCCCAATTGCGGCAGGGCGAGGTGACTACGGCGCCGGGGTTCCGGGAGGCCTATCGCAGCTTTGTCGAGGCGGGCTGGAACGGACTGGCCGCGCCGCAGGAGTTCGGCGGCCAGGGTCTGCCGCGCCTGCTGGCCGCTGCCGTGGGCGAGATGTGGAAGGGCGCCAATCACGCCTTTTCCCTATGCCCCATGCTGACCCAGGGGGCCATCGAAGCCCTGCTGCTGGCAGGGACCGAAGCCCAGCGCGCCCTGTACCTGCCCCGCCTGGTGGCGGGGGAGTGGACGGGGACCATGAACCTCACGGAACCCGCGGCCGGTTCGGACCTCGCCGCCATCCGGACTCGGGCCGAGCCGGTCGGGGACGGCAGCTATCGCGTCTTTGGACAGAAGATCTTCATCACCTATGGCGAGCACGACCTGGCCGAGAACATCATCCACCTGGTTCTGGCCCGCATCGCGGGGGCGCCGGAGGGGGTCAAGGGAATTTCACTCTTCCTGGTGCCCAAATTCCTGCCGGGACCGGACGGCGCGCCGGGAGTGCGCAACGACGTGCGCTGCCTTTCCCTCGAACACAAGCTGGGCATCCACGGCAGCCCGACGGCGGTGCTCGCCTTCGGCGAGGCGGGCGGAGCCCTCGGTACCCTGGTGGGGGAAGCGAACCGGGGTCTGGAAATGATGTTCATCATGATGAATGCCGCCCGTTTCAACGTGGGTCTGGAAGGCTTGGGCGACGCGGAGCGCGCCTATCAGCGGGCGGCGGCCTACGCCCGGGAGCGCGTGCAGGGCTTTGAGGCCGGGCAGCGGCAAGGGGGGCGGGTGCCCATCCTGCGCCATCCGGATGTACGCCGCCTGCTCATGGCGATGCGCTCGCGCATCGAGGCCATGCGGGCGCTGGCCTATGGGGTGGCGGCAGCGCTGGATGAGGCCGACCGCCATCCCGATGGCGCGATCCGCGCAGAGGCCCGCGCCTTTGCCGAACTCCTGGTCCCGGTGGTCAAGGGCTGGTGTACCGAGAACGCTGTCGATATTGCCTCCCAGGGAATTCAGGTGCATGGCGGTGCGGGCTACATCGAGGAAACCGGCGCCGCGCAGCATCTGCGCGACGCACGCATCACGGCGATTTACGAGGGGACCACGGCGATACAGGCCAACGATCTGGTCGGGCGCAAGCTGCTGCGCGATGGCGGTGCGGCCTTGGCTGCCCTGGTGGCAATCATGCGGCGGGACGCACATGCCGCGGGCGCTGATCCCGTCGGCCAACGGCTGCTAGACGCCATCGATGCGCTGGAACGGGCGGGTGCCTGGCTTGTGGCCGAGGGAAACCGGAATGTGGTGGCCGCACTGGCCGGGTCAGTCCCTTTCCTGCTGTTGCTGGGTTCCACGGCGGGGGGCTGGCAGATGGCGCGGGCTGCGGCCATCGCCACGGAGCGGCAGGCGGCGGGTGACACCGCGCCGTTCTGGAGCGCCAAGCTGGCCACGGCACGCTTCTACGCCGACCACTTCCTCACTCAGGCGCCGGGCATGGCCGCCTCCATCTGCGAGGGGGCGGCTGCTACCCTGGCTATGCCAGACCAGTGCTTTTGAATTGGACCCGGTTGCGGCCGGCGGATTTGGCTTCGTAGAGCGCTTGGTCGGCGCGGCGCATTACGGCGTCGAAATCCGCTTCTTCCGGGTGCCACTGCGCCACGCCGATGGAGACGGTGATGCGCAACGCTTCGGCCCCGGGCACAGAGAGGGGGGAGGCTTCCACCAGATGCCGGATGCGCTCGGAGAACTCCTCCGCTCCGGCGAGGGCCGTGTGCGGCAGGATGAGGGCGAATTCCTCGCCCCCCAGCCGGGCGAGCAGGTCGGTGTCGCGCAGGGAAGCGGCGATCAGGCCCACCAGGCCGGTCAGGGCGGCGTCGCCGACGGGATGGCCATGGACGTCGTTGATGCGCTTGAAGTGATCGATGTCGATCACGGCCAAGGAAAGGGCGCCGCCGTGGCGCCGGGCGCGCTCGATTTCCACCTTGGCCAGTTCGTCGAAATGGCGGCGGTTGGCGATGTGGGTCAAGGGGTCGGTGGTGGCCAGGGTGCGCAATTCCCGGCTCAGTTCCCGCAGGCGACCCATCTGTTTCTGGCTGGCCGAGGCGAGGCGCCAGATGACCAGCCCCCCCAGGCCCAGGAGGGTCGCCCCCACGAAGCCCATGGCCAGCGACCCGAAAAGCGATGCCCTCCAGTCGGCAAGAATCTCGCTTTCCGCCATGGACGAGGAGGCGATGACCGGATAGCGCTCCAGACGCCGCAGGTGGATGAAGCGCGGCGTGCCGTCGAAGGGGGACGGCGCCCGGGCGCTGGCTTCGACGGGAATGTCGCCCTTTTGTTGGGCGATGATGGGGATGATCTCGCCGAAGTTGCCTTCGCCCGGTACGCGGACCAGGGTGGTGCCGTCCAGAAGGATCAGGGCGGCCGCCTGGGTTTCGCTGCGCAGAATGCCTCGGATATCGTCGGCCAGGGCACCCAGGTCGATGAGCACCACCGCCACGCCCTGCAGCTTGCCCCTGTCGTCCCGCACCGCCTGGCTGAGGCCGATGAACCAGCGGCCGTCGTGGACGCGGGACTTGGCCGGATGGCTGACATGTCGCGCCGGAGAACCCGGAGTCGCCACCGCCGTGTAGTACTCGCGATCGATGACGGAGGGAGCCTTGCCCTGGCCCGACCAGTGGCGAATCACCCCGGCGCCGTCGAGCACCAGGATGTCCATGATGGCGCAGTCCAGACCGGCCAGGCGGCGCAATTCCGCATCACCTGCCGGGTTGCCCGATTGCAGCTCGTCGGCCAGGTGTTGGGCGACCAGAAAGTACTTGTCGAAGGCGCTCTGCATGAAAGCGCCAAAAATCCGGTTATTGAGGCGTACGCGCTCCTCCCCGTGGCGCAGTGCGCGCTGATGGCGGTCGTGAGCCTCGTAGCCGACGACCCCTGCCATGAGCAGCATGGCGGCGAGGGTGAAGGCCAGAACGAGGCGGGGGCGGAAGGAAAGGGGGCCGAAAAGGGCGCTCAAGGGGTTCAGGGCGGCGGGAGTGGCGGGAGACTATCCGGGAGTGGTGGGATGCTTTCCCGCAGTCGCCCGCGGATTGTCCGGACCGCTCGCAGCGGGGTCAAGCGCAAAGACTCCTGGTTTTCCTGAAGCCAACTTTCGGCCTTGCAGCCGGAGCGGTACGCGCCTTGAGCAGGGCCTTGAATTCGGGCTATAATCGCCGGCTTTTCAACCTTGCTCCACCGCAAACGCATGGCGGGGGGCTTTTGCCACAAGGAGTTTGCATGCGCCATTACGAAATCGTCTTTATCGTCCATCCGGACCAAAGCGAGCAGGTGCCCGGCATGGTCGAGCGCTACCGCGCCATCGTCACCACCCGCGGTGGATCGATCCACCGCCTGGAAGACTGGGGACGCCGGCAATTGGCCTACCCCATCCAGAAAATCCACAAGGCTCACTACGTGCTCATGAACATCGAGTGCGACGGCGAGACCCTGGGAGAACTGGAGCACTCTTTCAAGTTCAACGACGCCGTGCTGCGCCATCTTACCGTCAAGATGAAGGCTGCCGTGACTGCTCCCTCTCCCATGATGAAGGAAGAGAAGTCCAAGTCCCTGCTGGGCGGCGGTGAAGCGGCTCCTGCCGAAGCAGCGGCAGCCTAAGGTTCAGGCACGGGAAGGTAGGCTGAACCGCGTCGAACTCTCCGGCCGGTTACGCGAGCGCAAGGCGCTGCGTTATACCCCCGCCGGAGTTCCTGTTGGCGAAGGTGTCTTGGAACACGCTTCGCAGCAGGAAGAAGCCGGCGCACCGCGGCAGGTGGCTTGTGAAATTGCCGTCATGGCCTTGGGCGAACCCGCCCGCTGGCTTCAGGCGGTACCCCTCGGTGGGACGGTCCGAGTGACCGGATTTCTGGCAGCCCGGAGCCGCAACGGCAAGACCCCCGTGCTCCATGTGAATACGATCGAAATTTTGGAAGGAAACGAAAATGGCACGATTCTTCAAGAAGAAGGATGACGACAAGAAAAAGAAGCGCGGCGGAGGTCTCTTCAAGCGCCGTAAGTTCTGCCGCTTCACGGCGGAGAAAGTGGTCGAGATCGACTACAAGGATGTGGATGTGCTGAAGGAATACATCCAGGAAAACGCCAAGATCATGCCGGCTCGCTTGACCGGCACTAAGGCCGGCTATCAGCGCCAGTTGGGCACCGCCATCAAGCGCGCCCGCTTCCTGGCTCTGCTGCCTTATACCGACAATCACCTGTAATTTCCGGGGAGACGAAACATGCAAATCATTCTGCTCGAAAAGGTGGTCAACCTGGGCAACCTGGGCGACATCGTCAAGGTCAAGGACGGCTATGCCCGCAATTTCCTCATTCCCCGCCGTATGGCCAAGCGTGCTACCCCGGCTGCCAAGGCCGAGTTCGAAGCGCGCCGCGTCGAGTTGGAGAAACTGGCCGCCGAGAAGCTGGCTGCCGCCCAGGGCGTCGCCGAGAAGCTGGCCGGCGTTACCGTCAGCGTGGCCCGCAAGGCCGGCATGGACGGCCGTCTGTTCGGTTCTGTCGGCAATATCGATATCGCCGAGGGCCTGAAGGCCGCCGGTTTCGATGTGGATAAGGCGGCCATCCGCCTGCCCGAAGGCCCCTTCAAGGCCATCGGCGAGTTCCCGGTCGATGTGGCCCTTCATACCGATGTGCTGGCCAGCATCACGGTTGCCGTGGTTGCCGAATAAGGCGCTCCGCTCCAGCAAAAAGGCCTCGCAGTTTGCGAGGCCTTTTTTATTGGTGCGCCCGGCTGGCGCCGGTTCGCCGTCAAACGAAGGAAACGTCGTTTTCGAGGGAGAAGCGGCCGCCGATTAAGGTGGCGATTTCCACCGCGTCGGCGCCGCCGACGCCGTCGCCGTCATAGTAGAGATGGCCGACGCCGCCCACCAGGTCCTGGGTGTAGCTCAGGGCGTCTGCTCCGGCCGTGAAAATCGAAGCATCCAGGATCAGGTCGTCCTTGCCCGTGGCGAAAAGATTGATCTGATCGACGCCATCCAGGCTGTCGAGGATGAAGTCGTCGTTACCGCCATCACCCCACAACTGGTCATTGCCCGCGCCGCCCACCAGGACATCGTCCCCGCCCCCGCCCTTGAGAAGGTCATTGCCAGCCCCGCCGGCAAGCTGGTCATTGCCTCCTTCGCCGATCAGGGTGTCGTCATCCGCGCCGCCGCTGAGGCTGTCATTGCCGCCGCCGCCCCGCAGGGTGTCGTTGCCCGCATCGCCCGTCAGGGTGTCATTGCCGCCATCGCCCTTCAGATGGTCATTGCCGGCACCGCCTGCCAGGGTGTCGTCGCCCCCGCCGCCGGAGAGTTCATCGTCGCCCTCTCCGCCGTCAAGGTTGTCGTTGCCGCCATCGCCCTTGAGACGATCATTGCCCGCGCCGCCCAGCAGCGTGTCATTGCCCGCGCCGCCGGAGAGATCGTCGTCGTCATCGCCGCCGTCAAGAGTGTCGTCGCCGCTGTCGCCCTTCAGACGGTCGTCGCCTGCAGCACCCAGCAGCGTGTCGTTGCCGCCGTCGCCGTGGAGCGTGTCGTCGTCGTCGCCGCCATCCAGGATGTCGTCGTCGGCACCGCCATTCAGAATGTCGTCTTCGCTGCCCCCGGTTAGGCTGTCGTTACCCCGGCCGCCGTTAAGCCGATCCCGACCGCTGTCGCCCTGCAGCGTATCGTCCCCGTCGTCGCCGCTCAAGGCGTCGTCTCCGTCACCGCCGACCAGCGTGTCGTTGCCGGCGTCGCCGGAAAGGGAGTCCTTGCCTGACCCGGCGTTGAGCAGATCGTTGCCCTTGCCGCCCTTGAGGCCATCGTCGCCGCTACCGCCGGAAAGAATGTCGTCGCCGTCGTCGCCGGAGAGCGTGTCACTGTCGTCGCCGCCGGAGAGCAGATCGTCGTCTGATCCACCAGAGAGGCGGTCCCGGCCGCGTCCGCCGAACAGGCGGTCCTCGCCGGAATCGCCGCGCAGGCGATCGTTGCCGTCGTCACCGAAAAGATCATCGTCGCCGCCGCCACCGGACAGGTCATCGTTGCCGCCACGACCGTGGAATTCGTCGTTGCCGTTACCGTGCCGACGGTTGTCGCCGCGGTGATCATCACCGAACTCGTCGTGGGCACCATGGTCGTCTCCTCCGGGGTGCTCGTTTTCGTCTTCACCCAAGTCGTCGCCGACCAGGTAGTCGTCGAGATCCCCGAGACCCAGGAAGCCGGCGAAGGCAGCGTAGGTCAGATCGAGGCCCGAAAAAGTGAAGGTGGGAGTCGTTGCACCTGCAAGATAGGCCTCCAGCCCGGTGACCACGCCAACCGGCGGGGTGCCGGAGAACGTTCCCTGCAGGACGAGCCGGCCACCGTTCGGGTTGGGCGTGTCGTCCTCGGTACTGACCAGAGCCAGCGTGACCGTCGTTGCGGTAGATTCGCTGATCGAGAAGGCATCGATGTGATCGACGAAGTCTTCCCAGCCGGCGCCGAGGGTGTTTTGAGTAAGGGTGATCATTGTTTGGCTCCGAGTTGCGGGCGGGAGAGAAAGTGGGAACGGGTCATTGCAGGAGGGTTGATTCCGCAATTCTACCGGTCTGGGTTTCTGCCTTGTCTCGCGTTCTGTCTAGGGTGTGAAAAATGCCGGGAGAAGTCCGGGTGCTGTCGTCGGTGCAAGAACGGTGCCAAGAGTGCCAGGGCGATGAAAGTGCCGGGATTCGCCCATTTGACGTTGCTTTTGTCGTTCGCGGGGGATTGAGGTCGAGCTTGGCTTGGGGCAAATCGCCCGAAGTGGGGGATTTGCCCCAGTTCACTTTGGGGCTTCCCCGCAAGGGCGATCAGTGGACGTCCAGCAGACTCTCGTCCCAGGCGGCGTGCTTGTCCAGGCCCAGGAGATTCGCCACCGTCGCGGCGATGTTGGAGAGGCCGGCTTTCTCGGTCTGCTTGAGGCCCAGCTTGCCGCCGGTGACGTTGTCCACCAGCAGCAGAGGCACCGGATTCAGGGTGTGAGCGGTCTTGGCCTTGAAGGTGCCGTCCTTGTTGGTGGCGGGCTGACCGGTTTTCTTGTCCAGTTCGAACATCTCGTCGGCGTTGCCGTGGTCGGCGGTGATCAGCGCCACGCCGCCGGCAGCGTTCACTGCCTGGAGCAGGCGGGCGAGGGAGAGGTCGACGGCCTCGATGGCCATGCGGGCGGCCTCGAAATTTCCGGTGTGGCCCACCATGTCGCCGTTGGCGAAGTTGCAACGCAGGGTCTTGTACTGGCCGCTCTGTAGGGCGGCGATCATGGCGTCGGCGATCTCGGCAGCCTTCATCCAGGGGCGTTGCTCGAAGGGCACCACGTCGCTGGGCACTTCCTGGTAGGTCTCGCCGGCGAACTTGCCGGAGCGGTTGCCGTTCCAGAAGTAGGTGACGTGCCCGAATTTCTGGGTTTCCGAGCAGGCGAACTGGGCGATGCCGCCCTTGCTGAACCATTCGCCCATGGTGTCCTTGATGGCCGGCGGGGCGACTAGGAAGCGCTTGGGCAGCTTCAGGTCGCCGTCGTACTGGAGCATGCCGGCGTAGGTGACCTGGGGGGCGCGCATCCGGTCGAACTTGTCGAAGGCGGCTTCCTCGAAGCAGCGGGTGATTTCGATGGCGCGGTCGCCGCGGAAGTTGAAGAAGACCACGGCATCGCCGTCTTCGATGGTGCCCACCGGCTGGCCGTTGTCGGCGATGACGAAGGGGGGCAGATCCTGGTCGATGGTGCCGGGGTTCTGCTCGCGCAGGCCCTTGACCGCTTCGGTGGCGTTGGCGAACTGAGGGCCTTCGCCCAGCACGTGTGTCTTCCAGCCCTTGGCCACCATGGGCCAGTTGGCGTCATAGCGGTCCATGGTGATGTTTTGGCGGCCGCCACCGGAAGCGATGCGGGCGTCGAAGCCGCCGTCGGAGATGTCGTTCAAGAAAGCCTCGAAGGGCATCACGTACTCCAAGGCGCTGGTTTCCGGCACATCGCGGCCGTCGAGGAGGGCATGGATGCGCACGCTCCTGATACCTTCCGCCTTGGCCTGGACGACCATGGCCTTGAGATGGTCGATGTGGCTATGGACGTTGCCGTCGGAGAAGAGGCCGATGAAGTGGATCGCGCCCGCTTTTCCGTTGGCTCCCGTTTTGGCGCCGGCGACAATCTGCTGCCAGGCGTCCCCGTGCCAGAGGGCGCCGGAGGCAATGGCGCCGGACACCAGTGCTGCGCCCTGGGCATAGACCTGGCCGGCGCCGATGGCATTGTGGCCGACTTCGGAATTGCCCATGTCGTCGTCGGAAGGCATGCCCACCGCCGTGCCGTGGGCCATCAGGCGGATGTGGGGGTGCTTGGCGAAGAGGGCATCCAGAGTGGGTTTCCTGGCGGCGGCGATGGCGCTGCCAACGTCGTTCCTGGGGATGCCGTAGCCGTCCAGGACGATGATGACGACGGGGCCGGGGACGCCGGGGAAGGTGGAGAGTTTCTGCAGCATGGAGGGTTTCCTGATTGGGGGCTGGAGCGCCCTAAGGGCGCGAAAAGGCGCTCATTTTAACGCTTCCCCGCATCCCACAGCCGGTGCCGGGCAGGGATTTCCCGTCGCGGCAGGCGCTCAAGCGAGGCTGCCTGGGGAGATCACGACGTGCGCCGGAAGCGCTCGGCCAGCCAGGCGCCTACTTCCGCCAGTTCGTCTTCGGAAACCGTGTGGTCCATGGGGTAGAGACGCCAGCTCAGGTCATAGCCGCACGCGTGCAGAAAATCCTGTGCCTGGGAGCCGAGGGCCAGGGGAACGATGTCGTCTTCGGCGCCATGGCCGACGAACAGCGGCGTGGCCCGATTGGGCTTGCACTCGACTTCGGTGAGCAGAGAAGGTGCGGGAATGTATGCCGAGAGGGCGACGACGCCGGCGAGAGGCTGAGGGTGGGTCAGGCCGACGGTATAGGCCATGGCGCCGCCCTGGGAAAATCCTGCCAGTACGATGTTCTCACAGGGGATGCCGCGCTGGTTCTCCCGTTCGACGAGGCGGCGGATGTTACTGCGGGAGCTGAGGATGCCGACTTCGTCGACCTCCCGCTCGATACCGCGGGCTTCAATGATGTCGTACCAGGCCGGCATGATGTAGCCGCCGTTACAGGTGACGCGGATTTCCTGCGCATGGGGAAAGATGAAGCGCACCGCCAGGTCTGCGGGCAGTCGGAGAAAGGGGATGGCCGGGGCGAAATCGCTGCCGTCCGCGCCCAGACCATGCAGCCAGATGACAGCGAATTCCGGCTTGGGCGCTGTTTCGATCTCGATGGCTGGGAGGAGGATGTTCATGGGGCGTACTTTCGGTGGCGGGGGGGGCGGCAGTGCGGTAAGAGGCCATCCAATCGACCGCACGGGGGAGCACGATGACATGGTTGTGTCGCCCTTGTCACACCCCATGCATGAGGGTTAACCATGCGTCAGAGCAGCTCGCTGGCCGATTTTGGCATCGCCTGGCGCCCTTGCAGACCGCTCTCGCATCTCCCGCGGACAGGGCTTCCGGCCGGGAAATCTCGCTCATGACCCCGATCCCGATAGCTCGTTTCGCGAGAGCCCGCAGTCCTTGCGTTGCAAGCGGCTGCGGCCGTTGCCGGTGCGGCCGGCTTTCGTAAGAGTCTGTTTCCACTGTCCTGCGGAAGATTTTGGGCTGCGTTATTCGGTCATGTCGTCTTCGAAGGAAAAGCCATGACCCCCTGGTTCCGAATTGCCCCCCTGGCCCTTGTCGCACTCCTGACGGGCTGTGTCGTCGCCCCAGCGCCGCGGCCCTATTACGATCAGGCCATCGTCGTCGCGCCGCCGGCACCCCGGGTCGAATACGTTGGACCGGCTCCGGCGTTTGGACAAATTTGGATCGGGGGCTATTGGACCTGGACTGGCTACCGCCATGACTGGGTTCCCGGCCATTGGGAGGCGCATCGGCCGGGATACCAATGGGCGCCCCACCGCTGGGAACGTCGTGCCGATCGCTGGCATGAAGAGCGGGGGCACTGGGAACGCCACCATGGGGGGCGGCGATGAAGGTATCCTAGGCAGCCGTAAAAATCGCCGCGGAGACACCATGCGAATCCACCAGCTTCCCCTCGGCGCCCGCTTCGAGTACCAGGGCGCTGAATGGGTCAAGACCGCTCCCATGCTGGCCAGCGGCCCTGGAGGCCAGCGCCTCATCCCGCGCCACGCGGTGCTCAAGCCCCTCGATCCGGGGGTTACCGAGCCTTCGGGTTCGCCCTCTCTCGACCGTGCCGCCGTACTCCTGGCCTTCGAGAACTTCTGCCAGACCTGCACGCCCTGGATTCCCGAGGACCACGCCAAGGCCTTCGAGCAGGCCCGACGCGCTTTTGTAGACGCCGTGGGCCAGTAGTCGGTCCTAAAATCCCGTTTGGGGTCTAGTAGTCAGTCACACAGGTTCAGCTATGTTCGGCCTGCCCCGCATCCCCGCTCGCTTTGTCGTTCATCCTCGCCATAGCTTCGGCTATGGCTGCGGTTCGCTTCGCGCGATCCGGGCGCGGATGCGTGCCTCGGCATCGACGCAAAGCTATGTGACTGACTACTAGCCGAGCACGGCCTGCGGGACCGGCGGGCAAGCGTCATTGGGGCCGTCCGGTACCGCTTCGGTGCAGCCGCCGCCCGGGTTCCATGCGACCCATATTGACCCGCCGCGCTGGTACACTCCGGCCATGAATTTCCGCTCATCTGCCTCGAATCCTGCCGACTCCGCCGTAGCCCAGTTGCGGGTGCCCCCCCATTCGATCGAGGCGGAGCAGTCCGTTCTCGGCGGTCTCCTTCTCGACAACCAGGCCTGGGATCGCATGGGCGATCTGGTCGCCGACACGGACTTCTACCGCGACGAGCACCGGCGCATCTTCCGCCAGATCCGGCTTCTTCTGGAAAACGGAAAGCCCGCCGACGTGGTCACCGTGGCAGAAGCCCTGGACGGCCTGGGGGAGGGTGAACGCACCGGTGGCCTCGCCTATCTGGGCGAACTCGCCGCCAATACGCCTTCAGCGGCCAATATCAAGCGCTACGCCGAAATCGTGCGGGAACGGGCCGTCTTGCGGCAGTTGGCGGCCACCGCCGACGAAATCGCCGCCAATGCCCTGAATCCCCTGGGGCGTGATGCGGAATCCATCCTGGACGAGGCGGAAGCCCGCATTTTCGCCATCGCCGAAGCCGGGGCAAGCCACAGCGATGGTTTCGTCCACATAAACCCCTTGCTCACCCAGGTGGTCGAGCGAATCCAGGAGTTGCACGACCGGGAAAACCCCTCTGACATCACTGGTGTGCCCACGGGTTTCGCCGATCTGGACCAGAAAACATCAGGCTTCCAGCCCGGCGATCTCATCATCGTCGCCGGAAGACCCTCGATGGGTAAAACGGCCTTTGCCCTCAATATCGCGGAAAACGTGGCGGTGGATTCGGGTTTGCCGGTGGGGGTGTTTTCGATGGAAATGGGCGGCACCCAGCTCGCCATGCGTATGCTGGCTTCCATCGGCCGACTCGACTCGCACCGGGTGCGCACTGGGCGGCTCAACGACGACGAATGGGCGCGGCTGTCTTTCGCGCTGGGCAAGCTGCATGAGGCGCCCATCTACATCGACGAAACCGGTGGACTCACTCCCGGCAATCTGCGCGCCCGGGCCCGGCGTCTGGCGCGCCAGTACGGTGGCAAGCTTGGCCTGCTGGTCATCGACTACATCCAGCTCATGAGCACCAATCGGCAGGGCGAAAACCGGGCCACCGAAGTATCGGAAATCTCGCGGTCGATCAAATCCCTGGCCAAGGAACTCCAGGTGCCCATCGTCGCCCTCTCGCAGCTATCGCGCAAAGTCGAGGAGCGCAACGACAAGCGCCCCATGATGTCCGACCTGCGGGAATCGGGTGCCATCGAGCAGGATGCCGACGTGATTCTGATGATGTACCGGGACGAATACTACAAGCCCGAGAGCCCCGACAAGGGCATTGCCGAGGTCATCATCGGCAAGCAGCGTAATGGCCCGACCGGTACCGTGCGTCTGGCCTTCCTGGGCGAATACACGCGCTTCGAGAACCTCGCCCAGGGCAGCAGCGGGTACTGAACCGACTCAGAGTCTGTGAATTTTTCGGGCGCCCCCGAGCAGCATGCCCAGGTGTGCGCGATCAAGGCGCCAAGCACCGCCATGGCTCGGGCTATGGCGAGCATGGGCAACGCCGAGCCGGCGCGGCTGGGCATGACGAGCGGGGGTGAATGAAATTTTCACAGGCTCTCAGCGTTCTCAATCCACCCGACGGGCGGTGATGGTGTAGGGCACCCGGTCGGGCAGGCGGCCGTCATGGCTGCCGTCGGCGTCTTCCAGTTGCGGGTGCACCAGGAAGGGAACTTTGCCCCGGCTGCCGGGGAGCGGCACGTCGCTGCCCACGTTGAAGGCGATCCAGTTCATTTCCCACACGCCGAAAAGAATCTTGCGCAAGGCGGCGAGCTTGCTGTCCCGATCCGAGATGCCTTCCAGAGCGATGACCCGCCGCACATCGCTGGGGTCCACCGGAATCCAGCCGTAGCCGGGCACGTAGAACTCGGCCCGCACGTGCTGGGCAGCGGTTGCTCGGTCATCGCTGAGACCGAGGCTGCGGAAGAGCCTCGAGGGGCCGACGCGCAGCCCATAGACGCAACGAGCCGGGATGCCGATGCCGCGGCACAGGGCGACCAGCAGGCCGTTGATGTCGGCGGAACGTCCCCCGTATTGCCGGGCATCGAGTTGGCGGCGAATGTCGCCACCCCCGACGCCGGGCAGGGCGGGGTCGTAGATGGCATTTTCGATCACCCAGTCGTAGAGCGCCTTCACCTGGGCCACCGGATCCTTGATGCGGCCGACGATGCGCTCACCCAAGCGATGCGCTTCGTCGTCATTGGGAATCAGGCGCGAGGCTTGCAGATTGCGGCGCAGAATGTCCTCCCGTTCGGGGGCGACGGTGCGCTTGGTGACGTCGAAATGGCGGTCGGCAGTGGTCACCGTGGTGGTCAGGCGGATGTGGGGCTCGATGCCGCTGTTCCATTCGCAATAGAACACCTCCAGATCACCGTCCGGAAGGCGGCGCAGGCTGGCCGATTCTGGGTTGCCCTTCCAGGCGTGGCCCAGGGTGCGTTGGAACAGCATGTCCTGGTTCAGCGGCAGGGGAAGCCACAGCCGGGTCGGCCCCAGGGCGCGTTTCAATTGCACCGTGGTGGTGACCTCGTAGGTACGCCATTCATCCGGGGGCTCCGGGGCCTTGACCGGCGGCAGGCGGCTGGCCGAGGAACCCTGGGGAGGATGCTCGATGATCGGTTCGTCCGCCGTATGAACGACCGGGGCGGGTGGTTTTGCAGGTGTGGCCGCAGGCTTGCGCGCCGCAGCCTTGCGGATCGGTTTGGCGTTACGCGAAGCAGGCGCCGTGGGCTTCTTTTTGGCCGCCAGGGTTTCGGATCCGACCAGTGAGGCGACGGCGGCAGCCAGGAAATGGCGACGTTTCAAGGGCATACTCCGGAAAGCGAGCTGGGGCTGAAACGAAAAGGCCGTGTCCCAAGACACGGCCCCCGACGAGTGGGGCGGATTATAACACTTCGGCCGCGTGGTCGGCCAAACGGGAGCGCTCACCGCGCTGCAAGGTGATGTGGCCGGAATGGGGCCAGCCCTTGAATCGGTCCACCACGTAGGTGAGGCCGGAACTGCCCTCGGTCAGGTAGGGCGTGTCGATCTGGGCGATATTGCCCAGACAGATGACCTTGGTGCCGGGCCCGGCTCGGGTGACCAGGGTCTTCATCTGTTTGGGAGTGAGGTTCTGAGCCTCGTCAATGATGAGGTACTTCTTGATGAATGTGCGGCCGCGCATGAAATTGAGGGACTTGACCTTGATGCGGGAACGGATCAGATCGCGGGTCGCTGCTCGTCCCCATTCGCCCCCGTAGGGCCCTCCCTCGTCCTCGCTGTGGTTGAGGACGTCGAGATTGTCTTCCAGCGCGCCCATCCAGGGGGCCATCTTCTCTTCCTCGGTGCCCGGCAGGAAGCCGATGTCCTCGCCCACCGGCACGGTGACGCGGGTCATGATGATTTCCGTGTACAGCTTGTTTTCCAGTACCTGGGTCAGGCCCGCGGCCAGGGTCAGCAGGGTCTTGCCCGTTCCCGCCTGGCCGAGGAGGGTGACGAAATCGATGTCCGGATTCATGAGCAGGTTCATGGCGAAATTCTGCTCCCGGTTGCGGGCTGTGATCCCCCACACCGCGTTCTTGGGGTGGGTGTAATCGACCAGGGTCTCCAGGACGGCGGTCTTGCCCCCCGTTTCCTTGACGATGGCGGAAAAGCCGTCCGCTTCCAGCCAGACGAATTCATTGATGAGCAGGCTGGGGCACAGGGGACCCTTGATGCGGTAGTAGGTCTTGCTGTCCCGCTTGCCGGATTCCATGCCCTGGCCGTGCTTGTCCCAGAAATTGTCGGGGAGTGCCCGGGTGCCGGTGTAGAGGATGTCGGTATCCTCCAGCACTTTGTCGTTGAAGTAGTCCTCCGCCGGAAGGCCCAGGGAGCGGGCCTTGATGCGCATGTTGATGTCCTTGGACACCAGGATGACCGAGCGCTTGGGGTGCTTGCGCTGGAGGTGGATGACTACCGCCAGAATCTGGTTGTCCACCTTCGAGGTGGGCAGGGCGGGAGGTAACTCGGAGCTGATGGCCTCGGTCTGCAGGAAGAGGTTTCCCGAAGCCAGCTTGCTCGATGGTTCAAAGAGAGGTATTCCGTGCTCTATGGCATCTTCGCCCTTGGCCAGCAGGTCATCGAGGACGCGCGACACCTGGCGGGCATTGCGGGCGATTTCCGACATGCCCTTCTTGTGATTGTCCAGTTCCTCCAGGGTCATCATGGGGATGAACACATCGTGCTCCTCGAAGCGGAAGAGGCAGCTCGGGTCGTGCATCAGCACATTGGTATCGAGGACGAAAATCTTGCTGGGGGCGGCTTTCTTGGCGGCGGGCTGGCGCGGCATCGGGGAGTCTTTCCTGGGGAAGGGTCAGAGGGTCTGCACGAAATCGAGCACTTCCTGGGCATGGCCGGGAACCTTGACCCCCCGCCACTCTCGGCGCAGCACGCCCTTGCGGTCGGCAACGAAGGTGCTGCGCTCGATGCCCCGTACCGCCTTGCCGTACAGGGTTTTCATCTTGATGACCCCGAACAGGGTCGACGCCGTTTCGTCCTTGTCGCACAGGAGTTCGAAGGGAAGTTCTTGCTTGGCCTTGAAGTTCTCGTGGGACTTCAGGCTGTCGCGGGAAATGCCGAAGACCACGGCTCCGGCCGCGACGAAGCGTTCGTGCAGGTCGCGGAACTGCTGCGCTTCGGTGGTGCAGCCCGGCGTGCTGTCCTTGGGATAGAAATAGAGAACGATCACCTTGCCGGCCAGGGCGGCCGGGGTGAAGGTGCCGCCTCCGGTGGTTGCGAGGGAGAAATCGGGCAGGGCTTGATCGAGCATTGGGGGTCTTTGCGTTGTCATGGTCGCTTGCATTGTGGAGAATAGTTCGGCGCAGGGTCAAGCCGGCACGGCCTTCGGCATGGGACAAATTCCGCTAAACTCCCGGCTCGCCCACCTGTTCCCGCTTTGCCCATGACCGCCACCGAAAAGAAAACCGGTTCCCGCCGCAATCTGCTGCTCGATTCCCTGCGGGCCGATTACGCCGTCTTCCGCGACACCTTGCCCCTGGCCATCGGGATTCACAAGGTCCTGCGCGAGCGACACCCCGATTTCGAGGCACCCGCCCTGCGCACCGCCCTGCGTCTGCACACCACCTCAACCGCGTATCTCAAGGCCATCGCCAAGGCGGAGCAGCGCTTCGATCTGGACGGCGCACCGGCGGGGGAAGTCAGCGCCGAACAGCGGCAGCAGGCTGAGACCGAATTGCGGGAACGCTTCAAGAAATCCGCCGATCGCCGCAAGAACGAGGCCGAGGCCGCCCGGCGGCAGGAAAAGCTGGAGGAACTGGCGCGCAAGTTCAGTCGCAACTGAGATCCTATGAAAATTTCATTCCCCCCAGCTCGTCATGCCCCGCTGCGCCCGCTCGGCGTTGCCAATGCTCGCCATAGCCTGAGCTCTGGCAGTGCTTCGCGCCTTGATCGTGCACTCCTGTGCACGCCGCTCGGGCGCGCCCGAAAAATTCACAGGCTCTGAGCGGTTCGCGGGTTCTTCGTGCACCCTGACCACAGCGTTTCCCGCAACGAGCGCATTCCGGTCGGGGCGATCCGCTACAACGTTCGCCATTGGGGGCCGCCCGGAGCACCGCTCCTTTTCCTTCTGCACGGCTGGATGGATTCCTCGCCCACCTTTCAGTTCGTGGTCGAGGCCCTGGGGGGCGAGTGGCACGTCATCGCCCCGGATTGGCGGGGCTACGGGGCCAGCACCTGGCTGGGGCGGCCCTACTGGTTCGCCGACTACTACGCTGATCTGGACGCGCTGCTACACCATTATTCCTCGGTCGCCCCCGCGCGGCTGGTGGGACACAGCATGGGGGCAAGTATCGCCGCGGCCTACGCTGGCGCGCGGCCGGAGCGGGTTTCAGGTCTGGTCATGCTTGATTTTCTCGGCCTGCCCGAGGCTGGTCCGGACGAGGCGCCCACGCGGCTCCGCCATTGGCTGGAAACCCTGGACGATCCACCTGCCCTGCGGAGCTATGCGGATTGCGGCGAATTGGCCCGGCGCCTGCGTTATTCCAACCCCCGCCTCAGTGTGGAACGGGCTGAATTCCTGGCCCGGGAGTGCGGGTGCGTGACGCCCGAGGGGAGAGTCGTCCTGGCCTGCGACCCCTGGCATCGGCACCCGGCGCCGGTACCCTATCAAGTCGCCGACGCCATGGCGTGCTGGTGCGCCATCATGGCACCGGTCCGCCTGCTCGTTGCAGAACAGGGCTACGTGACGGAGCGCTTCGCCGACAATGCGGCCGATCTGGCCCGGCGCCTGGCGTGTTTCTCGCGCCTCAGTCGGGAGGACATCGCAGATTGCGGCCACAATCTGCACCACGACCAGCCGGAGCGTGTGGCCGCAGCGATCGAGAACTTCTTCCTGCTCGCGGATCGGGTATAGGAATTCGGCGTCAGGATGCCCGTCAGGGCAGGCGGCGTCCCCAGTAGGCGGCAATGTCGAGCATGCGATTGGCGAATCCCCACTCGTTGTCGAACCAGATGAATATGTCCAGAAGGCGGTCGCCTGACAGGCGGGTTTGGCTGCCGTCGATGATGGCCGATTCCGGGCTGTGGATGAAATCCGTCGAGGCGTGGGGTTCCTCGGTCCAGCCGATGCGCCCGCCGGAACCTGCGGCGGCCCGCCGCAGGCAGGCGTTGACTGCGGCGAGGTCCGCTGGCCGGGCCAGACGGGCCACCAACCCGATAGCGGAAACGTTGGGCACCGGGATGCGGATCGCCTTGGCATCGATACGCCCTTGCAGATGGGGCAACAGCCGCTCTATACCGCGGGCCAGTCCTGTGGCTACCGGGATCATGGACTGCATGGCCGAACGGGTCCGGCGCAAGTCGGCGTGGTGGTAGCCGTCGACCAGGGGCTGGTCGTTCATGACCGAATGCAGGGTGGTGAGGAGGCCCTGCTCGATGCCGAAAGCCTCGTCCAGGAGGGCAAGCAGCGGCACGGCGGCGTTGGTCGTGCAGGATGCGGCGGAAACGATGCGTTCGCGCCCGCTCAGTCGGGCTTCGTTGAAGCCGTAGACGACGGTGCGATCCACATCCTCGGCGCTGTGGGCCGGTTGGGAAAGGAGCAGGCGAGGGCAACCGGCCGCGATGAAGGCTTCGAGTTCCCCGCGGTGAGCATAACGGCCCGAAGCCTCGACCAGGAGATCGATGCCCAGGGCCTTCCAATCCACGTCTTGCGGCCTTCGACCGTGGCTCACCACGATGGGCTGGCTGTCGATGAGCAGGGTGTCGGGCGCCACTTCCACTTGCGCGGCGAAGCGGCCGTGGGTCGAGTCGAAGCGGGTCAGGTAGGCCATGCTTTCGAGATCGGCGGGCTCGTTGATGGCGACGACGATTATGTCATGACGATGGGGCGAGGCGTGCAGGGCGCGCAGGAAACAGCGGCCGATGCGGCCGTAGCCGTTGATGGCGAGACGCAGGCTCATGGAAGAAGGGGGAAAAACGAAGGCGCGGAGCTTAGCACGTCGGAGCGCTCAGGCCCTCCCGCTGCGCTGCGCCCTCGATAGGTCCAATTTGGCCCGGTCGCGGCAAAATTCACGATTGCGCTTAGCGTTGCCGCAGTGGCGGGTACCGTCGCCCTGAGCCTATGATATTCTGGGCCTTTCCGGGCGGATGAGGATTTCCGCCGGGGGTATTTGCGGGGGCAGGCGGGGCAGAATGATGAGTGGCGGGGCAGCAGGCACGATGGCCGCGGCGGCGGCGGGCGCAGGGCCGCGGGATTTCCGCGGCAAGCTCGCCATGGCGCGCCTGCCGTCCATGCCCCAGGTTCTGCTGCGCCTCCTTGATCTTTGCCACAAGGAGGATGTCTCCCTCGTCGATCTGGCGGGCGTGGTGGGCAAGGACGCTGCCATGGCGGCCAGGGTCTTCGCCCTGGCCTCGTCTTCCGCCTACCACGGGCGGGGGCGCCCCAGCACCCTGGAGCAATGCCTGTCGCTTCTGGGCATGAATGCCATCAAGACTGTCGTCATCAATGAATCGGTGATGCAGGTCTTCAATCGTTTTACTTCCGGGCGGGACGTAGACCTGAAGCGTTTCTGGGGCCATTCCCTGCGCACCGCCCTCATCGCCCGGGAACTCGCCCGGCGCGGCAGCGACGACGCCAGTCCCGAAGAAGCCTATCTGGGCGGCCTGCTGCACGACGTGGGCCAGCTGGCCATCCTGGCTTCGGACCCGGAGACCTATACCCGCATTTTCTATGAGTACGAGGACAACCAGGCACTGTGCGCCCGGGAGACCGAGGTCTTTGCCCTGACCCACGCCGAGGTGGGAGCCTGGCTGGTGGAAAAATGGGAACTCGACTCCTTCCTGGGTGACAGCGTGCTTTATCACCACGAGTCCACGGCGCGGGTTGCGGCAGCGCATCCCCTGGTGCGCATCGTGCTGGCGGCCAACCGCTTGGCGGTTCTGCGGGGCGTGGAACCCGGCGAGGAAGAGAACGCGCTGGTCGCCCTTACCGGGGCGGCGGTTTCCGATCTGGGGGGCCTGCTTGAGGCGGTCGAAATCGAGCTGGTCTCGGTGGCGGAGCAACTGGGCATCCAGCTTCCGGGCCCGGCAGACGTTCCCGCTGTCGTTGCCCGTCCGGCCATTTCCGAGGCCGACGAAGTGGCCCTTCTCGCCTCCCGCATCCAGGACGTGCTCCTGGTCGATCAGACCCTGGCCGGCCAGGGGCCGGCCGATGGGGCCGAGGCGGCCGTCCAGGGCCTGTCCAGGGCCATCAAACTGCTTTTCGACGTCGATCCGGCCCTGTGGTTCGAAGCCGTCGGCGAGCGCTTCGAAGCCCGTCCGCTGGGCCTCAAGGGCAACCGTCTGGCCCAGTTGGGATTCGCCCGCAACTCCGGATCCCGGCTGGCTTCCACCCTGACTGAGGGCCCCTCGTTCCTCCTTGCCGGACAGCGGGGAGGGGAAATCATCGATGAGCAGATCCTGCGCCTAGTGGGGGGCGAGGGGGTACTCGTCCTCCCTCTTGCGACCCGGCGCCGGGCGGTCGGGCTCCTGGTGGCGCGGGTCAATGGCTTTGCCGAGCGCGAGGCCCTGGAACGCAGGTCGGCCTGCCTTACCCATTTTGGTCGTGGCGCGGCGGAGGTCCTGGAATCCGTGAAGGGCGGGCAGCGTTCCCCGGGGGGCGACAAGGGTCTCGAATTGCGCCTCAACAGCCTCGTGCACGAAATCAGCAATCCCCTGTCCATCATCCGTAACTACCTGCATGTCCTGGAAGCCGAGTGCGCCGACAAGGCCTTTGCCCCTCCGGAACTGGGCGTGGTGCGGGGCGAGATCGACCGTATCGGCAAGATTCTCCACTCGGTGCGCCAAGGACGGGAAAAGCCGAGGTCTGGCGGGGGCGCATCCCTGAATCTCAACAAGGTCATCGGCGAGATCGTGTCCCTGTGTCGCAGTTCCCTGGCCGTGGGGCCTGGCATCGACATCCGGCTCGACCTTTCGTCCGAGCTTCCGGACATCGCCACCGACGGGGATGGCGTCAAGCAATTGCTCCTCAATCTGTTGAAGAACGCCATCGAGGCCATGCCGAACGGTGGCATCGTGCGCGTGACGACGGCGCCCTGGGGATCGGGGTCGGGCGCATCCCACGCCGAAATCGCCATCGAGGACAACGGCCCCGGGATCCCCAAGGAAATCCTCGCCCGCCTCTACCAGCAGGTCGCCAGCACCAAGGGGGGCCAGCATCAGGGCATCGGGCTGGCCATCGTCGGACAACTGGTGCGGGATCTGCGCGGCCTCATCAACTGCCGCTCCAGCGCCCAGGGCACCCGGTTCCAGATTCTTCTGCCCTTCTCCGGAAAGTAATAGACGCCGCCGTTTAGCGGGTACAATCCTCCGCAGCATTTGCGTTCCGTTCGGGGTTGGGGGGCGATTTGTCGGGTTCTGAAGGGCCTGCGGTGGGCGATGAGGTGAGCGGCTTTTCTCCGGAAGGGGCGAGGCTGCTCGTCGTGGACGACGAGCAGCTCCTGCGGGACAGCCTGTGCGCCATCTTGCGCCACGCCGGTTACGGGGTCCTGGGCTGCGACAGCGGCCAGGAAGCTCTGGCGGCCCTGATGGCCGGTGGCATCGACCTCATCCTGCTCGACCTGCATCTGGGGGACATCGACGGCCTCGACCTCCTGGGGATGATCCGCAGTGCCCGGCTCGAGGCGGCAGTGATCGTCATCAGCGGCGATTCCATGGTCGAGTCAGCCATCGGCGCGCTGCGGCTGGGTGCCAGCGACTACCTGCGCAAGCCCTACGAAGTCGAAGTGCTCCTCCACGCAGTGCGGCGGGTGTTGCAGCGCCGCCACTTGGAACGGACCAACCGGGAGATCGCCCGCCAGCTCGAGCAATCCGAGACCCAGCACCGCTTCCTGGTGGAAGCTTCCCCCGACCTGATCTTCACCCTCGACGAAGAATTCCGCTTTACCTACGTGAACGACCGTTCCGTCGAGCTTACGGGCTACGCGCCGCGGGAACTCCAGGGGCAGTCGATCCTGTCGGTCATCGTGCCCCAGGACGTGGACAAGCTGCGTTACAGCCTGGAGCGGGCCGATTCCGGTCAACGCAACGTGGAATTCCGCATTTTCCGCAATATCGATGGTTCGGAAGAGCGCCACTTCGACGCGGTTCTGGTTCCCGCCCGTTTCGAAGCGCCTCGGGGTGCCTTGGCCGGGGGCTTCAGCAGCCTCGTGTACGGCATTGCCCGCGACGTCACGGCGCGCAAGTCGGCCGAGGATCGCCTGGCCCATCTCGCCTACCACGATATCCTCACCGGCTTGCCCAACCGGGCCCTTTTCTGCGACCGCCTGGGGCTGGCCATGGTGCAGGCGCGGCGGGGCGGCAGCAAGGTGGCGGTGCTCTTCATCGATCTGGATCGCTTCAAGCTGGCCAACGACACCTTCGGCCACCTGAAGGGCGACGAATTGCTCAAGCTGGTCTCCGGCCGCCTCCAGGGCAGCCTGCGCGAGATGGATACCCTGGCGCGGCTGGGGGGCGACGAATTCATCGTCCTCCTCACCGGGCTGAACGCGCCCGAAGACGCCGGCGTTGTCGCCCACAAGCTGGTGGCCGACATGGCCGAACCCTTCCTCATCGGTGGTGCCGAGGTTTTCCTCACGGCCAGCATCGGCATCGCTATTTTCCCGCGGGACGGGGAGGATATCGAGACCCTGGTGCGCCATGCGGACATCGCCATGTACCACGTCAAGTCCCAGGGCAAGAATGGCTTTGGTTACTTTCTGCCGGACATGGGCGAACTCTCCAGCCGCCGCTTTGCCCTGGAAAACGAAATCCGCCGTGCCATTGACCACGACCAATTCGACCTCTACTACCAGCCCCAGGTCGACTCCGACAGCCGGCGGGTCATCGGCTGCGAGGCGCTCATCCGCTGGCACCATCCCGAGCGGGGCCTGGTGGCGGCGGGCGGTTTCCTGCCCGTGGTCGAGGAAATCGGGCTCATGGCCAACCTCACCGACTGGGTGATCGAACGGGCCTGCCGTGACATGAAGGTTTGGCAGGCCACGGGATTGGAACTGCCGCGAATGGCGGTGAACATTTCGCCCGCGGTGCTCGAAGACGAGGAATTCGGCGAGCGGCTGGTCGGCATCCTCGATCGTCATGGTGTTTCCCATCGGGTGTTCGAAATCGAGCTCACCGAAAACGTCTTCATCTCGGACCAGCAGACCATCTCCGCTCGGCTCGCCGCGCTCGCCCAGCGGGGCATCCGCATCGCCATCGACGACTTCGGCACCCAGTATTCCTCCCTCAGCTACCTGCGCAATCTCCCCGTCGACACCATCAAGATCGACCAGTGCTTCGTGCGTGAAATCGAACAGGGTAGGGAAGATTCGACCATCATCCGGGCCATTGTCGCCATTGCCTCGGGCCTCGGCTTGCATGTCGTCGCCGAGGGCGTCGAGACGAGCCTGCAGGCCAACTTTCTCAAGAGTGTCGGCGCGCGGGAGATGCAGGGCTTCCTTTTCGGGCGCCCCATGGCGCGGGACGACTTTACCCGGCTCCTGAATGAAAGCCTGGTCACAGCGCACTGAGCGCTTGTTGACCTGCTGTTCGCCCCCGCTCGTCAATCCGCTCTGAGCCCATTCGGCTTCGCCGTTGCTCCTCACATCCGTGCTATGGGCGTGCTTCGCGTCTCGATCATGCGCGTCCGTTCGCGCCACCCACCGGCACTCGAAAAATTGCCGAGTTCTGAGGGGACGGGTTTGGTACTTTTTGGGGCCGAGGACTGAGTCGCCCCGTTTCCGGGTTCTTTCCGGCTTGCGCAAGGCGCGGCAGCGGACTAGCATTCAAACAAACGTTTGAATTCGGTGGCCAGACCGGGCTGCCGACGCGCTGAACCTGTGGCGGAGCCCGCATCCATGCCCGAAATCCGTAGCAGCGATACCCGCTTACGCATTCTCGATACCGCCGAGGGCCTGTTCATGGCCCAGGGCTATGAAGGAACGTCGATGCGGCAGATTACCGCCGGAGCGGGGGTCAATCTGGCCGCGGTCAATTACCACTTCGGGTCGAAGGAAGGGCTGTTGCGGGAGGTTTTCCGGCGGCGTCTGGACTGGTTGAACGACGAGCGCTTGCGCGTGCTCGACGCCATGGAGGCGGCCGCTGGTGCCGCGCCTCTGAAGCCATCTCAGATCGTCGATGCCTTTTTCGGTACCCTTCTGCGCATGGCCGACGACGAAGCCCACGGTGGCAGGGTTTTCCTGCGTCTACTCGGCCGTACCCTTACCGAGCCCTCGGAATTCATCCGAGCCTTCCTGGCCAACGAATATTCGGTCGTGATGGGGCGCTTCACGACGGCGCTGTTCCGTGCCCTTCCGGACGTGCCGAGGGCTGAGATCGTATGGCGATTTCATTTCATGCTCGGCGCGACCTCCTATGCCATTGCCGGTACCGATACCCTGCGCCTGGTCACCGATTGGCACCTGGATACCCATGCCGAAGAAGGCGCCACCCGTTTGCTGCCGCGCCTCATGTCCTTTCTGCTCGGCGGCCTGCGGGCCCCCCTGCCTGGGGGGGATGATCCCGCCCTGCCGCACCCCACTGGAGGTTCGTCATGAACGCGCTGCTCACCGTACTGGCTATTCTCGCCGCCGGCCTCGCGCTGGTCTTCGGCCTGCCTCCTTTGCGTCGGGTCCTGCTGACCGGGGGGCTGTTTGCCAGCTACCGCAAGGTGCTGCCTCAGATGTCCGATACCGAGCGAGACGCATTGGAGGCGGGAACCGTGTGGTGGGAGGGAGAACTCTTCCGGGGCGATCCGGATTGGAAAAAACTGCTCGCCTATCCCAGGCCGGTGCTCACGGCGACGGAGCAGGCCTTCCTCGACCAAGAGGTCAATGAGGCCTGCCGCCTGGTGGAGGACTGGAGCGTGACGCAGGAGCGCTATGACTTGTCGCCGGAAGCCTGGTGCTACATCAAGGAAAAGGGCTTCCTCGGCATGATCATTCCGAAGCGGTACGGCGGTCTCGAATTCTCCGCTTTTGCCCACTCTCAGGTGGTCACCCGGCTGTCGAGCCGTTCCTCCGCCCTCGCGGTGTCGGTGATGGTGCCCAATTCCCTGGGACCGGCGGAATTGCTCCTTCACTACGGCACCGATGAGCAGAAGAACCACTACCTGCCCAGGCTGGCCAAGGGCATCGAGGTGCCGGCCTTCGCCCTCACCAGTCCCTGGGCGGGTTCGGATGCCGCCGCTATTCCCGATTTCGGCATCGTCTGCCGCGGGCTTTGGCAGGGCAAGGAAGTCCTGGGCATGCGGGTGACCTGGGACAAGCGCTACATCACCCTGGCGCCGGTGTGCACCCTGCTCGGTCTGGCCTTCCGACTGTTCGATCCGGACGGCCTGCTGGGCGAAAAGCAGGATGTGGGCATCACCTGCGCCCTGGTGCCCCGGGACCACCCCGGCGTCGAGATCGGTCGCCGTCACTTCCCCCTCAACGCCATGTTCATGAACGGCCCCACCCGGGGCAAGGAAGTCTTCATGCCCCTGGATTTCATCATCGGCGGCCCAGCGCGGGCGGGGCAGGGCTGGCGCATGCTCATGGAGTGTCTGGCGGCCGGCCGTTCGATCTCGCTGCCCTCGTCCAATACGGGCATGGCCCAGATGACGGTGCGGGCGGTGGGCGGCTACGCCAGGGTGCGCAGCCAGTTCAAGACCGCCGTCGGCCGCTTCGAGGGGGTCGAGGAGGCCTTGACCCGCATGGGCGCCTACACCTACCTCATGGACGCCACCCGCAGGATGACCGCCGGCGCCATCGACCTCGGCGAGAAGCCTTCGGTGGTCTCGGCCATCGCCAAATACCACGTCACCGAGCGGGGAAGGCAGGTGATCAACGACGGCATGGACGTCATCGGCGGCAAGGGCATCTGCCTGGGCCCCTCCAACTTCCTCGGCCGCGCCTACCAGCAGATGCCCATCAGCATCACCGTCGAAGGCGCCAACATCCTGACCCGCAGCCTCATCATCTTCGGCCAGGGGGCGCTGCGCTGCCATCCCTACCTTCTGCCGGAAATGCAGGCCGCCCAGAACCCCGATTCCGAGCAGGGTCTCAGGGATTTCGACGACGCCCTCTGGAAGCACGCCGCCTACACCGTGCGCCATGGCTTCCGGGCCTTCTGGCTGGGACTCACCGGGTCCCACTTCGTCCCCGTCGACGCCGACGTCGCCCCGGAAACCCGCCGCTACTACCAGCAACTGACCCGCTTCTCGTCGGCCTTCTCCTTCCTGTCCGACATCTCCCTCCTGGTCCTCGGCGGCAGCGTCAAGCGGCGGGAGAAGCTGTCGTCGCGGCTGGGGGACATCCTGTCCGAGATGTACCTCATGTCCGCCGCCCTCAAGCGCTACGAGGACGACGGCCGCCCGGCCGCCGACGCGCCTCTCCTCCATTGGGCCCTGTGGGACACGATGTACCGGGCGCAGCAGGCCTTCGACGGCGTCGTCGCCAATTTCCCCAATCGTTTCATCGGCCGCTTCCTCCACCGCAGCATCTTCCCCTGGGGACATCCCTATGTGGTGCCCTCGGACAATCTCGGACATCGGGTGGCCCGCGTGCTCATCGCGCCGTCGGCGACCCGCGACCGGCTGACCGCCGAGACCCATATCCCGACGTCGACGGAGGATCCGGTGGGCGCCATCGAAGCCGCCCTGGCCGCCACCCTGGAGGCGGAACCGATCGAAGGGAAGATCCGTGAGGCCGAGCGCCAGGGGCGCTTCGCGGGCAATCCGGCGGCCAACGTCCGCGACATCGCCGTCGTCGCCTTCGACGCCGGAGTCATTTCGGCAGCGGAATTCGAGGTGATGAAGCGCCGCAACGCCCTGCGCGACCGGGTCGTGCGGGTGGACGACTTTCCCTTTGATTTCGGCGCCGCTGCGGCGGCCCGCGGTGTCGGTTCGCGCCAGGCCGCTTGAGCGATGTTTGACCCGACCATCCACGTCGTCGACGGCGCCCGCAGCCCCTTCCTCAAGGCGCGCAGCGGACCGGGTCCGCTCTCCGCCTCGGACCTCGCCACCCAGGCGGGGCGCGCCTTGCTCCTGCGCCAGCCCTTCCTGCCCACCGACCTGGACGAGGTGATCCTCGGCTGTGCCGCGCCTTCGCCCGACGAGACCAACATCGGGCGCATGGTCGCCCTGCGCCTGGGTTGTGGCGCCAAGGTGCCGGGCTGGACAGTGATGCGCAATTGCGCTTCGGGCATGCAGGCCATCGATTCGGCCATCGCCAACATTCTCTGCGGCCGTTCGCAGCTGGTGCTGGCCGGGGGTGTGGATGCCCTTTCGCGGGCGCCGCTTCTTTACTCGGACGCGATGGTGCGCTGGTTTGCCGGCATGATGACCCTCAAGTCCCCGGCCGCCAAACTGTGCCACTTCCTCCGGCTACGTCCCGCCGCGCTACTGTCGCCGGTCATCGGCCTGATGAAGGGACTTACCGACCCGGTGGTCGGACTGCTCATGGGCCAGACCGCGGAAAACCTTGCCTGGCGCTTCGGCATCAGCCGCCGGCAGATGGACGAATACGCCGTGCAGAGCCACCAGCGCGCCGTGGCCGCGCGGGCGGCGGGGCATTTCGCGGAAATCGTGCCGGTGGTGGATGGTTCGGGAACGGTCTATCCCGAGGACGACGGCGTGCGGGCCGACGCGAGCCTGGAGGGCATGGCCAAGCTCAAGCCCTTTTTCGACAAGCCCTACGGGGCGGTCACCGCCGCCAACAGCTCCCAGATCACCGACGGCGCCGCCTGGCTGCTGCTCGCCTCCGACGCCGCCGTGCGCCGGTGGAATCTGAAGACCCTCGGCCGCATCGCCGACAGCCACTGGGCGGGCCTCGACCCGGCCCAGATGGGCCTGGGGCCGGTGCATGCCTCGACCCCGCTCCTCGCGCGCAATGGCCTTGCCCTGCGGGACGTGGCGGCCTGGGAACTGAATGAGGCCTTCGCCGCCCAGGTGTTGGGCTGCCTCGCCGCCTGGGAATCGGACGAGGCCTGCCGCCAGGAACTGGGCCTGCCGGGAGCTCTGGGTGCTCTCGACCCGGAGCGGCTCAACGTGGACGGCGGGGCCATCGCCCTCGGCCACCCGGTGGGGGCTTCCGGAGCCCGCATCGTCCTCCATCTGCTCCATGTCCTGCGCCGCCGGGGCGGCGGCCGGGGCATCGCCAGCCTGTGCATCGGCGGCGGATTGGGCGGGGCGATGCTGGTGGAGGCGACGCCGTGACCGATTCCCGGTGTCCCGATCTGCGGCACTGGCGCGTCGGCATCGACGGGGAGGGGATCGCCACCGCAATCCTGGACCGGGCCGGCGAGGCCGCCAATGCCCTGTCCCGGGAGGTGATGGACGAATTGGGCCGCATACTCGATGCCTTCGAGCGGCAGCCGCCCCAGGGGGTCATCCTCCGCTCCGGCAAGGAAGCCGGCTTCGTCGCCGGCGCCGACATCCAGGAATTCGCCCGGATCGATTCTCCGCAAACCGGCCGGGCGCTGATCGAACGGGGCTGGACGCTCTTCAACCGGCTGGCGGCGGTTCCCTACCCGACGCTGGCCCTGGTGCGCGGCCACTGCCTGGGCGGCGGCCTGGAAATGGCGCTGGCCTGCCGCTATCTCCTCGCCGTGGACGATCCGGGAACCCGGCTGGGGCTGCCGGAGGTGATGCTCGGCATCTTCCCCGGCTGGGGTGGCATGCTGCGCCTGCCGCGGCGGGTCGGCCCCGCCGCCGGACTGGATCTGATGCTCACCGGCAAGACCGTCGATGCCCGGCGGGCGAAGCGGATGGGCCTCGCCGACGAATGCGTTCCCGCGCGGATGATGGAGCCGGCGGCCCGGCAGTTGCTGCTCTCCGGCCGGCCGCGGCGGTCCTTGCCGCTCCTGCAAAGGCTGCTCCAGGGCCCGTTCAAGGCGGTGGCGGCGGCCAGCGCGCGCAAGCAGGTCGCCCGCAAGGCCGATCCGGAGCACTATCCCGCCCCCTACGCCATCATCGATCTGTGGGCCCAGCACGGCGGCAATGCGCTGGCGGCACCGCAAATCCTCGACCGCATCGTCGCTTCGCCCACCGCCCGCAATCTGGTCCGCGTCTTCTTCCTGCAGGAGCGGCTCAAGGGGCTGGCCAAGGCCGCCCACTTCCCGGGCGGGCGCGTCCACGTGGTCGGCGCCGGGGTCATGGGGGGCGACATCGCCGCCTGGTGCGCCCTGCGCGGTTTCATCGTCAGCTTGCAGGACCAGGACATCGCCCGCATCGCCCCGGCACTCGCCCGCGCCAGAACCCTCTTCGAGCGCCGCCTGCGCGATCCCCTGCGGGTGCGGGAAGTCTGGGACCGGCTGATCCCCGATCCGGCGGGCGCCGGGGTCGCCCACGCCGATGTGTTGATCGAGGCCATCTTCGAGGATGCGGCGGCCAAGGCGGCCCTGTTCCGGGCCCTGGAGCCCCGCATGAAGCCGGACGCCATCCTGGCCAGCAATACCTCCAGCCTGCGGCTGGAGGATCTGGCGGGTGCCCTGGCGCGGCCGGAACGCCTGGTAGGCATCCATTTCTTCAATCCGGTGGCCCTCATGCCCCTGGTGGAAGTGGTGGCAGGGACGCAGAGCGACCCCGCCATCGTGCAGCGGGCGGCGGCTTTCGTCCGCCGCATCGACAAGCTGCCGCTCCCGGTGACGAGTACGCCGGGCTTTCTGGTCAATGCCGTGCTCGCACCCTACCTCCGCGAGGCGATGGCCTGCGTGGACGAAGGCCTCGCCCCGGAGTCCGTCGATGCCGCCCTGGTCGCTTTCGGTATGCCCATGGGCCCCATCGAACTCGCCGATACCGTCGGCCTCGACGTCGCCCTTGCCGCCGGCCGTCAATTGGTGGGCGGCGATCCGCCCCACTGCCTCGCCGAACGGGTCGCCGCCGGGCAGTTGGGACGCAAGACGGGACAGGGCTTCTACCGCTGGACCGAAGCAGGCCCGGTACGGGGCCAGGGCGCGCCGGCCCCGGCCGGGCTCGCCGACCGCCTCATCGCGCCCCTCGTCGCGCGGACCCGGGAACTGGTCGCGGCCGGCGTGGTCGCCGATGACGACCTGGCCGATGCCGGCGTGATTTTCGGAACCGGATTCGCGCCCCACACCGGGGGGCCGCTCAATTTCACCCGCCCCTCGGGCACGTCAAGGAGTACGCCGTGAAACCCCTTACCGTAAGACAAGCTGCCGTCCTCGGCGCCGGCGTCATGGGCGCCCAGATCGCCGCCCATCTGGCCAATGCCGGCGTGCCGGTGCTGCTCTTCGACCTGCCCGGGCCGGCCGACAAGAACGCCATCGCCCGCAAGGCCCTGGACGGCCTGAAGAAACTGCAGCCGGCGCCGCTGGCCTCGCGGGAACGGCTGGCCCTCATCGCGCCGGCCAATTACGACGAAGACCTGCCGGCCCTGGCCGGGTGCGACCTGATCATCGAGGCCATCGCCGAGCGACTGGACTGGAAGCGCGATCTCTACGCCCGCATCGCGCCCCATCTCGAGCCGGCGGCGGTGGTGGCTTCCAACACCTCCGGGCTGTCGATCGCCGCCCTGGCCCAGGCGCTGCCGGCAGCGGCCCGCGCCCGCTTCTGCGGCATCCACTTCTTCAACCCGCCCCGTTACATGACCCTGGTGGAAATCGTCCCCACCCCGGATACCGACGGGGCGATCCTCGATGCCTTGGAAACTTGGCTGGTGAGCTGCCTGGGCAAGGGCGTCGTGCGCGCCCTCGACACCCCGAATTTCGTCGCCAACCGCATCGGCGTCTTTTCCATGCTGGCGGTCATGCACCATACCGTCGCCTGCGGCCTCGGTTTCGACGAAGTCGACGCCCTGACCGGCCCCCTGATCGGCCGTCCCAAGAGCGCCACCTACCGCACCGCCGACGTGGTGGGACTGGACGTGGTCGTCCATGCCATCCGCACCATGGCGGACACCTTGCCCGACGACCCCTGGCGCCAGCATTTCCGGGTTCCCGACTGGCTGACCGGCCTCGTTTCCCGGGGCGCCCTGGGGCAGAAGTCCGGGGCCGGCATCTATCGCAAGGAAGGTAAGGCGATTCTCGTCCTCGACCCGGCGGCCGCCGACTTCCGGCCCTCGGCGGGGGAGGTCGCCGAATCGGTGGCGGACATGCTGAAAACTCCCGACCCGGCGCAGCGTTTTGCCGCGCTGCGGGCCAGCGACCATCCCCAGGCCCGTTTCCTGTGGGCCATCTTCCGCGACGTCTTCCATTACGCCGCCGTCCAGTTGGAAGCCATCGCCGACAATGCCCGGGACGTGGATTTCGCGATCCGCTGGGGCTTCGGTTGGAGCCAGGGGCCCTTCGAAATCTGGCAATCCGCCGGCTGGTCGGCGATTGCCCAGGCGATCGCCGACGACATCGCCGCCGGTCTTGCCTTGGGGAGTACCCCGCTGCCGGCCTGGGTCTTCGATGGGCGCGCCGGGGTGCACGGGGCCGGGGGATCGTGGTCGCCGCGCCGGGGAGTCGAGGTTCCCCGCTCCAGCCTGCCGGTCTATCGCCGTCAGCGCTTCCCAGAAGCCTTGCTCGGGGAAGGCCTGCCGGGCCCCGCGGAGAGCGGCGAAACCCTGTACGAGAACGCCGGCGTGCGTCTCTGGCGCCTGCCGGAGGCGGACCCCGGGATTGGAATCCTGTCGATCAAGTCCCGCATGCACACCCTGGGCATCGAGGTCCTCGAAGGGCTGCACGCCGCCATCGCCCAGGCCGAGCGCGATCTCGACGGGGCGGTGATCTGGCACGACCCCCCCTTCGCCGTCGGCGCCAACCTCAAGCAGGTGGTCGAAGCTCTGGCTGGTGGTCAGTTCGACCTCCTGGAGGCGACGGTGGAAAAATTCCAGCGCGCCTCCCAGGCGCTCAAGTACTCCCGGGTGCCGGTGGTCGCCGCGGTGCAGGGCATGGCGCTGGGAGGCGGCTGCGAATTCCTCATGCACGCCGCTAAACGGGTGCTGGCTCTGGAGAGCTACATCGGGCTGGTCGAGGCGGGAATCGGCGGCATCCCCGCCGGAGGCGGCTGCAAGGAATTCGCCCTGCGCGCCGCCGAGTGGGCGCGCCGCTCGCCGACTCCCAACGAGGTCTTTCCCTTCCTCCAGAATGTCTTCACGCCCATCGCCATGGCCAAGGTCGCCGGCAGCGCCCAGGAAGCCATGGATCTCGGCTTTGTGCGCGAGACCGACACCGTCGTCTTCCATCCCCGGGAACTCCTCCACGTCGCCCTCGCCGAGGCGCGCGCCCTGGCCGAATCTGGCTACGTCCCGCCGCCGCCGGCCCGCGACGTGCCGGTGGCCGGGCGTACCGGGATCGCGACCCTGGAGATGGTGCTCTTGAACATGAAGGCGGGGGGCATGATCTCGGCCCACGACTATCGCGTCGCCCGCTGTGCCGCCGTCGCCCTCTGTGGCGGCGAGGTGGATGCCGGCAGCCGGGTGGACGAGGAATGGCTCCTCACCACGGAACGCCGCCTCTTCGTCGAACTGCTCAAGACGCCCGAGACCCAGGCCCGTATCCGCCATATGGTCGACACCGGCAAGCCGTTGAGAAACTAGCAGGAAGCCTGGAGGGGGGCGGGCTCTTTCCCCGCCCTCCCGCCAAGAAAGGAATAGCCATGAATCGAACGCTCCAGGATGCCTACATCGTCGCGGCGACGCGCCTGCCGGTAGGCCGCAAGAACGGGATCTACGCCGCGACGCGGCCCGACGACCTGCTGGCCCAGGCCCTGCGGGCGGTGGTGGCGCAAGTCCCCGCCCTCGATCCCGGGCGCATTGGCGACGTCATCTGCGGCTGCGCCATGCCCGAAGCGGAGCAGGGGATGAACGTCGCCCGCATCGGCCTGCTTCTCGCCGGCCTGCCGGATACGGTGCCGGGGATGACCCTCAACCGCTTCTGCGCTTCCGGCCTCCAGGCGGTGGCCGACGCGGCGGCGCGCATCCGCCTGGGGGAGGCGGAGGCGGTGATCGCGGCGGGGACCGAATCCATGAGCGTGATGCCCCAGATGACCGGCAACAAGACGGCCATCAACCCGGCAGTCTTCGAGCGCGACGAGAATCTCGCCATCGCTTACGGCATGGGGCTGACGGCCGAGAAGGTGGCCGAGCGCTGGCAGATCGGCCGCGAGGCTCAGGATGCCTTCGCCGTCGAATCCCACCGGCGGGCGACGGCGGCCATCGCCGCCGGCCATTTCCGGGCCGAGATCACTCCCGCCACGGTGGTTCGTCGGCAGCCCGACCTCGCCTGGGGAGAAGTGCGGGTGAGCGCGACCGCGGTCGACGTCGACGAGGGGCCGCGGGCCGATTCCAGCCGGGAATCCCTGGCCCGGCTGAAGCCGGTGTTCCATGCCCGGGGATCGGTCACCGCCGGCAATTCCTCCCAGATGTCCGACGGCGCCGCGGCCGTTCTCCTGGTGTCCGGGCGGGTGCTCAAGGACCACGGTCTGACCCCCCTGGCCCGCTTTGTCAGCTTTGCCGTCGCCGGGGTGGCGCCGGAAATCATGGGCATCGGCCCCGTGGCGGCGATTCCCCCCGCCCTGGAGCGGGCCGGCATCGGTCTCGCCGAGGTGGACTGGATCGAGCTCAACGAAGCCTTTGCGGCCCAGTCCCTGGCCGTGATCGGGGATCTGGGGCTGGACCCGGCCCGGGTCAATCCCCTGGGCGGCGCCATCGCCCTCGGCCATCCCCTGGGCGCCACCGGTGCCATCCGCACCGCCACCCTGGTGCACGGCCTGAAGCGCAGCGGCGGCCGCTACGGCTTGGTCACCATGTGCATCGGAACGGGGATGGGGGCGGCGGGGGTGTTCGAGCGCATGTAGCAGGAGTATGCGGCTTGCCCGGCGCCGAGCTTGGGATTAACTTCCCGTCTGAATCATAAGAACAAGGAGGGAGCGGCATGGACAAGATCTGGCTCAAGAGTTACCCGGCGGGCATTCCCGCCGACATCTCCACCGACCATTGCCCCTCCCTGGTGGCCCTGGTCGAGGAAGCCTGCCGCAAGTACGCCGAGCGGACGGCCTTCATCAGCATGGGGCAGGAGTTGTCTTACGCCGAGCTCGACGCTCGTTCGCGTGAGTTCGCCGGTTGGCTCCAGGCCCGGGGCCTGGGCAAGGGCGACCGGGTAGCGCTGATGATGCCCAATTTGCTGCAGTACCCGGTGGCCCTGGTGGGCGCGCTGAGGGCGGGGTGCGTGGTGGTCAATTGCAATCCCTTGTATACGCCGCGGGAACTGGAGCACCAGTTGAAGGATTCCGGGGCGACGGCCATCGTCATCGTCGAGAACTTCGCCCATACCCTGGAACAGGTCATCGCCCGCACCGCCGTGCGCCATGTCGTCGTGACCCCCATGGGCGAGATGCTGGGTTTCCCCAAGGGCTTGCTGGTGAATCTGGTGGTGCGCCACGTGAAGAAAATGGTCCCCACCTGGTCCCTGCCCGAGGCGGTGAATTTTGCGGCGGCCCTGGCCGAGGGTCGCCGGGCGGAACAGAAGCCGGTGCTCCTGGGACATGACGACCTGGCCTTCCTGCAATACACGGGGGGCACCACGGGCGTTTCCAAGGGGGCCATGCTGTCCCATGGCAACATCACCGCCAACGTCCTGCAGGCCCACGCCTGGATCAGGCCGGTGATCCGAGATGGGCAGGAATGCATCGTCACGGCGCTGCCGCTTTATCATATCTTCGCCCTCACGGCGAACTGCCTCACCTTCATCATGGCTGGGGCGCGCAATCTGCTCATCGCCAACCCGCGGGATATCCCGGGCTTCGTCAAGGAGTGGGGGCGCTATCCGGTTTCGGTGGCCACCGGGGTCAATACCCTGTTCAACGCCCTGCTCAACGACCCCGGATTCGCCAAGCTCGATTTTTCCCCCATGCGCATTACCTTGGGGGGCGGCATGGCGGTGCAGAGCGCGGTGGCGGATCGCTGGAGGGCCATCACCGGCGGCCCCTTGCTTCAGGCCTACGGCCTCACCGAGACCTCTCCGGCGGCCACCATCAACCCGCTCGATCTGGACAGCTTCAACGGTTCCATCGGCCTGCCCATTCCCTCGACCGAGGTTTCGATCCGCGATGACCATGGACACGAGGTGGAGCGGGGCCAGGTGGGCGAAATCTGCATTCGCGGCCCCCAGGTAATGAAAGGCTACTGGAAGCGGCCGGAAGAGACAGCGCTGGTCATGACCCCCGACGGCTTTCTCCGTACCGGTGATATGGGCTATATCGACGCAGGAGGCTTCGTCTTCCTGGTGGATCGCAAGAAGGACATGATCCTGGTGTCCGGATTCAACGTCTATCCCAACGAGGTGGAAGAGGCGGTAGCCCGCCACCCGGGCGTACGGGACGTGGCGGCCATCGGCGTTGCCGACGACCGTTCCGGCGAGGCAGTGAAAATCTTCGTGGTGAAGAAAGATCCCGCCCTTACCGCCGAGGCCCTCATCGAACATTGCCGGGGAGAGCTCACCGGCTACAAGGTGCCGCGCCAGGTGGAATTCCGCGATGACCTGCCGCGGACCAATGTCGGCAAGATTCTGCGCCGGGCCCTCAAGGAAGGCGCGTAGACATCGATGGCCATCCCCGAATGCCTGCGCCGGGGGCTGGCCCTGCCGGTGATCGGGGCGCCCCTGTTCATCGTCTCCACGCCGGAACTGGTCATTGCCCAGTGCAAGGCCGGGGTCATCGGCGCCTTTCCCGCCCTCAACGCCCGGCCGCCCGGGGAGCTGGAACGCTGGATCGAGCGCATCGAGGCCGAACTCGCCGCCTGCCCGGGGGCCGCAGCCTACGCGGTGAATCAGATCGTCCATCGCAGCAATCCCCGTCTCGAGCACGATCTGGAAGTCTGTGTGCGGCACCGGGTGCCCCTGGTCATCACCAGCCTGCGGGCGCCGGGGGCGGTGGTGCCGGCGGTGCACGGCTATGGAGGTCTGGTCTTCCATGACGTCATCAGCGTGCGCCATGCGGAGAAGGCCCTGGAAGCCGGCGTCGATGGGCTGATCCTGGTCTGTGCCGGCGCCGGAGGCCACGGCGGCACCCTGAGTCCCTTCGCCCTGATGGCGGAGGTGCGTCGCTTCTACGACGGACCAATCGCCCTTTCAGGCGCCATCGCCACCGGCCGCGGCATCCTCGCCGCCCAGGCCATGGGGGCGGACTTCGCCTATATCGGCACCCGTTTCATCGCCACCCGGGAAGCCCGGGCGAGCGACGCCTACAAGGCCTGTCTGGTCGATTCCACGGCGTCGGACATCGTCTATACGCCCTATTTTTCTGGGGTGGCAGGCAATTACCTGCGGGCCAGCATCGTTGCCGCCGGCTACGACCCGGAGCATCTGCCTTCCGAGGCGAGCCCGCCGCTCGATCTGGCTGCCGCGACCACCGCCAAGGTCTGGAAGGACATCTGGGGCGCGGGACAGGGGGTGGGCGCCATCGACGATCTTCCCCCCACCGCCGACCTGGTCGCGCGTCTGGCCCGGGAGTACGCTGCCGCCCGGGACACCCTGAACCGCCTGTCGCCATGACCGCCTACCGCGTGCCCCTGGCCGAAATGCGCTTCGTCATGGACGAACTGGCGGGCTTTGCCGAACTCGGCTCCCAGTGCCCCGCCTGGGGGGAAGTGACGCCTGACCTGGCCGATGCAGTCCTGAGAGAGGCGGCCCGCTTCGCCGAAGAAGTCCTGCTGCCCCTGAATCGCGTCGGCGACCGGGAAGGCTGCCGCCTGGAATCCGGCCAGGTCACGACGCCGCCGGGCTGGCGGGAGGCCTACCGGGCCTTCTGTGCCGGCGGCTGGAACGGCATCGCCTGCCCGCCGGAGTACGGCGGCCAGGGCTTGCCGGCCAGCCTGGCCGTGGCGGTGAAGGAAATGCTCTGTTCGGCCAACCTGGCCTTCTCCCTGGCGCCCCTGCTCACCACCGGGGCGGTGGATGCGCTTCTGGCAGGGGCGGATGCGCAGCTCAAGGCTGCCTATCTGGAAAAAATGGTGAGCGGCGAATGGGCCAGCACCATGAATCTCACCGAACCCCAGGCCGGTTCGGACCTGGGCCTTATCCGTTGCCGTGCCGAACCCGATGGTGCCGGCCGCTACCGGGTCTTCGGACAAAAAATATTCATCACCTACGGCGAGCACGACCTTACCGACAATATCGTGCACCTGGTTCTCGCCCGTTTGCCGGACGCGCCGCCGGGGGTAAAGGGCATTTCCCTCTTCCTCGTCCCCAAAGTGCTTCCCGACGGGCGCAAGAACGACCTGCGCTGCCTGTCCCTGGAACACAAGCTGGGCATCCACGCCAGCCCCACCTGCGTCATGGCCTACGGCGACGGGGAAGGCGCCCTGGGCGCCTTGGTCGGCGAAGCGCACCGGGGTCTGGAAACCATGTTCGTGATGATGAACGAGGCCCGCCTGGGCGTCGGCCTGCAGGGGGTCGCCCTCGGGGAACGGGCCTGGCAGGCCGCCCGGGCCTACGCCCGGCAGCGACTCCAGGGCCGCGACGCCCTCAGCGGCGAAGGGCCGGTACCCCTGAATCGCCACGCGGACGTGCGGCGCATGCTCCTCCTGATGCAGACCCGGGTGCAGGCCATGCGGGCCCTGAGCTACCTCGCCTACGGCCTCATGGATCGGGCACACGCCCATCCCGATCCCCGCCAGCGGGCCGAAGCCCTGGCCCTGGCGGAATTCCTCACCCCCCTGGTCAAGGCAGGCGGCACGGAAACCGGGGTCGAGGTGGCTTCCCTGGCCATCCAGGTCCATGGGGGCACCGGCTACATGGAAGAAACCGGCGTCGCCCAGTTGTACCGCGATGCGCGCATCACCCCCCTCTACGAAGGCACCACCGGCATCCAGGCCAACGATCTGGTGTTCAGAAAACTCCTGCGGGATGGTGGTGCCACCGCCCGCGGGCTGTTGGCGCGCATCGCCGCGACGGTAGGAGAATTGGAAGCGGCCGAGCAGGGCGAGCTGGTGGCCCTGGCCCTGCGCTTGCAGGAAGGCCTCGCCGCCTGGACCGCCGCCAGCGAACACCTGCTGGCCGCCACACGGGATGACGGAGCAGGAAGCCTCGCCGCCGCGGTGCCCTACCTTAATCTTGCAGTGACCGTCGCTGGGGGCTGGCAACTGGCCCGGGGCGCCCTGGCGGCTGCGGCCCGTCTGGCTGCCGGGGTGGGCGAGCCTGGCCCGCTGCGCGCCCGCATCGCCGGAGCCCGCTTCTACGGCGAGCATGTCCTGCCCCAGGCTGGCGCCTGGCTGGTCACGGTCAGGGCCGGTGCCGCGGGCCTGACGGACGGCCTGGCGGACGGGGATTGAAGCCCCGGCGGTCATGGGTGCGCGGGATCATTCGAGGATGAACGGACCCCTGGCGCGCTGGGTGCACCGCGCCGCCGAAGCCACCGGCATCGCCGCCCTGGTGGTGCATTTCCACCGCCACGGTCGGCAGGCGGGACAAGCCTCCCGCCTAGGGAAGGCGCTCTATCGGGCGCGGCACTCCCGTGCCTACCCGCTGGCTGTCGCCCTCCTGGCCGCCGTTTCGGCCGCCACCGGTCTCTATCCCTACGGGCCGGTCATCATCGCTGCTGTCGTCTTCGCGCCCGACCGTTGGCGCTCAAGCTATCTCGCGGCATGCGTGGGCGCAGCCCTGGGGGGCATGGTCACGGCTCTTCTGGTCGAAACCCTGGGACTGGGTCTCGTGGATAGCGCTTTCCCTGGGGCGCGGACGCACGAGTTCTGGGAGCGCTCGGCCTACTGGATCGAGCAGCATGGCCCTCTGGCCCTGGCGGCTATCGCCGCTCTGCCGCTTCCTCAGATGCCCGCCCTGCTGGTTTCCGCCCTGGGAGACCTGCACCCGCTCACCATCGGCGGCGCGCTGTTTGCCGGCAAGCTGGTCAAATACGGGGCCTACATCCTGGCCACCCGGGTGGTCCTGGCCGCCCTGCATCGGGTGGGGGAGATGGTGGATCCGTCATAGGGGGCACTAGTAGCCAGTCACAAAGATTCAGCTATGTTCGGCACGCCCCGCATCCCCGCTCTTTTTGTCGCTCATCCTCGCCATGGCTTCGGCTATGGCTGTGGTTCGCTTCGCGCGATCGGGGCGCGGATGCGCGCCTCGGCATCCGCGCAAACCTGTGTGACTGACTACTAGTACTGCGTTCCGTCAATAAGCTTACAAATGAAATCGATGCATTCTCGTGTCAGACAAGGCGCAAACCGCAGTCATAGCCGAAGCTATGACGAGGATTTGCAACGCCGCGTGGCGCGAGAAGGCGCGATTTAATGTAAGCGGTTTGGCGGAACGCAGTACTAGCCCCGCCTGGCCAGCCAGCGATCCAACTGATTGGCGAAGGCCTGCCGATCCGCGCTGGAGAGGGCCGCCGGGCCGCCGGTTTCGACACCGCTGCTGCGCAGGCTGTCCATGAAATTGCGCATCGTGAGGCGCTCCTGGATGTTGGCCTCGGACAGCAATTCGCCGCGGGGCTCGATGACGGTGGCGCCCTTGGCGATGACCTGGGCGGCGAGGGGGATGTCGGCGCTAATGACCAGATCGCCCGCCTGGGCTTCGGCCACGATGCGCTGATCCGCCACATCGAAACCCCCGGGAACCTGCAGGGCCTTGATCCAGGGGGAGGGGGGCACGCGGAGCATCTGGTTGGCCACCAGGGTGAGAGGAATCCGCGTGCGCTGGGCGGCGCGGTAGAGGATTTCCTTGATGACGACCGGGCAGGCGTCGGCGTCGACCCAGATTTTCATGGGGATGGCTTTCTTGAAGACCACTCCACGATAGCACTGGCTGCGTTGGGATTGCGCATCCGACTTCTCCGGGGACTGACGAGCGGTCAACTCAGGTTTCTAGGTTAACTCCTTGACCCTTTGGAAACTTCGCTTGCCTGCCCCCAAGAAGAAGGGTCGCCCGCCCCTCAGGCGTGCAAGCCACGGGTTCAGAAAGCCGGCTTGGCCGGGGGCAGGGGAAGAGAAGTGGTTTTCCGGCAGAACTTGACGGGCAGTCGGCAAGTCGTCGGATCACCGCCGAATGTCACTGGGTCTGCGGGAAAGGCCCCTCACCCCGCACATGGGAGCACAGCTCCAGGGCGCGGGCCACCATGCAGGGCGCGTTGGGAGAGCAAGAGCTGCAGGTGCTGCGCAGATTCGCCAGGTCGATGGTGCCGGGTTCGTAAAGCTCGGAGAGGACCTTGATTTCGTGGGTGTCGGGCCAGCGCAGACCGCCGGCCGGCTTGGAAAAGTACTCCAGGATCGCGAGAAAGGTTGCGGCGAACTGTGCTTTTCTGTCGGACTGCGCTGAAGATTCGACCAGGTGTCGCTCCAGGGTGCAGGCGGCATCGTTATGATGTCTCATTATGAATCCATAGCTGCGGGGTCAGGACCGCGTATTGTAGGGAGTTGCTCAGACCGCCGGCATCGCCTGGATGCGGTAATTTTCTCTCCTCTTCAGGGCAATTTCACCGCGCGCAAGGCCCGTCCCTCCCACATTTGGAACGAGGGCGCGCTCGAGGAGGGCGTGTTCGAGGAGGGTGCGGTCAATGGGCGAGCAGCCCGTGTTCCATGGCAAAGCGGGTCACTTCGGCCGTGCTGTGCAGGTCGAGTTTGGCCATCAGGTTGCGCCGGTGGGAGCCGATGGTGCCCGGGGAAAGGTGCATGCGCTCGGCGATCTGGGTCGAAGTGAGGCCCTCCGCGATCAGGGTGAGAACGGTCATCTCCCGCCGTGTCAGGCTGCTGGCGGCAGACGAGGGGGGGACGGCCTGCGTGGCGATATTGACGGACTTGATGACCGACTGCAGGCGGATCAGGAGATTTTCCGTTTCCTGACTCAGGCGCTTCTGGAGGCTGATGTCCTGGCAAGTGCCGATGACGCGCGTTGCCCAGCCTGACTCGGTGCGCTCCATGACCTTGCCGCTGGTCAGAATCCAGACCCAGTGACCCTCCGCGTGGCGTACGCGGTGTTCGATCTGGAAGATCGGCGTTTCGCCCTTGAGGTGCTGGCGGAAGAGCGCGGTGGCGAAATGCAGGTCGTCCGGGTGGATGGCGCTGACCCAGCGTTCCCGGCTCATGGTCGCACCAGCGGGATCGAGTCCGAAAATTTCGAATACCCGGCCATCGCACACCATGTCTCCTACCAGAATGTCCACCGACCACATGCCGGACGACGAGCCCCGCATCGCCAATTCCAGTTGCTCCTTGCTGCGTTTGAGTTCGTCTTCCAGGGCCTTGCGCGATGTGATGTCGCGCACCACGGCGATCCACAGGCGCTCCAACCCCGGGAAACTGTGGCCTGAAATGGTGGAGTTGGTCCAGAAGCGACAGCCGTCGCTGCGTCTGGCGATGCTGTCGCCCTGCCAGATCCCCTGCTCGCGCAGGGCATGGCGCACGGTCCGGGCGCGCTCTTCCGCCTCGGGCGAGTCGTCGCCGTTCAAGCGGGAGACCTCATGGCCGAGCAGTTCATTGGCCCCGTAACCGAACAGGGCATCGGCAGCGCCATTGGTGTACACGATCCGCCCTGCGTCGGAGTAGACGACGACCCCGTCGCTGATGGCGGCGAGAACCTGCAACTGATCGGCCAGATTGCGGCGCCTTTCCTGCGGCGGCCGTGCGAGGTCGAAGGATGCCAGGTAGGCGTTTGCCACGCCCTCGACCGGCGTGACGCCGACTTCGAAGCGTTCGAGGCCGCCGTCCTTGCGCCGGTGCATGACGGGCCCCTTGAAGTAGTTTCGTGTACCGATCTGGTGCAGTACGTCCTGCCAGAAGCGCTGAAAACTGGCCTGGTCGGCAAAGAGCGCACGGCTGGGCTGGTCGATGAGCTCGGTCGCAGCGTACCCGAAAAGGCGATGCATTTCCTCGTTGGCCCACAGCACCGCCCAGTCGCTGAAATCGACGGAGCTTGCGCTTCCCGCGGGCGCTTTCTCGCATAGGTGGCCTTGCGTGGATAGATCCATGGGCTGGGTTCCCGAAAAGCGATCGACGCCTGAAAATTATGCCTTTCCTCATAGAAAACCTTGCGCAAAATCAAGACTTCGCGAAGTTGATGGCGCGCGAAAACGCGAGATCCCCGAACTGGCTGTCCCGCAGCGGGGCGCGGAAGCTCAGCGCGTGGGCGAAGGGTATCGGGTGCCGCGGGCGGCACGGGATTCTGCTCAGGCCGATGCAGGACAACGGAATTCACTTGGCTTTAAGTTCCGCTCCTTATGCTGGCGTCCGTACCCACCCTCTGGATGACACGATGAAAATCCCCCTGTTTCTGTCACTGGCTGCAAGCCTTCCCCTGGCGCCCATCGCCATAGCGGAGACCCCAGGCGAATTTCTGAACCGCTACGAGGCCGAGGCGCGGCAAGGCGAACCCACCTACGCGGCGTCGCCCTGGCGCGGAGAGCAGTTCTTCCGCCAGGTCGGGGTCAAGGACTGGAGTTGTTCCACCTGCCATACCGACAACCCGGCAGGGCCGGGCAGGCATGCCACGACGGCCAAGGCTATCGACCCCCTGGCGCCGGCGTCCAACGCGGCTCGCTTTACCCGGGCGGAAAAGGTGGAGAAGTGGTTCAAGCGCAATTGCAACGATGTCCTGGGACGTGCCTGCAGTCCCCGCGAGAAGAGCGATGTCCTGGCTTACCTCATCACCGTCAAGCCCTGATGAGGAAAACCCATGAAAGCAAGCTTCTTCTACTTGTTTGCCCTGCTGCCGGTGTTCGCGGCGCCCGTCGCGAGCGGCGACGAGCGACGCAGCCTTCCCCTGAGCAAGGAATACCGCGAGGAATGTGGAAGCTGCCACGTTCCTTATCCGCCGCAGATGCTTGCCGCGCGCTCCTGGCGAGTGCTCATGTCCGGCCTGGACAAGCACTTCGGGAGCGACGCCAGCCTGGAACCCGGGAAATCGGCGCAGATCGCCACCTATCTGGCGGCCAATGCCCGGCGCTCGGATTCCGGTGAAAGCTCAGCTTCTCCGCCCCGCATCACCCAAAGCGCGTGGTTCCAGCGCGAGCACCGGGACGGCCACGACGGGCTGAGCGCCGCGATCTGGCGATCGCCGGCGGTGAAAAGCCCTGCCAACTGCGGCGCATGCCACAGAGGGGCCGTCGATGGTAGTTACCGGGAAGGCGAAATTCGTCTTCCCCGCCAACCCTGAGGAGACATCATGAATACGACTTCCTTCAGCGCTGCCGTGGGGCACGCCCCCGCGCAGACCGAAAATCCTCCCGCGGAGACCGTTGCGGTCTGGGATCTTCCGACCCGGGTATTCCACTGGCTGATGGCGCTGTCCTTCGCCGGAGCCTATCTCACCTCGGAATCCGAGCGTCTGCGTGACGTCCACGTCATGCTGGGGTTCACCGTGGCGGGATTGATCGGATTCCGTCTGGTGTGGGGCCTCATCGGCACCCGCTACGCCCGGTTTTCGTCCTTCCTGTTTTCGCCGGCCAGGCTGCTTGCATACCTCAAATCGCTCCTGGCCGGGAAACCCGAGCATTACCTGGGACACAATCCCGCCGGGGCGCTGGCCATCTTCCTCCTCCTGGCCCTCGGGCTGGCGACCGTGGCGAGCGGGTTTGCCACGTATCAGGAGATGGGCGGAGAATGGCTCGAAGAGTTTCATGAAGCGGTTTCCGGTGCCATGCTGGCCGTGGTCGCCGTCCATATTCTGGGAGTGGGATTGAGCAGCGCTCTGCATCGCGAAAATCTGGCCAAGGCCATGCTGACCGGTAAGAAACGGGGCGCCGCGGGGCAGGGGATCGCCACCCGGCGCAGCGCCGTAGGCGTGCTGCTTCTGCTGGCCGTCCTGGCCTATTGGGGAGGCGATCGGGTGCTGGGGTCCGGGGATGGCGGGGAAGGTGCCGCGGCGGGCGTTCGCGTCGCAGCGCGACATCATTCCGGGCAGGATTGAAAGGTGCGGCCGCGATGCGTCTGCTGATCGTCGAGGACGACCCGCTCCTGGGAGATGCCCTTCAGGTGGGCATGACCCAGGCGGGCTTCGCGGTGGACTGGGTCCGGGACGGGGTTGCGGCAGAGAGTGCTTTGGCGGGGGAACTGGCCGCCAATTTCGACGCCCTGGTGCTCGATCTCGGTCTGCCCCGCCGGGATGGGCTGAGCGTGCTGCGGGGATTGCGCTCCCGCGGATGCCGCCTGCCGGTGCTCGTCCTCACCGCCCGGGACGCCGTGGAGGACCGTATCGTCGGCCTGGACAGTGGCGCCGACGACTACTGCCTCAAACCCTTCGACATGGGGGAACTCGGCGCGCGCCTGAGGGCGCTCGTCCGGCGATCCGAGGGACAGCCGGCGCCGGTACTGGAAGCTTGCGGGGTGCGCCTCGACCCCGCGGCCCGGACGGTTTGCGTGGATGGTGCGGGAGTCGATCTGTCGGCCAAGGAGTTTGCCCTGCTGCACGCCCTCATGCTCAACGCCGGCCGGGTGCTGTCCCGCAGCCAACTCGAAGAGCGCCTCTATACCTGGAACGACGAGACGGGCAGTAATACGGTCGAGGTCTATATCCACCATTTGCGCCGCAAACTCGGCAAGGAACTGATCCGTAACATCCGCGGCGTCGGTTACCTGGTGCGCAAGCCTTAAACCTGGAAACCTCAATTGACCGCTTATCGATACCCGGAAAACTTTCTGCTCTCGACCTCCGCGCCAGTCCGAGTGAATCACCCACTGGGTGGCGCCGCTATGGGCCCGCTGGCGCATCCGGGCGGGCGCTTGGCTTTGTCTCTCCTCCTTACAGGCATCAGCTTGCCGCGTCGTCGCTTGGCGCCAGACACCCGCCCGAGCGCACCAACGGGCTCGTCCAACTGAGATTTCCAGGCTAAAGCATGGTTCGTCGCACCTCCCTCAAGTTCCGCATCGCCCTACGCGCCTGCCTGCTGGTGGGCCTGCTCTGGCTGGGGGCAGCAGCCGTCACCTGGATGGAGGCCCGCCAGGAGGCCGAAGAACTTTTCGACGCGCACTTGGTGCAGGCGGCGTCCCTGCTCGTCGCCCAGACCGATCTGCGCATCGAGCGCGATGACGATCATGCCGAAGATGTCTTCGAAGAAAGCCATGCCCCAAGCCTGCACCGCTACGGGCGCCGGGTGGCCTTCCAGGTCTGGGCCGGCCGGCGCTTGACGCTGCATTCGGCCAATGCGCCGGAGATTCCGCTCAGTACTGTGGAGGAGGGCTTGTCCGACAGTAGGGTGGCCGGAGAGCGCTGGCGGGTTTACTCCGCCTGGAACGAGCGTCGCCAGGTGCTCGTGCAGGTGGGAGAGCGCGTGTCGGCCAGGGAGGACGTGACCAAGGCGGTGGCGGCGGGTCTCTTGCGGCCCCTCCTGGTGGCGCTGCCCTTGCTGGCGCTCTTGATCTGGTGGGCCGTGCGGCAGGGCGTACGCCCCCTCGATGCCCTGGCCGGGGCAGTGGAAGGCCGCGCGCCGGACAAACTCACGCCGCTACCCGATCGGGATCTTCCCGCCGAGGTGTTACCCCTGGTCGAGCGCCTCAACATCCTCTTCGCTCGCGTGGCGACGAGCTTCGAGCGCGAGCGGCGATTCACAGCCGATGCGGCCCACGAACTGCGCACGCCCCTGGCCGGCCTGAAGGCCCAGGCGCAGGTGGCCCGGGGTGCGGTTGACGACGCCAGCCGCCAGCGTTCCCTTGATCAATTGATCTCAGGGTGTGATCGGATGGCTCACGCAGTGGAGCAAATGCTCGTGCTGGCCCGGGTCGAGAATGCGCGGCCGGAGGATTTCGTCCCCGCCGATCTTGCCGCCGTGGCCAGGGAGGTCGTTGCGGAGCGGGTTCCGGCGGCCCTGGATAGCGAGGTGAGCATCGAACTGGAGGCCGACGAAGCGGTGCCCCTGCACGGAAACCCGGTATGGCTGGCCATGCTGGTGCGCAATCTGGTGGATAACGCCGTGGGCCATAGCGCCGCCGGGGATCTGGTGCGCGTGTCGGTGCGCCGGGAGGGCGACGGGCTGCGGCTGACGGTCAGGGACAACGGACCGGGCGTTCCCGAGGACGAACTGCCGCGACTCGGGCAGCGCTTCTGGCGCAGTCCAGAAAGCTTGCGCAGGGGCGCCGGTAGCGGTCTCGGTCTGTCCATCGTGGTGCGCATCGCAGAGTTGCACGGCGGCCGTGTCGTGTTCCGCAATAACGATGCCGACCAGGAAAGTGGCCTGACCGTGGAGTTCACCCTGCCCCCTGACAAGAATACAGGAGGTCGATGATATGACCCGCCCCTCCCTGAAACGCTATGCCCTGCTGTCGATCGCCGCCGCCCTGGCGACCATTGGCTTAAAGGCCGTCGCGTGGTGGCTGACCGATTCGGTGGGCCTGCTTTCCGACGCGGCCGAATCCCTGGTCAATCTGGCGGGTGCCGGCATGGCCCTGGCCATGCTCACTCTGGCCGAGCAGCCGGCGGATGAAAATCATGCCTTCGGCCACGGCAAGGCGGAGTACTTCTCCAGCGCCTTCGAGGGGCTTCTGATCCTGGTGGCGGCCTTGGTCATCGCGTCTGCGGCGGCCGACCGCCTCATCCACCCGCGCCCGCTGGAAGCGCTGGGCATCGGCATGGCCCTTTCGGCTGTGGCCTCGCTCATCAATTTTCTGACCGCCCGGGTGCTGCTGTCCGTGGGCCGCCAGCACCGTTCCATCACCCTGGAGGCCGATGCCCATCACCTCATGACCGACGTGTGGACCTCGGCCGGGGTCATCATGGGCGTCGGCCTGGCGGGGGTGACGGGATGGCTGTGGCTGGATCCCGTCATCGCCCTCGCGGTGGCGGCCAATATCCTGGGAACCGGCTGGCGCCTCCTGCACCGCTCGGCCGACGGCCTTATGGACGCCGCCTTGCCCCCGGAGCAGCGGGACAGGATCGCTGGCGTACTGGAGGAATATCGCCACCACGGCCTGGACTTCCACGCCCTGCGCACCCGCCAGGCCGGAAGCCGGGCCTTCGTCAGCGTCCATGTCCTGGTGCCGGGGGAATGGACCGTGCAGCGCGGGCATGATTGGCTGGAACGCATCGAAGGCTCGATCCGCGATGCGGTCCCAGGCGTCCACGTCACCACCCACCTGGAGCCCCTGGAAGATCCCGTCTCGCACCTGGATCGGGGCCTGGATCGCAATCAAAGCCCGGGGGGAAACCCCTGATCGTCTCCCCGCCCGCCCGGCGGTTTTCCCGGCTACACTCCCCCTCGTGGCACGGGGGTGCAGCCTTCCTCACCACCCATAAGACAAGACTCACACCACCAAACCCAAGGAGAAAGCCATGCCGCTGACCGTCGCCGTGGTCCGCGAGCGCCTGCCCGGAGAGCGGCGCGTTGCCCTGGTGCCGGAGACGGCCAAGAAATTTGCTGCCCTGGGCGCCCTCATTCGCATGGAGCAGAGCGCCGGCATCGAGAGCCATTTGCTGGATTCGGAATACGCCGATGTTGTCGCCGTGCCGGGCATCGTCCAGGCCTACGCCGGCGCCGACCTCATCCTGCGGGTGACGCCCCCCAGTGCCGAGGAAATTGCCTCCATGCCGGAAGGCGCGGCGCTCATCGGTCTCCTGGCGCCCTACGCCGACCGGGATCGCCTCGCGGCCCTCAACGCGCGGCGCATCACCGCCTTCGCCCTCGAACTCCTGCCGCGTATCTCGCGCGCCCAGAGCATGGATGCCCTGTCCAGCCAGGGGGCCTGTTCCGGCTACCAGTGCGGCCTCATCGCCGCAGCCCGCTGTACCAAGTTTTTTCCCATGCTGACGACCGCTGCGGGCACCATCCGCCCGGCCCGGGTGCTGGTCATCGGCGCCGGCGTGGCGGGCTTGCAGGCCATCGCGACCTGCAAGCGCCTGGGGGCCATGGTCGAAGGCTACGACGTGCGCGCTGCCGCCCGGGAACAGATCGAATCCCTGGGGGCCAAATTCGTCGATACCGGGGTTTCCGCCGACGGTGCCGGCGGCTACGCGCGAGAACTCACCGCCGAGGAAAAAGCCCAGCAGGCCGAGAAACTGGCCAAGGCTGTGGCCGCCGCCGACGTGGTGATCTCCACGGCGGCCATTCCCGGCAAGCGTGCGCCCCTCATCATCACCCGCGACATGGTCGGGCGCATGAAGTACGGCGCCATCATCGTCGACATGGCCGCGGAGTCGGGGGGCAACTGCGAATTGACCCAGCCCGGCGAGCACGTCGTCGCCAACGACGTGAATATCCACGGTCCCCTCAATCTGCCTTCGCGCATGCCGACCCACGCTTCCGAGCTGTACGCCAAGAACCTGTGGAATTTCCTGTCGCCCTGGATCAAGGATGGCACGCTGGCCTTCGACTGGTCCGACGAAATCCTGGCCGGCAGCCTCCTGTGCCGCGAAGGCGCCACTGTCCACGCCGGGGTGCGCAATCTTCTGGGAGTCTCGTGATGGAAGGCACTGCCGTCCTCTACATTTTCATGCTGGCCGCCTTCACCGGCTACGAAATCATCGCCAAGGTGCCGGTCATTCTCCACACGCCCCTCATGTCGGGGTCCAATTTCATCCACGGCGTGGTCGTGGTGGGGGCCATGGTTGCCCTTGGCTTCGCCGAGACTCCCCTGGAGCAGGCCATAGGCTTCTTCGCCGTGGCCCTGGGGGCGGCCAACGCCGCCGGCGGTTATGTGGTGACCGAGCGCATGTTGGCCATGTTCAAGAAGAAGGAGGGCTGAATGTCGCCATTGCACCGCTACGCCCCCGTGAATACTCACGGGCTCCCACGCCCTTCATCGCCCTGCGAAGACCTTTTCGGGCGGCTCCGGCGGGAGGCATGCCAGTGAACCTGCCTCTCTACGTTCAGGGCGCCTGGTTCGGCGGCGCCGTCCTTTTCATTCTGGGGCTCCAGGGCATGGGCTCCCCGGCCAAGGCACGGCGGGGAATCGTCCTGGCGGGCTACGGCATGCTGCTCGCCATCGCCGGCACCTTCCTCATTCCCGGTCTCGGCAACCTGGGGCTGATGCTCGCCGCGCTGGCTCTGGGAGGCAGCGCCGCCTGGATTTCCGGCGGCCGGGTGAAGATGACCGACATGCCCCAGATGGTCGCCATCTACAACGGTATGGGGGGCGGTGCGGCCGCCGCCATCGCCGCCGTCGAATTCGCCCGCGGGTCGACCCACGGGCTCCTGACGACGTCCCTGGCGGTCGTCGGCGCTCTCATCGGCGCCGTTTCCTTCACCGGCTCGTGTATCGCCTGGGCCAAGCTGCAAGGGGTGATGAAGAAGGCCCTGCGGCTGCCGGCCCAGAATGCCCTCAACCTCGCTCTGGCGGTTGTCACCGTGGGCCTGGGACTCGCCGTGGTCCTGCTCGGAAGCGGCCGGCCGGAACTGCTGCTGGCCTTCTTCGCTGCCGCCCTGCTGCTGGGCCTGGTGGTTACCCTGCCCATCGGTGGGGCCGATATGCCGGTGGTGATTTCCCTGTTCAACGCCTTCACCGGGCTAGCTGTCGGTTTCGAAGGCTACGTCCTGGGCAATCCGGCCCTCATCATCGCCGGCATCGTCGTCGGCGCGGCGGGGACGCTGCTCACCCAACTCATGGCCAAGGCCATGAACCGGCCTCTGTCCAATATCCTGTTTACCCCCCTGGTGGCCGCTGCGGGTGGGGGAGAAGCGGTGAGCGGCACCCTGAAGGAGGTAGGGGCGGTGGATGCTGCGGCCCTCATGCGTTACGCCTCCCGAGTTATCGTCGTGCCCGGCTACGGCATGGCGGTGGCCCACGCCCAGCACAAGGTGTGGGAAATGGCGGTGCTCCTGGAAGAAGCGGGTGTCGAGGTCAAGTTCGCCATCCATCCTGTAGCGGGGCGCATGCCCGGACACATGAATGTCCTGCTCGCCGAGGCTGGCGTACCCTACGACCGCATCTTCGACCTGGAAGAAATCAACGGCGAATTCGCCCAGGCCGACGTCGCCCTGGTCATCGGCGCCAACGACGTGGTCAATCCGGTGGCGCGTACGGACAAATCCAGTCCGATCTACGGCATGCCCATCCTCAACGCCGACCATGCCCAGAACGTCATTGTGGTGAAGCGGGGCAAGGGGACCGGCTACTCGGGGGTCGAGAACGCCCTGTTCTACACCGACAATTGCCGCATGCTCTACGGCGACGCCCAGCCGGCCATCGCCGAAGTGATCCAGCAGTTGAAGGCCCTGGGCTGAACTGCTGGGGGAGGCGCCACCGGCCATGAGTCGACGGTCGGTGCTGCCCTGGAGGTGAGCGGGGCCGACCGCCGCTCAAGCCGTGCTCGCCTGGCCCCGGGGCGGCAACTTTTTCACGGAGCCGTCATCTTCACCCTGGAGAATGCGCTGCGCCGGGCTATACAGAACTAAGCCCAGCAGAAATTCCGGTTCCATCCGGCCAGCGAAGAAAGCACCGAAAATGAAAAACAGGCTCCAGCACTACGTCGGGCGCATGGTCGCCCTGCGCCAGGCAACCTTCAGAAGACTCGCAGAAAAGGCCGCCCGCTCGGGCGAAATTCTGGAAAACCGATTCATCGTCAGCGCAGTCAATCGTGGCATGCAACTCATCTGCTACGGCGGCAGCCTGTGTGTCACCGTGCCGGCATCCGAAATCGTCCTCGTCTGAGGGGCGCGGTTCGCGCCCGCTCGGTGGGACGACCGGCTGGCTCCCCTGGCGTTCCCCGGGTCGCCCAAGCGCAATCGCCGCCCGGAAACCAGGTGCTTTGCGCGTCGCAGCCGGTTCGCCTATGCTTCAGAGCGTGAGCCTTTCGAATCTCCCCATCGTGCGTCGCCTATTTTTCCGCCTCAGTCTTGCCGGCTTGCTGGCCCTCGTGGCCAGCGGAGGCGCTTGGGCGGGTCCGCTGGACAATCCCGAAACGGCGGGTTTGCGCTCCCTGGGGGGAGGGGTTTATGTCGATCCTGCCCTGCCGGCGGCGGAGGTGGCTGGCCTGCAGCGTCTGCTCGAAGGAGCGCGGCGGCGAGTCTCCCTCTATTACGGCGGCGTCTCGGCCAGCCCCAACGTCATCTTCTGTGGCAGCGACGACTGCTATTGCGATCTGGGGGGCGTCGGCCTCGGCTTCTCCGACGGTGCCAACGTTCTCGTTTCGCCTCGGGGCCGGCGTCTGGCCATCGTTGCACACGAATTGGCCCACGTGGAACTGGCCAGCCGGGTGGGGGGGCTGCAACGGGTTCTGCAACTCTTGCCGCAATGGTTCGACGAGGGGCTTGCCGTGCTGACCAGCATGGCACGGGAATTCAACGACGAGGCGTGGCAGGAAGCGACCATTGACGGTAGCCGTGCCCCGGCTCTGAGCGAAATCGCCGCCATGAACGATTGGGTCGCCCGCACCGGGCCCAACGGCGAGCACATGCAGATGACCTACGGCACCGCCCGCCGCGAAGTGGCGCGCTGGTTCGAGGTGGTGGGAGCCGATGGCCTGGCGGACCTCCTGACCGCACTGGAGACCCGGGAGCCGTTTGCCGAGGCCTATGCGCGCATAGAGCATCAGCATCGTGAGGCAGCCGCCCGCCGCGAGGCGGTCGCCGTGAAGCCCGAGGAAGCCGTGGCGGAAAGCCCGGTGGCGCCCTTTTCGCCGCCGCAGTTGCGGGGGCGGGCAGCCTGGTGAAATCTGGGGCAGGCCGGGGTTCCTGAGCCTGCAGCTTGCGTTGATCCGGCGCTCCCCGGTCTGCACGCTATTCTGAACCCGTGGATTCCGCGCCCCGGGCATCCCACAGATTGAAGCAAGCAATATCGCAAACCAGTCCGCCCGTCTCCTTGGCAAGATCGGCTGCCCTCGATGCTCCGGTCCGGAGCGCCGGCGAGGTGACGACTCGCCCCGGAATCCGCGCAGTGCTATGCGACTGATCCGCGGGCGCGTACCGCATCAGGGATCCGCCCGGGGCTGGCGCAGCAGGCAGTCGAGACGGCGTAGGCCGTCGTCACCTAGGACATCGGCTTCGTCGCCCAGATGGTGGCGGCGAAAGGCTGCCACGGCGGCGAGCGGGTCTGTCGTATCGTAGCCCAGGGCGCGCAGGGCCAGGAGGCCGTCCAGGGCTGGCGGAGCGGAATTATCCGATTCCGGCTCACACCACAGGCCATATCCGGCCCGGGCCAGATCGCGCCAGGGGAAATGGTGGCTGGGGTCCGCCTTGCGGCCAGGCGCCACGTCGCCGTGCCCGACGACGTTAGCGGCGGGGATGCGGTGACGCGGAAGTATTTCGCCCAGCAGAACCTTGAGTGCTTCGATCTGGACGGGCGGGAAGGGCTCGTTGCCGGCATTGTCCAGTTCGATGCCGACGGAGGCCGAGTTGAGATCGGTCTGCCCGCCCCAGGAGGAGGCTCCCGCATGCCACGCCCTCCGGGCTTCATCGACCAAGCGGTAGACGGTTCCGTCGCGGCCGATGAGGTAATGGGCGCTGACCTTGCGTTCGGGATCGGTGAGGGTGGCGAGGGCTCGCTCGACGTTGGCGCTGCCGGTGTGGTGGAGGATGACGAAATTGGGGCGGCGGGCATCGGCGTTGGGGGAGGGGACATCGATCCTGCTTCCAGGGCCGCCCGGGGGCAGGGTCGTGCAGCCGGCCAGGGCGAAGGCGGCGAGGAAGACCGGAAAGATGCGGCCGGAGCGGTTGCAGCCGGGCCATCGCACAGGCAAGGAGGTGGACACGGGGCGGGACGACAGGGACAGGGGAGAGCGGTATGATGACCGAAAAGCGGGAGCGGGGGGAACATGCGTCAAGGGCGACTTCTAATGGGTTTCGCGGGGTTGGCGTGGGCCGCTGCTGCCCTCGCCGCCGGCGGAGAGCCGGCTCTTTTTCAAATTCGCCAGGGCGACGCCATGGGCCTCATCGACCGCTCCGGCAAGGTGGTCGTTCCCCCGGAATTCCGCGAGGCGCCCACGGTCGGCGACCCCCTGATCCGTGTGCGCAAGGGAACGCGCACCGCCTATTACAGCCATGACGGCAGTCTTGCCGTACCGCCCCAGGAGGAACTCACCGAGCCTTACGCCGAGGGCCTGGCCCCCGCGCTCCTGAAGGATGAGGCCGGCAAGCGGCTGTGGGGTTACGTCGACGCCCGTGGCACCGTGGTCATCGCGCCCTGCTTCCAGGCGGCGGACGCCTTTTCCGGTGGTCTCGCTCGGGTGGGCATCGCCAACGAATGGGGCGAGCTGCGCTATGGCTACGCCGACCGGAGTGGCCGGCTGGTGGTCGAAGCCCGCCACCTGAAGGCCCTGCCGGCTCGGGATGGCGTGGGGCGGGTGGAAACGGAACGGGGCCAGCGGGCCTTCGACGCCCGGGGCCGCGACATCACTCCGGAAGGGGTCGATTTCATCGGCCAGCCTGCGGAGGGCATGATCCGGATCTGGTCCGCCCGCAAGCAGGGTTTCATGGACCTTGCGGGCAAGGTGGTGGTCGCGCCGGTTTTCGCCAATGCCAGCGATTTTCGCGAGGGCATGGCCCGGGTCTGGGTGGAGGGCAAATATGGTTACATCGACCGTAGCGGTCGCACGGTAATCCCGGCGCGCTTCGACAGCGCCGAAGACTTCTCCGACGGCCTGGCTCTGGTGCGCGAAGGCGAGACGCGCCGCTTCATCGACAAATCGGGCAAGACCATACTGGAAGTCCCCTGGGAGCGGGTCTCGGCCTTTGGGGACGGGCTGGCGGCGGCCAAGGATGGCAAGCTCTGGGGTTACGTGGACCGGGCTGGCAAGTGGGTCATCGCCCCTCGCTACGCTTATGCACGCCCGTTCTGGAACGGCCTGGCGGCCGTCACCGAGGGGGGGCGCAGCCTATGGATCGACCGCCGCGGCACAGTCGTGTGGCAAGACCACCCCTGATACCCGGAAACCATCCACCGAACTCCACCCCAACTGAACCCGAACCCCGGAAATTCCCATGAATCCACGTCACCTGATTGCCCTTGCCTCGGCCATTTCCTTCGCTACCCTAGCCCAGGGTGACGACGCCCTGCGCAGCCTGCTGGAGGAAGCCAGGGCGAGCGGCAAGGGGGTCAATCTCTATGTCAATGGCCAGACCATCCCGGCCCTGGTGATCTCGGTGGACGAGCGCTATGTTGTCGCCCGTAGCCAGGCCCTGGGCCAGATCGTCGTGCGCTTCGATTGCCTCGACGGTGCGGCAGGGTTCGTGGCCGGAGACAAAAAGGCCCAGTAGGCGAGGGGGTATCGCGACGCGGATCAAGGAAAGGCCCTTGCCCGGGCGGCACAATGCGCCTCCTGGCCCCGGTGGCGGGGCGATTTAGGGAGTTCCCATGCAACACGCTATCCACGTCTGCAACCACACCACCCCCGAGGCGCTGTACCCCTTCGACGCCCGGGGAATCGCCAAGCGTTTCCGGCACGCTGCCATCTTCGGCGCCCTGGATGCCCTGCAGCCCGGGGAAACCATGCGTTTCTGCAACGACCACGATCCGCTGCCGCTGCTGGCCCAGTTGCAGCAGCGCTATGGTGAGCGGGTCAATATCACCTACCGGCAGCGGGAGCCGGGCGCCATCGTGATTGATTTCGCCGTCGCAGCCTGATTGATCCTCGAATCTCGGTCGCAACCTTGGGAACCCTATGGGATGCCATCCGTGCGCGGAATACGGACCCGGCACGCGGTAGGCGGGCACTTGGCGATCGCTTCCACAAAAGCCCGGTGACGGGGCTTAGGGAAGGGCTGTCGAGGGATGAATCGGGGCCCGGCGGTCAGGCAGGGATTCCGGCTTGATCGCCACTGCGACCGTCACCTGCGCTGCCCTGGCCGCCGGCCTGTTTTTGGTCCTGGCCGGCCAGGGCAGCCCGGTGGCCTTGGCACACCTGGTCTTTGCGGTGGGGGCGTTGCCGCTGATTTTCGCCGCAATCGCCCATTTCGTCCCGGTTCTGACCCGCTCGGGGGAGCCATCCCGCGGGGTCGCAGCGCTTCCCTGCCTGGCGCAGCTCTCGGGCCTGGGCGCCGCGGCCGCGCTCGAAGGCCTCTTGCCGCGGTGGGTGCTCCATCCGGCCGCCCTCATCGATGCGACCCTCGCTCTGGGACTTCTCCTCTGGGCGCTGAACCGGGCGAGGCGCTGCCTGGGCGCGGCGCACCCGGGCTGGCGCTGGTACGCCGCCTCCCTTGGCTGCGGAATTGCTGCCCTGGTCGCGGTACCCTTCATGGTCAGCGGCCTCGGGGCCGCCGAGCTGCGGCTCTGGCACTTGCACCTCAATGTGTTGGGGCTGGTGGGATGCGCCGCCCTGGGCACCTTACCCGTCCTGTTGCCGACCGCCCTGGGCCGGCCTGACCCCGCTGCCGCCGCATGGTTGCGCCGCCGCCTATGGCCGGTTGTGGGCGCCGTCCTGGCGGTGGCCGGTGGCGCTGCGCTGGCCTGGCCTCTGGCCGCGGTGGGGGCAGCCCTTCTCTTCGCCGTCGTTCTTGGCCTGCTCGGTCACTGGTTGGTGCACTTTGGCTTGCCGGTACTGGTGGAGCGGGGGGCGGCATCCTCCTTCGTGGTCGCGCTGCTTGGACTCTTGGGGGTGCTGGTGCTGGGGGCCGCCCACGCCATGGGCGTGATTGCCGGGCGTCCGGCCATTGCCGTCTGGGGGGCGGGCTTCCTGCTCCCCCTCGTTACGGGCGCCCTGTCACAGCTCTTACCGGTCTGGCGCCATCCGGGCCCCGCCAGCCCGGCGCGGGCGGCCCTGGGCCGGGCTCTGGCACGCTTCGGCCGCCTGCGGGCCCTGGTTTTTCTTGGCGCGGGAATAGCCCTGGCTGCTGGTTGGGTCCCGTTGGGTTCTTTCCTGGCCGCGACCGGCCTGGGGCTCTTTCTCATGGCCGCAATGCTGCCCGGGGCAGCCGCGGCGCGGTAAAATCCGCCCCTCACGCTTTTTCCCGGTTCTTCCCCCATGCGCTATATATCGACCCGCGGCCAGGCCGCGCCCCAGGCTTTCTGCGACATCCTCCTCGGCGGTCTCGCACCGGACGGTGGCCTGTATTTGCCGGAGACGGTTCCCCAAGTGTGCCGCGCCGACCTGGATGCGTGGAGGAAGCTTTCCTACGCCGATCTGGCTTTCGAGATTCTGAGCCGATTCATCGACGACATTCCTGCCGCCGACCTGAGCGCCATCGTCGCCAGAACCTACACCTCCGCCGTCTATTGCCATACCCGCAACGGCGGGAATGCAGCGCAGATCACGCCCCTGACCCGTCTGGCCGATGGCCTTTACACCCAGGAACTGTCAAACGGCCCGACACTGGCCTTCAAGGACATGGCCATGCAGCTTCTGGGCAACCTGTTCGAGTACGTACTGGACAAGCGGGGCGAATCCATCAACATCCTCGGTGCCACTTCCGGCGATACCGGATCGGCGGCCGAGTACGCCATGCGTGGCAAGCACAACGTCAAGGTCTTCATGCTCTCGCCGGAGGGCAAGATGAGTGCCTTCCAGCGCGCCCAGATGTACTCCCTGCAAGACCCGAACATCTTCAACATCGCGGTCACCGGCATGTTCGACGACGCCCAGGACATCGTGAAGGCCGTTTCCAACGACGCGGCCTTCAAGAAGCAGTACAAGATCGGCGCAGTCAATTCCATCAACTGGGCGCGGGTGGCGGCTCAGATCGTTTATTACTTCCAGGGGTACTTCCTGGCGACCCAATCCAATGATGAGCAGGTGGCCTTCGCCGTGCCCTCGGGCAATTTCGGCAACATCTGCGCCGGCCATATCGCCCGCTGCATGGGCCTGCCCATCGCCCGCCTGGTGCTGGCCACCAACGAGAATGACGTGCTGGACGAGTTCTTCCGCACCGGCGTCTATCGTCCGCGCAATTCCGCCGAGACCAGCATTACCTCCAGCCCCTCCATGGATATTTCCAAGGCTTCCAATTTCGAGCGCTTCGTCTTCGACCTGGTGGGCCGCGACCCGGCCGTGGTACGCGAACTCTGGGCCAAGGTGGACAAGGGCGAGGCCTTCGACCTTTCCGGTACCGCCCACTGGGCGACGATGCCGCAGTTCGCCTTCGTCTCCGGCCGCAGCACCCATGCCGACCGCCTCAGGACCATCCGCTTCGCCCAGGAGACCTATGGGGTCATGCTCGACACCCATACCGCCGATGGCCTCAAGGTGGCCCTGGAGCACCGCTTGCCGGGAGTGCCCATGGTGGTGCTGGAAACCGCCCAGCCGGCCAAGTTCGAGGAAACCATCCGCGAAGCCCTGGGCCGGGAGCCGGTACGTCCGGCGGATCTGGCCGGTATAGAAAATCTGCCCCAGCGGGTGGTGGTGATGGCCCCTGATGTCGAGGCCGTAAAGCGCTACATCGCTACTAGAGTCTGACCGCCTGCAGCCGGTTAACGAAAAAGGCAGCCCTCGGGCTGCCTTTTGCATCGATGTCGGCGGGAATCAAAGATAGATGACTGCGGGAAACACGGCGACGGCGAGGACCAGAACCAGCCATTCCAGGTTGCGCCGGGCTAGAAAGCCGGTGAAATGAAGGACCAGAATGGTGATGGCGACGATGTAGAACAGCGCGAAAAGCATCGAAACTCCCCTGTTGGGCGGAAGGCGTGCTTCCGCTCTGCATTTTGCGTGATTATAAAGGCTTGCCCCGCTGCCGGTCATCCCCGGCGGTGTCGATGCGAGCGTTCTCCACAGATCATGGCTGCGCAGAGGTTCAGGCGATGAAGCGCATGGAGAGATCGAGGGCCCGGACATCCTTGGTCAGGCTGCCCACCGAAATGCGATCCACCCCCGTTTCGGCCACGGCGCGGATGGTTTCCAGGGTGACGTTGCCGGAAGCTTCCAGGATGGCCCGGCCGGCATTGCGGCGGGCGGCTTCGCGCAGGCCGTCCAGGTCGAAATTATCCAGGAGGATCATGGTTGCCTTGGCGCGTAGGGCAGTATCCAGTTCTTGCAGATTCTCGACTTCAATCTGCACGAACTTGCAGCGATCTCCCGCCCGTTCGGCGGCGAGTCCCGCTTCTTCCAGGGCTTCGGCAATGCCGCCGGCGGCGAGGATGTGGTTTTCCTTGATGAGAATGGCATCCCAAAGGGCCAGCCGGTGGTTGCCGCCGCCGCCGCAGCGTACCGCGTATTTCTGGGCGATGCGCAGGCCCGGCAGGGTTTTGCGCGTATCCACCACCTGGGCCCGGGTTCCGGCGATGGCGTCGGCGTAGCTGCGTGCCTTGCTGGCGACGCCGGATAGGAGTTGCAGGAAATTGAGAGCGCTGCGCTCGGCGGAGAGCAGCGCCCGGGCGTCGGCGACGATTTCGCACAGGATTTTGCCGGCAGCGATGCGGTCGCCGTCCTCGGCGCCCCAATAGACTTCCGCCTGGGGGTCCAGCTTGAGGATGCACAGCTCGAACCAGGCGGAACCGCAGAGCACCCCCGCCTCCCGGGCCACCACGGTGGCCCGCACACGGCGCCCATAGGGGACGAGTTCGGCAGTGAGGTCGCCGGCGCCGATGTCCTCGGCCAGGGCGTCGTCCACGTTGCGGGCGATTTCGGGTGCCAGCGGATAGGGGAACTCGACGGTCATGGTATTCTCAAACGGCAGTCGCGAAGGCCGCATTCTACCGCTGCCGGCGAGCTCCTTGGCCACGGGCTGGGCAAGGGGGCCGAATAGGGCCGAATCCTTGCGGGGGGCAACACGGGTCACGACGACCGCCCGTGCCGGCGCGAAGGTGAGCAGAGATGTCGGGGGCGCAGGATCCGGTTTTTGTCGGGTCGGCGGCGAAGCAGACCACCTGGGAGGTTGCCGAGATGATGAGCGTATTCCACGTCGGGCTGGGCGTCTTCGTCGCCCTGGTGCTGGCGCTGCTATTGACCTACTGGTACGTGCGGGACATCACCCAGAAGCGCCACTCGGTCCTGCGCAATTACCCCATCATCGGCCACCTGCGGTTTTTCTTCGAGCATCTGGGCGAATACTTCCGCCAGTATTTCTTCCTCGGTGACCGGGAGGAAATGCCCTTCAACCGGGCCACCCGGGCCTGGGTCTATCGCATGGCAAAGGACGAGGGCGGCATCGTCGGCTTCGGCTCCACCTACGACATTCATGCTCCGGGGGCGCTGCTCTTCGTAAATGCGCCCTTTCCGGTTCTGGAGGCGGACCATCTGCCCACGCCGCCGCTGGCCATCGGCGATGGCCATGTGCACAAGCCCATGGTGGGTCGTTCCGTCGTCAATGTGAGCGGCATGAGCTTCGGGGCCATCTCGCGCCCTGCCGTGCAGGCGCTCTCCCGCGGGGCGGCTCTGGCGGGCTGCTGGGTCGATACCGGCGAGGGCGGGCTGTCGCCCTACCATCTGGAAGGCGGTTGCGACATCATCTTCCAGATCGGCACGGCCAAGTACGGGGTGCGCGACGCCGAGGGGCGTCTCGATGCGGTAAAGCTGCGGGAAATTGCGGCCCTGGACGCCGTCGGCGCCTTCGAGATCAAGCTTTCGCAGGGGGCCAAGCCGGGCAAGGGTGGCGTTCTGCCGGCGGCCAAGGTCACGGAGGAAATTGCACGCATCCGGGGAATCCCCATGGGGCGCGATTCCCTCTCACCCAATCGCCATCCGGAAACCGGCAACATGGACCAGTTGCTCGACATGGTCGAATGGGTGCGGGAACTCACCGGCAAGCCGGTGGGCATCAAGACTGCCATCGGCGGCTGGAATTTCATGCACGAATTGGCGGAGGCCGTGCATCGGCGCGGCTTGCAGGCGGCGCCGGACTTTCTCACGGTGGACGGTGGAGAGGGGGGCTCCGGTGCGGCGCCCCAGGCCCTGGCAGACCACATGGCGCTGTCCATTCTGGAGGCCTTGCCTCGGGTGGTGGATAGCCTCATCGAAACAGGGCTGCGCGGGCGCATGAGGGTCATCGCCTCGGGCAAACTGGTGACCCCGGCCAAGGCAGCCTGGGCGCTGGCCTGTGGCGCCGACTTCGTCAATACGGCCCGCGGCTTCATGTTCTCCCTGGGCTGCATCCAGGCACTGCGCTGCCATCAGAACACCTGCCCCACCGGCGTCACCACCCACGACCCCAAGTTGCAGCGGGGCCTGGTGGTGGAAGACAAGGCCGAACGGGTAGCGGCCTACTGCCGCAACATGAATCGCGAAATCGACATGATCGCCCATTCCTGCGGCCTGAAGCACGCCCGGGAATTCCGCCGCGAGCACGTACGCATCATGCAGGTCAGCGGCCACAGCGAGGCCCTCAACCGGCTCTATCCCTATCCGCCGGCCCGGGATTGAACCTCTGTGCCCATGGCCGTTCCCCCGCGGCGCACGCCACGCTCATAAACTCCGACGCGCGGGAGGCTCAGGGTTTTGCGGGAGCGGTCTTCAGGGCCAGCACGACTCCGCCAGCGACGATGATGGCCATGCCCAGGAAGGCCGGTACGTCGGGCCAGTGGCCGAAGATCGCGGCGCCCAGCAGGGTGGCCCAGACCAATTGCAGATAGGTGAAGGGCGAGAGGAGAGAGGCCGGAGCGTGGCGGAAGGCCCGGGTGAGGAGGAAGTGGCCGCTGCCCCCCAGGACGCCCAGGGCGCAGATCAGCAGGGCATCCCCCGGGGGCGGGACGACCAGATCGGCGTGGAAGAACGGCAGGGCAAGACTGGTGACCACGCTCCCCGAAAGTGCGGTGTAGAACAGCAGGGTCACGGTGGATTCGCTTGCCGCCAGACGGCGGGTGAGGATCTGGTAGGCGGCGAAGCAGGCTGCTGCCCCCAGGGCCAGACCCGCACCGCCGAGGGTGATTTCCCCTCCGGGCCGGGCGATGAGCAGGACGCCGGCGAAACCGATAAGTACGACCCCCCAGCGCAGCGGAGTGAGCCGTTCCCCCAGCAGGGGCCCAGCCAGGAGGGCCACCAGCAGGGGGGCGGTGAAAGCGATGGCGGTGGTTTCCGCCAGGGGCATGCGGGAAAGGGCGGCGACGCCGAAGGCCGTGCAGCCCACCAGGAAAAGGCCGCGCAAAATGACCAGACGCGGATGCCCGGTACGGATCAGGCTGCGGCCCAGACGGGGGCCGAGGATGAGGGTCATGAGCAGGCAATGGACACAGTAACGCGCCCAGACGAGGAGCGGGACGCTGTAGGACTGCGCCAGATATTTCGCCGTGGCGTCCAGGGCGGCGAAGAAGAAGAGGGAGCAGAAGAGCAACAGAATCCCCCGCAGGGGGGAGTGTTCAGCCACCGCGCAGCCAGCGGTTCAAAATGCGCCGGCCCGGGTCAACCAGTTCGCTGGCGGTGAGACCGACGGGACCGGAACCGCTTTCCACCAGGGCATCGGCTGCGGCGCCGTGTAGGTGTACGGCGGCCAGAAGGGCGTTTTCCGGGCTCCAGCCCTGGGCCAGGAGGGCGAGGGTGAAGCCCGTGAGCACGTCGCCGGTGCCTGCCGAGGCGAGGCCCGGGTTGCCGGTGGAATTGATCCACCATTGACCCTTGGGGGAAGCGATGACGGTACCGCAACCCTTGAGGGCCACCTGGGCGTCGAAACGCCAGGCCAGCTCGGTCGCGATGCCGATGCGGTCGGCTTGCACCTCTTCCGGTTCGCAGTCCATGAGGCGTGCCGCTTCCAGGGGGTGCGGGGTGAGGAGGGTGGGGGCCGTGCGCTGGGCTACTGCGCTTTGCAACGCCGATTCGAAGGCGATGAGGTTGAGGGCGTCGGCGTCGAGGATGATGGGCAGGTCGAGGCCGAGGGCGCGCTCCAGCAAGCTGATGGCGGTGAGGCTGTTGCCCAGGCCGGGACCGCAGGCCAGGGCCGTGAGGCCGGCTTCGAGAACCCCCTCCGGCCGACGCAGCATGAGCTCCGGGCAGGCCGGGTCGAAGGAGGGGGCCTCCGGATCCACCAGGCCGACGTAGACGCGTCCGGCCCCCAGGCGCAGTGCCGCCCGGCCGGCCAGCAGAGAGGCCCCCAGCATGGAGTGGGCGCCGCCGACGATGCCGGCGCTGCCGAAACTTCCTTTGTGGGTATTGCGCAGGCGGGCCACCAGGGCCTCGGCAAAGAGCGTGGGCGTGACTAGGCGCCCCGCGGGCGGCGTTGCGACGCTGAGGTCAAGACCCAGGGAAGCGATGCGGATCAGGCCGCATTGGTCGGGGCCGTCGGCGGTGTGGAGGCCGGGCTTGTCGGCGATGAAGCTCAGGGTGTGCGAGGCCCTGATCGTGGGGTGGTGAGCCCGACCCGTATCGGCGTTGAGTCCCGAGGGGCAGTCGAGGGCCAGGAGCGGGCAGCCGTCCCTGCCGGCCAAGGCGTTGGCGACGGGAATCCAGTCGGCGTAGGGGGATTCGGGGGAACGCGTCAGACCGATGCCGAACAAGCCGTCGATGATGAGCCCCCAGCGCTCGCCGTCCGGAATGCCCGCGACCGTCGTCCCGCCCGCGGCGAGGAAGGCTTCTCGGGCTGCACGGGCAGCGGGAGGAAGCGTCTGCGGGTCGGCAACGAAGACGACCCGCACATCGGCCCCCTGCTGCCGCAGGTGGCGTGCTGTGACGAAGGCGTCGCCCCCATTGTTGCCCGGTCCGGCCAGGACGAGGATGGGCCGGGAAGCGTCCGCCGCCAGCGTCTCGGCCCATTCCGCCGCTGCAGCCCCGGCCCGGGACATGAGCGGCTGATCGGCATGGGCGGATTCCAGATCACGGAGAACGGCGCTGCGCAGGAGGAGTGTCATGACAGTAGTATAACTTGAGTGCTGCGTAATGACATGGGGAATGGCCGGGGTGGCGCCAGGGAAGCCCAGTTATGACCAAAGGAGTAGGGTCGCTGCCCCTTGCTGTGTCGAGAAATTTTACACACTCTCGACAATTATTTGATCCCCTGGCGAGAGGCCATTGATTTTACGTCAGTGGTCTGCTTATTGCATTCGACGTGCCCGATTGCCCGCCACGGGCAGCCCGAACCCTGAGAGGAGACCAGCATGGCCAAAATTTACAGCGAAGATCAGGTCAATACCACCACCAACAGCGACCAGAATGATCCCGCAGTCGCGGCGCTGACCGGTGGCGGATACGTCGTCGTGTGGACCTCTCTGGCGCAGGACGCAGCGGGAAGTTACGGCATCTACGCCCAGCGCTATACAGCGTCGGGGATTCCGACCGGGCCGGAATTCCGGGTCAATTCCACCACGGCCGGCCACCAGCTCGATTCGAGCGTCGTGGGGCTTTCCGACGGCGGTTTCCTGGTGACCTGGACCGATCAGTCCGGCACGGACGGCTCCAGCTATGGGGTCTATGCCCAACGCTACAACGCCAGCGGTGTGGCTCAGGGCAGCGAATTCCGCGTCAACAGCTACATCAACGCCGACCAGGGGACGCCCAGCGTGGCGGCCTACACCGGCGGCTTCGTGGTCACCTGGTATTCCAATGGCCAGGATGGCAGCGGCTACGGTGTCTATGCCCAGCGCTACTCCAACGCTGGCGCCGCCCTCGGCCCAGAGTTTCGCGTTAACACCACCACCAGCGGCAGCCAAACTGAACCGGACATCGCCGCCAACGCCAATGGCAGCTTCGTCGTGGTGTGGACGGACCAGAGCGGAACCGACGGTTCGAGCTACGGCGTCTACGCGCAGCGCTACGATAGCGGCGGCGTGGCCGCCGGCAGCCAGTTCAAGGTCAATACTTTCGTGACCGGCGCCCAATACGAACCCGCCGTGACGACCCTCGTCGGCGGGGGCTTCGTGGTGGTTTGGCGTTCGGATGGCCAGGATGGCAGCAGCGCCGGGGTTTACGGCCAGCGTTATGATGCCGGGGGTAATGCCTTGGGCAGCGAGTTTCGTGTCAACGTTGCCACGGCCGGGGGTCAATATCAGCCCGATGTGACTGCTTTGGCCAACGGCGGCTTTGTCGTCACCTGGTACAACGACAACACCACCGACAGCGGCGTCAGTTATGCCGACGTTTACACGCGGGAGTACGCCGCCGACGGCAGCGCCGCAACGGGGGATGTCAAGGCCAATACACCCACTCCAAGCGCCTACTACCAGTACGAACCTGCCATCGCCCACCTGGGGAGCGACAACTACGTCGTCGTCTGGCGGTCCGATAGTCAGGACGGCAGCGGCAGCGGTGTTTACCAACAGCTCTTCGGCACTGCCGCCGAACTTCCGCGGCAAGGCGATCCCTATCTGGCGGACTTCACCGGCACCCTCACCTTCGGGGAAAACCTGGTCAATGCCACGCCGCAAGTCATCGACACCGCCGTCAGCTTCATCGACCCGGATTCGAGCGATTTCGCCGGGGGCCGAGTCGAACTCGCATTCATCCAGTCCGGCAGTGCCGAAGACCAGCTCGGCGTCCGCAACCAGGGCAGCGGCGCGGGGCAGATCGGCGTTTCGGGCAGCAACGTAAGCTTCAACGACGGAAGCGGCGCCCAGGTCATCGGCACGATCAGCGGGGGCAGCAACGGCGCTGCGCTGATCGTCAACCTGAACGCCAGCGCCACGGTCGACGCCGTGGAGCAATTGATCCAGAACCTCACCTACGCCAACAGCTCGGGCAGTCCTCAGGCCAGCCGCACCGTCGCGCTGCGCGTCTATGACGGCGACGGCGGCGCCAGCGAGCCGGGGGTGGTCACCATCAACGTGACGCGCGAAGTCGACGGCACCCCGACGGCCTACGGTGAAGAGCAGGTCAATACCTACACGGCGAATCATCAGCAATGGCCGTCGGCGGCGAAGCTGACGGACGGCAGCTACGTGGTGACCTGGGTGTCCACGGGCCAGGATGGTTCCGGGGACGGTGTCTATGCCCAGCGCTACGCCAACAATGGCGAAGCCATTGGTCCCGAATTCCGGGTCAACAGTCTGACGGGGGGCGCCCAGGACTGGCCCCAGATCACTGGGCTCACGACCGGCGACTACGTCATCACCTGGCAGGATGTCGGCAACGACGGCAGCGGCTACGGCGTCTACGGCCAGCGCTACAACGCCTCCGGGGTAGCCCAGGGCGTGCAATTCCAGATTCACACCGCCACCAGCGGCACCCAGTACCACGACAACATCGCGGCCTACAGCAGCGGCTTTACTGGCGTCTGGTCCACCAGCAGCGACATCTACCTGCAACGCTTCGACAACACCGGCACCAAGATCGGTCCGGAGACCCTGGTCAGCACCGTAGTGGGGGGCGGCACCGCCCAGAGTGGCTCCCAATACGTGCCCGACGCTGCCACCCTGGGCAACGGCAGCGTGGTGATCGTGTGGAGCGACAGCGGCAGCAACGACGGCGGCGGCTACGGCGTCTATGGCCGCATCTACAACCCGGTGGCCAACACCTTCGGCAGCAGCTTCCTGGTCAATACCACGACCAGTGGCAACCAGAGCTACGCCGCTAGTGGCGACTTTGCGCCCACCGTTGCGGCGCTCTCCGACGGCACTTTCGTCGTCGTCTGGCCCTCGGACAGCAACGACCCCAGCGGCTGGGCGGTGATGGCCCAGCGCTTCGACGCCAGCGGCAACAAACTGGGCGGCGAATTCCAGGTTAACGAACAAACCAACGGCAGCCAGTACATCTCCGACGTCACCGCCCTGTCCTCGGGGGGCTTCGTCGTGAGTTGGTACAACGACAACTACGACATCACCAGCACCGGCAGCACCAGCGACGTCTACATCCGCGAATACACCAACGCCGGCGTGGCGGTGGATGGAGAGCGCAAGGTCAACAGCAGCACCTCCAGCACGGAAACCCAGCCCTCGGTGGTGGATCTGGGTCAAGGCAACTTCTCGGTGATCTGGAGCGGCAACAACCACGAGGCCGAATCCCCCAACACCTACGGCATCTTCCAGCAACTCTTCGGCGACACCGGGGAGCTTGCCCGCTCGGCCAGCCCGACGCTGGCCGACTTCGTTGGCACCGTCACCTTCGCCGAGAACACTGTCAATGCCGGCCTGCAGGTGATCGATGCGGCGGTCGGTCTGAGCGACCCGGATTCCGGCAACTTCAACGGGGGCCGGCTCGATCTGTACTACACCCAGAACGGAGCGGTCGAAGACCAGTTGGGCGTGGTCCACCAGGGCAACGGAGCGGGGCAGATCGGTGTTTCGGGCGGCACGGTGAGCTATGGCGGGACGGCCATCGGCACGATCAGCGGTGGGGTCAACGGCGCCAACCTAGTCATCAGCTTTACCAGCAACGCCGCGACGGTGGAAGCGGTGGAAGCCCTGATTCAGCGCCTGGGCTATTCCAATGCGGACTCCAGCCCCAACTCCAGCCGCACACTGGGCCTGCGGGTTTCCGACGGAGATGGCGGCAGCAGCAATACCAACTCCCTGACCATCAACATCACCCAGGATCTGGACGGCACCCCGACGGCCTACGGTGAGGAGCAGGTCAATACCTACGCGGCGAATCATCAGGATGCTCCGGCCATCGCCACTCTGAGTGGTGGCGGCTACGTGGTGACCTGGGTTTCCCCAGGCCAGGACGGTGCCAGCGACGGCGTCTACGCCCAGCGCTTCACCGCCTCGGGCGTTGCCGTGGGCCCCGAATTCCGGGTCAGCACCAGCACCGCGGGATCCCAGAATGAAGCCACCGTCGCCGGGCTGTCCGATGGCGGCTTCGTCGTGGTGTGGACCGATACCAATGGTCTCGACGGCAATAGCTACGGGGTCTATTCCCAGCGCTACGACGCCGCTGGCGTCGCCCTGGGGGGCGAGTCCCTGGTCAATACCTTTACCGGCGGCACCCAGTACCAGCCCAGCGTCGCGTCCTATGGCGGGGGCTATGTGGTGAGCTGGACCTCCAACGGCAATGTGGGCGGCAGCGGCTACGACATCTATACCCAGCGCTTCAACAATGGCGGCACCAAGATTGGTCCGGAGGGCCGGGTCAACACCACCGTGAGCAGCACCCAGTCCGACTCCGATGTGGCGGCGCGAGCCGACGGCAGCCATGTCGTGGTGTGGGTGGATCAGGGCGGTGCCGATGGCAACAGCTACGGGGTCTATGCCCAGCGCCACGATACGGTGGGCAACAAGCTCGGCCCCGAGACCCTGGTCAACACGGAGACCGCCGGGGCCCAGTACGAAGTCGCGGTGGCGATGCTGTCCGACAACGGCTACGTGGTGGTGTGGCGCTCCGACGTTCAGGACGGTTCTGGCGCCGGGGTCTACGGTCAGCGCTTCGACAGCACCGGCACCAAGGTGGGCGGCGAATTCCAGATTAGCGAAACGACCGCCGGCAATCAGTACCAGCCCGATGTGACCGGCTTGTCCACCGGCGGTTTCGTCGTCACCTGGCGCAACGACAACTACGACCTCAGCGGTACCGGAACCACGGAAGACATCTACATCCGCGAATACGACGCGTCCGGCACGGCGGTCGATGGGCAGCGCAAGCTCGAATCCCCCAGCAACAGCACCGAATACCAGCCTGTCATTACCGACCTCGGCAACGGCAACTACGCGGTGGCCTATGTCGATTACGCCACTTCGGCCAGCGGCGGCAACAATACCTATGACATCGTGCAGCAGATTTTTGGCAATGGCGCCGAAATGCCGCGCCAGGCCAACCCGGTGCTCGGGGATCTGCTCGTCCAGCGCAACTTCTCCTATACCCTGGCCTCGCCCTACTATGCCGGGAATCCCCAGGTCATCGACACGGACGTTGCGGTCAGCGACAGCGACTCGGCCAACTTCGCCGGTGGCAGCCTGATCGTCGAATTCCTCGACGGCACGGCGGGCAGCCATGCCAATGAGACCGTGGCCATCCGAAACCAGGGAACCGGCGCCGGCCAGATCGGTGTTTCCGGCAGCGATGTCACCTATGGCGGCGTCACCATCGGCACCTTCAGCGGCGGTAGCGCCGGCTCCAACCTCGTGGTGAGCCTCAATGCCAGCGCCGACGCTGCAGCCGCCCGAGCCCTGGTGGAAAACATCACCTACGTGAATACGGTGCCAGGTGCCAGCCAGACCGACCGCTATATCGGCTTCCGCCTCTTCGACGGCGACGGCGGCGCCAGCCAGTCCTCCGACGTGCTGATCCGCATCCAGGCGACGGTCACTCCAACGACCGTGGACCTCCAGGACGTGGCCCCCTTGGTCACCCTGAGCGAAACCCAGGCCCAGGCTGGCGTCGTGCTCGATTCCGCCGTGCAACTGGTCTACAGCGGCGCCAATAGTTTCAACGGCGGCAGTCTCACCGTCTCCTATGTTTCCGGCAGCGGCCGGGCCGAGGATCAGCTTTCCATTCGCAACGAAGGCAACGGGGCTGGTCAGGTAGGTGTTTCGGGCAGCAATGTCAGTTACGGCGGCACGGTCATCGGCACCATCAACGCCGCCGACACGGGCGCCAACGGTGACCAGTTGGTGATCAATTTCAACGCCAATGCCACCGATCAAGCCATCGAGCGGGTCATCGAAAATCTGGGCTACCAGACCACCTCGGACGGCCCCAACGCCAGTCGCACGATTTCCATTGTCGTGCGCGACAGCGCCAGTACCGCGAGTACCGCCAGCCAGGTGGTCATCAACGTCACGCCGGAAGTAGACGGTGCGGTGAAGCTGTTTGGCGAGCAGCAGGTGAACACCTACGAAGGGAACGAGCAGCACGTTCCGGTGGTGGCGGGTCTGCAGGGGGCCAACGATGGTTCCTACGTGGTGGTGTGGCGCTCCTACACCCAGGATGGTGACAGCTACGGCATCTACGGTCAGCGTTACGACGCCAAGGGCGCGGCGGTGGGGGCCGAGTTCCAGGTCAACAGCAATACCCTGGGGGCCCAGGTCGAACCGGAAGTCACTTCCCTGGCCAACGGCGGCTACGTGGTGGTGTG